>CAKXHL010000007.1 GCA_934875375.1 uncultured bacterium
ACAGTAGTTAAGCTCATTCGTGCTGAAGATACTTGGCGGGTGACTGCCTGGGAAAATAGGTCGGTGCCGGTATGAAATATGGATGATTCTCTTTGGGGTCATCCATATATCTATTCCTCAATAGCTCAGCTGGCAGAGCATGCGGCTGTTAACCGCAGGGTCGTAGGTTCGAGCCCTACTTGGGGAGCCACAAAAGAAGAGGGAGTATCAAATGATACTCCCTCTTCTTTTGTTTCGATATCATTTTACTGGATTTTACTGGATGAGAATATATTTTCAGTATTTTCAGTATTTTTTGCTCTGGCAGCACTTTGCTTGCGTTTCTCCTTAGTTCCTCTGTGCGGCGAAAAGGAAATGAATTTCTGATTTCGTGAACTAGTTGGGGGCAAGTCTATGTACTTAAAAAACCGTTGATTCTTTCATTCAATGGTTTTTATTATTTCGAGGAATACACGTGGACAGATTTAAACCTATTCTTTATATGATTTGGCGGTATTGGATAATCCAATCAGATAGTCAGCCGATAAATGATAATATTTACAAAGTGCGATTAAATCGTTTATTTTTAGTTCTGCTCGGCCGGCTTCAATATGATTGTACCCCTGTTGAGATTTATTTATGATTTGTCCGATTTGTTTTTGCGTTAAGTCGCGATCTTCGCGAACTTCCTTTATGCGTGTTCGATAATCCATAAGATCCACCTCATATGATCTGTCTTATGTCACTCAATCTTTGAGAATTGATGAAAACTCAAAAATTGAGTACAATTATGGAAAATGAATCAAATTACCGAGGGAAATCAATGAGAGGCGTAAAGAATGGAAAATAGCAATGCCATTATAGATAAAAATACCATGACGATAGAGAATACAAAATTTTGTGGTGCCAAAATTCCTAGTGATGCTGTGATCTGTGCGTCCTGTGGCAGACAGGTGGAGGCGTTTAATGGCACGATACAGCAATCTGCTGCAATGCCGAATATTGTGATTAACAACGCCAATATATACAGCAACGTGAATACAAGTGGTTATGATTGAGCCCGGCAAGTAAGATGAGGAACAAATGGGTCGTTCTTATTTTGTGTATATTATTGGGTTATTTTGTCGGTCATAAATTTTACGAAGGGAAAGCCGGCATGGGAATCCTTTATATTTTTACCTTCGGTTTATTTGTTATTGGGTTATTGTTGATTTTATTACCATCCTTTTGAAACCCAATCCATATTATGTTTGAGTTTGGATTTTTGGGCAAAGACGGCTGTGGAACAGAGGCCGTCTTTACTTTTAGAGTATAGTGGATGGAATGGAGAATCTCATGGACAAGAAAAGATTTAAGAATAGGATTATGTTTATAAAATTGGCAGAAAAGATGGAATCAGATGGGAAAAGGAAAGATTTCTTGTCCGGAAAGGTTGACAACAATGCTTTTTTCTGGTAAAATAATCAATGTTGCTAAAAGACAAATGAGTGTAAATTATGGGCCATTAGCTCAGTTGGTTAGAGCAACCGGCTCATAACCGGTCGGTCCCGGGTTCGAGTCCCTGATGGCCCACCATTTTATTACTATTATATAGGGGTATAGCTCAGCTGGTAGAGCAGCGGTCTCCAAAACCGCGTGCCGAGGGTTCAAGTCCTTCTGCCCCTGCCAAAACAAGGCACTGATTTTGATACGATACGTATCTTGATTAGTGTCCTGTTTTTTTGTTACTTTATTGCAATTTAGCGGCAAGGAAAATATAATAAAAATAGGACAAGTGTGATAAAGCTCCAGATTGAGAGGGGTTTGTATGAGAAAGAAAATATGCTTAGTTTATGCTCAGCATGCTAGGACTGATTTTTGCATGGATGATTATTTCAGGCTATTCTTATCAGACCAGCGCGTATATTACAGATCAATTTGTTGTGTCAGAAGATGGCAAAGAACTTAAATTTACAATAGCGGTGGGGTCTCCGATGGGATATGTAAGGGGCTTCAAAGATGAAGGCGGCGGCGTGAAACCGCACTATTTGAAGTTTTATTCCGCATGGGGTGGACTTAACAGCTCGATCGGGGCAAAGTCTGAATATGTTTTAAAACTAGACCCCAATGATACCGAAATATATGTCTATCACGGAGATAGTGGGTATTCGTTGGCACTGAAGAAAGACATCGAAAGCGGAGAATGGTTCAGCGTGAAATAGGCCTTATGGTGGCAAAAACATTCGGAACCAGTTTATGGCGGAAACCATATGAAAAGCGACTGTTGCTTTTGCAGGAAAAGAACCGACCCGGTGCCCTGAAAAGGTTCTTGGAAAGGGACTTTGCAACATAATCATGGCTGGGAGGGATTCGATGAAAAGCAACCTGCAAAAGGAAAAGAGAAAAAAATACGTTCGTTTGAAAAAGAATTTCGGCTGGAGGATTCTGTGTGCGGTGGGAATCATCTTTTCTGCCGTATCCCTTTTGACAGGGTGCCGGATGGAGCAGTGGGAAGCTGATATTTCGGAAAAAACAGAAAAAAGCATCCGTGTTTCAAAGCCGATGCAGGCTTCTTTGGATGTCGTCGCCGCAGGCGAGACGTTTTCCCTCCTGCCGGGACAGGAAAGCTTTTGTACGGTAACACTGCCGGAGGCTTTGCCCCGCATCGATAGGTCATCTCTTTCTGTGCAAGTGACTTTGGATGAAAAAACAGTGTTTTCCGGTACTGCCGCGCAGCTGGAAAGCTTTGTACCGCATCAAAACGGCCAGTACCGCTATTCTTTTTCTGATGGGGATTCTTATACCCTGATCGCGGAAATCGCCTTTGCACCTCAAATTTTTTGGCAGGAAAGCGATGTTCTGCTGGGGGAGGTGTTACCCTTGACAGTGCGGTATACCGATGCGCAAACAGTGGCTGCTGAGACCTCTCTTTCTTTTCAGCCGGTTTTTTACCAGTCCGATGCCGGCTGGGTGGCTTTGCTACCCATTCATTGGAATACAGCACCGGGCAGGTACCTTTTGACCATTTATGCGGGAACATCAGTGTTTGAACTGATGCTTACGGTGACGGACAGAAGTTTTGAAATTCAGAATTTAACAGTGGATGGGACGACAACGTCTCAAACAGTGGAAAATGATGAAGCCAATGCGGAGTGGAATCAGGTGATCGAACCGTTAAAAGAAATTTCAGATTCCCAACAGTACTGGGAGGGCAATTTTATACAACCGGTAGATGGAAAAATCACCACGCAATATGGTATGATCCGCTATGTGAATGGAAATCCCACTTCGGTCCGGCACAGCGGAGTAGATTTGGCCGCCGATACAGGTACACCGATACAAGCGTCGGGAAGTGGACGGGTGCTGTTTGCCGGCTATCTGCAGCTGACAGGCAACACCGTGTTGATTGAACATGGCTATGGCTTAAAGAGCTGGTACTACCATATGGACTCGCTGGACGTTTCGACTGGGCAAATGGTAGAGCAGGGGCAAATCATTGGAAAGGTGGGTTCCACTGGATTTTCCACTGGACCGCACCTGCATTTTGCCATGTCGGTAAATCGGGTGTTCATCAACCCTTGGACAGCCATTGAAAAGGGATTTGACTGGGAGTGATGCAAATGAAGGCGATGATTTTTGACGCAGACGGTACCTTGCTGGACTCCATGGGGTTATGGCGGCGCATTGACCGGGAATTTTTAGAAGCGCACCATTATCCTTATTCCACCGAGATCAGCGAGCAGGTGGAGACGATGAGCCTGCAGCAGTCGGCTGTTTATTTTCAACAGCTGCTGGCAGACCGTGAAGCCATCAGCGTCCGGCAGATCACACAGGAATTGGATGCACTGTGCGCGGGAGCCTATGAAACCCAGATTCAGGCGATGCCTTTTGTTTCAGACTTTTTAGAGGCGGCACGCCGCCAGGAATATCGGATGTGCGTGGCCACTGCTTCGAAAAAAGCGCAAATTCAAAAAGCGCTACACCGGTTGGGGCTGCTGCATTATTTCCAGTTTGTAATGGATGCAGACGAGGCGGGTGCGGCAAAAACGGATCCAGCGATTTTTCTGGCCTGTGCCAGTCGTTTGGGAAGCATCCCGTCAGAGACTTGGGTGTTTGAAGACGCACCGCATGCAGCTCAAACAGCAGCTGATGCGGGGTTTTTGGTGGTTGGCGTACATGCCCCCGGCGGCGAGAAACAAAAAGCGCAGCTGCACCGATGCTGTCGTGTTTTTGCTGATTCCTTTGCGGAATTGCTGAATTCGGAAAAAGATGTAAATTTATGTTGAAAAATGTCATCGCTTGTGCTATTTTATTCTAGGATGTCCTAATACGAATAAGGGTGGATGGTTATGAGGGAGAAAAAGGCTGTTTCGGCTGAAACATTTATTTGCATTGGTGCGATTATATTATTGTTTACGTATATTGGCTCGGTGATGGGCGTCAGCCAGATGTTTGATACGATTATGAATACGGCGCATGGTTTGCTGCTGGATACGGTGTTTTTTATCATGGCTGTTTCGGTCATCACCGGTGCTTTTTCCTCCCTGCTGGCGGAATTCGGTGTAATTGCTTTGCTGAACAAACTGATTTCGCCGCTGATGCGCTGGATGTATGGGCTGCCGGGTGCCGCTTCTTTGGGGATTCTCACGACCTTTGTATCGGATAATCCTGCCATCTTGACCCTGACCAAAAACAAAAAGTTTATGGACTACTTTAAGGAGTATCAGGTTCCGGCACTATGTAATCTGGGTACGGCTTTCGGTATGGGACTGATCTTAATAACCTTCATGATCGGGCAGGGTGGGAAAGGGATCGTTTCTGCCACTGTCTGCGGCTTTTTTGGAGCGGTATTCGGCAGTATCATCAGTGTGCGGCTGATGCTGCATCAAACCAGCCGATATTATCATGTGGACCGGGAAGAACTGAAAAAAGACCGGTCGGTAAAGGGAAAAACGCATGACGAACCCCGTCAGGTTTATGGAAAGGGCGTAGAGCGCATTTTTAACGCTTTGCTCGAAGGGGGGAAGTCCGGCGTAAGCATGGGGCTGGACATTATTCCCGGTGTGCTGGTAATCTGCACGTTGGTAATGCTTTTGACCTTTGGCCCAGGGACCGATGCCACGGGAGCTGCTGTTTATACCGGTGCTGCTTATGAAGGTGTGGCGCTGCTGCCAAAGCTAGGCCAGCTGCTTTCTCCTATCACTAGGATTCTGTTCGGCTTTCAGGACCCGACGAATATCGCATTCCCGATTACTTCCATGGGTGCCACCGGTGCGGCAATGGCTCTGGTGCCGCCGATGCTGAAAAGCGGTGCGGCAGGATTTAACGAGGTGGCGGTGTTTACTGCCATCGGTATGTGCTGGAGTGGATATTTGAGTACACATGTTTCCATGATGGACGCTTTGGATAAACGCGTCTTTATCAAGGCGGCAATCTTTTCCCATACCATAGGCGGTCTGTGCGCCGGCGTAGCAGCACATTATCTGTATGTGTTGTTCAGCATGATTGTGAATATGCTTGCTTAGATTTTCTCTGTTTTGCTGGATTCTGCAAAAATAAAACAGAAAAGATTGCGTATTCTTACAAAATTTCTCCAAGACTTGCAATAAGGGGAAAAGTGTGCCATAATTATTATGAAATAAGATATCTTAATACAGGTCCCATTGGAGGCGGTTGGATGTTTGAGTTGGACCAAACCAGTATTGTACCGCTGTATAAACAACTGAAAGATAAAATCAAGGATGCGATTTTAGATGGCTCCTTAAAACCCAATCAAAAGATTCCTTCCGAGTTGGAGTTGAGCCAGACCTATCAGATCAGCCGGATTACTGTGCGCAATGCAATCTCCGAGCTGGTGGATGAGGAGCTCTTGGAGAAAAAACAGGGAAAAGGAACCTTTGTCTGCACGCCCAAAATTGATGTGCGCAGCCCTAATTTTACGATGATGTGCGTTACCAATCATAAAGTACCCAGCAGCAAGATTATTAAAATTGTCAAACAGCCGGCTTCAGAACGGGATATTCGGGAATTGAACCTCGTGCCGGATGAAGAGGTCATCTACTTGCTGCGCCTGCTTTTTGCGGACGGAGAGCCGGTGATGGTGGAGCATAACTTTTTCCCGGAACGGTTTTCCAAATTATTGGAAACAGATCTGGCGGATACTTCTTTGTACGCTTTTTTGCGGGATCAATACGGTGTTCATTTTGGCGGGGCATCAAAGTCGATTCAGATTGCGGAACCGACGGAGGTGGAGGCAGAGCTTTTGGGTATTCCTCTTTCCACCCCAATGATGATGATTCGGGAGATCGTATACAGCAACACGGATGAACCGCTTCATCGAACCAAGCAGTATTTGCTTGGGGATCGGTTTAAGTATGTGATTCCGAAAAAATAGCATTTTGGCCTGCCTTTTTCTAAAAGGCGGGCTTTTTTGTCCTGTCACGCAGCCGAAAACGGTACTGACGAAAGTCAGGAAAATATTTTCGAGGAAGGGGGGGATTTCTGTGGGAAATTTTGTGCCGCTATACCTGCAGGTGTCACAGCGGATTTTTCGAAAAATCCAGCAAGGTGTTTATAAATATGGAGATAAAATTCCGTCAGAAAAGGAATTGGTGGCCCATTACGGTGTCAACCGGATGACGGTTCGCCGGGCGATTGCTTTATTGGCGGAGCAGGGAATTTTAAAGAGCGTGCAGGGCAAGGGCGTCTTTGTCATTGATACGTTTTATCAGGCGCGCATTTCACCAGAAGGTTTGTTGTTTGACGGAACTTTTTTCCAGGACCCTCGTTTGCGGCAGGAGCTGCTGTTTTTGCAGAAAATACCGGCTAGGAAAGCGATGTCAGAACTATTTCGGGTAAAAAGTGATTCCCTCCTGTGGCTGTTGGGCCGCCGTTGGATGGCAGAAAATATGGCAGTTGCATTGGAATACAGCTATTTTCCGGCGGAATGGATTCCGGATTTTTCGCAGGAACTTTGCAAGATACCTTGGGAACGCCTGTTTGCACAGCGTCAAATGCCTCCAAGCCGTGTGGAACAGACTGTGCAGGGAATTTGTGTTTACGGTCAGGAAGCACTGCTGCTGCAAATTCAGGAAGGAAGCGGGGCTTTTCTGGCCAATCAACAGTTGTTGGCGGAAAATCACCGTGTCCTGCGTTATTCTAAAATTCTGGCGCAAGCCAGAAAGGTTACACATTATCTGAAAGATCCTATTTCCAAATAAAAGCAGCCGGACAAAGAAAAATCCGGTTTTATAAAAACTAGGAACAAAGCACGATTGAAACGGCTTGCCGTTTCAAAACAGAAGAAAAAAGAGCCTTTTCTAAAAGAAAAGGCTCTTTTTTAGCATCCGGCTTTTTTTTTATCTAAATGGAAAGAGGATTGATTTTTTAGAAAGCACTGATCTGCGTCGGCCCGGACGATAAAAGAACAGATTGGCAGTTCCTGGTGATAAACGCGGCCTACAATGCGCAGAATGTTCCCTCCCGGCGGCAAATGCAGGTATTTTTGGTCTTCTCCGTGGCTGGGCATCATGGAGAAATACTGACTTTGTACCAGAGGACAAGCTGCCGACGGCGCCGGAGAGAGGTTGTTTTGCACGATGTGCAAAACGGGAGATTTTTGAAATTCGGCTTTGGATGTGTTTTTTAACAGGGAATATCGTACATGGTACTTCTCATAGGCAAAGGGGACTCCGTCTCTGGAATACAGGCGAATAATGCTGATAATGGTTTCCTTAGGCGGAATCCGCAGAATCTCGGCGGTATAAGAATCGGTTTCCATCGGACCGGCGGAAAGCAGATCTACTGTAATGGTGCCGTTGGGATATTCCAGCATTTGGCCAAAACTGCGAAAATTATGATAATGCAGGAAAACCGGCTTGGCAAAAGCCGTATAGGATCCCCCGGCAGCCGGCTGCAGAATTTTTTGCTGACAAAAGCGTTCCAGAGCCAGCTGAAGCTCCTCTTCCGAAAGGCTAGTTTGCCAAAGAAGGAATTCTCTGGGGGGAAAATCCCCGCCAGACAGCGCGCCTGCCTGCAGTAAGGCATCATATAAAATTTGATCGTTTTGTAGCAAAAGGGGGATGGAAGGCACAAAGATACTCCTTTCTGTTTTCAGCGCCGGAATTGCTGGGCAGATATGAAATGTTACACGACCCATTCCGCATAGTTTTCCGGAATCCAGCGGTGGATCAGTGCAACGACTTCTTTGGCGCTGGTAGCCCGGAGAATATCCGCCGTCAGCTTTTGGCAGGCATCAATCCGGCATAGAGAAATCAGTTTGCGGGTTCTTAAAAGTGCGCTGGGGCCCACGCTGAAATGCCGCAGCCCTAACCCCAGCAGTAGCGGAATCGCTAAGGGGTCGGCTGCCATTTCTCCACAGATGCTGCAAGCCGTTTGATTTTGCCTGGCCGCCTGAAGGGTGTGCTTCACCAATCGGATAACAGCCGGGTCGAAATGGTTATACAGATAAGAAACCGCTACGTTTAAACGGTCCACCGCCAGCGTATACTGTGTCAGATCATTGGTGCCGATACTGACAAAATCCGCATGAGAGGTTAAAATATCGGCGTTAATCGCTGCGGAAGGCACTTCTATCATCGTTCCAATGAGAATCTGCGGATCATACCGGATTGCCTGAGAGGACAACTCTTTTTGAATGGCCAGAACATGCCCCCTGGCGCTGAGAAATTCCTCCAGGTTGGAAATCATGGGAAACATGATCCGGACTTTTCCGAAAGCGGAGGCCCGCAGAATGGCGCGGATCTGCGGGGTAAAAACATCTTCCCGGTCCAAGTACATGCGAATGGCGCGGTATCCCATAAAGGGGTGGGTTTCCTCCTGCGTGGGAAAGCAGGGGATAATTTTGTCACCGCCCATATCCAGTGTCCGGAAAATAACCGGTTTGCCATCCATTGCCTCGACTACGGATTTATACAAAAAAAACTGCTCTTCTTCCGATGGAGGAACTCGGCGCTCCAGGAAAAGAAATTCTGTCCGAAACAAGCCAATCCCATCGCATCCGAAACGGTTGATTTCTTTGCAGGAAAGAGCGTCCTGCCCGTTGGCAAACAGTTTAACCGGTGTACCGTCAGCCGTGCGGGTGGGGTGCCCGGCCAGCAGAGAAAGCTGTTCCATATGCCGGTCGTTGCGTTGTGCCATCAAGGCAAAGGCATCCACCTCCTGCGGAAGCAGCCCCCAATGCAGTTGGCCAGAATGACCGTCCAGAAAAACCGGCTCCCCGTCCTGCACCTGAAGCTGCGCTTCTTGGCATCCCACCACCACCGGGATGCCAAGCCCGGCCGCAATGATTGCGCTGTGAGAGGTTTTGCCGCTGGCAGTGAGCACAACGCCAGCTACCTGGCCGGAGTGAAGCCCTGCCGTCACCGACGGTGGAATATCTGCTGCAATCAGGATAACCGGCTGCCCCTCCAAATGGATCTCCGGAAAAGGCCGGCCGAGGATGGTACAGATCAGCCGTACCGCCACATCGTCCAGATCGGCAGCCCTTTGGCTGAAATACTCGTTATCAATTTGGGAAAGAGTGGCGGAATAGGTTCGAAAAGCGCGTAAAACCGCTGATTCCAAAGCATAATCTTCGCGGATTTGCCGGATAATTTCCTCCTGCAGCGAATGGTCGTGCAGAATTGCGTTGTGCACGACCATAATATCGCCGCGGGTATTGTCCCCGATGGCATAAAAATTGTTGGCCGATTCCGTGTAAAAAGCGCTCAGGCAGGACACTGCGTTTTGTACCGAAGCGATCTGCCTTTCCTTTGGGGTATGAAATTCCCTCTTTTCATCGGAAAAAACCGGCCACGGCGGAACAACACGGGCAGGAGCCAATGCCATACCGCGATTGATAGGAATGCCAGCAGCTTTCATATCGTCACCTTCTTCACGGCAGCCCGATGGGCAACCGCTTTTTTTTATTGTATCACCAGAAGGCAAAAGTGACAATCATATTTGCGAAAACAAACATAAAACATCCCCCGGGAAATGATGGCCGGGGGATGTTTCCAAAAAAAACGGGATATCTTTGTTAAATAGACAAATGCTGCTTTTTTAGCGCGGCGGCGATGGAGGAATAAATCAGATTTGCCACGACGACAGCAATCAGACCGTTGACCAATGAGATATAACCTTTGCCAACCACTGTCGCCCAGATCGTTGCACTGCGGTCCACCGCTTCACCGATATTGGATTCCAGATACAGAGTAATGTAGGATTTGGTCATATATAATATCACGTAGGTCAGGCATCCGGCTACCGACGCCACCACCCGCCGCAGGATCAGTTGCAGCTGAGGCAGTTCTTTGGCGCGGGTCATCAGGTTCAAAAGCCAGCCGCACACAAAGGCCATCAAAAACTTGTTGATAAAGGTGATAATGCATTCTGCGCCGTACCCGGTAAAAATATCATAGAAAAACGCGCCGATTCCCGCAGCAAGGCCGCCGCCGACCGGCCCCAGCATAAAGGCCGAAAGGATGCAGAAAACATTTCCCAAATGGATACGGCTTTTGTCAATTCCAATGGGAATTGGAAATGAAAAGTAGTTGCTCACCAGGCATAAAGCAGCCATCAATCCAATGATAACGATTTGGCGAACTGTGATTTTTTTTAAAGTAACACTCATCTGAAAACCTCCCCAAACACTTTTACTGCTTTCAGTATATCCTGCAAAAGAGGAAAAGACAAAACAGGGAAAGAAGGACAGAAAAAGGAATTTGTTTGTAAAAAAAGCACAATATAAAATATAAAAATGTTTTTTTATTAGATAAAATAGCGGGTTTTTGAAAAAAGAGAAGATGCATCCAAAAAAGCGCAGGGAAAAATTCTATTTTTTCCTGCGCTTTTTAAGCTTTATTTGTGCAAAAAGTAAAAAAATTGCCCGATCCCTAATCCAGCGGCCGCACAGACTGGTATACGGCACAGTGCCGGGGCGGAATTTGCTTGTCCAGATGGTAAAATCCGAAAAACCATTTATGAAACTGCAATTTTCTTTCTATTTCGGTCAAAAATTGGTTCAGGCTATTGCTTTGCTGCCCCATGGACAAAAAGATCTTCATTTTTTCCGAACAATCATGAGTCAGCACATAATCCACCGACCAGCGAAACCGTTCCAAGTTTTCCCGTGCGTCCTGCATCTCCTGCGGACTGGGCAGCTCTTGGGAAAACCACTTCTGCTGCTGGGCGCGCATTTCTTTTTCATCGCTCTCCCCACCGCCCATGGTAAAAATTCGCTTGCCTTCTATCACATATACCTGTCCCCGCATCAGGTATCGCAGGTTGCCGTCAATCCGGCGAACCTGTCCGCCGCCCCATTCTTCTACCGGATATTGTTCCAGCAGGTCAAAATTCTCATGGGCGCCGTCGAGAAAAAGGATTTGATATTTCTTTTTGCCCAGTTTTTTCAAAAGTTTTTTTTCTTTTGGCGTACCCTGCCAAAGAAACCCAAAATCGCCCAAAACGATGAGCGTGTCTCCTTTTTTTAACCGACGGATTTCCTTGGTGCGAAGGCGTGTGGCATCGCCATGCAGATCTGCGGTAACGTAGATCATGGCGGTCAGTCCCCCTTTTTTGGATGTGAAAATTGTGAATTTTTGCACCCCGCCTTTTCCTTTTGGCATAGGTCTGTTATAATAGAAAGCAATCAAAGGTTTTTCAATAAGGCGGGAAATCGGCCTTTTCTATCATATCATATTTGGAGAGAATGTCTATGAAAAAGTTGTCAATTTTTATGGCTGCCCTGTTTGTTTTCATGCTTTTTGCCGGCATTCGGCCTGCATACGCGGCACAGTACAATCTGGATTTTGAGGAGACGGCTGAATCAGTATACATGGTTAATTTGGATACGGATACGGTGGTCTTTGAAAAAAATGCCGATGAACGCCGCTCTCCTGCTTCTATCACCAAAATCATGACAATGGCACTGGCGCTGGAGATGTGCGAGGATCCTGCCAATACCTATGTGACGGCGCCGTCTTATATCTGGAACGAGTTTGAGGGAATCTCCATTTCCCATTGTGATATCCAGCGGGGCGAAACGCTGACCATGCAGGATTTGCTATATGGCATGGCGCTGCAGTCAGCGAACGAAGCGGCCAATATCGTAGCGGATTATCTGGGAAACGGCAGTATTTCTGACTTTGTGGAGCTGATGAATCAAAAAGCGAAGGAAATCGGCGCGGTCAATACCCATTTTACCAACCCGCACGGACTGTATGGAGCCGACCATTATACCACAGCATACGATATTTACCTGATTGCAAAATATGCGCTGAGCGTACCCGGATTTCAAGATTTGGTTTCCACAACGGTTTACACCGCACAGTACGCGGACAAACATACCGAGCCTTTGAATTTTTACACCACCAATAAAATGATGGTGAAAAACAGTGATTATTATTACGAAGGGCTTTCCGGAATCAAAACCGGCACCCTGCCCGAATCCGGCCGCTGTTTTGTTTCCACAGCCACCCGAAACGGTTTTACCTACCTTTTGGTAGTATTGGGATGCCCGGCCTATGATGAAGAGGAAAAACAGCTGGCCACCAACTATGCTTTTCTGGATACGGAAAATTTTTATGATTGGGCCTTTTCTACCTTCCGGGTGAAAACGCTGGTGGAGGAAGGGAAAATTGTCGGGCAAACGAATCTGGACTTGTCCTGGGGAAAGGATTATTTGCTGGTGATGACCAACGGGCGTTTTACCGCGCTTTTGCCGGAGGAAATTCAGGTTTCCAGCGTGGTGACAGAAGCTGTTTTTGATCAGGAGGCGGTGCGGGCACCGGTGCAGAAAGGCGATAAGGTCGGTTATCTGAAACTGGTGCTGGCCGGGGAAGAGGTGGGCCGCGTCGACCTGGTGGCTGCCGAATCGGCGGATATGAATGAATGGCTGTTTTGTCTGGACTATGTGAAACAAATCAGCGAGTCGTTCTGGTTTAAGTTTGCCGTTATTTTTGTGGCGTTGCTTATTCTTGTGTATGTGGTGCTGACGGTGGTGCGCAACCGAAACCGGCGCCGGTACCAAAATGTTCGCCGCCGCCGCAGATTATAGCCGACAGATAAAAATGCCTTTCAGGGGAAGTCTATGGATTAGGATTCCCCTTTTTCTTTTTAGAAAAAGGCGGGCAGACAGTTGACGGGGATTGGAAGAAAGACTATACTTTTATTCGTAATCATTCCGAATAATGAAAGGGGATTTCATATGGATCTTCAGGCTTTTTTTAAGTTGTCCTATGGTTTGTACGTGATCAGCGCCCGCTCCGGCGAAAAAAACTATGGCTGTGTTGTCAATACATTGCAGCAGGTTACTGCCGAGCCGCCGATGCTCTCGGTGGCAGTCAACAAAAACAGTGTGACGGCAAAAGCAATTCTGGATTCCGGACGTTTTTGCGGAACGGTGCTGACCGAAACAGCGGATCTGCAGTTAATTGGTACTTTCGGCTTTAAAAATAGTGAGGCGGTGGATAAATTCGCTTCTTTTTCCACCCGGTCGGATGAATATCAAATCCCTTATCTGGTGGAACACACCGCTGCCAGATACAGCTGTAAAGTGACCGATACGCTGGATCTGGGCACGCATATCCTGATCGTCGGTGAAGTGACAGAGACGGAGATTTTAAGCGATGAGCCGGTTATGACCTATGATTATTACCATCGGGTGGTCAAGGGCGGAACACCTCCCACCGCACCGTCTTATAAAGGGAACCTCGCGAAAAAGCCAGAGAAAAAAGCCCAATGGCGCTGTAAAATCTGCGGATATATTTATGACGGTGACCCGCTTCCGGCGGATTTTGTCTGCCCCATCTGCGGACAGGGTGCTGACCAATTCGAAAAGATCTAAGCGGTGGTGAAGCGGCGAAAGTTGGACTGAAACGGGCAGAGCATATTTTGTGGGCGGAGGCGGACAGGTCGGGCCTGCATGCGGAAAAGACAACATCCGGCAACAGTTGGGAAAGATAGGAGGAAAAAATGAACCTGCTTCGGATTGCGCTATTGCAGATTTTGCCACAGGGCAGCCTGGAGAAAAACCGGCAAAAGGGGGTTTGCGCCTGTATAGAAGCCAAAAAGGCAGGCGCGGATATTGCGCTGTTCCCTGAGATGTGGAGTAACGGCTATCATGTACCGGAGTACCCGGATAGGCTACGGCTAGAATCGATACCGGCAGCCGGCGAGTTTGTTCGGACCTTTGGCAGGTTGGCGGCGCAGTTGGATATGGCCATCGCCATCACATTTCTGGAGCGCTATGAGCCGTCTGCCAGAAATACGGTTGTTTTATTTGACCGGCATGGGAAAAAGGCGTTCACCTACGCCAAGGTTCACACCTGCGATTTTGAGGAGGAGCGGAACTTGACGCCTGGCGAGGATTTTTATGTTGCACAATTGGATACTGCGGCGGGGCAAGTGAAGGTCGGCGCCATGATTTGTTATGACCGGGAATTTCCCGAAAGCGCACGGATTCTGATGTTGAAGGGCGCGGAAATCATTCTGGTACCCAACGCCTGTCCAATGGAAATCAACCGTCTTGCACAGCTGCGGGGCAGGTCGTTCGAAAATATGGTGGGGATCGCCACCTGCAATTACCCGGACGGACAACCGGACTGTAACGGACGATCTTCTGCATTTGACGGGGTGGTATATCTGCCGGAAATGTCTGGTTCGCGGGATATTTGCATTTTGCAGGCCAGCGGAGAAGAGGGGATCTTTCTGGCGGAATTCGATTTGGACAGGATGCGGGAATACCGGAAAAACGAGGTGCATGGCAATGCTTACCGCCATCCGAAAAAATACGGGCTTCTTACGGAAGAGCGAATTGAGGAACCCTTTATCCGCAGCGATTACCGGGCGTAAAAATAGTTGGATTATGAAAAAACGGTATGCAGAAAACGACTGCATACCGTTTTTGTGATGGGATCAAAATATCATTTCAGCCCAATCCATCAGGCCACCGAAATCATCAGATTTTTTCCAGCGCCTGCTTGATATCATCCAAAATATCATCCACATGCTCCAGTCCCACGGACAAGCGGATCATACCAGGTGTAATACCCGCGGCTACCAGCTGCTCGTCGGAAAGCTGCCGGTGGGTAGCGCTGGCCGGATGCAGCACGCAGGTGCGGATATCCGCCACATGTACCACATTGGAGGCGAGTTTCAGGCTGTCCATAAACCGAATCGCGGTGTCCCGGTCGCCTTTGAGCGAGAAAGACATTACGCCGCTGCATCCGTCAGGCAGATATTTTTCTGCCAGTGCATGGTAGGGGTCGCCGGCAAGACCTGGATAGTTGACCCATTCCACTTTTTCGTTCGCAGCCAGAAATTCTGCCACGATCTGCGCATTTTTACAATACCGCTCCATTCGGACCGGAAGTGTCTCCAATCCCAGGTTGAGCAAAAATGCATTGATGGCAGCTGGATATGCACCAAAGTCCCGCATCAGCTGTACGCGTGCCTTGGTAATGTAGGCGGCTTTGCCAAAATCGCGGGTATAGCGTACGCCGTGGTAGGATTCATCCGGTTCCACCAGCTCAGGGAATTTACCGTTATCCCAAGGAAAGTTCCCGCTGTCTACAATCACGCCGCCTACCTGGATAGCATGCCCATCTAGGTATTTGGTAGTGGAATGGATGACGATATCCGCGCCAAACTCAATGGGACGGCAGAGAATAGGAGTGGCAAAAGTGTTGTCTACAATCAGAGGAATCTGATGAGAATGGGCAACCTGGGCAAATTTTTCAATGTCAAAAACGGTTAAAGCAGGATTGGCCAGCGTTTCACCGAAAATCAGCCGGGTATTGGGGCGAATTTGCGCGGCGATTTCATCGGGAGAAGCATTGGTATCGATAAAAGTACATTCAATGCCCAGACGCTTTAAGGTAACGCCAAACAGGTTGATGGTGCCGCCGTAAATGGTAGAAGCAGCCAGAAAATGGTCGCCGGCGCTGCAGATGTTTAAAATACTGATCAGTGACGCAGCCTGTCCAGAAGTGGTGCACAGCGCGCCGACACCACCTTCCAGTGCGGCGATTTTCTTTTCCACCATCTCAACAGTGGGGTTGGAGATGCGGGAGTACATGTGCCCTTCCACCGCCAGGTCAAACAGCTGACCGATATGTTCGGTTGACTGGTAGTTGTAAGTTGTGCTTTGATAAATCGGCATAGCCTGCGGTTCGCCGTTTTTGGGCGTATATCCTTCGTGCAGGCATTTGGTTTCTATTTTCATTTACGTCCGTCCTTTCATCCCAAATTCCATAAAACAGTATACCCTAAAAATCCTGACTGCGCAATTCCTCTCAATAAGAAAAATCCGTTCCCCTTTCTTATGCAGGAACAGCCGCCTTTTGATTTTCAAATGCGTGAAGTGGGCCTTCATACAACAGCGTGAAACCGTTCAGATCACAAAAGTCGGCTGGCTGCAGCAGCCCGAATGGCTTATGAAAATGATGGATGCCGCTTTCGTTCAGCATTTTTCCGCAGAACTGGGAGCAAAAATAAGCGTTTTTCCGTTCCAAGGGGATTCCGGCAATCAATGTGAGCAGCCCCAAATGGTTAAATTTGCAGCTACGGTTTTCTATTTTATGCAACAGATGTAAAAATTTTTGGTACTCCCATTCGCCGATTTTTTTGCTGTAAACCCGGCAGTGGGTATCTCGGAAACGCCGGAAAAATCCTTTGTTTTTTCCTTCGTGCACAAATCCGCCAGGCATCGGCATAGAAGGGTATAGCCGGCCGAAACTGACCATATCCTCCAGCCGGCTGTCGATGGATAAGGAAACATGATTGTAGGGGCAGCCGGTATAAATCCGAATGGCTCTGGATGGAATGGTATTGGTTCGGGTTACTACAATGTAAATTGTTCGATCTCTCATATCGTTCTTTTCTCCATTTTTCTCTCCCTAAACCGCAGAATTTTGTATCCGGATGGGAAAAACAGTTTTGAGATTGGCCATTTGTCTTGGTACGTGCATATGCCTTGCGCTGTGGTAATCCCATATTCAGCACATTTTTAAAGGCAATGGCTTTTTAATCTTCAGGCCGCTTTTTCAAATATGACCTGGATTTGGCTGTCCGATTCCAGTGAAAAGGAGAAGGAGGAACGGTTTTTCACTGAATGCACGGTATCACCACAAATCACGGCAATTTCCGCAATCCGGTAACCAGGATCGGGAAAAGCAAAAATTTGCAGGCTGGTACCTGCTGGGAAAACCTCTTTCCCCTGTGCGAAGCCGAAGGGATGGGCAGGCTTGACCCAGTAGCATCCATTTTTGGCAAACAGGCAGGAGATGCGGCAAAATCCTTCCTCTACCGGAATGACGGCCGCAGGGCGCTGATTTTCGAAAGAAACGCTTTGACCTTCTCCTTTTTCCAGTTCAGCTGTCGAATCGCCGGATAGCAAAGCATTCTCTTGGCCGGTTGATCCAGTATTTTGGCCATCCGTTAAAGCAGCGGTTGCATCATCTCCACCGGGGGAATAGTCCGGCGAAGCGAGAGCGGGATAGGAGAAGCTAGTGGAAAGGCCCTCCAGAAGGCTGCTGTCCTCCAAATGATCCCATACCGAAGAGGAGCCTTTTAGAAAGTAATCATAGGGGCCAACGCCCGGCACGTCGTCAAAGGTGGCGTCTACCAGGTAATAGGAGCCGCCAATCTGGACATAGTTCCACATGTGTGCTTCTCCGTTTACTGTTCCTCCTATGATTTCGCAGGCAATCCCCGCCCGGTTGCATAAAAGCTTGAAAGCCTTGGCATATCCTTCACAGATGGCACTGCCTTCTACCAGTGCGCCGTATGCCTCGCAGGACATGGGCTGATAAACCGAAGCAGCGCCGCTGTTATAACTGCACCGGTTTACAATCGTATCGTGAAAGTAACGTACCTTATCGTAATCAGAGCCGGAAGCGCCCTGCAAAATAGCGCTGACGGCCTGTTCCAGGGCGGATTTTTGCGACTGATAGGACGATGTAGTGAAAGATACCTGCAAAGAGAATCCCCAAATGCGGATGCTGCCCGAAGAGGTATCATATTGAGCGGAAAAGGAAATCCCGGATTTGTCCAACCAGAAAACTTCCGGATAATCCCGATAAAAAGCCTCATAAGCTCTGGATACCTGCATCTGCAAGCTGCTATTGGCTTCTTCGACGGTAGCATAGATTGCCGGCTGGGACAATTCACAGCGGAAAGAGTCGTATCCCTGAGGCAGATAGGAGACCATGGCGTCATAGAGTTCGCATTCGGTGCGACTGAGCTGGTTTCGATAGGTAGAAGCAGAAGCTTCCACAGTTTCAGACAGAGAAAACAAGAGAAAGACAGCAGCAAAAAAGGCAGCCAGGCGCTTCTTCATGAAAATACTCCTTTCGCACATTCAATCAGGGTTCGGAAAATCCAAAGTCTATTATAAAGGACAAAGCGGCACAGTGCCAGAAAAAAATGGGACCGGGCGGTAAAAAATTTCTATATATTGTTATGAATTTTAGATAATATACAATTTGTAAAACGTGTTTCAATAAAAATTGATAATACAAAAGGCCTTATGTTATTTCTGCTCCCTTTTTGTGTGAGAAGACACGGCTTTGCCGGAAACAGGAAAAATGCGCTTTTCCCAAGAAAAAGCAGACAGGCGGCAGTAACGCCCAGCACCGCACCCGAAATGGCAAAAGCTATGGATGTTCCCAGTGCTTCACACAGAAAGCTGAGAGCGGGAGTGGCAGCAATCATGGCGATGCTGAACAAAATAGAGCTTACTGAAATCAAAGTGGCCCGCTGGTCAGAAGGAAGCTCCCGATTGATCTCATTGCTGGTGGCTGTCTCCAAAATAAGAGAAAAGAACCGCAGACCAAACCCGCCGGCCACAGACAGCGCAGGAACGGCAGAGCCGGTGAGCATGGTCGCTCCCGCCGACAGCAGGGCGCATATCGTTGCCAGTCGGCCAAAAGGGAGTTTTCCGGCCAGGGCCGCGGCAGATTTGGTACCCGCCATGCCTCCCAACTCTGCAATCAGCAGAAAAAACCCGATTCGCCCCAGAGAAATACCGTTAGCTGAAAAATGCTGCTGTAAAAAGAAAATCGTCAGAGTGCCGCCGCAGCCGATGAGAGCATCCAGCAGCATTTTTACAGCGATGTCTGTATGCCGCCGCAAAAAGCGCAGGCTCTCAGTCAGCTGCCGCCAGAGTTCTTGTCCAATGGTGGCAAAAGAGAATTTGGCGCGGTTTTTCTGCGCTTCGGTTACCTGCGGCTCTTTCATGCCGCTGATCAGCAGAATGCTGATACCGGAAAAGACCATGTTGTATCCATAGGACAAAAGATAGCCAATGCGGCCGGCAATCCCGGTAGCCAGTTTCGACAGGCTAACAGCGGCGCTGCACAAGAACCGCTGATTAGAGTTTACCGAAAGATAGCGATCTTCCTCTTCGCAGGCTTTGAGGCTGTCATAGGTCAGCGCATCGCGGGTGCCGGAATTCAGGTTATAGCTCAGAGCGGTAAAAGTCATGGCCAGGCACAAAGAGGGCAGGTTCCAGGCGGCAACGGTCAGCACAGCGGACAGGATCATGCACAGATAACTGGCGATCATGGCCTTTTTTCGTCCGAACAGGTCGGCAATGGCCCCGGAAGGAATTTCAAAAAGAAAACTGGCAATATGAAATACGGTTTCGGCCAGCCCCACCTCGACCAGTGAAAAGCCTCGTTGGATCAGAAAAATAATCCAGATGCCGTCTGTCAGCGAGAAGGAACCGAAAATTTCCAACAGATAGAGCCGTAAAATTTGTTTTTTCAAATGCAATCCAATCAAATCCTTTCGTATTTTGATCAAAAGAAAGGGATCGGCGCACAAAAAAAGCGCATGGCACAAGCCATGCGCTTTTCGGTTCGGTTACAATCACCGTCTCAAGAGTATGCTGTCACCATCGAAAAATGGGCGCACCAATCCCATGAAACAGAAAACGGTTCCCGCTGGAAATATATACCATTCGCATTTTCCAACCCATGGAGATGCTCCTTTCGATGATGTCTTTTCTATCTTAACATAGATTACAGCATTTGGTCAAGTTCGATCAGGGCGCGGACATAGACCCGCATGTTCAAAAGCAGGTTGGGGATGTCGCAGTACTCGTCGGCCTGATGGGCGCCGCCTTTCGCAAATCCAAACAGACGAACACGGCCGGGAACGGTAGCGCCGTAAGGAATGGCGTTGGGCAGGCGGCGGGCATAAGTTCCGCCGTCTTTCAGCGGTTCGATGTCCGGCTGTTCCAGCGCGTCGCGGGCCACCTCGATCAGTTTCTGGGCAAAAGGATTGTCCAGGGAGATGTAGAATGGATCCAGATTACTGAAGGATTCCAACTCCATGGGAGAAGCTGCCCAAGCCGCTTTGATACCGGAAAGTACTTTATCCTGATCGGCCAGAGAAGGATAGCGGATGTCGGGATAGAAGCAGATACGGCCTTCTTCCATACGGATCATGTTAAATGAGCAGCGCAGCGGGCCGTTGGGCTCATCGTTGCAGGCGATGCCCATTTTTTCGCCCCGGTAGTCGTCGGAAATTTCGGCCATCCAGTTTAAAACTTCCTGTCCATTGCCGGTGAGCAGGCCGCTGCCGGCCAGCACTTTACAAAGGCGGGCGGTAGCGGTCCAGGTGCCGATGGGATCGCGAATAACCTTGTTTTCATCTTTTTCCACAGTGATTTTTACGCCGCCGTCAACAGCCTCCACCGTGGTCTTTTCAAATTTCTCCAGCGCTTTTTCGGCATCTTCCCGGCTAACGCCCTCCAGCACCGCCCAAGCGATGGGGGAACCGGCGTTGACTGCCAGACCGGACCACATGTCTTTCAGATTGCCGGTCATTTTCGGCGATTTTAGCACCGATTTGGTAATTCCTTTTTCTGCATAGGTGATGGGATATTTCGCATCAGGAACCAGGGAAAATTTCGGGCATTTTTCCCGGGCCAGAAATTCGGGAATATCGTTCATGCCGATTTCTTCGTTCATGCCAAAGACAAGCATCACATTGTTTTTGAGTTTAATGTCGTGCTCTTTCAAATAGCGCATGGCATACATGGCCATAATGCCGCAGGATTTGTTATCCGCAGTACCGCGGGCAAATAAGTATTTGCCGTCCTCGGAGAGAATCGGATCAAAGGGGTCGTGGGTCCAGCCTTCGCCCTCGGGGACGATGTCCATGTGGGAGAAGATACCGATGGAATCATTGTCCGGATTGCTGCCGTAAACGGCGCTGCCGCAGAAGTTGTCGTAATTGCGGGTTTCAAATCCATACCGGCCGGACATTTCCAGCGCTTTGTCCAGCATTTGGCGGCAGGCTGCGCCAAAGGGCTTTTCCGGGTCTTGTTTGTTCATAATGCTGACGCTACGGATGCGGCACACCTCGGAGATGTCGTCGATAAACTCCTGGCGATGGGCGGCGGCCCACTGATCCACATCGTCGTACAATTTTTTCCAATCCATAAAAAAACCATCCTTTCTGATTATTTGGAATACATTTCGTCCAGTTCAATCAGAGCGCGGACGTAAATCTGCATATTGATCAGCAGGTTGGGAATATCACAGTACTCGTCCGCCTGATGGGCGCCGCCTTTGACCATACCAAACAGGCGAACCCGATCCGGCACGGTGGCGCCGTAGGGAATGGCATTGGGCAGAACCTCGGCATAGGTGCCGCCATCGGTTAAATAGGGGATATCTTCCCGGCCAAGCACATCCTTGGCCACCCGCGCCAGCTTTTCAATGCGCGGATCTTTGGGGTCCATATAGTAGCCGTTCATCAGGCGGCGCTGGCGCACTTCCATGGGAGAAGCGGCCCAGTTTTCCTCGATTTTCGCATGGAGTTTATCCTTGTCCGCCAGAGAAGGCCAGCGGATGTTGGTATAAAGAACGATTTTTTGATCTTCAAAGCGGATGTAGTTGAAACGAATGGACAGCGGAGCGTTGGGCCCGTCATCGCAGGCGATGCCCATATGGGCGCCGGTCGTGTCGGAGGTGTACCAATCCAGCCAATTCAACACTTCCATGGTCTTGGGGTCTTTGATGAGGCCGCATTTTGCCAGTACGTGGCACAGGCGGGCGGAGGCGGTGATTTTCTCGTCTTTTTCAACAATGATCTTTACATCGCCGTTTTCCAGTGTTTCCACCTTGGTGTGATCGTAGAATTTGGTGGCCCACTGAGCAACCATGGGATCTACACCGCTTAATACCGCATAAGCCTCCTTGGAGGGTACGCTGACAGTGGCATCACACCAGTCGTCATTGCTCACGCCGGACCAAATATCCTTGAGGTTGCTGTCTTCCAGTTTGGCGGACTCCAGCCCGTAGCGGGAGCTGCCGGATTCCGCGATGCAGACCGGATACTTGGAGTCCGGAACCAGGTAGATTTTCGATTGCTTTTCCCGTTTGAGGAATTCCGGCATATCTCTCATGCCGATTTCTTCGTTAAGCCCATAAACCAGCATCACATTGTTTTTGAGTTTGATATTGTGTTCTTTTAAGTACCGCATGGCGTACAGCGCCATAATCCCGCAGGACTTGTTGTCGCAGGTGCCGCGGGCGAACAGATATTTGCCGTCTTCCGAGAGGATCGGATCAAAGGGATCGTGAGTCCAGCCGCCCGCGTCGTTTGCCAAATTGCACATATTCTCCGGTACAATGTCCATATGGGCTACAATGCCGATAGAATCATTGTCCGGATTATCCCCGTAGACGGCGCTGCCGCAGAAGTTGTCATAGTTGCGGGTCTCAAAGCCGTAAGCGGAGGACATTTCCAGTGCTTTATCCAGCATATCGCGGCAGGCCTGACCAAAAGGAGCATTGGTACAATCCAGTTGGTTGTGGCTGGTGCTGCGGATACGGCAGACGTCTGAAATATCCTTTACAAATTCGTCGCGGTGCGCTTCCGCCCATTGGGCCACATCGTCGCACAATTTTTTCCAATCCATGATTCACATTCATCCTTTCGATAATCGGTCGATTGCCTATGACGCAGAACAGAGATGTCCTATGTCGTTCTAATATAGAATATCATAATCCATCAGGCTCGTCAACGCTTTTGCTGGAAACTGCAAAATATTGCCAGGGAAAAGCAAAGAAAAGAAGGCCCCTTCTTTTCGATGGGACCTTCGCAAAATTTTAGTAAGAAAGCTGACGGTAATATCTTCTGATGGCCAGCGGATGCTTGCCGGCGTCTTCCTGATACGCTTCGATCCGGCTGGTAAAGCAGTGCATGACCAGTGGAGAGAACAGACCGCGGAATTTGGGATCTACGTTCGGCAGCGGCAGAGAAGCGGTGTCGAATTTGTAGATGTTGTTGCAGATGGTTTTAAGGAATTTCTCTACGCGCTCCATCTGCGGACGGGTTTCGTCCTCGCCGAAGAACAGCAGCACAGTGTCATCCCGCTCAATGACTTCCAGCGTACCGTGGAAGAAGTCGCCGGCGGTGACAGATTTGGTCCGCATCCACTGCATCTCTTCCATGATGCACATTGCATAAGAGTAGGTCGGACCCCACAGGTTGCCGGAGCCGATCAGGTACTGAATTTTGTCATCGCGATGCGCTCTGGCATAGGCTTCGCAGTACTCATCTGCCTGTTTTTCTGCAAAGGGCAGAACATCTACCAGGTTGGAAAGGTTCTTGACCATCTCATCGTATTCCGGATAATCGCCCTTATTGTAAGCAAAGCGCAGCAGCATCATGTAGAAAATCAGATCCCCATAACCCTGAATAGAGTAATCGGCCAGCTCGACCAGAGGGGTGTTGGGCGCGCCAACAACCGAGATCACGCGGGCGCCAATCTTTTTCGCAGTTTCCACCGTCTCCACAACCTCTTTGGTGTTGCCGGTAGCGGAGGTAACGATCAAAACGGAATCTTTGCTGAATTTTTTATTGCCTTCGGTATTAAAATCTGCCGCATGCTCTACGTAAAAGGGGAAGGAGGCAATCGGTTTTAAAGTTGCTTCATAGCTCCAGGCCTGAGTCAAAGTACCGCCAACGCCAACAAAGAAGATGTTGGAAAAACCGTCGGCACAGATTTTGTCGACAACAGCAATGATGTCGTCTTTTTTCTCCATCGCTTTTTTGTTCCAAGCAAGGGATTTTTCAGGATCATAATTTAACAGGGTAGCCATGGAAAGTCCTCCTTTTTCATTTTGGAAAAAGGTGCCGAAAAATCCACGGCACCTTTTGCGTTTGATATGGTTCTGATGCAGAAAAAGAGATTAATAATCCAGTTTTCTGTAGTATCTTCTGATGGGCATCGGATGTTTGCCGTACTCTTCCAGATATACGCCGATTCTGCCGGTAATGCCGCCCAGAACGATCGGAGAGAACAGGCCGCGGAATTTTTTGTCAATGCCGGGCAGTTCGTATTTTGCAGTGTCAAATACGGTTACATTTTTGCAGATGGTGTGCAGGAATTTCTCAGCACGCTCCATCTGAGGACGGGTAGCGTCTTCGCCGTAGAACAGGATTACGCTGTCGTCACGGCCGATTACTTCCAAGGTGCCGTGGAAGAAGTCGCCTGCGGTGATAGATTTGGTCCGCATCCACTGCATTTCTTCCATGATGCACATTGCATAGGAGTAGGTCGGGCCCCACATGTTACCGGAACCGATCAGATACTGAATCGCGTCGTCACGATGGATTCTCGCAAATTCCTCAGCGTCTTTCTCAGCCGCTTCTGCAACGGTAGGCATCAATTCAGGCAGTTTCTCCAAGTTTGCATACATTTCGTCGAATTCAGGATATTCACCGTTGTTATGTACCAGACGCAGGAAGAAGGTGTAGTAACGGTAGTAGCTGCCGCCGGGGATGTAGTAATCCGCTTTTTCAGCAAGAGGAGTTCCGGGGGTGTCTACAAAACCAACAACGCGAGCGCCAACCGCTTTCGCTTTGTCAACCGCTTCCACAACCTCTTTGGTGTCGCCGGTGGAGGAGCTTACGACTACAATGGAATCTTTGGTGAATTTTTTATTGCCCAGAGTATTGAAATCAGCGGCATGCTCTGCATGATACTCCAGGGTGGTCAGAGGTTTCAGCGTTTCCTGAATGGACCAGGCATAGGTGATGGTGCCGCCAACGCCAATGAAGAAGATGTTAGAGAACCCTTCCTGGCTCAGCTTGTCAGCAACCTCGATGATCTCTTTTTTGTTGGCGAGGCAGCCTTTTGCGCGCTCTACCATTTTCGCAGGATCGTACTTTAACATGATAATCCTCCTAAAATAAAATGAAATGATGAACCTGCCGAAGGAGATTCTTCAGCTTTTGTTGTATAAGAGCGGCGTTTGTCGCGCCCTCGAACAATTTCATTTTAGCGGATGGAAAGTGGGTTGTCAATAATAAGTTGTATTATAACGTGTTAAATCTGCATGTTTGTATAGATGTCTAATTTATTTGTGGATAAATTTCAAATTATGGGTTATTTTGCACAATACAGATGGGCGTAAAAGCAGAAAAAGCAGATGGAATGGGGTAGATTTTCTGTATTTCTTCCGGCTTTGCCCAGATAAAAGGGCAATGGGGCAAAACTTGGTCTGCGCTGATTTTCCAGGCTGTCATATGCCATTCCAGGTGGGTGAAAACATGTACGGCAGGAGAAAGCGGCACTGGTTCCCCGGCAGGACGGACCCAGCGGTTCAGATAGGCGGCAGCTTGTTCGCGGTCGAGGGGCTCCGCCGTATTGGGAAATTCCCAAAGTCCGGCAAGCAGTCCCTTTTCCGGACGCTGATTCAGCGCCCAACGGCCCTGATTTTCCACCAAAAAAACAGTCATTTTGAGGATTTTTCGCGGTTTTTTCGGGCTTTTCAGCGGGAAAAGCATCTGATGTTGTTCTTGAAACGCGCGGCAGCAGCCCGAGATGGGACAAGATTGGCACAGAGGGGTTCCGTTGGGCAGACAGACAGTGGCGCCCAGTTCCATCAGTGCCTGATTATATTCTCCCGGCGCGTCCGGCGGAATCAGGGCGGCAGCAAGCGCGGTCAGTTCCTTTTTTACCGCTGGCGCCGCAATATCTTCCTCCAGCGCCAGCAAGCGGGAAAAAACACGAAGAACATTGCCGTCCACCGCCGGAACTGGCAGCCCCAAAGAGATGGAACAGACTGCCCCCGCAGTATAGGGCCCTACCCCAGGCAAAGCGAGCCAATCGTCGTAGCCGGTAGGACAGCATCCGTCAAAACGATCGCAGATGATACGGGCGGCCCTTTGCAGATTGCGGGCGCGGGAATAATATCCCAATCCTTCCCAGGCTTTTAGCAGCTGTTCCTCCGGCGCCTGGGCCAGCGCGGCCACATCTGGAAAAAGCGACAGAAATCGGTGATAATAGGGAATCACTGCCTGGACGCGGGTTTGCTGGAGCATAATCTCTGAAATCCAAACCTGATAGGGCGTTGGGTTTTGCCGCCAGGGAAGATCCCGATGCCCCGCCTGATACCATTTCAGCAAAGGGAGCACCGTGGGCGAGAGGGCGGTATAAAAATCCATTTTATCCATATCCAATACCTTTCTTTTGTGGGGAAATAGGGCCTGTTTTCGGCTGGTACCAGTGTAGCGGAAAAAGGCGAAAAAGGCAAGACATCAAGAATGGACAAGGACAGGGGTACCTGTGGGGAGAAATACGGCAAAAAAACGGCGGGGAAACCAGTACGGCGGGATTTATTTTTCCCTCCAAGCCGATAAAAAAGAGGAAAGATACGGTGAAAGAGTTTGTGATAAGAAGAGATGCACGGGAAAAAGGCGAAAAGCGGAATTTTGCGGTCAAGCGGGTGTTTTTATTTTTGACAAAGTAGGAATCGGGAGGCAGCTCTGTCTCGAAACGGGCAGGGCTTCAAATCAAAAAAGAGGGCCGAAGCCCTCTTTTTTGTGGTTCCGGCCGCAGAAAGGGGCCGGCATTTAAAAGTTTTTGATGATATCAGCGTTCAACCGCTTGATGATTTCTACCGCCAGCTTGACACTGTTTTCAAAATCGCACAGGGATGCATAACAATGATGGGTATGGATATACCGAACCGGCAGACCGATGACAATAACCGGCACCCCCAGCCCGGACAGATGGATCGGCGCGCCATTGGTGGAGCCGCCGGTGCGGACCGCCTGCTGTACCGGAATGCCCAGCTTTTCGCCAAGGTCGATGGCGTAGCGGATAAAACGAGGATTGGTAATCATTTTTGCGTCAATGTGACGCAGCATCGGGCCGCGGCCCAGCGCGGTCTGGATCAGATAATCAGGCGTAAAGGTATCGTCCGCAGGGGAGCCTTCAAACACGATGGCGATATCCGGCTTTACTGTTTGGGCGGCCACCTGCGCGCCGCGGGTTCCCACTTCCTCCTGGGTGCTGAATACGCCGACCACATCCACATCCAGGCTTTGCCCTTTCAATTCTTTCAGCGTTTCGATCACACAGGCACAGCCGAGCCGGCAGTCGAACGCTTTGCCGAGCATAACGCCGTTTTTCCCGTTATATTCCATGGTGACATCCGGAACAACCGGAGCGCCTACGCGGATTTTGAAATCCTTGACCACTTCTTCGGCGCTGGTGGCGCCCACATCGATTACCATGGCGGAGAGCGGCAGGTTTTTCCCCTTTTCTTCCGCTGTCATAAAATGCGGCGGTTTACTGGCCACCACACCGGAAATATATTCCCCGTCGGCGTTGCGAACCTTGACTTTGTGGGCGGGAACATTGTTTTCCACCCATCCGCCCAGAGGGATAAACTGCAGGGTACCATTGGGCTTGATCGCCTGCACCATAAAGCTTACCTCATCGCTGTGGCCGTCCAGGAGAATGACCGGCTTATCTCCAGTATTTTCATTGCGATAGAAAAACAGGTCCCGGATGCAGTTTTCTTCGATTCGGGCCAACCCTTCGCCGTATTTGCGGCCTACCAGCAGCACGTCGTCTTCAAATCCGGACGCGCCGTATGCGTTGGAAAGTTCTTCGATCATTTTCAATGACGTTTGTTGATCCATAGCTCATACCCCGCTTTTTTGATTGATATTAGCTTTATTTTAACATGTTTTGGAAAAAAATACAAGCAAGCGACCGGGCAGAATTTCTGCCCGGCAGAAGACAAGCCGTGTTAACAAAGAGACAGACGATATCGATGGGAAGAATGATACCGGCGGCATAAAATCTGACGCTCAGACCGGCGGCGATGAGAGTGACCGTTTGCCGGAAAGCGGCATAAAATGCAATAGACTTTTTTAAGTCGTATTTTTCAAGAAGAAAGGAGCGCGAATCAATTGGAAAGATGTGCAACGACAGGTGCTGCCGCCAACTATGCCGGCAGATACACCGATTTTGTACCGACCGGTTGCTGCGGCGAATCATCTTACACCGCACGAAATGCCTGTGCAGATCCTTACGCCTCTTATCGTCGCGCAAATGCCGCTGAAAATGTGAACTATCAGCGCACCACCGTCGTGGAACGAACGGTCCGCGATTGCGACTGCGATTTGAGTGCTGCCGAACAGCTGCCGGTAACCATGGGATATGTACCGATTCAGGACTGGTGCAACACCTATGATACCCAGACCGCGCTGTGCCGGGGAAGTTTGTTCCCGGAGTTGTATAAACCTTTTTGGGGAAGCCGAGGTGACTGCCATGTCCGGTAACGAGAGAAGATGTATTTTAAACCGTGTGCAGCAAGCGGGGTTCGCCGTAGACGAGGCGGTTTTATATCTGGACACCCATCCGTGCGACAGCAACGCTTTGGCGTTTTATCAGAAAGCGCGGGACGAACAGAAACGGGCAGTCTGCGAATACAACGCCAAAATCGGGCCGCTGACCAACGATCTGGTAGAACCGGCAAACCGCTGGTCCTGGACCGATTGTCCCTGGCCTTGGGAAAAGGAGGCGAACTA
Organism: uncultured bacterium; assembly: GCA_934875375.1. Classification (GTDB taxonomy): domain Bacteria; phylum Bacillota; class Clostridia; order Oscillospirales; family Ruminococcaceae; genus UBA3818. Next base: position 28,810 of record CAKXHL010000007.1, read on the forward strand.
CTAAATGTGGAATTATGAAAAACGTTTGCAGTTCCCTGTGAAAATCGACTGTACCAGCCCTGCGGCGGCAAAGGTGATCATCACCCAGCTGGGCGGGCCAGACGGAGAGACGGCTGCCGCAATGCGGTACCTGAACCAGCGCTATGCAATGCCCAACCGGCATGTAGCAGGCCTGCTGACCGATATCGGTACGGAAGAACTGGCGCACATGGAAATGATTGCGGCGATTGTTCGCCAGCTGACTCGGAATATGACGATGGAGGACGTGAAGAAAGCGGGGTTCGACACCTACTTTGTGGATCACACCGGCGGTATTTGGCCGCAGGCGGCATCCGGGATGCCTTTCTCCTCTATGGTCTTCCAATCCAAAGGCGATGCGATTACTGATTTGTTTGAAGATCTGGCGGCAGAGCAGAAAGCTCGTACAACCTACGACAATATCCTGCGTTTGGTGGATATTCCCGACGTACGGGAGCCGATTAAATTTTTGCGCCAGCGGGAGGTTACCCACTTCCAGCGTTTCGGCGAGGCGCTGCGGATGATTCAAGAGGACATGGATTGCAAGAACTTCTATGCCATGAACCCGAGCTTTGATAATCCAAACAAATAATCTTTCTGCCGCTTTTGTGAAACACACGCTGGACGGCAGATGAGCCATAAGTTGTAACATGAAAAAGCTTCATGACCAAGGGACACCTGTCATGAAGCTTTTGTTATGAAAGGTAATGATCTTTTTAGACCAATGCCCACAGCACCGGAAAACCGGCCGCTGCCAGTCCGCCGGCGGCAGTGTTAAGAGCGCAGAGCCTGTGCGAAAGCTTCTTTCTCAAATTGCTTGGTATACAATGAGAAATAATACCCCTTTTTATGCAGAAGTTCCTCGTGGGAGCCGCTCTCGATGATTTTGCCGTCTTTCACCACCAGAATCACGTCGGCATGGCGAATGGTGGACAGACGGTGGGCAATTAAAAAGGAGGTACGCCCTTTTAGCAGATGCGAAATGGCGCTTTGAATCAACTGTTCGGTTTGGGTATCGATAGAAGAAGTGGCTTCATCCAGCACAAAAATGGCGGGATCTGCCAGCACTGCCCTGGCAAAGGAAATCAGCTGCTTTTCACCGGTGGAGAGCCGGTCGCCCCCTTCGCCCACATCGGAGTCATAGCCGTTTTCCAGTTTTTCGACCACGGTATCCGCCGAAACCGCTTTGGCTGCCGCTTCGATTTCCGCATCGGTGGAGTTTAACCGGCCATATCGAATATTTTCTTTGATACTGCCGGAAAACAAATGGGGGTTTTGCAGCACGTAACCGATATTACTGTGCAGCCACAGCTGGGACCGCTCCCGGTAATCCCGGCCATCAATGAGGATGGTTCCTTCCGTTGGCTCGAAAAACCGGCAGGCCAGGTTGACTAGGGTGGATTTTCCCGCACCGGTCTCGCCCACAATAGCGACCGTCGTGCCGGCGGGGATCTTCAGATTGAAGTGTTCCAGAATGTTTTCGTTTCCATCCGGATAGCGGAACGTCACATCCCGAAATTCGATGTCGCCGCGGATCGGCTCCCAATTTTCGGTTTTTCCCACAAAGTTGTCTCCGTACTTTTCCACCACGTCGGGAGCATCCTCAATAGCGGGCACCTCTTCCAAAAGGCCGCAGACCCGCTCGATATTGGCCTGGGCAGAGATGATGTCCGCTAGGATACGGGCAATCTGCTGAATGGGCTCAAAAATGCCCACCGCGTAGGAAGTAAATGCGGACAGGGTACCGATTTCCATCAGTCCCTGCATGGAAAGATAGCCGCCGCGGGTCAGCACCAGCGCGGTTGCCACCGAGCTTAAAAACATGATGGAAGGAATATAGATGGCGCTGAGCATCTGGGTTTTAATCGATGCCTGGCGCATATCCGCTGTCAGAGCTTTAAAATCCCGGATATTATGTTCCTCGATGACCAGCGTTTTGGAAGTGCGGGCACCGGAAATCCCCTCGTTGAAAGCGCCGGTAATCTGCGAATTGATCCGGCGGGTTTTTCGGTTCCAATGGAGGATCTTGTTCTGAAAATAAACGGTTAAAACCGCAATCAGCGGGACGATGAGCATAACCAGCAGGGCCAGTTTCCAGTTGAGCATCAACATAGCGATAAAGACACCAAGCACGTATACGAGGCTCCACATGACATCCATCAGCCCCCAGGCGAGCATGCCGGAAATACGGCCGGTATCGCTCATGACCCGGGCGATGAGGTAACCGATGGGAGTGACGTTATAAAAGGAAAAAGAGAGCTTTTGCAGATGAACGAAGCAAGCGCGCTTCATATCCCGGTTGGTTTTCATTTCAATAAACATGGACTGGCGGGTAGAAATGATGACCACCACGGTTTGAAACACAATGGCGGCTGCGTAGAGCAGTGTGAACCAGCCGATGCCCTCCAGTGTGCCGCCGCCGATATAATGGTCGATGGTATAGCGCTGGAACAGCGGCATGGAAATATCGATCAGGGCCATAACGATATTGAGAACAATGACAATGCAAAGGTTGACATAATAAGGGCGAAGGAAGGGAAGCATTTTCTTCCACACCTTGAAATCAAATGGCTTATTGTATTCCTGTTCCTGGAAAACAGCCATGGGCTACACCTCCTGAGCCAGCAGCGCCTGGTCCTCCTGGGCTGTCTGGATATTGTAGATGTCCCGGTAGATGCCGGGCTGGCTTATCAGCTCCTGATGAGTGCCCATCTGGGCGATTTGGCCGTTTGAAAGGACCAGGATACAGTCGGCCTTCATCAGGGTCGTAATGCGATGAGAAATGAGTATGACGGTGGAACCGCCCAGGTTTTGATCCAACGCGTCGCGGATTTTAGCGTCGGTTTCTGCGTCCACCGCCGACAGGGAATCGTCAAAAATCATAATAGGCGCCCGCTGCATCAGCATACGGGCGATGGCTACCCGCTGCTTCTGTCCGCCGGACAGGGTTACGCCGCGCTCTCCCACGATGGTATCGTAGCCGCCGGAAAAGCCCATGATAGCATCGTCTACACTGGCAATGCGGGAAGCGTGACGGATTTCCTCCATGTCCGCGCCGGGCCGGGCGGCGCTGATGTTTTCCCGAATGGTACGGGAAAACAGGAACGGTTCCTGCAGGACCATGCCGATATTTTCCCGCAGATAGCTCAGACGGATGGCGCTGATATCAACACCGCCGATGGAGATGGTTCCGCCGGCTTTGGGCAGTTCGTACAGTCGGTCCAAAAGGTGCATCAGGGTAGATTTCCCGGATCCGGTGCCGCCCAGGATGGCAAAGGTGGAGCCGGCCTTGATGGTGAAATGGATATCTTTGAGAATCGGCATCAGCCCTTCGTAGGCAAAATTGACGTGGTCAAACACGATGTCTCCATGGAGGTCGGGAGTCAGCCCGGCAGGATCGTCCTGCTCCTCCTCTTCCTCCAGAATGTAATTGATACGGTCGATGGAGACACTGGCCTTGCTCATTTCGGACAGCACCCGCCCAAGACTGCGGATAGGCCAGACCAGAGTGGCGTTATAGGAAATAAAGGCCAAAAAAGTACCTACCGAAATATTGCCGTTTACCACCTCGACAGTGCCTAACACCAGGATGGTCATGATCTGAAGGCCGGTAAACAGGTCGCCGAACCCCCAATACATGCCCATGACGTAGCTTAGGCGAATCCACATATCGGCAAACCTGTTGTTTTTTTTGTCGAACCGGTCAATTTCATACTTTTCCCGGCCAAAGGCACGGATGACACGCACGCCGGTCAGATTTTCCTGCACGGCGGCGGAGAGCTGACCCTCCGCTTCGTCCGCCTTGCGAAACCGGTCGGAGATTTTGGAATAAAAAATAAAGGAATAGGTGACGACCACTGGGACAAAGGCTAGCGCCACCCAGGTGAGTTTGGCGTCCATGGAAAACATCAGGCTCATGGCAAAAACAATCAAAAAGACAATGCGTACAATTTCCAGCATCTGGCCGGAAACAAAATTGCGTACAACCTCCACGTCAGAGGTACAGCGCTGGATGACATCACCGGTCTGATTTTTGACATGCCAGTTATAGGGGAGCTTTTGAATGTGAGAGAAAAGCTGTTCCCGAATGCGTTTAGTGAATCCTTCCGCGCCTTTGGCGGTGAAAGTGCGGCTGAAAAAGGTACAAATACCCGCACATAGGGCAATCAGCAGGATCGCCAGCACCACTACCCACAGATGGTTGCGGATATATTCCCGGCCGCCGATCTGGTCGATGAGCGTGAGCACTGGCTGCGGCAGGCTGAATGGCTCTGTACCGATGATGGAATCCACCATGGCGCGGATCACCTGCGGGGTCAGGGAATTGAATACGGTGTACAGCATGGATGTCGCGATTGCGAGGATGAAATATAGATAGGAACCTTTCAAAAAACGCATAATCATGCTTTTTCGGTCGGTCTTTTTTGGTTTCAAATAAATCCCTCCTTTTGGGGTTTGAAAAAGGTGAATCCGGAAAAAAGCCGGTGTCCGATACCAGCAAACCGTCTTGGCAATGGGCTGTATGGCAAAGACGGGGCGCCAACTCATGTTTCAGTATAAAGTATAGAGTAAGTCTAAGGTCAATAAGAATTGTAAAATTTGTAAAAAGTAGCGGGGGAAAAAGGTTGATATTTGGACAAGTCGAAAACAGCGAGATCCGATTCCAAGAAAAAACCCCTGGAAGCGATGCTCCCAGGGGGATAGCAGCGGGAAAATGCTGCGGTCTGGCGGAAATAAACGGATAATTTTTATTTAGCGTGAATGTTAATATACTCGGCACGCAGCTTGGAATACATGATTTTTTGGCTGCTGTAAAGACCATAGTAGCCAGACAGCATAAAGCTGACGCCGCAGGCGATGGCGAACAGGATCAGACCCTGTGCACCGAACAGCTCAATGCTTAATATTATGGAAGCAATGGGGCTGTTGACCACGCCGCAGAATAGGGCGATTAGCCCGACTGCCGCGGCAAAGCCCGGGTCAAGCCCCAAAAGAGATCCGGCGACACAGCCAAAGGTAGAACCGATAAAAAAGGTGGGGACAATTTCACCGCCTTTGAATCCCGCGCCAATAGTAACGGCAGTAAAAAGAATTTTCAGCGCAAAAGCTTCGGGCCGGGCGCTGCCGCCGGTGGCTGCCGTGATGACATCCATTCCGGCGCCGTTATAAGCGTTGGTACCCAGCAGAAGGGTCAGCAGGATGATGGCGGCGCCTCCGCAGAAGGCTCGCAGATAACCGTTTGGAATCCATTTTTGCAGATAGTGATGGGTTTTGTGCATAGCCAGGCAAAATACAATGGAAAGCAAAGCGCACAGAGCGGACAGGCCGATTACCTGGAAAATGCTCCCGATGGTGGGAGATGGTACATGGGTCAGGGAGAAACGAACCGGTTCGGCGCCAAAGAATACCGACACGCCATAGGCAGTCAGGGAGGAAATGATGCAGGGTACCAGCCCCGCATAGTAAATCACACCAATGCTGATAACCTCCATGGCGAAAAAGGTAGCGGTCAAGGGAGTTCCGAACAATGCGGCAAAAACAGCGCTCATACCGCACATGATGAGGATATGCTGGTTCTTTTCATCCAGACGGAACAGCCCGCCGATCTGTGAACCAATGGTGCCGCCCAGCTGCAGAGCAGCGCCTTCGCGCCCGGCAGAGCCGCCGCACAGATGGGTGATAACGGTGCTGATGAAAATAAGCGGGGCCAGGGCCAGCGGAACTTTTTTCTCGCTTCGGATGGCATCCAGAATCTGGTTGGTGCCAAAGTTTTCCGGCGTTTTGAAAAGGTGATACAAGCCGACAATCACCAAACCGCCGACAGGCAGCAGGTACAAAATCCAGCTGTGGGCGATGCGGACGGCAGTGGCGTATTCCACCGCTTTGTGAAACAGGGTGCCTACACCGCCGCCTACCAATCCGGTCAGTGCGGCCAATAGCCCCCAACGGACAAACGCAACAACATAGCGCTCGGCGGAGCGCAGTTTTTCCATATAAGTTTTTCTCTCCATAACACACGCTTCCTCAACGATCATTTGCCGCCGGAAAACAGCGGCACTATCCGTCATTATAACACCGCAGACGGCTGGAAAACAGCGGCGATTTGCATAAGCTTTTCGGGGAAAATCGAAAAACTTCCGTGAAAAAACGAAATGGACGGCAAAAAAGGCTGCTTCTTTTTTGAAACAGCCTTTTTTCAATATGCTACATATGCTCTACCGTTTCGATGCCCAGCAGATCCAGGTGATTGCAAAGCACCTGACGCACCAAGGAGATCAGGGCAAGCCAACTTTGCTTTTTCGCCTCGTCCGGTTCGTCGATAATCCGGTTATCATGGTAGAATTTGGAGAAGGAATTGGCCAGCTGATAAGCGTCTTCACACAGGTAGTTGGGCGCTTTCTCTGCCAGGGTTCTTTGGAACACATCGCCGCCCATGAGGATTTTCAAAAGCAGTTCCCGTTCGGAATCGGTATAAACACCGGTGAGCAGAAGCGGCTGGTCTGCCGGAACGCCTGCCTTTTTCAAGATGGAGTTAATGCGGGTAATGGTATAGAGCAGATAAGGGCCGGTTTTCCCCTCAAAGGAAAAGAATTTACTCAGGTCGAACACATAGTCCTTGGCGCGTTGGTTGATCAGGTCGCCAAACTTGATGGCGGCGACACCGACTTTCAAGGCGATATCCTGATAATCCGCCTCGTCCACAAAGCTGGATGCTTCCAGCTTTTCCTGCGCGCCGGCGGTGACGGTGGCAATCATATCCTCCAGTTTCATGATACCGCCTTCCCGGGTTTTATAAGGTTTGCCATCTGCCCCATTCATCGTACCGAAACCGAGAAATTCAAATTCTGTTTGAGGAGGAACCAGGCCTGCCTTTTTTGCGCAGCGGAACACCTGGGTGAAATGCAGACCCTGACGGTTATCGACCACATACCAGATTTTATCTGGATGGAAATCCTCTTCCCTCTGGATGATGGTGGCAAGGTCGGTGGTAGCGTAAATGCTGGAATGATCGGATTTACGAACGATAACCGGCGGCATGGGTGCCTTATCCTCCGGTTCAGCTACCTCAACGATCAAGGCGCCGTCGCTTTCCACCAACAGATTTTTTTCGGCCAGCATATCCATCAGACGTGGAATATACCGGTCGGCATCGCTTTCGCCGTACCACAGATCGAAAGTGACGCCCAGCTTTTCATAGTTGCCTTTCATATCCGCGATAGAGGCGCGCAGAATCTCTTTCCATAAAGCAATATATCCGGGACGTCCATTTTGCAGCTCATAAGTGGCCTGGTGGGCTTTTTGAGCGTAGGCTTCATCAGTTTTGCTTTTTTTACTGGCAAAGGGGTACACTTCGTTGAGCTCAGCGGCCTGCAAAGGCTCGACCTGATCGGCAGCAGGGTCAAAATCCGCCGCAAAGCAGCGCCAATGGGGATAACGCGCCTGCAGTTCGGTAATGACAAGGCCGATTTGCAGGCCCCAGTCGCCCAAATGAATGTCGCCGATAACCTTATGACCGGCAGCCCGGGCAATCCGTTTGATGGATTCACCGATGATAGCAGAACGCAGATGCCCGATATGTAGCGGTTTGGCTACGTTGGGGCCGCCGTAATCCAGCACGATGGTAGCAGGCTGCTCTGCCTGCGGAACACCGAGATGCGGGTCGCAGGCAATTGCGTTGGCCTGTTCCAGCAAATAACTGTCGTTCAAGGTCAGATTTAAAAATCCGGGTTTGGCTACCTCCACTTTGGAGAAAATGCCGTCGCTCTTTAACACTTCCGCCACCTGCTCGGCGACGATAAACGGCGCTTTGTGATACTGTTTGGCAGCGGCAAAGGCGCCGTTGCACTGAAACTGGCACAGATCTAACCGGTCAGATGCGGTAACGGCGCCAAGACTGGAATCATATCCGGCGATTTCGAATGCCTGGGAAACTATTTCGCTTAAAGTTTGGGTAATCGCTTTCATATCGTTAAAATCCTTTCCGTGATGAATGGCAAGCCGTGCGCCGCATTAGACGCCGCTCTTTTTTCGATGTTTTTCTTTTACGAACTGCGCAAAGTCCAAAACTTCCTGCAGCATTTCTTCGGTGATTTTATCGTCGCCTTCAAACAAGGCGAATTTCAGATCGTCCCGGCTGATGGAAGACGCTGCGGCGGGGTCTGCGCCGAACAGGTCGTTTGCTGTAATCGACAGTGTATCGCACAGCTTTCGGATGGTCTCGGTATCCGGTTCGTTCTGACCGGTTTCCCAATTGCTGATCGAGTTGTGCTTTGCGCCGACAAGATTTGCCAGCTGGCGCTGCGTTAGGCCGCATCGCTTTCGGGCTTTTTTCAGGTTCTCGCCAAAGAATGACATAGAAATCACCTCTATGACAGAATAGCAGAAAGGAAAATAAATGTAAAGATTAATTTCAATAAAATTGAAAAAACTATTGATTTTTCTAAAAATACGGAATATAATAAAACTCAACAAGAAACATATGTTCTTTAACGGGGGATAAAATAGCCGGACAGCGTCCGGCCTAAAAGTGAAGGAGAAAAAATCATTATGTCCCAAAGCGGCGATATTGCCCATCCAGCCAAGCACGTATCTCGGCCAAGCCGCCGGGCGAAAGGGGAAAAGAGGCACAGTCCAGTATTTGGGCCAGTTCAAAACAAACATCCTGGTTCCAGACCTGAACCTCCAGCGTTTCTTGCACGGGTTTGATCAGATAACGCAGCTGCCCGGCGCTGCCGGTATAGGTGTTTCGATTGGAAAAAAAGTCAAAGGGACGAAGTGGAAAAAGAGTATCCATAGAATTCTCCTTATCAAATCAAAAAATACGGTTTTATTTTACACCCATTGAACGAAAAAAGCGAGCTTTTTATGCGCGGCAGGAAAGGGGCCATATCGATGAAGCGCTGCAAAAATTGTTACTACCGGCGGGAACTGTTTGGATTTCCGGATTTTCCGGCCTGTCATTTTGCGATTGAAGAAGGGAGACTGCGAAATTGTGAGCCGGATGGCTGCATTCATTTTCGGCCCAAACGGAAAAGAGGGGCTAAAAGCGCTGCTGAGCGGGCGGCAGAAGCAATATGCCAAAAATAGGAAGGAGAGAGGCCTTTTGAATTCTGAGAAGCAAGAAGAGAAAAAACAAAAAGCAAGAACAAATCGAAATGTCACAGGACAGACGGAAAAAGGCTGCCAGCTGGGGCAGCGGCTGCAGATTTTGCTGGAGATGCCGCTGACTGATCCGCAGGAGAAAGAAATTTTAAAAAGCGCCGGTCTGCCCGTTCGGTACCGGGATCATCTGCAGCTGATTGCCTGGAACCTGTATCAGAAAGCGCTGAGCGGAGACATGGCAGCAATCCGGGAACTGCGCGGCATTTTGGAGGAGGGAGAGGCGGCAAAGAGAAAAAATCGAAAGGCTGAGGCCTGCTGGCCGGACACGCCGCCGGTTGTCATTATTGATGATGTGCGGTGAACTGCAGGAAAAAAGCCGGACAAAGCCCCTTCCGGAAGAACAGACGGAAACCGGCGTTTCCCTGCGGAGACTGATTGCCTCCGCTTTTACCGGGCTTCACCGGAAGATATTGGAGCAGGGCGGGGAATATGTGCTGAAAGGCGGGCGGGGGTCGGGAAAATCCAGCTTCGTGTCGGTGGAGTTGTGGCTGACGCTGCTGCGGCATCCCAACATGCACGCGGTGGTTTTAAGACGGGTAGGAAACACGCTGCGCTCGTCGGTATTTACCCAGCTGCAGTGGGCGGCGGGCGCGCTGGGAATTGAGCAGATGTGCCGGTTTACACTATCCCCCATGGAGGCGGTATATGAACCGACCGGACAGAAAATCCTGTTTTTCGGAATGGACGACCCAGGAAAGTTGAAATCCTTAAAAGTCCCGTTTGGATATCCGGGGGTGCTTTGGTTTGAGGAGCTGGATCAGTTTGAAGAAGAACAGGTACGCAGCACGGAACAATCGGTACTGCGGGGGCAGGGACCTTTTTACTGTTTTAAAAGCTTCAATCCGCCGCCGCTGGAGCAGCACTGGGTCAACCGTTGGGCCAGAACGCCGCGGCCGGGACGGCAGGTTCATCATTCGGATTACACTCAGATGCCGGCAAGCTGGCTGGGAGAGAAATTTTTGGATGACGCCCGGTTTTTGAAGCAGGAAAACCCCCGGGCATACCGGCAGGAATATCTGGGTATTCCGGCGGGGCTGGGGGACAGTGTGTTCGACAATATTGCCGCGGAGCCGATCAAAGACCGGGAGATCCGGCGGTTTGACCGCATTATGGCCGGGGTGGACTGGGGATTTTATCCCGATCCATGGGCATTTAACCGAATCCATTATGACGCGGCGCGCCAGACGCTTTACATTTTCTGCGAGTTGACCTGCTATAAAACAGTGAATCGGGAAACGGCGCAGAAAATCAAGAATTTGGGGGTGGGGCCGAAAGAACAGATCACCGCTGATTCAGCAGAACCCAAAAGTGTGGAGGATTATCGGGAGCAAGGGCTTTTTTGCCGCGGTGCGGTCAAGGGGCCGGGGAGTTTGGGGTATTCTTTCCACTGGCTGCAGGGACTGCGGCGCATTGTCATTGACCCGGATCGATGTCCGGACACATTGAAGGAGTTTTTAGAATACCGGTACGAAAGGGGCAAGGATGGAAAGGTCCTGCCAGGGTATCCGGATCGAAACAACCACCATATCGACGCGGTGCGTTATGCTACTGAGCCGGTTTGGGGAAGAAGGGGGAATCAGTAATCCACATGTGGGGAGAATGGATGGAACGAGTTCAGGCTGCGGCGGCCGGACCGCTGTCGGAGACGGAACAAACGCTGGGAGAACAGGTCCTCTGCTCGCGGCAGATGGAGGAAGCGATTGATCTGTGGAGGCGCGTTTACGAGAACGACGCGCCATGGCTGGAAGGCGGACGGGTAAAAGGAATGAACCTTTTGCCGGCGATCTGCAGCGAAGTGGCGCGGCTGGTTACGCTGGAGTTTGACTGGACGGTGGAGGGCTCCGGCCGGGCGGCGTTTTTGAACCGGCAGATTCAGCCGGTCAGGCAGCGGCTGCGGCAGTGTCTGGAATATGCCGTGGGGAAGGGAGGAATGGTATGGAAACCTTATCTCGCAGACGGGAAAATTCTGGTGGAAATGGTACAGGCTGACGCGTTTTTTCCGCTGGAGGCAGGCCCGGACGGCAAGATTACCAGCGCGGTATTTTTAGAACAGGTTCGTCAAAGAGAAAAGTGGTTTACCCGAATGGAAGAACACCGCATGACACAAGAGGGGGTATTGGTAACCAACCGGGCATTTGTCAGCAACGGCGCGGAGCGGTTGGCGCAGCAGATCCCATTGGAGAGCCTGCGTCAATGGGCAGGGCTGGAGCGGCAGGCACTGCTGCAGGGGCGGACATCGCCGCTATTTGTTTACCTGAAAATGCCGTTTGGCAATACGGTAGAACCGGAGTGTGTGCTGGGTGCCTCCATTGCGGCACGAGCAATGGAACTTCTGGAAGAAGCAGACCGGCAGTACAGCCGCCTGCTGTGGGAGTATGAGGGAGGCGAGCTGGCAGTGGATGCCGACTCTACCTATCTGACGGGCGGCAGAATGCCGCAGACCACTCGGCGGCTGTTCCGCAGCCTGAACACCGGGGCGGACTTTTACCATGTGTTCAACCCGGATTTTCGGGATGGGAGTCTGCGTGCGGGGCTCAATGAGCTTTTGCGGCGGATTGAGTTTTCCTGCGGTCTGTCTTACGGAATCATCAGCGACCCGGGGCAAAGGGAGATGACTGCCACCGAAATTATCAGTGCAAAGCAGAGGCTTTTTTCCACTGTGAAGGAAATTCAAAATACACTGGAGCGGGCACTGGAGGAGCTTTTGAACATTATGAACTACTGGGCGGATTTTCTACCCGGCGTTCCGGCAGGCGGATATCGGACCGATTATCGATGGGATGACAGCATTGTGACCGATACCACGGCGGAAAAAGCGCAGTTTTTGCAGGAAATCGCCGCCGGTGTGCGCCAGCCATGGGAATTTCGGGTGCGTTTTCTGGGGGAAACGAAAGAACAGGCCAAAGCGGCGTGCATTGCAGAAACTTCCCCGACAAACGATGGTCTGGACAGTTAAGGGACGGCGCAGTGAGAAAGCCTTCCGGGGGCTGATCCGGGACACGGCAGGTGATGGCAACCACCGAAAACGCCTAGCCGGAAAGGAGAAAACATGAAAACAGAAAAACTGAAGGAGTGGGGCCTTGATGACAGGCAAATCGGCATGGTGATGCGGGAAAATGGCCTGGACATTGAGGCGGTAAAAGCAAAATTCTCCGGATACGAAGCGCTTAAGGAGCGGGCCGCGCAGCTGGAAAAAGCGGCGGCATCGGCCGAAGAGGTGCAGAGATGGCGGGAAAAAGCAGAAGAAACCGAGAAAAACTGGAGGCAAAAGTGGGAAAAGCGTGATTTTGAGGAGGCCTTGGGGCGTTCTTTGCGGCAAGCGGGGGCTCGCAGCGAGAGGGCAGTGCGCGCGCTGCTGCGGGAACAGGAGCTGTCTTTGGAAAAGGACGGCACCATCAAAGGGCTAAAAGAGCAGCTGTCGGCGATCCGGTGCGAATGCGGCTATTTGTTTGGGCCGGATCAGCCACCGCCCAAAATCATACGCCCCGGAAACCGGGTGAGCGGCGAAGTGGACGATGGGCAGGTGCGGAAAATCATGGGGCTGCCGGCTTTTGCGCAGGGAAAGGATGATTTTTAATGGCAAATACACTGGCAAGATTTAAGAAATATACTGATAAACTGGACGAGGTATACCAGCATGCGTCGGTCACTGCAGTGCTGGATGGAGACGGCTCCCTGGTACAGATGGGCGCCAATGCGGGGGAAATGATTATTCCCAAAATCAGCATGGATGGGCTGGCAGATTACTCCCGCAGCGGCGGTTATGTGGCAGGCGATGTGACACTGACTAACGAAACGGTGAGCTTTAACTATGACCGAGGCCGGGTTTTCACTGTCGACGCGATGGACGACGAGGAAACGGCTGGCATTGCGTTTGGACGGCTGGCGGGAGAATTTGTACGTACCAAAGTGGCACCGGAAATGGATGCGTTCCGCTTTGCGGCGTATGCGTCTCACAGCGGCATTGAGAAAAAAGCGGCGGATTTAACCGATGGAGACGGCGCATTGACGGCGTTGATTGAGGGGCAGAACACCATGGATGAGGCGGAAGTGCCGGAGGAGCAGCGGTATCTTTTTATCAGCCCCTCTTTATACAACCTGATCTTGAATGTGGACACCACCAAGTCCAAGGCGGTTCTGGAGAGCTTTCAGAAGGTAGTGAAGGTTCCAAAATCCCGCTTTTATACAAGTATTGTATTAAACGATGGTTCTACTGAAGGGCAGACGGACGGCGGTTTTGCAAAGGGAGCGTCGGCCAAGGAAATTAACTTTATGATTATCCACAAACCGGCGCTGCTGCAATATCCCAAGCATACAGTAAATAAGATTATCGCGCCGCAGGACAACCAGACCTCTGACGGATGGAAATTTTTCTACCGCGCTTATGGGTTGGCGGATTTGTATGAAAACAAAGCGGCGGGTGTTTATCTGCACAGCAAAGCCTAAATGGGAGAATGCCCTGTCATTGGGCGAAAGGAGGGATAGAATGCCGGATTTGTGTGATTTTTCTTTTTATCAAGAGCAGTACAAAGGTCATTTGCCGGAACAGGAATTTATCCGCTTTTCTCAGAGGGCGCAGGCCTTTTTAGCTTTTGCGACTAAGGGGAAAAGTGAAGAACTCCCGGCAGCGCAGAATATGAAGATGGCGCTGTGCGCGGTGACGGATGTGATGGCGAAGGAAGCAAAAAACGGGGCGCTGCTGTCGGAAAAAGCGGGAGAATATGCTGTGACCTATCGGGACGGTACCAAGCAGGCGGACTGCTATCGGTCGGCGGCTCTTTATCTGGAGGACGGCGTTCTTTTTCGGGGGTGCGGTCAATGCTGACCAACGGATGTGCTACGCTGTATAACCGCTGGGAGGAGGAAGACGCAGAACAATGTATCAGAACAGTACTGCCGGCGGTGTTTTGGCAGGGAGAGGCACAAGGCGGGTTCACCGGGCGGCGATATAGCAAAAAGGGAAAGGAAGCTCGATACAACGCCTTGATACTGGTCCCGGGAGACCGCTTGCCAGCAGACCGGAGCTATTTGCCGCCCAGGCAATGGCTGGCACTGCCGAAAGAAGAAAAAAAGCAGTTTTTTACCTTTCAAATCGGAGATGTGTTGGTGAGGGGCGACTGCCCCTTTATCTGGAGCGAGCAAAATCCATTACGGGAACTGGTTCAGACATACGATCATTTGGCCAGTCTGCGGACCATCCGGAAGGTGGAGAAGCCCGGCGGATTTTCTCACTGGGAGTTGGAGGGAGTTTAAAAGGCGGTGGAAAAAGTTTGAACGATTCAATTTTGGAGAGACTCAAAACCTTGATCGCCGCCTGCCCGCATCTGGAAAAGGCAAAGGTGTATACGGACTTCGTCCGGGAGGATGAAATTTGCTGCGGTATTTTTCCGGTGGGGGAAAAAAGGCTGTCCGCCGACTGGGCAGGCAACGAACGCTGGCAGTATGACTTTACCATCCAGATGGCCGGATTTGCCTTTCAGGAGCGGGAACGGATGGAAAATGCAGCCACTGCGGAACGGTTCAGCCGGTGGATGAGCGAAAACGGCGCGAAAAAATGGATTCCGGCAGAGCGGGAGCGGATGGAAAGCCTTTGGACAGGGCAGGGACATCTGCTTTATCCGGCACGGGATGGACAAACCTTTGTATATGAGATGGCGGGACGGCTGATCTACTGGCGAAAAAGGACAGACGCTGTGCCGCAGCGACACTGGTTTTTCGCTTTTGAATCAATAGAAGAGCGGTCCTGGCTGGAATGTGCCGAGGGGATTGTGAAAATCGAGGAAAAAGGGATGGAAAACACCTGGCTTTTTGATCTGTCGGGCCGGAAAAGGGGCACAGAGACCGCTGCCGGAGAGATTGTATTTACCGGATGGCTTTGCCCGCAGGATCCATTTCAGAACCGGGCTTTGCGGCAGGATGCACAACAGGCGGTACAGTGGGTTTGCTGCAGCGAAGAGAGCGAAGCGGCAGATGCCGGAGCCGAGGGAGGCCTTTGCTATTTACAAGTGCAGAGGATTTTTGAGACAGAAGATGATTCCTCTAAGATCCGGATCCGGATGCAGCCGCTGACCAGGGAGAAAGGAACCTTTTATCAGGACACGGCGGGAAACAGGGGATTCCTGCCGGAAAAACCCGGCAGTCAGGAGGATTTATTTGGAAGCAGATAAACAGATAAAAGATTTGATGCAGGCCGGAAAAGCTCGGATTGCCGAGGAAAGTCCGGTGAGGACGGCGGTACAGGAGCAGAAGGAAAACCGCCGGCTTTTATATCGGGCCGGCTATACGGGAAGGAGAGGGCATGGCGCAGTATAAGGAAACGGTATACGCCAGCGACAGCTGGGCGGAAAACTACGTAAACGGGGATTTGAGCGGGGTGACCCGAGCGGCGGTGCTGAGTTCACAGGAGAACTTTTCCTTTACTTATGAGAATATGCCTTACTTTCTCTATGCGGCCAGCGAATCTTGGATCCGGGTGCGGTACCCAACCACTTCCCAATACCAAAAGAAAAGGCTGGTGCGGGCACAGCAATACGTCTATGTGACTGGGACAAGCTCCTCATCTTCCGGGAACATCAAATCAGGCCGGTTTGTATTTGGATACGGTGATTTCATTGGTGATTTGTTCGACGTAGGAGTGATAGACTCCCAGATGGCAGAGTTGGGGGATTTGCTAAAAAATCAGTATGCCCCAATAGGAGATCTGAGCCACGGCAACGGGGAACTGTCAGACGGCGCATCCAAGGGGTATCTGGAGATGACGCCGAACGTATGGGCAGGCTGCACGGGGAGTTTGTATACGGGGAACCGGTACACGGCAAAGGCGAGCATGAGCATTCAGTCGCATACGGGGACGAACCGGCCTTATGTGGTTCTGACTTACGAGGACGTCACGCCGGGAGCAGATCAATGCACGCCCAAGTCCGGCTTTGTGAATGAGAAAGCGGAGAACATATTCCGCTGGCGGTTCGGGGCGAGTAAGACGGCGGTGGCGCAGCCGGTACAGCAGGCGGGGTATCAGTTCCGCTGGCGACAGACGGGACAGAGCGCCTATCAGGAAAGTACGGTGACCAGCGGGGAGCCGAGCCATACCGTTCCGGCGGGGACCTTTCCGGAAAACGGGAGCATTGACTGGTGTGTACGGGTTCAGTCCGACGATGGGATCTGGAGCGAATGGTCCGACTGGATGACCCTTACTACGCAGGACAGCTTTTCAAAGCCGTCCGGGCTGCGGCCCGACCTCGGTTATGTGGACGGAAATCTGGCGCAGCAGTTTTCCTGGAAGCATGTGATTTCCACCGGGACTGAGCAAAGTGCTTATGAAATACAGTACAAAACTGCCGAGGGGGAATGGACGGCACTGGGGGCGGCAGAAACCGGGGATACCCAGGCGGAAATTTTGCAGGATACACTGCCCTCGGGCAAGCTGTTTTGGCGGGTAAGAACGGCAAACAGCGACGGCGTTTGGGGAGAATGGAGTGAGCCTGCCTCGGTTGTCGTGCAGGCGAGACCGCCGGAGCCGGTAATCAGCCGGATAGACCCAACACCCCGCATTTTCATCTGCTGGCAGGCGCAGGATCAGCAGGGATATCAGGTACAGATCGGCGACAGGATTTTTCCGGAGCAATACGGTACAGAAAAACAATGGCGCTGTCCAGTTTATCTGGAGGACGGCTGCTATACCGTGAAGATACGGGTACAAAATGCATTCGGCCGATGGTCTTTGTGGGCGAGCGCGCAGGCTGTCATCCAAAACAAAGAGAGCGGAAAAATCTTTCTGACGGGACGGGCAGTAGGATGGGAAATACTGCTTTCCTGGAGCTTTGTAGGAGATTTTGCAGGCTTTCTGATTAAAAAAGACGGAAAGGTAATTGCCGAAACAAAAGAAACGGCATTCTGTGACCGGTTATGCTGCACTAAGCACCAGTACGAGATCATCGGGCAGACAAAGAACGGTTATTACGTCAGCAGCGGAGTGCGGACAGAAATTTTTTCGATGTCTGGCGCAGCAATATCCGGCCTGAGCGGCGGGAAATGGATCCCGTTGCAGGTGAGGCGGGAAGGCGCACCGGCTCACCGGATGGAAAGTACGGCACAAGTGGTGTATCGGTATTATTACGGTTTTCACCTGCCGCAGGCTGAAACGGCGCAGGCCAGAAGCCGGAGGCACCAGTTTGCGTTTTCTCTGCCGGATAACCAGTATTTATCTGACCTGCAAGCGCTTGTGGGACAGGAGGTAATCTACAAGGATCAGTGGGGCTGCTGTCTGACCGGAGTGCTGGACGAAATGGCGGCAGATATTAAAAAAAGTTCGGATATTTCCTTTTTTGTGACCGAGACAAGACAGGAGGACGAAAATGGGGAATAGCGGTATTCGGGAATTTGCCCTCCGTTATGACATTTTACGCGGCGGCATAAAGTATGCTGAAGCGAAAGCGGCAGGGCCGGCAGCGGTTTCGATGGATATGCGGCGGAAGATCAAGCGACTTTTTAGCGGCGATCTGGTATTGCCGGAGGGAATGGACCGACTGGGGGATCGGCTGCGCCCGGTGCTTATTTTGGACAAAGCCGAATACCCCTTGGGGCAATTTATTCTGACCACGGTGAAGGCTGTAAGGGAAGGCGCAAGCTGTTTTTGCCGCTGTGAAGGATACGATCTTTGCTTTTTAGCGCAGAGAACTCGACTGGAACAGAAGCTTTACTTTTCGGCGGGAGAGCGGTATACCGACCGAATCCAGGCGCTGCTGCAACAATGCGGTATCCAGTCGGCAATCGTAGAAGAGTCGGACGAAATGTTTGCCACCGACCGGGAGGACTGGGAGATCGGTACCCCGGTTTTGGACATTGTCAACAGCCTGTTGGACGAGATCAGCTATCGTTCCCTGTGGTTCGATGAAGCGGGGTACGCCCGTATCAGCCCGATTTTAGAGCCATCGGTTCAAAATATCCGCCACCGATATGGACCGGGGAAGGAAAAGGGATACGCGCTGGTGCAGGAAGCTTATGAGCGGGAGGATGATCTGTTTGATTTGTGCAATGTTTTTGTCGTCCAGTGTGAAAACCCGGAGCTGAGAGAAAAGATGCAGGCAGTATCAATCAACGATGACCCGGCCTCTGCTGTTTCGGTTACGCGGCAGGGGAGAGTTATGGCGCCACCGGTGCGCCTGGATAATATTTCAAGTCAGGCCGCGCTGCAGCGGTATGCAGACCGCCTTCGCTGGCAGTCAATGGCGGCGACCGAGACAACGGTGATCCGGACGGCACTGAATCCGACCCATCAATGCGGTGATATCCTGGCGCTGGAAGGCGATTTGGCTCCGGGCGTGTATGAGGAAAGCGGATGGGCGATGGAACTCACTGCCGGCGGGTTGATGGAACACACATTGAGGAGAATCTTATACCGATGATTTATCAAGAAGAACAGGATATTCAGGAAAAACAGCCGGAAAACGCCAGCTTTGCTACTATTTCACAGGTGTTTGAGGATGGTGTGACGCTACGATTTGGCCAGGAGGATACGCCCAGTCAAAAAAGATACCGCGTCAATAGCTTTGCCGTTTTCCACGCGGGGGACCGAGTGTATTTGGCGAAAGACAGCGGTACTTATGTGGTGTTGTTCCCCGTTGGCAAACCAAAGTCGAGTTTTCGGGCGGACACAGCGACGCAGGCGGACACTGCCGCCACGGCATCGCGGGCAGCTTTGGCATCCTATGCAGAGAGCGCGGCTAAGGCGGATGAGGCGGGCCGGGCGGATACGGCAGACCGGCTGACGAGCGCACACACCATTGCGTTGACGGGAGATGTATCCGCCTCCGGCAGTTTTAGCGGCGGCGCTAACCTGTCGCTGTCAGCAACTTCTGCCAAGACCGCAGCGGTGAAGGACCAGAGCAGCCCATCCAGCCGGACGATCCGGTTTCGGGTAGCGGCCGCCGGAAAGCTGCAGTTTCAATCCAGCTACTACAACAATTCAACATGGTACAATATGGACGGCACACAGGCGTAAAAAAAAGGGGGGAAAGACGTGGAGTTAAAAGCAAATGAGCGGAAAGTTGTCAATACACAGCCGCTGGATTATCTGTTTACACAGGGAGAAGCGGGAGTGGATTGTATTCCAATTATCCTGCCGCTGCAGTATGGTGAGATTGATCTGTCGGCGCTGCGCTGGTCGATTCAGCTGGTCAGCGAGCAGGATACTTTTATCAGCAAGCCGTTGAGCGTACAAGCAGGGGAGGACAGCCTGACCGTTTTCTGGAAAGTAGACGAAGATTGCACTGCTGTGCCAGGACGCATCAAATTGACCATTGTCGGGATCAGCGAAGACAAAACAGAAGTGATCAAATTCGATGGTCGGGAAATCATGATTAAAGCGGCGGCTTACGGCAATTTTGCCCCGACGCCGGATACGCTGTCAGCCGCTTTGGCACAGGCGCAAAAGCATGAGGAAGAGGCTGCTGCTGCGGCAAAACAGGCAATACAGGCAGCGCTTACAGCGACGGAAAATGCCCAAACGGCGCAAGATGTTGTGGAAAAAGGGCCATATATCGGAGAAAACGGGCATTGGTATTTGTATGACACCACAGCCAATCTTCACCTGGACAGCGGTATTTCCTCCTACGGGTCGGAGGGGAAAAGCCCTTATATCGGCACTGATGGGTACTGGTATCAATGGGACCAAACAGATGGGATCTATCAAAAGACCGATGTTCAGGCCCAGGGACCCAAGGGGGAAGCCGGCGGCGTGACATCGGTCAATGGAATTTTGCCGGACGCATCGGGCAATGTGATGATATCGGACGGTATTTTTAACGCAGATGAGATCGAGGAGACGACGGCGCGGATTTTTGTTTCACCACAGGAAAGGGATAAGTGGAATCGGCCGGGAGATCTCATCAACGGCTCTTTGTCTGTCTGGCAGCGGTATAACGCTGATGACAGTGCGACCTATACCAATCCGTCGGACAGATATGTGGCCGACCGTTTCCGATCCGGCGGTACCGGCACGGTACAGCCCAACGCGCGGGGATATGGTGCGGATATTGCCGGCACCATCACCATGCAGTATTGGATGGAAAAGGCGGATTTTGCCAGAATGCCAGATCCGGTTACAGTCTATTACAGTGTCGACGGCGTGATGCAGAACGTCTGCACTGATAAGGCATCTGTACCGTTGGACAACAATGGAAATGCCTGCATATTCAGCCTTACGGTAACCGACGCGGTGCTGGACTGGGTGAGTTTGTATCCGGGCAGGCCGGTGCGCCCCTGTGCTCAGGAGTGGGTACTGTGTCAGAGATATTATCAAAAATATACGCTGAGTTTGCCGCCGATCAAAGAGAATACGGCTGCGGCACTATACGCCATGCCGCGGATTCGCTTTCCGGAACCTATGCGCGTTGCGCCGACTGCGACTTATACAGCTCGGGATGGCAGCAGCGGTATTTCCTATTACAGTACGCATGACAATGTGCCCATCGTCACGCCGTCAGGTTTTTCGATTATTGATACCAGAACCGCAAAAATTGTGTTTGCCTTGCCAAGCGGCGTTACCGTATCCCCGGGGGATTTTTTGTATACGAATTTGACGCTGGACGCGGAAATTTATGGATAAAAAGCGTCTGTCCGCTTGGCTAAATGCTAAGCGGACAGACGATATAGGCCCGAAAAACACCGTTCCTCTTTTTATTTTGAAAAGATTGTCCGTTTTATAGGACTAAGGTTTTGCTATGATGTGGTCGAAAGGAAGGTTTTCCTCGATTGATAACAGGGAGAAAGACGACAGATGAAGCATGATCTGAACGAGGTTTATAAGGATTTCGAAAAAGAGAACATCACCGTTTTGCCGTTCCGGTTCCAGCATTTGAAAAGCGTTTCGTTGGGTGACGAAAAAGTGGTGGGAATAGACCGCAGTAAAATTGATGGATGTGCGGAAGAATATACCATTTTGATCCATGAAAAGGGACATTTTGACTCAGGAGCGTTTTATACGGCCTCCAGCCCTTATCTATTGAAAGAACAGGCGGAACGCCGGGCAGATCGGGCTGCCATTCTGCGGTATATTCCGCTGGAGGAACTGCGGGAATGCCTTGCTGCGGGAATGGTTGAAATATGGGATTTGGCAGAGTATTTTGGTGTGACGGAGGCCTTTATGCGCAAATGCGTGGAGTATTATCGGGACACGCTGGGAATGTCTTTTTAATCTTAGCGGAATTTTATCAAAAAAACGCTACATTTCCCAGTACAATTGTGATAAAATAGGTGCGAAATTCAATTTGCCTTTTTGGGAAAGGATCGATTGAGATGGCACCCGTTTTGCAAAATCCAAATTGTCCCTGTACTTCCAAATGCCCGCGGCATGGGAAATGCGTGGAATGTATTATGGTACATCAGGCAGGAGGGATTTTGACGGCCTGCATGGGATTGGTGGCGGCGGAAAAGTTCGACGGAATGGACGCAAAAGAATTTGAGCAGATGCTGCGCCACTATCAGAAACGGGCAGATCCGACAGCAGAAAAAAAGTGAAAAACAGTTGGAACAGATCAAAAAGCGGAGGAAAAATCCTCCGCTTTTTGTTTTTTACCGCAGATGAAGCAGAATCTGCATGCCTAAGGATACAAATGCGACGGCGGCCCAGCAACACAGTCCCAAAAAGATTGGTTTGCCGCCGCTTTTGATCAGACTGACCAGATTGGTATTGAGCCCGATTGCAGCCATTGCCATCGTAATCAGGAATTTACCGAAGCTGACAATTGGCTTGCTGACAGCGGCAGGCATGCCGGTAACGGTGCTGATGACCGCTGCCAGCAGGAAAAACAGAATAAACCAAGGGAAAATTTTAGAAAGGCGGAAGTTGCCTTTGGATTTTTCTTTTTCTTTTCGGGAACGGTACAGCGCCAGGATGAAAGTGATGGGAATGATAGCCAGCGTACGGGTCAGTTTGACGATAGTAGCCAGCGTCAGTGCGGTGTCGTTGCCGACAGCACTGCTCCAGGTGGTGGCTGCTGCAACCACCGAAGAGGTGTCGTTTACAGCGGTGCCGGCCCACATGCCAAAACCCTGGTCGCTCATGCCAAGCGCCATGCCGGCGGCGGGAAAGAGAAATGCGGCCAATACGTTAAAGAGAAAAATCGTGGAGATGGATTTTGCCACATCCTCATCATCCGCATCGATGACCGGAGCGGTAGCTGCTATGGCGGAACCGCCGCAGATAGACGAACCGACGCCGATTAGGATGGCGGTTTTTGATGGGATATGCAAAAGACGGCTGACCAGATAAGCGACGATCAGCGCAGTGGAGATAGTTACGACAATGATGAGCAGGGACTGACGGCCAACCTGCAGAATATGAAACAGGTTCATATCAAATCCCAGCAGTACGATAGCGTATTGCAGCACCTTTTTTGAAGTGAATCCAATGCCGCTTTGCAGCGCCGGACGGCGGGGAACCATTGCGACCAGAAGGCCAATCAGAATGGCCAAGACCGAACCGCCTACTACGGGGAAGAGTTTGCCCAGGTACCAGGCGGGAATCGCGATGAGCAGGCACAGCAGCATACCTGGCACATTCTTTTTTATAAAATTCATATCCTTCCTCCTTTTGCCTGCGGGGCAGGCGTTGTCCCTTTTTTATAGTAACATATCAAAAGCCGGGAGAAAAGCGCAGAACCACATAAAATTTGTCTGCTTTTATCGATTTTCTATGGGGAAAAAGAATAAGAAAGTTCGTTTGACAGAAAAAATGCCCGCCTTTTTATCAGGGCGGGCAAAAAGACAGGAATGCCAGCCATACGGGTCTGGCAAAAACGACCCCAAGGCCAGACACGTTTTTCTGGCTGCCGCTTTCACGCGAAAGGATAAAAAACAGCACGAGACCGTGTGCAGTTCTAAGGCCATCAAGTGCTAGCGGCTGGACGGCTCGGATAGGCTCAAACAGCCGTAAGGCAGTCTATTTTTTATGTGCCAGGCAGATTTCGCTGAATTTTTGGAACAGAATGGTGGTGTCCGGTCCGTCAAAAGGATCGGGCAGGTCGCCACGCATCCGTTCAGGGTGCCACTGGACAGCATAAATGGGCTCGGATTCGTGTTCAATGGCCTCGATCACGCCGTCGTGAGAGCGGGCAGTGACCTTTAATCCGTCGGCCAGTTGGTCGATGCGGTTATTATGGCGGCTGTTGGTAATGAATGTTTCGCCGAATAGCTCGCAGATCAGAGAACCGGGCTGTGCAACAATCTCATGCTTACGCATCAGATGTTCTACCCCGTCGGTCAGTTTGAACTTTTTGGCCAGGGTACCGCCTAAAAAGACGTTAATATTCTGCTGCCCGCGGCAGATGCCCAATACCGGTTTGCCGGCCTTTTGAAAAGCGTAGAACAGCTGTGCGTCCTGCGGGTCGCGCTTTTGTTTCTCAATGACTTTCGCCTGCGCGGCATACTCGGGAGAGGGCATATACATGGCGCTGCCGGTAAGAACCAATCCATCACACAAACGGGCGTATTCTTCCGCCAGCTCGATATCAGTTGCCATGACCGGAACACCGCCGCCAGCGCTAACGCCCAGGAAATACTTTTTATTTACCATCCAGCCGTCGTTAAAAAACATGGGTTCTACGGCGGGGGCAGGTGCAATACAAATAATCGGTTTCATCAGCGGTCGCCTCCTTTGCAAAGGGTAACCAGACGTTCGAACAGCTTTTTGTCCGCCTCTGTCTGGGATTGTTCCGGGTGCCACTGCACAGCGAACACCGGCAGGGAAATATGTTCAATCGCTTCGGGCAGTCCGTCAGGTGATTTGGCGCAGATTTTTAAATCCCGGCCCAGAGACTTCATTCCCTGATGATGCCGGCTGACTACCTGTTCACCGGTGCCGTAGGCACAGACGAAGCTATCCGGTTCTGCCACAACGGTATGGTTTTCTTTTTCGTGATCCTGACCGGTTTCCTCGGGCAGATCCATATATAAAGAGCCGCCCTGCACGACGTTTACGACCTGCAGGCCGCGGCCGATGCCGAATACCGGTTTACCCGCTGCCATAAAGGCGCGAAGCAATGTGAAGTCCATGTCATCCCGCAGTTCGTTGAGCGGGTGATTCGGGCCGCCCATGTGGTCTTTGTAAATCTGCCCATAGTTTCCGGCATGGATATCGGACATGCCTCCGGTGAGCAGAAGGCCGTCCGCCATTGCTGTGTACTCGGCGGCGCAATTTACGTCGAAAGCGACGACCGGGATACCGCCGGCCTCCAAGACGCATTTGGTATAGTTGCTGCTGATAATCGTATGCGGCGCCTGGAACATGGGATTGAATCCATCGTCCGGCGCAATCAGGATCACAGGTTTCATCTTTTTCCTCCATTCCAAAACAGTCCCGTGTTGTATTAAAAAACAACGGCGGGATTTTCATAAGGTACCTATTTATTAATATACCTGTTTTAAGAGAGGGTGTCAAATTTTTTTGCTTCAATCCCCCTGCAAATCCGGCCGGAAGAGCGGCCGCTTATTGGGAAGACAATTGGTTGCCGCCGGAAAGGGAAATCCAAAAAACCAGCAACGGCGCTCCTTCCCAAACGGCGCGTTCGCTCAATCTGCCGCCATTGGCCTCGATTATCTTTCGGGAAGTGAGGTTGTTTTCCTGGCAGGAAAGCATTACTCGGCCAAGCCCCAGCTTACGCGCTTTTTCCAAGCCCAGCCGGAGAAGCTCTGTACCGATGCCGCGGCCCCGGCAGTCAGGGCGGACGGAATAACCGATATGGCCGCTGTAATAGTGGGCTTGGGTCAGCTGCAAGCGGATATCAATGATACCGACAAGCTGCTTGCCGTCGCCCGCCAAGAAGGTGAAAGAGGGGACTCTGTCCGGTTCTCGGCCCTGCCGAACCCGCTCCAGATAAAAAAGCCAATCGCCGTAGCATGAAAAGCGGGTCAGGCCGCAGCTGCCGTTGATGGTATCTTCCCCCGCCTGCTGAAAGGCTTGTTTGAATTCCTCCACCTGCACCCGCTGAGCCGCGGTGGGCAAAAACAAATACAAAGACATCCGTTTTCCTCCTTATAAACTCAGCCAGTTGGCAAAATGGGTGTGCCCGGTTTCCCGATTGCGCAGGGCAATGCCCGGCCAAAAACTATAAAATACAAAGGCGACAACAGTCAGCACTTGATCCAATTGACGAACAGCTGCGATGTCTCGAAAATCGGCGGTGCCCATTGACCGCGGCATGCTTGGTTTCCCGGCGATACACCATGCAAAACGCCCAGGGATAACAAATTCCCAGCGTCAGGATCGTGACCAGTCCGCCCAACCGTTTCCAGCCGATTCATTGGAGCCGACCTCCGTCATAATAGATTCTGCCCTTTTTCAGCACCTCCTCTGATGTATCAAAACCATTGAGTTTTGATGCTGCGCAGTGCGGGTAAAACGGT
This sequence comes from uncultured bacterium, assembly GCA_934875375.1. Taxonomy (GTDB): domain Bacteria; phylum Bacillota; class Clostridia; order Oscillospirales; family Ruminococcaceae; genus UBA3818. The sequence goes on from CAKXHL010000007.1 coordinate 54,391, forward strand.
GTTTTACTCCCCTTCCGGATCATGGGAAATATCGAAAATGCCGATTATTTTCTGGCAGCTGCGGCAGTAATACGCGCCGGGAATCCGGGTGTGGTCGAGAAGGTAGTTCGACTTTCCGACTGACTTTCCGCCCTCATACCAAAGCCGCTCCAGCCCCTTTTTGGCAAACTGTTTCAGTGGAAACCACATGACACTGATACCGCTGGCAATCAGGCCGCCTTCTTCCATTTCCCCGCCGCAGATCGGGCAAATCATAGCAAAGACCTCCTTTTCCCGGCAGCAAAATCACAGGTGCAGCCGCCGGAGAATTTCATTTTTCATAGCCTTCCCTTCATACAGGCACAGCGCAGCCAGTGAAATAATGCTTACCGCGACGCATGCCGCCGAGGGGTAGACAACTCGAAGGGAGCCACACAGCAAAAGGACAAACGGGATAAAACCGAATATGGCGTCCAGCATCAGATATAGGATATAGTCCTGGATTTTCAGCCGCATCACCCGGGCGATGACTGCCATGGCGATCATTGCACCGGTAAGCAGAAGAGGTATGACAAAATCGACCGACCAGCTCAAGCGCCCGCCGGTCCACCAGTCCCAGAGCAGGGCCAGCGCGGAAATGAGCCCTACCTGCCAAAGAATAGCTTTGGGGATGTTTCCGCGCTTTTTTACGACCATCCAGAAAGTGAGCCAAAAACTGATGACGCCGGCGACCACGAAAACAGACCACCAACCGCTTTGAGGCAGACTTAAATTGACCGCAATGCAGACAGCTGCCGCCGCAATGGTCCCCAGCCCGATCAGCCGCAAAAGCCCCTTGTGAAGGCTTGGGGATGCGGGGAGAACAGGAAAAGCAGTGCGCCCGGCTTCTCCCGGGCCGGACAGATCCCCCTGACATAGCGGGCAGGTATGCAGATCCCCGGGGACGGATACCCGGCATTTTTTACAGTATTTCATGCGGATACCTCCTTTTGGATTAAAAACCTAACTGTTCCTGGTTGGATGTGACTTCTACCGCAATTCCTTCCGCCGTCAGGCGGCGGAAAAAGGCCCGCTGGATATCGGTACTGACAAATGGCGAAGAAAAGCTGATAACGCAATGCTCCCCAAAGGAACACATACAGGCCTGCAGCCGGTTGGTAGAGGTGAAAACGTGAAAGCTGTCGATATAACGTGCCATCTCCAGAGGCATGGCGACCTTTCCGACGTTGGAAAAGGCAGCCGTAATCCCCCGTTCCGCCAGATAATTGGCCAGGCGGAGCACCGGGTCTTTTATGATCAGAGGCACAAGCTGGGTGAGCAGATTGTGCTCTAAGGCCGAAAGTTCATTCATCCGTTCCCGAAGCTTCTCAGCGGTCAGCTCCTTCTGGAATTGTTCCTTTATAAAAGCGATGACGGATTCGATGGAATCTTCCTGCCGGGAAAAGTCATAGCCCAGATTGATGATGCCGAAAAAATTCCGCGCTGTGCCGGAGGGAAAATAGTTGCGCAGATTGACTGGAATGGTGATGACCACTGGCCGCCCGGTTTCCCGCAGGCGCATGGTTTCCCGAATGGAAAGCAGCAGCTGGGCGGTTAAATATTCCGTCAGCGTGGCGTGATGGGTATGGGCAAGCGTCAGCAGCGACCGCACCGGCATGCAGCCTTCCAAAACGGCGATGCGGTTGTCCGGCCAGCGCTCTCCATATTGGTGGTACGCTTTTACAGCCTTGCCTTTTGACGCTTTTGGCCTTTTTTCGTAGTAGCGGGAAAAACTGTCATCCTGCTTTTGCGCATGGGAAGCATCGTAATCAAAAAAGGGCGCGCCGCCGGAAAAATCCTCTTTATGGCGCTCCAGTAAGTAATAATAAACCAACGTGCGCAAAAAGTGCAGTGCACCGGTTCCGTCGGCAATGGCATGGTAAACCTCCAGGTTGATCCGACGTTCGAAAAAACTGACGCGGAATAAAAGTCCTTTTCGGTCCGCGCTGTAAATCGGCGCACAGGGAGGAAGTCCCTCCGGCTGGACAACAGGTCGGCGGGTGCTGTCCTCGAAATAATACCAAAATAGCCCCCGTTTGAGTACGGAGCGGTAAAAAGGAAATTTTTCCATGGTCTGATCCAGTGCGAATTGCAGGGTCTGTCCGTCCACCGGCTCAGTCAACTCGCAAGAGAAACGAAAGACCTTCGGATCTTTCTTACTGCTGGTGGAGGGAAATATTTTGGCTGCGTTATCCAACCGGATCCATTTCGGTTCTGACGCGCTCATTTACGGCCTCATCCTTTCAAAAACCGATTGATGATTTCATAGGTGCGTTTTACCTGCACAAACCGGGCGGGCAGGGAAAAATATCCATGCAGCGCGTCCGGTATCCGGCGGATCGTGACACGGTTTCCGGCTTTCATCAGCCGGTGGCCGTACTCCTCCGCCTCATCCCGCAGGGGGCAGTATTCGGCTGTGATGATTAGGGTGTCCGGCTGGTCGCGAAAATCAGCCGCCTGCAGCGGGGCAAAATAAGGATTGTGCAAATCCTCATCCCCAGAGCGGTACAGGTCCATATAATCGCACACCCGTTTAGAGGTCAGCAGATAGTCGGTTCCATTTTCATGCACCGAGGGGAAAGGGGATGTTTCACTGTGGTCGGCGGCAGTGGCGGGATAAATCAGGATCTGCTTGGCGGGGAGAAATTCTCCCCGGTCCCGCGCCATCAGAGAAACAGCTGCCGCTAGGTTGCCACCCGCACTGTCACCAATCAGGGCAATTTCCTCCGGGCGGGTGCCCAGCAAAGAATCGTTGAGATAAATTTCCCGTGCAACAGCATAACAGTCCTCGGGAGCGGCGGGGAATTTGTATTCCGGAGCCAAGCGATAATCCACCGAAACCACCATGCGCCGGGTTAAGTGGGCCATGTCGGCGCAGACACCGTCGTAGCTGTCGATATTGCCGGTGACCCAGCCGCCGCCGTGGAAAAAAATCAGAATCGGGCGATTTGGCCCGTCCGGCGGGGCAAAGATGCGCACCGGAACCAGATGATCTCCACAGGGAATATCATGGTCCCAGACGCGGTAAAGATGCGGTTTGATGATGCGTTTGGAGGTCAAATTCACCAATTCCCGCTCCACTTTATAATTTTTTTTAATGCCTATATCCGGATAGGACAGCGCTTTGAGCGCGGCCCGCATTGCTTTATTGATTGCCATGAAAGTTTCGCTCCCTTCTTGGTCTGTAACAGGAATGGAAAGTAACGTCATCATAGCATTTTTCTCATGGGATTTCCACCATTGTCTGTGAATAATACGTTTTTCAGAAAAGAAAGGGGATTTTATCGGGATATTCTTGACTTTATCGCAGGGTTATGTTAAAATAGTTTGCGTCACGGATGGAGAGGTGTCCGAGCGGTTTAAGGAGCTGGTCTTGAAAACCAGTGACTCGAAAGAGCCAAGGGTTCGAATCCCTTCCTCTCCGCCATTTTCCATCCTGGCAGCAAAGAAAAATATTGGTTTAGGTTACCATTTGGAGATGTACTCAAGTTGGTGACGAGGCGCCCCTGCTAAGGGCGTAGGCTGGGAAACCGGCGCGAGAGTTCGAGTCTCTCCATCTCCGCCAGAAGACTTATCAATCGCTTAAAAATGCGGTTGATAAGTCTTTTTTGTTTTATTCGTTTCGGCAATAGAAAGTTGCAGAAATTTACAAAAAGTTGTTGTACTGCAAAAAGTATTATTTTTTCTTATCATCCAGCTGGGATTTATATTTTTTGCCCACCTGCAGATCAGAACGAAGAATAGCGCCGCGGCAGATGGTGTCAGAACCGAATTTACCCCGTATATGATCCACCGCCTGATCCAGTTTTTTCTCCCGTTCTTTTTTTTCGTCAGGGAAAAGCGACTGCTGCACATATTCGTCACGGGTCAATTGGGTTAGGGAGATTCCCAGCAGGCGGAGCGGCGTTTGTCCATCCCAAAGCTGGGCGAACAGCCTTTTGGACACGCGAAATATTTCATCTGTAATATCAGTAGGCTCCAAAAGCGTTTGTTGATGGGATTTATCCTTGAAATCATTTGCACGTATCGTGACGCTGACGCAGTAAGCCCGCACACCGTCCGCACGTATGCGGGAGGCAACACTGTCTGCCAGCGCCAGCAGGATGCGGTTTGCCTCTTCTTCGGATCGCACATCCCGGGCGAGCGTTGTGGAGTTGCTGTACCCCTTGGCCTCTCCCGGCTTGGAAAGTACTGGTGTTTGGTCAATGCCGTTTGCGTATGCATGCAGCTGTTGGCCCAATTTTTTTCCAATCAGAGCCTGCACAAAGGAAACATCTGCATGTGCCAGGCCGCCGATGGTGAAAATCCCACCTTTCTCCAGCCGCTGTGCCGTGGCGCGCCCGACGGTAAAAAGAGACCCGATCGGCAGCGGCCAGAGCTTTTGGGGGATTTCCTGCAAAAACAGGGTGTGGATTTTGTCAGGCTTTTCAAAGTCACTTGCCATTTTGGCCAAAAGCTTGTTGGGACCAATGCCGATGTTAACCGTAAAGCCCAGCGTATCACGGATTTCATCTTTGATTCGGCTGGCGATGGCCCTCGGATCAGAATACAACTGTCCGGTACCGCTCATATCCAAAAAGCATTCATCAATGGAAAATTTTTCAACTACCGGTGCATATTTGCGGCAGATATTCATAAAAGCTCTGGAGTTTTGTTCATACAAACGAAAGTCCGGTTTGGCAAGATAAAGCTGAGGACATTTGCGCAGCGCCAGGGCAACCGGTTCTCCTGTTTGCACCTGATATTTTTTTGCGGCAATCGACTTGGCCAGAATCACACCGGTGCGTGTTTGCCGGTCGCCGCCAATGGCAGAAGGGATTAACCGGATATCCGGCTCTCCGTTGGCTACGCGCCGGGCCGCCTCCCAAGAAAGGTATGCGCTATTGACATCGACATGAAAGATAAGCGGCTCCATCCGGACCCCTCCTTTTTGCTTTTATTGTAGCGTTTAAAAAGAAAAAAGACAATGGGGAAAAGAGTCTGCAGTTGCTTAAAAAAGTGTTTGGTTTTCTCTTAGCTTTGTTGGAATGGGAAAAATTTTTGGCTTTTATGATAGAGAGTGTGTTTGAAATCCAGGTGTTTTTTGGAAAAAGGGATGCGTTTTTGTCACAAGAATCGGATCATTTATATCCTTATCTTTCTCACGGCGGCGGGCCTTTTATGTTTCTGTCCATATCCGGAAAAGATCGACGCCACTTTAGAAGGCTTTTATGATAAAAAAAACCTTTTGAAATTAGGCGCGTCGGGAACCATTCACATACATAGAACCTGTTATCATTATTGTCTTCGGGAAGATGTTTTCAAGGGGGGGACATCATTTAAGGGAGAAACCTCTCTTGGGATAACATTTCTTCCATTGGATGCGGTAAATTGAAAAATGATTTTTCCTTGTTTTCTTTTTCTTTCTATCATGAACGCGTCAACGGACCGGAAGCAATATTTTTATACAGCGAAGGGGCTTTTCAAAAGGTTATCGTATCGATTTATCATGGAACAGAGTGTATTCAGTTTGCGGCTCCTGCTGGTCAGATAAAGGACACGTATTTGACGTAAAAAATCTGTAGCCGGCTTTAAAAGAATGGTGTTTTTTCTTTGGATAAAAGGGAACAGGTGAAAACTTTTTGCCCAAAGCAAAATATTTCCGAAAAAAGAGTTTTTTCTTCGGCGTACACGCCGGTAAGCTGCAAAGAGGAAGGGTTGCGAGGCGATAACGGCCAAAGGAAAGTCTATCCTTTTGCAAAATGCAGCGCCAAACGGTACAATACCGGATAGGAGGTGCTGTGGAATGAATGGTACAGAAAATTACCATTTTTATAAGCCTTATCTGACCGATCAAGAGCAGGTGTTGTGGACGGGAATGCCAGAAAAAGGAAGACTTTTTACCGGGCAGGATTTTGTGCTCCTTCCGTTCGGGATTGTGTGGCTGGCGGAAAACCGCAGAAAGAGTTAAGCGGCATCCTTTTCGATATGTCAGTTTTTTGTGCCGTGTACGGATAAAGGGCTTTTTTTTCGAAGTGTTCGGCCAGAAAAGAGGGAACGCTGGCGTATTTTATCGTCGCGCCGCTTTATCGCTTTTCGCGGGAAAAAGCCATTAAAAAAACCAGTGCGCAGGAACACTGGGGTGCTTTTTATGACAGTATCCGGCTTATACGGCGAGGCGGAACCCCTTTTTTTGATGTAAAAAAAGAATCTGACGGGCAAATAAGCATCTGGGCGACAAGTGCTTCTACGACAAAGGAAATAGAGAAACTGCGAGGCCACTTGTAGAAAAACAAACGGACAGGCTCCGTCGTAATCTGGCGGGCACCAATCCAGGAGCCGATCACTGTCAGAAAAATGAACATCAGAAATACGGTGCAGAGGATGTTGATGGTGATCTGTGCGCGATAACTGTCTGTTTATTTCACAATCCTGCCGGTCAGCCATTCGGCGGGCAGGTAGGTCAGCAGAACCAAAATAACAACACTGATCCGGATAAACAGCATGATCTGCATAGCGTCGGCCCAGACCCACAGATGAAAGCCGCATTCAAAACAGGTGATCACGGCGCGATGATATTGACCGATAGAGTGAAAAAATGGCGAGGAAAAGGGCAAATTCTTTTTTGTTCCAGGGAAGTTTTTGATAAAATTCTAGGTTTTCTTCCTTTCTTTTTATTTACCGTCCGGGCGAAAAAACAGCGGGGGATCAAACGATCCCCCGCTGAACTATTTTACGCATCGGCTGTCCTTTTTAAGCAAGAAGTTTCTGGTTTCCATGCGAATGGACAATTTTTACAAATCCTTATTGGGATTTTTCGTAGAAAAGAAGGCTTCGGCTATTTTTGCGAACTTTTTTTACTGCCCAGAATACGGGTTGCATTGAGTACTGCCAGAATGGAAACACCGACATCGGCAAACACGGCCATCCACATGGCAGCCAACCCGCAGGCACCCAATATCAGCACCACAGCTTTGATGAACAACGCAAAAACAATATTGAATTTAGCGATAGAAAGGGTGCGTTTGGCCAGTTTTATCGCCTGCGGCAGATCGCTGAGTTTATCAGATACCAGCACTACGTCCGCCGCCTCGATGGCTGCATCGGTTCCAAGTCCCATCGCCACGCCAACGTCTGCCATCGCCAGAACCGGCGCATCGTTCATGCCGTCACCGACGAAAACAGTGGCCCCGCTTTGCTTGATCTGTTCCAGGTGGGACACTTTATCCGCGGGCAAAAGTTCAGCCCATACCTGATCCGCACCGCTTTCCTGCCGGATTTTTTCAGCGGTACGAGCATTGTCACCGGTGAGAATAACAGTTTTTTGGACTCCCAGCATTTTAAGCTGCCGCAGGGATTCCTTGGCGTCGGGGCGCAGTGTATCGGCTACGGTCAAATAGCCGAGGACAACACCGTTTTTCGCCAGGTAAATGTTGGCGTGCGGCAAGGAAGACGTATCGATTTCGTATTTTGCCAGCAGGCGTTCTCCTCCGCACAGGTACTGCTCTTCTCCGATTTGGTAGGCAACGCCCATCCCGGGCAGTTCCTGATAAGCGCTGACCATGGAGGTATCCACCGGACCGTGATGTGCCACTACGGCTTGTGCCATGGGATGTGCAGAAAAGCTTTCGCCCACGGCGCTCAGCCGAAGCAGCTCGTCGGCAGACAGAGAATCATCCAGTGGGGTAACACCGGTGACGGAAAGTTTTCCGGTGGTCAGGGTACCGGTTTTATCAAAGACGGCATTGCGGGTTTTGGCCAGGGCCTCCAGCGATTTGGAGCCTTTGACCAATACACCGCGGCGGCTTCCCGCGCCGATGCCTGCAAAGAAGGACAGGGGAATCGAAATAACCAATGCGCAGGGGCAGGAGGCGACTAGAAATACCAGTGCCCGGCCCAGCCACATGGAGATGGGACCCATACCCAAAAGCGGCGGCAGGAAGGTCAGAAGAATGGCAGCGAGGATGATACAGGGTGTATAAATTTTGGAAAATTTAGAGATCAGTTTTTCCGTATTGCCCTTTTTAGCGGAAGATTCCTGCACCAACTGGATGATACGGGAAGCGGCAGAATCCGAAAAAGTATTGGTAGTGCGGCAATGCAAGGCACCATCCCGGTTTACCATGCCGGACAAAAGCTCGTCGCCGGGGCCAATCTGACGGGGCAGGCTTTCGCCGGTGAGAACTGCTGTGTCCACCATGCTCTCACCGGATTCGACGATGGCATCCAGCGGAACCCGTTCGCCGGGTTTGATTAAAATTTGAGATCCGGTGGGAATGGCAGTAGCTTCTGTTTCGGCATAGCTTCCGTTCTTCTGCAGAAGATTTGCAGTCTCAGGCCGGATTTTTGTCAGGGCGGCAATGCTTTTTTTGGAGCGGGCGACGGCCAATCCCTCCAGCTGATTGCCAAGACGGAACAGAATCGTAACCAGTGCGCCCTCCCAAAATTCACCCAGGGCCATAGCCGCGACAACGGCGATCAGCAGCAGGGCAGTTTCGTTCAGCTGAAGGCGGACAATGCTTTTTACGCCGGCCCAGAACAGCGGGAACCCGGCTACTACAGCGGCTGCCGCCAGCATGAAATGAGAGGCGAGATCCGGAAGCGGCAGAAAACTCAGAACAGCCAGTAACACGGCTGCGGCAATGAAAAACCAGGCGCTTTTTCCGGAGTCATGGTCGTGGTCGTGCCCGCAGGCACAGCCGTCTTCGGTGCAGCTTTCTAAGGAGATATCATGATCCAAGCCGCAGGCGCAGCTTTCATGATGGGGTTCGTGGCTGTGCTTGCAGCCGCATCCGCCCTCGTGATGATGAAGTTCATGCTCATGTTCATGGCCGCAGCTGCATGCGCTGTGATCGTGGTCATGATCTGGATGGATATGAGAATCTTTGTGGGAGCAGCAGGTTTCGGAAACCTGTTTCGAATGTTCCTGTCCACAGCAGTAGGTGCTTTCGTGTTTGTGGTCAGCCATTGTCCTTTTCTCCTTTCGTGTGCCGGATATGCTCCAGCCCCATTGAAATGATGGCATCTACATGATCGTCATCCAATGCATAGAAAATATTTTTGCCGTCCCGGCGGGTCCGTACCAGATGGCTGGCCCGCAGCAGCCGCAACTGGTGGCTGACCGCAGACTGGCTGGCGCCCAACAGCTCTGCAATATCATAAACGCACATCTCTGTTTCGGACAAAGCGCACATAATGCGGATACGTGTGCTGTCCGAAAAAACCTTGAACAGCTCTGCCAGCTCAAACAGATCATCCTCGCTGGGAAGATGGGAGCGGGCAAAGTCCGCTGTTTTTTTATGATCGTGCTCCTCTGGAATCAGGTCTTTTTTTTCCATTTAAAAGCTCCTTTCCAATTGGGTTACAGTTAACAAATGAACATATGAATGACTATTCATTCGTTTTCTTCAATATATCATGCTTCTATTGGAATGTCAATCAAAAAGAAAATTTTTTATTGGAAGTTTGATGATACTTTGCTTTTTAAAGCGGATTGTGCTATATTATGGGTATCTTTGTGAAAAAGGGGAAAAATCCCTTTATCTGAAAATACAGGAGGCATCATCATGAGTAGAAAGAAATTCTACATTACTACCCCCATTTATTACCCGTCGGACAAATTGCACATTGGTCACACCTATTGCACGGTGGCCACTGATGCAATGGCGCGGTATAAGCGAATGCAGGGGTGCGACGTGATGTTCCTCACCGGCACCGATGAGCATGGACAGAAGATTCAGCAGAAAGCACAGGCTGCAGGCGTTACGCCGCAGCAGTATGTGGACAATATTGTAGACGGTATCCAGGATCTATGGAAACTGATGAACATTTCCAACGATCGGTTTATCCGCACCACGGATGACTACCATGTGGAGTCGATCCAAAAAATCTTCCGCAAGCTGTACGATCAGGGCGATATTTACAAGGGCACCTACAAAGGCAAATATTGTACGCCGTGCGAGTCATTCTGGACGGAAAGCCAGTTGGTAGACGGCAAGTGCCCCGACTGTGGACGCGAGGTCATTGATGCGGAGGAAGAAGCTTATTTCTTCCGTCTTTCCAAATACGCTGACCGGTTGGTGGAATATTACGAAGCGCATCCGGATTTTCTGGAGCCGCCTTCCCGACTGAACGAAATGGTCAACAACTTTATCAAACCAGGGTTGGAGGATCTTTGTGTATCCCGCACTACATTTGACTGGGGCGTACAGGTGGACTTTGACCCCAAGCATGTGGTGTATGTATGGATTGATGCGCTGTCAAACTATATCACCGCACTGGGCTACGGCAACGAAAAATATCACGATTTTGAACAATACTGGCCGGCGGATGTCCACTTTGTAGGCAAGGAAATTGTCCGTTTCCATTCGATTATCTGGCCGGCTATGCTGATGGCGTTGGATCTGCCTTTGCCGGGGAAAGTATATGGCCACGGATGGCTGAAATTCGGCGGGGACAAGATGAGTAAATCCAAAGGCAATGTGGTGGACCCGGTGGTGTTGGTAGGCCGCTACGGTGTGGATGCCCTGCGCTATTTCCTGCTGCGGGAATTCCCCTTCGGCTCTGACGGCAACTTTACCAACGAAGCGCTGATCAGCCGCATCAATGCGGACCTGGCCAATGATTTGGGCAATCTGCTGTCCCGTACCGTGGCAATGGTGGGCAAGTATTTTGGCGGAACTCTGCCGGCTGACCGGGCGGCGGACCCCATTGACGACGAGCTTTTGACCATGGCAAAAGAGCTGCGTGGAAAATATGAAGGGCAGATGGAGAAATATGCTTTCCAGAACGCTTTGATCGAGGTGTTCAGGGTCATTTCCCGCGCGAATAAGTATATTGATGAAACGGCCCCCTGGGTGCTGGCCAAAGACGAAGCAAACAAGCCCCGGTTGGCGACGGTACTTTACAATTTGCTGGAATGTCTGCGCATTTCCACTTCTCTGCTGAACCCCTTTATGCCGGATACCGCTGAAAAAGCCCGGGTTCAGATCGGCGCTTCGGCAGAGGACTTCACTTGGGAGAAAGCAGGGCAGTTCGGCATTTTGCCCGCTGAGGTAAGCGTGCAGAAAGGCGAAGCGCTGTTCCCGCGCATTGATATGGAGAAGGAGCTGGCCGCATTGGCCGAGGCGCAGGCTGCCCCTAAAAAGGAAGAGATTCCTGCCCAGCCACAGAAAGAGCCCATTACCATCGACGATTTCGATAGGGTAGATATGACCGTCTGTAAGATTTTAGCCTGCGAGAATGTTCCCAAAAGTGAAAAACTTTTGAAATTCCAGCTGGATGACGGTTCCGGCGAGACCCGCCAAATCCTCTCCGGCATTGCGAAGTACTATCAGCCGGAACAGCTGGTGGGCAAAACGGTTGTTGCCTGTACCAACCTGCCGCCTCGTAAGATGATGGGGCAGATGTCCAACGGCATGCTGCTGTCTGCGGAAAAGGATGGCGTATTGAATCTGGTTATGCTGGATGACAAGGTTCCCGCCGGCGCAAAGCTTTGCTGATGAAATGAAACAAGACCGGGCAGGGAGCAATTCCCGTCCGGTCTTGTTTGAGATAACAGGAGGTTTTTTCTTTGTATCAGAATATTTTCGATTCCCATGCCCACTATAATGGCAAGGATTTTGAAGACCGGGACGAATTGCTGCCCCGGTTGTTTTCCTCCGGCGTCTGCGGTATCATTGACGTGGCGTCATCGATGCGCTCCACCCGCCGGACAGTGGAGCTGTCCGCCCGGTATGACACGGTTTACAGCGCGATCGGCGTGCATCCCAACGAAGTGAAGGACATGACCGATGAAGATTACGAGACGCTGCGGGAACTGTCCAAGCTGCCGAAGGTCGTGGCGATTGGTGAAATCGGATTTGATTTTTACTGGGATGCCAGTGACCGCGATACCCAGCGGGAACATTTTGAGCGACAGCTGATTCTGGCCCGGGAGCTGGATCTGCCGGTGATCATCCACAGCCGGGATGCAGCGCAGGAGACTTATGACCTGCTGGAAAAATACCGTCCCCGCGGCGTGGTGCATTGTTATTCGGGCAGCGCCGAAATGGCGCAGGAGATTTTAAAATTAGGGATGTATATCGGCTTCACCGGCGTTGTGACTTTTAAAAATGCCAAAAAAGCAGTGAAAGCTGCCGCAGCGGTGCCAATGGACCGGCTGCTGATTGAAACTGATTGTCCGTACATGGCGCCGGAGCCGACTCGGGGTGTACGATGCGATTCTTCCATGTTGGTGCACACCGGAAGAAAGCTGGCCGAAATAAAAGGCGTTGATTTGCAGGGCCTGTTCAATCAAACGCACCAAAATGCCTGCGAACTCTTCGGCATTTCACTGTAACGGGGCATTGCCATGAACGGTGTGGGAGGTTTGGTTGACAAAAGCTCTTTGAACGTGCTATATTGCTAGCAGAAAATAAAGTTGGGAGAGGATAAGATGCGTAAACTTTCTTGCAGATAAAAACAGGGTGGCGGTTGAACGCGGCGGTGCCGCTGTGTTTGGCTTGCCTGTTGCAGGAAAGAGCGCGCGCTTATCGTAGAAACGGGGAATCTCCCTGCGTTTTTAGCAGGAGAGGGCCGTTCCTTTATTTTGGCAGGCTGCAAGAATCTTTCTTGCAGCCTTTTGTATTTTGCCATAGGGGGGAATGTGCATGAGTTTAATTTCGGTTCATCATTTGACTTTTGGATACGAAGGAAGCTACGATACCATCTTGGAAGATGTATCCTTTTCGCTGGATACCAACTGGAAAACCGGGCTCATTGGCCGCAACGGCCGGGGCAAGACCACTTTTTTAAAGCTTTTGATGGGGGAATACTCTTACGAAGGGTCGATTACAGCCAGTACGGCTTTCGATTATTTCCCTTTTCTTCCGCCGGATTTGTCAGCCACAACGTTGGATGTGGCCAACGCAGTCTGTCCGGATTGTGAATACTGGCAGCTGGTGCGGGAACTATCACTGCTGCGGGTAGAGGAGGAAGTATTGTACCGGTCTTTTGAAACGCTCAGTCATGGGGAACGGACAAAAGTCCTTTTGGCCGCGCTGTTTCTCCACGAAAACCATTTTTTGCTGATCGACGAGCCGACCAACCATCTGGATGCGGCGGGCCGGCGGCTGTTGGGCAATTATCTGGCGGGCAAAGAGGGTTTTATTCTGGTTTCGCACGACCGCTCTTTTCTGGATCGGTGTACCGATCACATTTTGGCGATTAACCGTTCGGATATCCAGGTGCAAAGGGGGAATTTTTCATCCTGGTGGGAAAATAAGCGCCAGCAGGATCAGCTGGAATTGGAGCAAAACCAGCGGCTAAAAGGGGAAATTCGCCGGTTGGATCAGTCGGCCCGGCAAAAAGCAAACTGGTCGGATCAGGTGGAAAAGGCCAAAATCGGTGCAGCGGATAAGGGCTATGTGGGGCATAAAGCCGCGAAAATGATGAAACGGGCCAAAGCGGTAGAAGCCCGGTGGGAAAAGGCGATACAGGAGAAGGAAAAGCTTTTGCGGAACATCGAAAAGGTAGATCCGCTGGTACTGCGCCCCTTGCGCTACCACGTGGATTCATTGGTCCGTCTGGAGAAGGTAACGGTCTTTTACGGAGGAAAAAAGGCGTTGGGACCGGTATCCCTTTCGGTGGAAAGGGGGGAGCGGGTGGCTTTGCGAGGCAAAAACGGCTGTGGGAAATCCACGCTGCTGAAGCTAATCCAGCAGGAGCCGCTGGATTATACCGGCACGCAGCAGATTCCTGCCGGATTGATTCTTTCGACTGTGCCGCAGGACCCTTCTTTTTTGCAGGGGGACCTGCGCGAATTTGTCCGGCGCGAAGGGCTGGATGAAAGCTTGTTTAAGGCGGTTTTACGGAAGCTGGAATTTTCCCGCGCCCAGTTTGATAAAGCGATGCAGCATTTCAGCGCAGGTCAGAAGAAAAAAGTACTGCTGGCGAAAAGCCTGTGCCAAAGTGCGCATCTATATCTGTGGGATGAGCCGCTCAACTATATTGACCTTTTTTCCCGTATGCAGATAGAACAGTTGATTTTAGACTATGAGCCAACCCTTTTGTTTGTAGAGCATGACGAGGCATTTACCCAAAAAATTGCGACCCGGATCGTAGAATTGGGATAAAAACGTCTGGGCTGGCTGATTGGCGATATCAGGCTTTCTGTTCCAAGCGCCTTTCGACCATCTTCCATAAACAATTGCTTGCGCAGCTCTGTGCTGTGAAGGCAAAACCCCCGCAAAGATTTTCTTCGCGGGGGTTTTGTGTGAGACGATGTTGTTTTGAGATTATTTTGGTCAGCCGTTTATCTGGGCGCCACCCCATTCCACAACAGTAAAACCGGTGCGGATGAAGGGCTCCAACTGCTGCGGTTCCATTTCTATCGGTTCGTCCAGCGGCTGATAAGCCATAAAGACCCGCAATATGCTGTCCGGCGCCGGCGAGATATCCAGTCTAGCCAAATCGGTATACGCTTCCTGCTGGAAGCTGATGAGATTATATGGATGATCCTGCATCAGCGGCATCCAGTAGACGATGAATTCATTGTATTCCCGGGGCGTCAAGCCCAGAAAAGCCAGTTTTTCCTGTAAAAAGTCCTTGGTATCTTCTCCTTTTACCACAAAACCTTTGGATAGATCATATGCGCCGGGACATGTGCCCTCCCAAAACAGGTAAGAGTATTCCCGACCATCAAACCGGTCGTATAAAGTGCCGTCGGGCATAGCCATGACCTGCCAGCCGTTCCGGTAATCGGGATAGGTAGCGGTCAGTTCGCCGTCGTAGTCCAGCTTGACGGCCACTTCGGTTTTTTCTTCCGGATACAGATAGATGACCGGTTTCCCCATCGGCACTAGTTTATGGACCTGCTGGTTATTGATGATTTCCTGTTGGTGCAGCAGATCCTCCCGGGTTTTATGGCTGCCGGAATAAGCGGACGCGCCGAAAATTGCACCCAACACGCCAAAAATCAAAAGGATTGGCCAAATTTTCCCCCAAACTTTCACGCTTTACACCTCCCGATGAAAAACCAAAAAGGAACCAGCTGTTTTGCGCAGCAGATTCCTTTTTGCATCATTTTTTCCGCCGCTTTTCTATGCAGAAAAACTGTCCCGTTAGCGGCAAAGAAAACAGGTGTTTGTGCCGCCTAGTGAGCGGAAGCAACAAAGATCAAAATCAGCACACCAAAGACCAGCAGAATCGGCCAAGCTTTTTCCCATAAAGTCATTTGTCATACCTCCTGAATGGTAGTGAATCCATAATTGATTGCTTAAATTATAACGCGTAACACGAAAAATGTCCAGATTCCAAA
Organism: uncultured bacterium; assembly: GCA_934875375.1. Taxonomy (GTDB): domain Bacteria; phylum Bacillota; class Clostridia; order Oscillospirales; family Ruminococcaceae; genus UBA3818. The sequence goes on from CAKXHL010000007.1 coordinate 69,686, forward strand.
AGAGGAATGCGGAAATATTCTACATTATCACTAAAAACAAGCGGAATTTTTGGCTATAAAGAGAGGAAGCCGGATACTGAAATTTTGTATCCGGCTTCCTGAAAAAGAGTTCTTTGTTTTTTTGACTAATATGCCGGGACTGCCGGCGGTACCGGCATAAATGAATGGAAAATGGGACCGGTTTATTTTTTGTTGAACACGTATTTGTCCAAACGTTCCATCATCTGCTCCACCGTCAGGCGCGGGCAGGCAAAGTTGATCCGGACATGATGTTCGGCGTGGAATGCACGGCCGTCGCTGACAAGAACACCGCACCAAGCCATATCATCCAGCATTTCGTCCATGGTCTTTCCAGTGTTTTCCAGCCATTCAGTGCAATCCATCAGCGCAACATAAGCGCCTTCATTGACTGTAAATTTTACTCCATGGAAATGTCTCTTACAATAATCCTCACAGTATTGCATATTGCCGCGGATATAAGCGCACAGCTCGTCAACCCAATCGGCGCCGCCTTCATATCCGCCGATCAGCGCATAGGTGGACATAATGTTGTGGCTGTTGTAGTGCGACAGGCTTTCCGTTTTCAAAACTTTTTCGCGCAAATCGTCGCGGTAAATGATGTGGTAGGAACCAACCAGACCAGCCAGGTTAAAGGTTTTGGACGGGGCATAGAATGCGCAGGTAATGCGTTTCGCCAAATCAGATACAGACTGGGTGGGAATGTGCTTTTTGCCTTCTCCGATCATAAAGTCCGCCCAGATCTCGTCCGAGATAACAGTAATGCCATATTTCGCCATCAAATCAATATAATCGCTGATTTCTTCTTTGGTCCAAACGCGGCCGGTGGGGTTGTGCGGGTTGCAGAAGATTGCCACACGGATACCTTTTTCCTGGATTTTTTTCTCCATATCCGCAAAATCCATGCGGTAAACACCGTTTTCGTCCTGTACCAGAGGAGAGGAAACGATGTCCATATCATTTGTTTTGAGTACGCCGGTAAATCCGACATAGGTGGGAGAATGAACCAGGATCGGGTCACCGGGCTTCGTCAAGGTGTGCAGCACAGCAGCTACGCCGCCGAGTACGCCGTTTTCATAGCCGATATGTTCTTTTTTCAGGCCAGTCACGCCGAAACGCTCCTTCTGCCATTTGAAAATCGCATTGAAATAGCGATCCGGATCGCCGTAATAACCGAACAGGGGGTGGTTCAAACGTTCCTGCATTGCCTCTACAACCGATGGGGCAGTGGCAAAATCCATATCCGCAATCCACATGGGCAGAGGGGTAAAATTGGGATCGGTTTTGCGGGGCGCCATGGGATTGACATCCCATTTGATGGCGTTATGACCAGCGCGTTCCCAAACTTTGTCGAAATTATACTTTCCCATTTGTATTGACACAACCTTTCTAAGAATAAAAATACTTTTTTGAATAAACCAGATTAAATTTTATCAGATTTTATATCTGTTGTAAAGGAAAGGTTGTTCGAATTGACAAAAACATGAATTAAACCAATTTGTATTAGTACAGTTTTCCTAAAAAAACAAAAAATTATCGATGATTGGTCGAAAAAATATCCTTGGTCGGGAATTGTTCAAACTATCTAAACCAATGGGCTTTCCAAGAGGAAGAATCGGCCTTTTTCCTGATTTTTGAAGCGGCACTTGACAAGGAGGCCGTCTGTTTGATATACTCAGCGCAAAGTTGATAGAGGCGCAGTGATAAGAGTACCCGGCGGAGAAGACGTTCCGCGATGTCGGGGAAAGGGTTAACTGCCGAAGCAGGCATTCCAGGTATGGGTGTCTGTTGGGCTCAATGTGAAAATCATTGAGACTCCTGCTTCCGGAATACCGGCGGCAGAGGCGCTATCGAATGCTCCTTTCCGGATCCGAAAGGCTGTATCGATGCGGTACAGCCTTTTTTGATGGCTGTACCGTCAAAAACGCCCGTCAACTCAGGTTGATTGGGCGTTTTTGTGTCTCCTATCATCCATGAAAGGAGTTTTTGTAATGGAATCTGTATCGGTTGGACTTTGGTCGGTACTGCCGCCGCTGGTTGCGATTGTGCTGGCTCTGTTGACCAAAGAAGTGATCTTTTCGCTGGCCTGCGGCATTTTTTCCGGCGCGGTTATTTATGCAGTGGCGGCGAATCTCGGCGTTGCGGGCGTGTTTTCCAGCGTGTCTGATCTGATGATTGAAAAAATGGGCGGAAATGCGGCTTTGCTGTTGTTTGTTGTTCTGCTGGGAGCCTTGGTTGCGGTGATTACCAAAGCCGGCGGTTCCGCAGCATACGGCAGCTGGGCTGCCGGCAAACTGCGTTCTGGCACCAGCGCGCAGCTTGCCACCGGTTTTTTGGGCTGCCTGATTTTTATTGACGACTATTTTAACTGCTTTACCGTTGGCACGGTGATGCGCCCGGTCACAGATAAGAATAAAGTGTCCCGGGAAAAACTGGCATATCTCATCGATGCCACTGCAGCTCCCGTCTGTATCATCGCCCCGATTTCCTCATGGGCAGCGTCGGTCATTTCCTACTACCCCACCGACGGTACAATGACCGGCATGCAGGCGTTTTTGCGGGCAATCCCCATGAATTTGTATGCGATTTTGAGCATTGTGATGGTATTTTGGCTGTGCATTCGGAAAAAGGGGGACTTTGGCCCCATGGCGGCGGCACAGCGCCGGGCAGAAGAACAGGGCTTGCAGAATTTGATGGAAAGGGGAGAGCAGCCTTCTTCCAAAGGCCGGGTATTGGATCTGGTAATTCCGATTGCAGCGCTGATTGTGTTTTCGATTTTTTCCATGCTGTATTATGGCGGCTACTGGAACGGCGAAGGTTTGAGCCTGTTTGACGCATTCGGCGCGACAGATGCCGGTACTGCCCTGGCGATGGCGAGCCTTCTTTCCCTGATCGTGGCGTTTTTGCTGTTTGTTCCCCGCCGGCTTTTGAGTTTCCGGGAATTTTTCCAGGGCATCGTCAGCGGCATTCAAACGATGGTACCCGCTTGTGTGATTCTGACTTTAGCCTGGACGATCAGCGGCGTTTGCCGGGATCTGCTCGCTACCGGAGATTATGTGGCGGGAGTTGTGGCGGCGTCCAATATGCCGGTGATGCTGATCCCGGCCATTATGTTCGGCGTGTCTGCCATGCTTTCTTTCGCCACCGGCACCTCTTGGGGGACTTTCGGCATTCTGATTCCCATCATCGTTTCCGTCTGCGAGACAGCGGCTCCGGAATTGACCGTCACTGCGCTGTCGGCGATTTTGGCCGGTTCGGTATTCGGCGACCATTGCTCGCCGATTTCGGATACCACCATCATGTCCTCCACCGGCGCAGGATGCGCCCACATTGACCATGTATCCACCCAGCTGCCCTATTCGTTGACCGTTGCATCGGTCTGTGTGGCGGGCTATCTGGTTGCCGGGTTCTCGGCGGGTTTGGGATTTGGCACAAGTCTGCTGATTACCGACGTGATTTCCCTGCTTTTGCTGGCCGTTCTGCTGTTGGCTCTGCCGAAAATCTGGAGTGGTGAGAAAAAAGCAGTTCAAAAAACGCCCGCGCTTGCGGCGCAAAAATAAAACAGCACCCCAGTCGGTTTCTCCGTGGTTTGGGCCATTGGCAATGCGGTTGTCTGCTGGGCAACAAAATGGCGAAACCGGAAAAAAGCTGCCCTGCCTTGTGTCAGAGCAGCTTTTGCTTTAGCGTTTCCCGCATCTGAAAAAACACCGGTTTCCCATAGGATTTTTTCGCAAAAAAGATAGAAAAAGCGCTTGCAAAAGAAAAATCCGCAGAGTATCGTAAAAAATATATGCCTTACAATTTTTGGTTTGATCAGGAGGGAACGCCAATGACCGATCTTTCTTTTATCGAAAAGAAACCCATTCAAAAAGGCTGGTCATGCGACAGTAAATATTGTGTAACAGCCGCTGACGGGACAAAATATTTGATGCGTATAACACCGCATGAAAAAAGCGCAAGTCGTGAGAATATGTTTCGTATGCAGCAAAAGGTGGCTGAGTTGGGTGTACCCATGTGCAGACCGGTTGCTTTCGGTACCTGTGATGAGGGCGTTTATAACCTACAGACCTGGATTGACGGACAGGATGCGGAAGAAGTCATTCCCAACGCGTCCACCGAAGAGTAGTATACCTACGGATGGCAAGACAGAAGCATACTCCAAACAATTCATTTGATTCCTGCGCCAGACACGCAGCCGGAATGGGAACCGCGTTTTCTTGCAAAAGCACAGCGGAATATAAAAATCTACCAGGACTGTCCGGTCCGAATGGATGGCGCCCAAAAGTTCATTGCCTGTATAGAGCAGAACCGGCATTTACTGAAAAACAGACCGCAGTGCTTTCAGCATGGAGATTACCATATTGGCAATATGATGATTGAGAACGGCAAACTCGTGGTAATTGATTTTGACCGCTATGATTTTGGCGACCCTTGGGAAGAGTTTAACCGCATTGTTTGGTGTGCACAGCGGCGCCCCTATTTGCGTCCGGCATGGTTGACGGGTATTTTAACGGCAAGGTTCCGGCGGAGTTCTGGGAACTGCTCGCTTTGTATATCAGCAGCAATATGCTTTCTTCCGTGCCTTGGGCGATTCCTTTTGGCGAGCATGAGGTTACCACAATGCTAAATCAGGCGCGAGATGTCTTGCGGTGGTACGACGGGATGAGAAGCGTGGTGCCGTCCTGGTATGCCAAAAAAGCGTGCACTGGCTTTGGATTTTGAAATGGCTGGAATCGGCAGCAGAAAGAATGCACGGTCGCTGCCAAACTTATTGACAGACTATAAGCGGCGACGGCGTTTCGATGGGTTGGCCATTTTGGAGAATCTTTTTGCGAGGCAGAAGAATAGACTGCTTGTGGGGTGAAAAATTGTAGCTTTTATCTGCGGCAGAACGGAAAAAAGGGCAGGAAAACGGCCTGGGATTTTCATCCCAGGCCGTTTCTTTTTATGATTTTGTAGAGAGGGCAGTTTCCGTTTCCGTATGCTCCGGTTCCCGGACGCTTTCCCGGTTACCGGGGAAGAGCCGCGGTAAAATGAGCAGGGAGCTAATCAGCAGCAGGAAAAAGATGCCCAGCGACAACGGCAGATATACCGTGTACCCCAAACCTACCGAAAACCCTGCTACCAGATAGGCGATAGCTGCGCAGATGGCCACAGTAAGCGCATAAGGGATCTGGGTGAATACATGACGCATCAGATCACAGCCTGCGGAAGTGGAGGAAAGGATTACTACATCCGAAATCGGAGATACCTGATCGCCGAACACCGAACCCGCCAATACGGCGGAGAGAGACAAAACTGCCATCTCCGGTGCCAGCGCTTCGCAGATGGTGACCACGATGGGGATCAGAATACCGAAAGTTCCCCAAGAGGTACCGGTGGCGAAAGCAAGTAGTCCGGCGATAACCATGGCAATGGCAGGCAGAAGATGGACGGGAATACCGGAATCGCGCACGATTCTGGCTACATATTCCCCGGTGCCCAGATAATCCCGGCAGACGCTGCTGATACTCCAAGCCAGGGTCAGAATAACGCTGGCGCCAACCATGGATTTTACTCCGTCGTTAAAGGCTTTGAAAAATTCCGTCATCGGCATGATGCGGCGGGGGATAAACAGGAAAAATGCTACAAGCAATGCGCCAGCGCCGCCCAAAGCCAGCGCAGTGGGGGCATCTGTTTTACCGAAAGCCTGAACTAGGCTAAGCTGTTCGTTCCAGTATCCGCCGACATAAAGCATAGCCAGTACCGAAAAGACCAGCAGTGCGGCAATTGGAATGGCCAGGTCCCAGACCCGGCCTTTAGACGAGGCCTGCATCCGGGTGATCTCGTTTTCGGTTTCCGCCGTGTCGCGAACGCCGTCACGCATTGCCCGGCGTTCCGCTTCTGCCATTGGACCGTAGTCGGCGCGTTTGCGGATGCACATCCAAAACACCATAAAAATAGTGCCGATCGCGTAAAAGTTCAGCGGCGCTGCATGTAAAAACGCCTGCATACCGGTGAGACCGCCATCTTGAGGGATGTAGGACATAACGGAGGCGGCCCAGGAGGAAATGGGAGCTAAAATGGCCATGGCGGCAGCCATCATGTCTACAATATAGGACAGCTTTTCCCGGGAGATGTTGAACCGGTCCGTTACCGGCCGCATGACGGTTCCGCTGGTGATGCAGTTAAAATAGTCATCCAGAAATAGACAGGCGGAAAATCCTGCGGTGGCAGTGAGCGCACTGCGCCGGCTTTTAAAACGGCCGCGCGCCCAAGCGGCATACGCATTGGAGCCACCGGCTTTGGTAATGACCGCAACCAGTCCGCCCAGCAGGGACAAAAAGACGATCATGGCGATATTTTCACCCAGCTTTGCGATCATGATGTCTACCGTGGTGGAGAAGCACTGAATCAGGCTTAATTGGTTGCACAGCACATAGATTACCGTACCGGACAAAATGCCGCAGACCAGCGAAAAAATAACTTCCTTGGTCAAAACCGCCAGTACAATCGCCACAATAGGGGGAACAACCGACCAAATCCCTACATCCTGCACAGAAATACCTCCCCGGAAAGCAGATAATTTTTTGATAAAGATAGCAAAAAAATTATAACATTATAATATGACCTTGTAAATAAATTTTGCAGGAAAAATTCATAAAAGAACAGAAGAGAAAGGGAATGAAAACCAAAAGAGAAATCTTCAATATTTTGTATCGATAACCATATCTGATTTTAGAAATTTTCCATAAATTTTAGCGATTTTTTAACAATAGAACAAGAAAAAGCCAAAAACCGCTTTTTGCCCTATTTATTTACTATTTGTTCATAAAAAAGGCACGTTTTTTGCATGTTTTGTTGTGAATCTTTCTCCTTGCTACTTCAAAGGGCTTATGATATAGTAGTTTGGGTTTCTTCCTATATACATATTAAATAGGTATATATATAGGAAAATAAGGTTGTTGAGGTGATTGAATGTTTGTTCTGTTGTTTGCCCTGTGGATCTTGTTCAACGGAAAAATCACGCTGGAGATCTGCCTGTTCGGCCTTGTGATTTCCGGGGCGATATATCTGTTTGCCATTAAACTGTTGGACTACGATCCCAAGAAAGAACTGAAGGCTTTGAAAAAGCTGGGAGGCATCTTCCATTTCCTGCTGGTGCTTCTGCGGGATATTATCAAGGCCAGTTTCCATGTCATCGGCGTGATTCTCTCTCCGAAAAAGGAGGTTGACCCCAAGCTGGTATTTTTCTATACAGATCTGAGTACCGATACCGGCCGGGTGGGTTTGGCAAACGCGATTACGCTGACGCCTGGCACGATTACGGTGTTTTGTGAGCATGAGCTGTTCTGTGTGCATGCGCTGGATACCGCCAGCCAGGCAGATGTGGACGAGTCTCAATTTATGCATTTGCTGAAAAAACTGGAGGATTAAAAGATGAAAGAGTTTACAGGTTCTTTTCTGCTGGGCTCGGTGATCCTTTTGTCGGTCCTGATTTTCTTCTGTATGATCCGTGCCATTAAGGGGCCGCGTTTTACCGACCGTGTGGTGGCGGGGAACATGATCAGCACAATGATCATCGTCATTCTGTCCATCCTTTCGGTTTACATGGAGGAGCCTTTTTTGGTGGACGTGGCGATTGTATACGCCATGCTCAGCTTTATTACAGTGGTTGTGCTTTGCCGGTTGGTAATTGTTCGGCGCCGGGTACACGAAAGGGAGGAACAGGAAGATGGAAAACGTTAGAATTGTTGCTGGCATCATTCTGATTGCAGTAGGGTTATTCGTTTATATCACAGCAACTTTTGGTCTATTCCGCTTTCATTATGTGCTCAACCGTATGCATGCTGCCGCTTTGGGGGACACGCTCGGCATTCTTTTTGTGCTGCTGGGCCTGATGATTCTGGTAGGGTTCAATTTTCACACGCTGCGGCTGGGACTTATTATTTGCTTTTTGTGGCTCGCAAGCCCTGTGTCTAGCCATCTGCTGGCAAAAGCGGAGTTTGTGACCTTTAAACATATCAAATCCGAATGCGAGGTGGTAGAGAAATGAGGTTGGCTTTGGAACTAATCCTGCCGATTTTGTTGATTGTTTGCGCTTTGGCCGTGACCTTCTCCAAACGGCTGCTGGTCGCGGTTGTCATTTTTACGTCTTTCAGTCTAATCATGTCGGTGATCTGGGTACTGCTGGAAAGCCCCGACCTTGCGATTACCGAGGCGGCGGTAGGCGCCGGTGTCAGCGGCCTGCTGCTCATCTATACACTGAAAAAAATCCATGCGTTGAAGGGAACGAGTGATGAGTAAAATGGCCAAAATCAAAAAAGAGAAAAAGACCCTTTGGCAACGGTTCACCGCATGGGTTAACGGCGATGCCGCCGAACAACCCCTGCTTCCTGCGGAACCGCCCAAACCCAAAAAAAACAAGGGGGCCAAGGGCAAAAAGCAAAAGGCGCAGCCCACCCGCAAGGAATGGATGGGCCTGAGCCGGTTTGAACATTTTTATCACGTCTGTGCAGTTGTCATCGGTGTAGCTATCGTATCGGTGCTGATGGTCACGGTGCTGCAGCTTCCGTTGTTCGGCAGCCCTGACAACCCGGCGGTTAACGAAGTAGTGGAGCGGTACGTGGAAAAAGGTCTGGAGGAGACTGGCGCTGTTAATATGGTCGCTGGTATGATCTTGGATTACCGTGCGTTTGATACTTTCGGCGAATCTTCGGTACTGTTTCTGGCAGTTACCTGTGTAACCATGCTTTTGATGCGGGACCGCAACAACACCACAAAGGAAGAGGATCTGCTCACTGCCCGGGAGCACGTGATAGAGGGCCACGAGGAGGATATCATTTTAACCAAAATTGCCCGGCTGGTCATCCCCTGTGCGCTGGTTTACGGTATTTACGTGGTGCTGAACGGGCATCTGTCGCCCGGCGGTGGTTTTTCCGGCGGTACCATCATGGGCTCCGCGCTGATTTTGTTTGCCGTGTCTTTCGGTATGATCCGGATCAGCCGGTTCTTTACTTATGCTACCTTCCGTAAAGTCACATCCTGCGCGCTGATGGTTTATGCCGCGTCAAAGGCTTACTCCTTTTTCACCGGTGCAAACCATCTGGAATCCCATATTCCGCTGGGAACACCCGGTGCTATTTTAAGCTCCGGCCTGATTTTGGTTTTGGATATCTGCGTCGGCATTGTGGTAGCCTGCACGATGTACGGCTTTTATGCGCTGTTCACAAAGGGGGAGTTGTAATGGAACACCTGCTGATCAATCACTATGAAACAGCGGCGGTCATTTTGTTCGGCATCGGTTTTTTGAACCTTCTTCTGCAGAACAACCTGGTCAAAAAGGTGATCGGCGTTGGGATTATGGACAGTTCTGTTTATCTGTTTTTGGCATCCCAAGGCTATATTGAAGGCCGCTTGGCTCCTATCCTGGTAGGAGAGGCAGCCAATGCGGCAGACTATATCAATCCGATTCCCGCAGGCCTGGTGCTCACTGGAATCGTTGTATCGGTAAGCGTTACTGCTTTTTCGCTGGCGCTGATCCAGCGGCTGTATCAAAAATATAAGACGGTCAACTTTGACGAGATTGTTCAACTGGCCAGACAAAAGGGAGATGAGTAACCGGTGCCATTTGTATATAACTTTCCGTTCTTCAGCATTTTTATCTGCATGATTTCCGGCATCGTCACCCCGCTTTTGAAAAACGGCAGATGGGCGTATCGACTGAGCTTATTTGCCTCTGGCGCAGGGTTGCTGCTGTCCGGCGTTTTGCTGGGGCGGATTGGACCTGCGAATGAAAGTTTCAGCTTTATGATGGGCCATTTTCCGGCCCCTTGGGGCAACGAGTTATCGGTGGGACCGCTGGAAGCGGTGCTGGCCACTGCCGTTTGTCTGGTGATGATGATGGCTTTGTTAGGCGGCAGCCGGGACATTTTTGAAGATGTCCTGCCGGAAAAACAAAAATTGTATTTCATCATGATGGACGAGATCCTGGCAGCGCTGCTGGCGCTGACCTATACCAACGATATTTTTACCGCGTACGTGTTCATCGAAATCAGTACCATCGCGGCTTGCGCCATTGTCATGGCCAAAGATGCCAGCGCTACACTGGTTGCCACGATGCGGTATCTGATTATGAGTCTGCTCGGCTCCGGGCTGGTACTGATCGGTATTGTGCTGTTGTACTGCATCACTGGTCATCTGTTGTTCCCAAGCCTGCAGCAGCGGGTTCTGGAATTGGTAGCCACTGGGCAGTACACCATTCCGCTGACTGTGGTTGTGGGGCTGATCGTTTTGGGCCTTGGCATTAAAAGCGCCATGTTTCCTTTCCATTTGTGGCTGCCTCCGGCCCATGGATCGGCGACGACCGCCTCCAGTTCGGTGCTGTCCGGTCTGGTAGTCAAAGGATACATTATTTTGATGATCCGCCTGTTTTATAAAGTATTCACCATCGAGGTCATCCGGGAACTGCGCATTACCAATATGATTTTCCTGTTTGGTCTGGCCGGCATGATCATTGGTTCGATCGGCGCCATGAAAGAAGGGCATATCAAGCGGATGCTGGCCTATTCTTCGGTGGCGCAGCTGGGTTATGTCTTTATGGGAATCGGTCTGGGAACAGATATTGGCATTATGGCAGCCTGTTTCCAGATTTTGGTGCATGCCTGTACAAAGCCCATGCTTTTTAGCTGTGCCAGTGCCCTGAGCGCCGGCCGGCACCACAATAAAAAGCTGCATGCACTGCGCGGTGCTGCTTATGAAAACAAGCTGGCTGGTATCGGCTTTACGGTCGGCGCTTTGTCCATGATCGGTATTCCATTGTTTGCCGGTTTCGCCGCAAAGGTGTTCTTTGCCAGCGCAACCATGGCACAGCCGGTGAAAATGTGGATGACACTGCTGACGCTGGCTTTGTCCACTGTGCTCAACGCCTTGTACTACATCCCGGCGGTAACCGTTCTTTGGTCCCGGCCGGCAGAAGGAGAGACTGGCGAAAAACAGCCTGTTCATCCGGCGTTTGCAGTTTCCACCGTGGTATTCATCGCAGCGGTGTTCTTCTTGGGCATCTGCTATGAGCCGGTTGTAACCCTCATCCAAAACGGACTCGCGCTCTTATAAATTCCCGATAAAGAGGTGACAATTTCGTGTTCAAAAGTATCGTCCTGTTGCTGCCCATCCTATTGCCGTTGATCGGCGGTTTGGTGGTGTTCCGGCTGCGCGATGCCAAAGCCCGCCGTATTGCGGTATCTGCCTGTGTGCTGTGCACGTTGGTTTCGGCGGTAGGCGTCAGCTTTTTGCCGGATCTTTCCCTGCGTATTTGGGACTTGGGCGGCAGTATTGCCATTTATCTGCGGCTGGACGCCATGGGCAGGTTTTTCCTGTGCCTGGTGTCAGGTATCTGGACGCTGGTGGCGTTCTTTGCTTATGAGTACATGCAGCACGAGGGAAGGGAAGAGCGCTTTTTTGGCTTTTACACCATGACCCTCGGCATCCTGATGGGACTTGGCTTAGCAGGAAATTTGCTGACTTTGTATATGTTCTATGAAATGATGACCCTAATCACAGTACCGCTGGTCATCCATAACGGAAGCCGGGAGGCGGTAGCCGCTGGGTTTAAATATCTGGGCTATTCCACCTTTGGCGCGGGCCTTGCGTTGATCGGATTTTTCTTCCTCAACCGGTACTGCTCCACCACAGAATTTTCAGCTGGCGGAACGCTGGATTTCTCCCTTGCAGCGGGAAATGAAAACCTGCTGTTTACCGTTTGGCTTTTGATGATGATCGGTTTTGGCTGCAAAGCGGGCATGATGCCGCTGCAGTCCTGGCTGCCCACCGCCCACCCGGTAGCGCCGGCGCCTGCATCGGCCGTTCTGTCTGGCATCATAACCAAAGCGGGTGTTTTGGCCATTATTCGTGTGACTTTTTATCTGTTCGGCGCTGATTTCCTGCGTGGCAGTTGGGCGCAGACCACACTTTTGTGCCTGGCGCTGGCAACCGTATTTGCCGGTTCCATGCTGGCTTATAAAGAAAAAGTATTTAAAAAGCGGCTGGCGTATTCTACGGTCAGTCAGGTTTCTTATGTGCTGTTCGGTTTGTTTTTGTTAAACAGTGTAGGCTTTACCGGTGCGCTTTTGCAGGTGGTTTTCCACGCCCTGGTCAAGAATCTTTTGTTCCTGGCTGCCGGTGCAGTGATTTATAAAACCGGTAAAACGGATGTGCGGGAGCTGGTAGGCATTGGCAAACAAATGCCGATTGTGATTTGGTGCTTTGCGTTTGGCGCTCTGTCGCTCATTGGCATTCCGCCGACTGCGGGCTTTGTGAGCAAATGGTATCTGGCCCAGGGCGGCATTGCTGATTATGGCATTTTGGGTATCGGGGGCGCGGCAATTCTTTTGGTCAGCGCTCTGCTGACTGCCGGATACCTGCTTCCGGTTGTGACCCGCGGTTTTTTTCCGGGCCGGGACTTTGACTACGCAAATCTGGAGAAAAAAGAACCGTCAGGCTATATGACGGTGCCGCTGGTCATTCTGGCGGCGTTGGCCGTGCTGTTGGGTATTTTCCCCGGCGGCTTGATCGAATGGATCAGCGGCATTTCTGCCGTATTATTTTAATGTTGGGAGGGGAAGCTTGTGCCTGTTTGGATGTTATGCCTGCCGGTTTTGTTTCCGATTTTGGCCGGCGCAGTGATGCTGGCCCGTCCCATTGAGGACCGGAAAAAACGGCAGATTTATGTGGCTGGCGCCGTGATTGTCAATGCTGTGCTGGCGCTGACAGTGCTGATCTGGACGCCGGACGGCGTTCTGACGCTGCTGCGCTTTTCCGATACCATGCAAATTGCGCTGCAGATCGACGGAGCGGGCCGGGTATTTGGTATTTTGGTGTCGCTTTTGTGGCCGTTGACTACCTTTTATTCCTTTGAGTATATGAAGCACGAGGGAAGGGAAAACAAGTTTTTCGGCTTTTTTACCATGACTTTCGGCGTAATTGAGGGCGTGGCTTTTGCGGATAACTTCTTAACCTTGTATCTGTTTTATGAGCTTTTAACGCTGGCGACCTTGCCGCTGGTCATGCATTCGATGGACGGCAGGGCCCGGTATGCCGGTAAAAAATACCTGATTTATTCTCTGTCCGGTGCGGCGTTTGCCTTTATTGCGATGATCTTTTTGCTTACCTATGGCTCCACGCTGGACTTTACCTTTGGCGGTGTATTGGATCCTTCCAGAGCAAGCGGACACGAAACGCTTTTGCAAACGGTATTTGTGCTGGGCTTTTTCGGCTTCGGCGTGAAGGCGGCGATCTTTCCGTTTCACGGCTGGCTGCCGGACGCTTCGGTAGCGCCTACGCCGGTTTCCGCCCTGCTGCATGCGGTGGCAGTGGTGAAGGCGGGCGTGTTCGCTGTGATCCGGCTGACCTATTATGGTTTTGGGTGCGACTTTTTGCGCGGCAGCTGGGCGCAGACGGTGGTGATGACGGCGGCTGTCGTAACGATTGTATACGGTTCCGCCATGGCGCTGCGCACCCCCCATTTGAAACGGCGGCTGGCTTATTCCACCGTCAGTAACTTGTCCTACATCCTGTTTTCGGTTACGCTGATGACTCCTGCGGGCCTGGTTGGCGGCTTGTCTCATATGGTATTTCATGCGGTGATTAAAATCACGCTGTTCTTCTGTGCCGGCGCGATCATTTACAAGACGCATCGGGAATACGTTTACCAGTTAGACGGTTTTGGCCGGGCAATGCCGGTGACCATGGCGGCGTTCACCATCGCTTCGTTAGGATTGATGGGCATACCTCCTTTGGCCGGGTTTGTCAGCAAGTGGGGCATTGCCACCGCCGCGGTGGAAACCGGAATGCCCTTGGCCTATGCCGGTGTGGCGGCTTTGATCGTTTCGGCGCTGTTGACCGCTTTGTATTTGATGGCGGTCGTTCTGCGTGCCTACTTCCCCGCAAAAGGCTTTGATCCCGCTTCGGTCAAAGAGGTGGAGGATCCGAATCGTCTGATGACGGTACCGCTGCTTGTGCTGAGTGCAGCATCCGTTTTGCTCGGATTGTGTGCTTCGCCTTTGATCGCAGTATTTGAACAAATTGCAGCCGGTTTGCTGTAAATGCCGGAACCATTGAAGTTGGGAGTGAGAAAATGGGCGGTTTTTTATTAATTTTCCTGGTATTGTTTCCAATGGCTGGCGCAGTCGCCGGATATCTGACCGGGCGGAAGAATAAGTCTGCGCGGGATTGGCTGGTGCTGGCGGTCACGGTAGTGGAGCTGTTGGGAGCACTGTTGCTTTTGTATTTCCCCGGCGCCACCCTGCGTCTGGACGGGATTTGCGGCCTGGGGCTTACTTTTCAGGCGGACGGATTCCGGATGGTTATGGCGCTTTTGACCGCGGCGGTCTGGATGATGACCACGCTGCCGTCCCGATCCTATTTTGCCCACGCGCGCAATCGGAATCGATATTATCTGTTTTTGCTGCTGGCGCTGGGAGCCACCATGGGCATTTTCCTGTCAGGGGATTTGTATACGACCTTTATCTTTTTTGAAATGATGTCCTTTGCCTCCTACGTATGGGTGGTGCAGGAGGAAACGCCGGAGGCGATCAGCGCTTCCCGCAGTTACCTGACCATCGGTGTGCTGGGCGGCCTGGTCACGCTGATGGGCGTGTTTTTGCTCTACCATCTGGCGGGGACATTGCAGCTGGATGCGCTGCGTGATGCCTGTGCTGCCGTAGAAAACCGGCGGCTTTTATACGCGGCAGGCGGCTGTATCCTGTTTGGCTTTGCAGCGAAGGCGGGCATGTTCCCGCTGCATTTCTGGATGCCCCGATCCTACACGGCGGCCCCTGCACCTGCTACGGCGATTTTGTCCGCCGTATTGAGCAAGGCGGGTATTTTCGGCGTTTTGATCGTATCCTGTGACATGTTTTACCGGGATGCCGATTGGGGTATGCTGATTTTGATGTTAGGCGTTGTCACAATGTTGTTGGGCGCGGTTCTCGGCCTTTTCTCCGTCAATCTCAAGCGGACGCTGGCCTGTTCCTCCATGTCCCAGATCGGTTTTATCTTGGTGGGCGTGGGCATGCAGGGTCTTTTGGGGGCACACAATCAGCTGGCAGTTTACGGTACGGTGCTTCATATGATCAACCATTCGTTGATTAAGCTGATTTTGTTTGTCATCGCCGGGGTAATTTTCACCAGAGTCGGTTCTTTGGATCTCAATGAGATCCGCGGCTGGGGCAGAGGCAAACCGCTGGTGATGTTCTGCTTTTTCATGGCGGCAGTTGGCGTCGGCGGAATCCCGCTGTGGAGCGGCTATATCAGTAAGACGCTGCTGCATGAGAGCATCGTCGAATATATTGAAATACTGAGTGCCCAGGGCGGCGCCGGTTTGATGCGTACGGTCGAGTGGCTGTTTTTGATCGCCGGCGGCATGACGCTGGCTTATATGACCAAGCTGTTCGTTGCGGTATTTCTGGAGAAAAAACCCGGCAGCGAAAAACCTGCCAAAGAGCTTTATATGGATAAGCCCACTTCGGTGATGCTGACGGTATGCGGCGCGCTGCTTTTGGTGTTCGGCCTGTTTGCCCACAGCACCATGGATCATATCGCCGAAGTGTCCCGTTCTTTTTTGGGCGGTGAGGCGTTGGAGCATGCGGTACAATATTTCTCCTGGACCAATCTGCAGGGCGCTTTGATTTCTCTGGCCATCGGCGCGGTGCTGTATTTCGGCGTGGTACGTCTTTTGCTGATGAAAAAAGACGCGCAGGGCGTTCGGATTTATGTAGACCGTTGGCCTCGCTGGGCAGATCTGGAGAAGCTTGTGTACCGGCCGCTGTTAAGCGGACTGGCCTTTGTGGGTGCTTTTTGCTCCCGTACCGTTGCTTCCTTGGCGGACTGGATCATTGCTTTGGTAAACCGCCTGTTTTACAAAAAAGCGCCACAAAGCGTGGAACCGAAAACCAATGAGCAGTTTGGTGCTTATTCAGACAAGCCGGTTCACCGTGGAATTGTCGGTGAAACATTGGCCTATGAGCTTCTTTTGTACGGCGCAGGCGTAGTGGCAACGCTGTTGTACCTGCTGTTGCAATAGCCGCAGGTTTGAGTTGCAGACTTTTTATTTTTAAAAAGAAAAGCTGTGCGGATTTTTGTATCCGTACAGCTTTTTTGTCGGAGAGCCTTTTTGAATGGCCATGTTATATCGTAATCCAGTATCGCTGAACCAGCTCACCATTTTCCAGACGCTCATCCTCCAGCACGCCGCCACAGCGCAGAATGGTCTTGGCCGAAGCAGGATTATTTTTGTCGCAAGTCACCAGCGCGCGGTCAATCCCCAGCTCTTTGGCAATGGGAAGGGCCATAAAAAGCATTTGGGCAGCCAGTCCCTTGCCTCGGCAGGACGGACGGATGGCCGTATCCGATATGCCCACTGTAAGACAGCAGATAGTCGTTTAACTGGCGGCGGATGTCAATCGCGCCTAAAATCCGCCCGGTTTCATCCTGCAAGAAGAATACGGTAGCCGGCACTTGCACGGGATCGGAAATAGATTCCCGCCGCGTAAATAGGATTGGAGTTGTGCATAATTCATCCCTTCGCCGCGAACGGCAGCGGGAATGATCTTATCATGATTTGCTTTCCAATCCGCTCGAAAATCCTCATACGCATTTTCCAATTCCGGACACGGCTTGATCAGGCGAAGCATCTTTTTTTCACTCTTTTTTTATTTCAATGATTCTATCATATAAGGAACAGAAATGTAAGACACCAAAAGAAAGCGTTGCCTCGGCTCTTTTTATGGTGTATGCTAAAGAAAGAAAAGGGGGGATAGATTTGGAGCAGGGGATTTGCGCGTTTACCGGCCACCGTCCCGGGCATTTTGCCTTTGGCTATGAACAGGGTCATCCGGATTGTGTTCGCCTGAAACATGCCATTGGACAGGCGGTGTCCATCTTAATACAACAGGGCGTAACCACTTTTATCAGCGGTATGGCACAAGGGGTGGATCTTTGGGCAGCACGGGAAGTGTTGCGGCAAAAAGCAGAAAATCCAACGCTGCGTCTGATTGCAGCACAGCCGTGTGCCGATCAGGCACGGCGTTGGCCACAGGCAGCGCGGCATGAATATGAGGACATTCTGGCAGTTTGCGACGAACGCTTTTGCCTATATGAGCGGTATACCCATTTCTGCATGATGGAACGCAATCGCTGGATGGTGGACCGGTCGGGGATTCTGCTTGCGGTATATGATGGCAGTGCAGGCGGCGGAACTGCCGCGACTGTGCGGTACGCACAGAGCAAACAAAGGGAAATCTGGCTGCTGGATCCGGATACACTGTGTTTGGTTGCTCTGACTCCTCCGGAAAAGCAGATTTCCTTCGATGACACTTTTTTATCGGGGCAGACGGTGTAAACACCGAAAAACCGGCGTATTTTACGAAAAGGAATGGGGAAATGGCTTGTTATCAAGACCATGCGTTTTCCATACGGGATCTGCAGCCGGATGATATCCGTCCGATTGTGGAAGGGGAAATAGCTCAAGGCTGGCAGTCCCATATGAAAAGTATGAGATGAGGATTCAGCATCAAAAGGAAGGGAAATCTGTTTCCCTAGTTGCCGCATACGGCAGTGCGGTAATGGGATACATTAATGTATACCTCGATTCTAAGTGGGGTGCTTTTGCCAATCAGGGATATCCTGAAATCGTAGACTTTGGCGTGCTGGAAAAGTATCGCAGAAATGGAGTTGGAAGTAAGCTGATGGACATAGCGGAACGGATTGTCTCCGGATACGCCAGCATGGTATACCTTGGCGTGGGGATGCACAGCGGGTACGGAAGCGCGCAGAGAATGTATATAAAACGCGGTTATATTCCAGATGGAACCGGCGTGTGGCATGGCGAAAAAATATGCGAACCTTATGCAAATTGCCGGAACGACGATGATTAGGTTTTTTTATCTCTTTAAATTTTTAAGGTGATCCCTACCAATAGCGAGTGAAGTTTTTAGTGAAAAGAATAAAAAGCGGAGATTTTCATCTCCGCTTTTTTGATCATTCCACGTTTTTATCCCAACGCTACATCCAGGATCATCATGACGACGAAACCGCCCATTACACCCAAAGTGCCGACATTGGAGTGCTCTCCCAAATGCGCTTCAGGAATCAATTCCTCTACAACGACATACATCATTGCGCCGGCGGCAAAGGATAAAAGCCAAGGCATCAACGGCTGAATCCCGCCGGCCACCAGCACAGCCAGAATACCGAAAACAGGCTCTACAATACCGGACAGGCCGCCGTACAAAAATGCCCGTCCGCGGCTGAGTCCTTCCTGTCGCAAGGGCAGAGAGATAGCGGCTCCCTCTGGGAAGTTTTGAATACCAATGCCAATGGCCAAAGCCAATGCAGCGGTATACATAGCCGGATCGGCATGCTGAGCTGCCAGTGCAAAAGAAAGGCCTACCGCCATTCCCTCGGGAATGTTGTGTAGGGTTACTGCCAGCACCAGCAGGGTAGAGCGCTTCCAAGGACTGGAGGGCCCCTCCGGCTCTGCTGCATCCGGGTGCAGATGGGGTAAAATGTAATCTAGCAGCATCAGAAAGCCGATGCCCAAAAGAAATCCGCCGGCCGCCGGAATCCAGCCGATCTGCCCTGCGGACTCTGCTTCCTCAATGGCCGGAATCAAAAGGCTCCACACCGACGCGGCAATCATCACCCCTGCGGCAAAGCCGAGAAAAATGCGCTGAATATTGCTGCTGATCCTCTCTTTGAAAAAGAAGACAACCGCAGCGCCCAGTGCAGTCATAAGGAAGGGAAAGCCGGCGCCGCCGACTGCCCATAACAATGTCTGCATCGCTGATCCCTCCTGAAAAAATCCGTTTAGCCTTGCAAAAAGCCCTGAATAATCCGCTCTTCGGCTTCTTCCTCGGTCAAGCCCAGAGTACGCAGTTTGATAATCTGTTCGCCTGCGATTTTGCCGATCGCCGCTTCATGAATCAAAGAAGCGTCAATATGTCCGGCAAACAGTTCCGGCGCGGCATTGACTTTGCCGGATCCAACCAGAATTGCGTCACATTCGGAATGGCCAGTACAGCGGTTGTTGCCCAGAATCCGGGAATGATACTCCTGCCGGGAATTGCCCTTGGCCACTGAGCGGGAAACCAGATCCACCGACGCATCTTCCCCGTCAATCGAAACGGAAAAGTCTGTTCTGGCTGTTTGTTCTCCTTCGGTGAGAATGCTTTCATGGATAATCAGCCGCGCCCGATCTGCCAGCTGAGCAGTGGTTTTTCGATCTGTACGGTCAACGCCGCCAATCTGCACCGTATCCATTTCCAATACAGCGTCCTCGGCCAGATGGATGTCGCTGACCGGGTCAATGCGGCGGATACCCGCGCCGGAACCGGTGCCGACATGCTTTTCCTGATAGAGTACATATGCGCCTTTTTCCACAAAAAACCGATGGATGCCGTTGTGCCGGGCCTCTTCCTCGCCGTCGGAATGAACACCGCAGCCGGCAACGATGGTGACATGGGCACCTTCGCCCACGTAGAAATCGTTGTAGACCAGATCGTTGACATCACTGTGAGTTACACAGGCCGGAATGTAAACCGTTTCGTTTTGGGCCTCCGGCGCAATATGGATCACAAGACCGGGAGCCCCTTCTTTGGATTCAATTTGAATGTGTTCGGAGGACTGCCTTCCGGCGCAGGCCCCATCCTCGCGGATATTGTATGCGCCTTTGAATACCCCTTTCCAGTCGGAAACAAGCCCCAGCAGCGTCTCGGTAATTTTATTCATACAGCGGACCTCCTTCCAGCGGGCAGCGGCCCGTTTTTTCGTCCCCCAGCAGCGTGGGAAGAATCTGTTCCCGCGGCCCGGCAGACCGAACCTCTCCATCAGCGATGACGATAATCTCATCAGCAATTTGCAGGATGCGCTCCTGGTGTGAAATAATCAGCGCAGAGTCCTGTTTTCTGGATTTGATGCGTTGGAATACGTCGATCAGACCAGAAAAGCTCCAAAGGTCAATGCCGGCTTCCGGCTCGTCAAAGATTAGAAGATTCGCGTCTTTGCGAGCCAGCACAGTGGCAATTTCAATACGCTTGCTTTCGCCGCCGGAAAGGCTGGCATCCACCTGCCGATCTGTATAATCCTGCGCACACAACCCCACTTGACCTAAAATCGTACACAATTCCTGGTCTGAAAGGGGATTGCCGGCAGCCAGCTCCAGTAAATCACGCACCGAAAGTCCCTTGAACCGTACCGGCTGCTGAAACGCATAAGCCACCCCTTTTTTTGCTCGCTGCGTTATGTCCAATCCGGTGATATCCTCGCCGTCCAATAAAATTCGGCCAGCCGCTGGTTTTTCCAAACCGGCGATCAGCTTGGCAAGGGAAGTTTTGCCGCCGCCGTTGGGACCGGTGACTACCGCCAATTTCCCATCGGGAACGGTCAGTGTGATATCTTTTAAAATCGGCTCGCCATCCGGTAAGTTCCAGGCAATATGCTCTAATACAAGCATGTATTTTGTCTCCTTTTCCTGTATTTTGAAAGAGCAGCCGCAACGTCTGCCGGCGGCAACCGCTCTTGGATTCCTTTTAATGGATTTCTCCTAGTCATATACTATGATATTCTACTGTTTTTGTCAAGTTTATTCGGCTGAAAATGCGGGAAACTGGAAAAGCGCATAGAATCAGAGTGAATTTTTAAGCATATTTTGGCGCGGAAGATAGGAAAAAATACCATGGACAAAAACTTTCAGTAAAAACGGCCAGCCGGATTTCCGGTTGGCCGTTTGCCAGTGAAAAATAATGCGATTATTCCTCAACGAGCTGCAGCTCTTCTTCGGGAATAGTGCGAATTTCTTTTTTGTTCATAATATCGTACATAGCGGGGACAACAAACAAAGTCATCAACGTGGCGTATAAAAGTCCGCCAATGCAGACAATGGCTACCGGCTGCATCATCTGTGCACCGGTTCCCATCCCCATTGCCATGGTAGACAGGCCCAGTACAGTAGTCAGAGTAGTCATCAAAATCGGCCGCAGACGGGTAATACCCGCCTCTACCAGCGCTTCAAATTTGGAAACTCCCTGAGCGCGCAGTTGATTGACATAGTCAATCAAAACGATACCGTTGTTGACAATTATGCCTGCCAGCATCACAAAGCCGATCATGGAAATGACGCTGACTTCCATGCCACAGATCATCAACCCCAGCAAACCGCCGGTAAAGGCCAGTGGGATGGTAAACAGCACGATAAACGGAGATTTTAGGGACTGGAACTGTGCAACCATAATGAGATAAATAAAGGCTACCGCCATCAACAGCATTTTTAAAAGTTCGGTGATGGATTCCATGATCGTTTCGTTCTCACCGGCAAATTCCATGGAAAAACCGGAAGGAAGCGAATAATCAGCTAGTGCTTTTTGGGCATCGGCGGCAACCAAACTGACGTTATATCCGTCTTGCAGGGTAGCAGAAATGGTCAAATAACGGCGCTGCGCGTCGCGCTGGATGGTGCTCAAGGATTGGGTATTGGCAAAAGAGGCAATATCTTTCAAAAAAACCTGAGATGTTTCTCCTTCGCTGTTGGTTACAGTAAAGGCGTGATTTTCAATTTCTTCCCGGCTGATTTCGGTGGCCGAGCCATCTACAATTACCACACTGACGTCACTGTTTTCCAATTTCAGGGTGGTAGAGGCAGTCTCGCTTTTCATGGCGGCGGCCATTTCCGCATACACCTGGGCCACAGTCAATCCGTGCTCCATCGCTTTTTGCTTATCCACAGCAATACGAAGTTCCGGGGTAGCGTCTCCAATACCGCTGTCCACTTCGGCAATCCCTTCTACTTGTCCCAATGCAGCAGCAATTTCCCCGGCGGTGGATTGCAGCAGATCCAGGTCGTCTCCGTACAGGTTGACGCTGACGCCGGAACCGCTCATGGCAGTCATCATGGTGCTCATGTCAGAGGAGCCGGATACCGTCACTTCGCCCTCCAGATCGGAGCAGGCATCTGCAATCCGACGGGACAGTTCGCTGACAGAAACGGATACATCTTCCCGCAGCAGAATATACATGCTGACATTGGTCACATCTTCACTGCCTGTGCCAATCCCAAGCATGCTGCTGGTGCCGCTGGAAAGCATAGCGCCGACAGTTTCCACTTCATCCATGGCGCTGACCCGTTCGATGATATCGTCAGATACTTGGGCTGTCTGCTCCAGAGTAGCGTCCTCCGGCATCTGCAGTTCCAAGCTGATCTGAGCGCTGTCCACGCTTGGCATGAAGGAAAATCCGCGGCTTAAAGCCCAGACGAAGCTGAGTACCAACAGCGCCAGCGATCCGCACAATACCACCCATTTCTTTTTCAGCGTCCAGCGCAGAGCCTTTTCATAAATATGCTGTACTTTATCAAACCATCTGTGTTCCTTGGGGGTGTTTTTCCGCAGAGTCCGCTGCGCCATGGCGGGAACGACCGTCAAAGCCACGATCAGGCTGGCCAATAGAGAATAGGCAATGGTCAGCGCCATGTCGGTGAACAACTGTCGGGTAATTCCCTCAATGAAAACAATGGGCAAGAAGACACAGACCGTGGTCAGGGTAGAGGAAGTGATGGCCGCCGCCACCTGCGACGCGCCGGAAACAGCCGCTTGGGCGGCCGTGTAGCCCTTTCCCCGCAGCCGGTAGATATTTTCGATTACCACCACCGAGTTATCCACCAGCATACCAACGCCGACTGCCAGACCGGACAGGGAGATCATGTTCAGTGTCACACCGGAAAAATACATCAGTACAATCGCAAAAATAACACTAATCGGAATGGAAACGGCAATGATAGAGGTAGGCTTCACATCCTTTAAGAAGAAAAATAGGATGATAATGGCCAGAACTGCACCGAAGGCAAGGTTTTCCAGTACAGAGTTGACAATCATATGAATGTAGTCGCCCTGATCCATCAGAGAGGTGAAATGAAGCCCCTCGTACTCTTGCGAGAGCTGTTCAAAGCGGTTCTGCAAATTTTCAGTCACTTCGGCGGTGGCGTAGTTGGACTGTTTATTGAAAGAAAGAATAACGCCGTCGTTTTTCCCCATTTTGGCATAGGTTTCGGCCGCGTTATCCGAAACGAAGATGTCGGCCACATCCCGCAGGTAAATGGGATCCATTCCTTCTACGCCGGGGTCAAACAGCATCAGATTCTGCAGCTCTTCCAAATCAGAGATTTTATCGCCTACCCGAACCAGATAATCAACACCGCTTTCAGTTATGTATCCAGCAGGCATGGAAAAGTTCTGCGCTGTCAGGATTTTGGAAACCATATCCATTGTCAGCGTATCGCCCATATCGGTTTTTTCCGCTTCTAAACGGGCGTCGTCCAACTGTTGCTGGGCGCTGTCCAAGGAGGTTTCGCCTACTAGAATTTTGACCAGTGCGCTGTAAATTTCCCATTCGGCACCGGCTTTTTTCTCGTTCATCTGGCTGATGGCATCCTCCAGCGTAATTTTACCGGCGCTCAACTCCTCTTGGGTGTCTTCCAGATATACCATGGCGTCTTCCATGCCGGTAATGCTCTGATCCAGTGCCGCAGCTGTGGTGCGGACTGTCTGACGATCCAATCCCATTTCGTCCAGTGCGCTGTCAATTTGCTCCAGCGCGATTTGCACCTGATGGTATTCTACGCTGGAGGTGATTTGGGCGATAGCGGTGTCTTTTTGCTCTTGGGTCCAATCTTCCCGCGCTTTGATTGCGGCAATCTGCTCGTCGAAAGCGGCTTGGGCCGCTTCCAGTTGATCCAGTGTGGCAATCAGCTGGTCCATTTTCTTTTTTTGACTTTTGAGCTCTGGCAGCTGCTCATCTGCCTGTTCCAATACGGCGTCAATCGCCATGTCCGCCGTTTCCAGCTGGGCTTTTCCGGAATAAATTTCGCTTTCGGCTTTACCCATTTCTTCCCGAAGAGTCTCGTGGCCGTTCTGCAGTTCCTGCTTGCCGCTTTCCAGTTCTGCTTTGGCGTCAGCCAGTTCGGCATCGGCCTTATCGAATTTGTCATTGAGGGCGGCCTGCATTTTTTCGTTTACCGCATCTATTTTTCGCTGCGAGAGCAGGACATTGATTTGTTTTTCCACAGTGCCGCTGGCGGATATGCTGGCAACCCCGGCAACGCCTTCCAGCTTATTCATCAGCGTATCGTTTAAAAAGCTGGTCAATTCCGTGGTATCCGCGCCGTCCAGATCAACAGCAGCGATCATAACCGGCAGGATATTCGGATTTATTTTCATCAGATAGGGGGTGCCTACCGATTCAGGCCACGCGCCCTCGATCAACGAAATTTTTTCCCGGATATCCACCGAAATGGAATCCATATTGGCATTGTCGTTAAACTCCAAAAAAAGGATCGAATAATTTTCGCTGGAACTGGAGGTTACGGTACTGATATTTTCCAGCGTTGCCATCGACTGTTCCAAAGGCTTGGTGAGGGTGGCTTCCACCTCCTCAGGAGAAGCGCCGGGATAAGTAGTCATCAGCACAGCCATGGGGAAGTCCATGTTGGGCAAAAGGTCGGGCGTCATGCTGGTAAAGGACACAAAGCCCAAAATCAACACCAGAATTACCGCGACCAAAACGGTCAGCGGCTTTTTTACACTAAATTTGGCTAACATCCGGTTTCCTCCTGTTTCGGGTCCATTCCGCGGCGCAGAATGGCGATTTTATTTTGAAAACTTGCGCTGATTTCTGCTTTGCGCGCCGGTTCGGCAAACAGCTCCACGATCGCCCATTTCAGCAGGCTTGCTAAGATATCCGCACAATCGAACAAATCGTTTTCCTGCCGCAGATCCAGCCGGGAAAGATCGATAAAGGAGATCATTTCTCTGCCTCTTTCTTGCGGTAGGAAGAAGGGGAGGTAGGATGCACGCTCATCTTTTACTTTCATCCCACTAAGCAGGTTTTGATATAATAAGTACAGATCCGTGCGCTGGGAAATCTGGCAGACCAAATCGAAAATATCCTGTGTCAAGGCGAAAGGATCTCCATTGTGCTTTCTAAGGCTTTCTTTTGAGATATCCTCCATTTTTTTATGAAAATCTCCCAAAATCATCTGAAACATGTCATTTTTATCTACAAAATACTGGTAGAAACTTCCTCTTGGGATTCCTGCGTTTTGAATGATTTTGTTGATGGAAATTTTCTCATATGGAACGCGAAGTATTTCCTGCCGGATGGCGTCAATCAGCTTTTGCCGTTTTTGCTCGGGCAGGTGATAAAAGGTACTGGTCGGCATGTTTTTCTCCTTTGTTATGACAGGGTGTCATACGGACAGTTCCTATCATATCCAAAGGGAATCGAGGGGTCAATAAACATTTTGTAAATAGAAACAGAAAAATTTTACCTTTGTCGAAAGAACCGAAAAAAGAGCAGCCCGGGGGACAGAAAGAAAGTCTGTCCCCCAGGCTGTCCGGTCTTTCTCCCGGCAGGTGGCCCAAAGCCTCCTACCGATTTCTCAAAGCTTCGTCGATGGCCCGCGCTGCCTGCTTGCCCGCACCCATCGCCAGGATCACCGTCGCCGCTCCTGTCACCGCGTCGCCCCCAGCCCATACGCCTTCCCGGCTGGTTTTTCCGCTCTCGTCCTTTGTGACCAGGCATCCGTGCCGGTCGGCTTCCAGCCCCGGCGTCGTCGATCGGATCAGCGGGTTTGGACTCGTCCCAATGGCCATGATTACGCTGTCTACCTCGATTTCAAACTCGCTTCCCTTCTTCTCCACCGGACGCCGCCGTCCGCTCTCGTCCGGCTCGCCCAGCTCCATCTCTACGCACCGGATTCCGCCGACCTTGCCAGCTCCGTCGTCCAGAATCTCCACCGGGTTGCACAGTGTCCGGAAGATGATCTGCTCTTCTTCGGCGTGCTCCACCTCTTCTTTTCTCGCCGGCAGTTCTTCCATTCCCCGACGGTACACGATGTAGACC
>CAKXHL010000008.1 GCA_934875375.1 uncultured bacterium
GGCTACTGCCACATCCCGCGGGCGGAGATGGAACTGTTCTCCAAGCTGCGCATCGATCCGGGCGACTATCAGAAGCCCGCGGCGGAGTCCATTCGGGACAAGCTGACGGCGGAGCAGTACCGCGTCACCCAGGAGAGCGGCACGGAGCGCGCTTTCACAGGCGAGTTCTGGGATAAGTTTGAAAAGGGCATCTATGTGGATGTCGTCACCGGCGAGCCGCTCTTTTCCTCCACGGATAAGTTTGAGAGCGGCTGTGGCTGGCCGGCTTTCACAAAGCCCATTGAAGAGCCTGCCGTGGTGGAACTGGAGGACCTGAGCCACGGCATGCGCCGCACAGAGGTGCGCAGCCGCGCCGGAGACTCCCACCTCGGGCATGTGTTCACCGGCGATCCGGAATCCCCCAACGGCGTGCGCTACTGCATCAACAGCGCGTCTCTCCGCTTCGTCCCCTATGCGAAGATGGGGGCCGAGGGCTACGGATATCTTCTGTATCTGTTCGAGGAATAAGTTCGCAAAATACAATGATATAATAAGCAGCGTCCCAATCATTATGAACCGGGACGCTGTCGTTTATGCTCATGTCGGTTTATTCAAACAGGACGTTCAGCTTGCTGTTATGAAGTGACCTCTTGTCAAGAGCAAAAATAAGATCACAAAATATTTTTTCAGGCGTGAGGGCAGAGCCTGAAACAGAACCAATCGAGCCGATTCAGTATTCAGAGAATACGACCATTTTGCCTGAACTTGCCGAACTATATCAACAGAACAATGATTTAGTCGGTTGGATTCGTGTGGAAGATACGAATATTAACTACCCCGTTATGCAGACGGTGGATAACCCAAATTTCTATCTCAAACGTGGATTTGATAAAGAATATACCGACTATGGCTGTCCCTATGTGCAGGAGGATTGTGATGTGCAAGTGCCCTCGGACAATGTGGTGATTTACGGTCATCATATGGTTTCATACATTCAAAGCGAATAGGGTACATTTATCATTTTCCCAGCACGAACCGCTGTCCTAAACAGATATAGGAAAATCTCCAAAATGAAATAATTTTGCAATATAAAGCAAGAGAAGTGTGCCAAAGAGGAGAATGTGCCGCAGAAATACTGTAGGTAGAAACGCTTTCAAAAGGAAATGACACAAAAGTGCTAACGAAAAATTAGGCCTTTCCTCTATGATAAACAGCCATTGATGAGAGCTGAGGAAGCAGAAAAATAGGGGATTCCTGAACCCCAAGCCTGTAAAATGAAGCAAAAGCCCAATGGTGGGGGAAAACACAGAAATATTTGATTCGCTCCTGTTAACAGAAGGGATTAAGAGTCTACTGTGGCGAAACAAAAAGAAAGGAATGTATTGGTGATCCTTTAATATAAATATATTTTAGGCTGTTTTCTGCTGTGCTTTTCGAAAATATTCTCTTTATGGCTTGACGGAGGTGCAAAGTCTTCTTTATACTAAGCTTGTAGTCTCCAAAGTTCATAGTTGTGCTTTTTGGTGCATGCCAGGGCAATGATAAAACAAATGAAAGGGAAGTGCATTATATGTACGAAGCGAAAGCGTGGAAAGAAACGGATGGCCCCAGCTTGCGGGGATTTAACGAAAAGGAAGCGATTGACAGCGTTAACGGAGCGTTGGCGCTTCGCCCGCAGATTGAAAAGATTGTCGACCAGATCTGGGAGGAAGGATTTGACGGCATTTATTTCATGGGGATCGGCGGTACCTATGCTTCTAGTATGCAGGTTGAAGTCTATATGCGCGGCAAATCGCGGCTGCCGGTTTATGTGGAAAACGCAGCGGAATTTCTGACTACCGGGAACAAACGATTTACCGACCGGTCGGTGGTAATCTACTCTTCCGTTTCCGGCAACACCAAGGAGATGGTGGAGCTGGTGGATCATGTCCATAAGCTTGGCGCCAGAGTAATTGCTTTTATTGACACACCTGGTTCAGCTTTAACGCAGCCGGGAAAATCGGAGCATTTGATTGTCTATCCGGTTAATGAGCAGCTGAAGTTCTTTATGTTGGCAAATTATTTGATGTATAAAAACGGCGAGTTTCCCGAATATGACCGTTACAATCAGGAAATGGAAGCGCACCTGGCGAAAGCCCTTGCAGAGGTGGAAATTTCCGCAGACGCCTGGGCCTATCATTATGCGAAAGAGCAGGTTGCTTTCAAACAGGCGCATCCGGATCTGCCGCATTATTTTATTGGTTCCGGTACCCAGTATGGTGCGACCTATTCCTATGCGATGTGTTATTGGGAGGAACAGATGTGGGTTCGTACAAAATCCATCAGCTGCCCGGAGTTTTTCCACGGCATGCAGGAGATCATCGAAGCCGATACCCCGGTAACCCTGTTTATGGGCGAAGATGAACAGCGCCCTCTGGCGGAACGGGTTGCGCGGTTCCTGCCGAAGGTTTGTGCTAATTATACGATTATCGATACGAAGGAATTTGCGTTGAAAGGGATTAGCCCTGAATACCGGGGGACTATTTCCCATTTGGTCATGCACGGTGTCAACAATCGCGTGGATGCTTACATGGAACTTTTCCTGCGCCACCCGCTGACCATTCGGCGCTATTACCGGCAGTTCGAATACTAATCGTTTAGCAGAGAAAGAAAAGTTGGCCTGAGAGGCGGCGCGAAAGTGCAGTTGTATATGTTGGGCCGTTTCAATGAGAATTGGGTAAAATTCAGTCCAAAAAGAGAATGCTTAAGCATTCTCTTTTTGCATGATGGGCTGAAAATGAGATTTCTTTTTTTACAAAATATGCTATAATAACCTCGTGTGCTTACAAAATTTTTGGACGGTTAAAGGAACAGAAAATATAGGGTGTTTTCGGTCTGAAGAGCTGATTGGAAAGAGGAAAAGATATGAAAAAATTAAAAAGCGGTCCCCTTTTGATTTTTCTTTCTGCTGTTTGTTTTAGTACCGGCGGATTATTTACAAAACTGCTTCCGTGGCAAGCGCTGTCCATTGGTTCCGGGAGATGTATTCTCTCCACAATTTTGATCGGCTGCTTTATGGTGAGCCAAAACCACAAACTAGTTTTTAATAAAACAGTATTTTTCGGCGGCCTATGTCTTTGCGGTACAGTGACTTTTTACGTGATGGCCAACAAGATGACAACAGCGGCCAATGCTATTGTACTGCAATATTCGGCTCCGATTTTTATTATCCTTTTTATGTGGCTCTTTTTTCACAATCGTCCCGGCAAACTGGATTTGATTGCCTGTGCCACTGTTATGGGGGGCATTGTGCTGTTCTTTGTAGATGGTCTGGGTGGCGGCGGGATAGATGGCAACCTGATAGCGCTGTTTTCCGGCGTCTGCTATGCGCTGGTGTGTATGCTCAATACCTTCCCCGGCGGCGATCCTATGTCTTCTGTTTTTCTGGGCCATTTGATGAGCGCGGTAATTGGCCTGCCCAGCTTGATGGGGGAAACGGATTTTTCTGCATCGGCCATCGGCTGCATTCTGGTGCTTGGCGTTTTTCAGCTGGGGTTAGGTTATATCCTGTTTACCAAAGGTCTAGAGCAGACCCAGCCTGTTTCTGCCAGTTTGATTTCAACGATCGAGCCAATCCTTAATCCGATTTTGGTCGCTGTTTTTTATGGCGAAAAAATTACCCCGCTGGCGATTCTAGGAGCGGTGATTGTCATATGCGCGGTGGTGGTTTATAACGTGGTGAAAACAAATCTGGCGCAAAAAAAACCTGCCGTTTAAAAAGAAAAAAGGCAGGCCGAAGAGATTAGAGTGAGAAATTTTGCAGAGAAAAAGAATTTGGTTATCGGCGGTATTGCTGATTTTGATATGTTTTTTGATTGGCCTTATTTGGCATCAGGAGCTTACAAAAATTTTCGTGTCCCGCCAGATCGAAGTCAATCGGGAAGAGGCCGCTGAAACTGCCGGGCGTCTGATCTCCCATCGGGGCGCCTGCACTTTGGCGCCGGAGAACAGCCTCCCTGCGTTTCGCCAGGCAGGTGAGCTGGGATATTGGGGTGTGGAATGTGATGTTTCCGTTACAAAAGATGGAAATTTTGTTCTGATGCACGACAGTACCGTAAACCGCACTACCAACGGCCGTGGATTTGTCAGTCATTTTACATTGGAAGAAATTCGAAAATTGAGGATCGATGTCGGAGCAAACGTACGTTATTATATGGATTTACAGGTGCCGACGTTGGAAGAGTTTTTGCAGATCTGCGAAGGATATGATATGACGCCGGTTATCGAGTTGAAAGTTCTATTGGAAGATGCGGATTACGATACGCTGGTATCAATTTTACAGCGGGCGGGTATGGAGGACAATGCACTGGTCATTTCCTTTGATTATGAAAAATTGAAAAGGCTGCGGGAAAAGAGTCCGGTTCATACCATGCTGCTATCGAAAAGTCCTTCCAAAGACACGGTCGATTTGGCTCTGACATTGGAAAATTGTGATTTGGGAATGGACTATCGTTCCTGTAACCGTTCTCTTGTCCGTTATGCTCAGGAAAATGGAATTTTGCTGAATATGTATACGGTAAATGACGAATTGATCCGCCGTGATTTGACCCGATGGGGGATTCATTTTATCACGACTGACCTGCTGAAACCGGAATGAAAAGAGCAGTAGGACGGTAGAAAAAGGCGAATAATGGATTTATTGTGATAAAGGCTTTTAGTAGTTTTCCCGACAAGGCGGAAATTGCCCGTCGGATGCTGCCGCTTTATTTGCCTTAATGGGGGAGGGAGAAACCGCAAAAGGATGCTCACCTGCTGAACGGACAAGTTTAAATGAAAAAGCCATCCGCCCCTTCAGCGGATGGCTTTTTGAATGTCAATAGAGTCCCGCCCTGCCGATCCTGCAGTCGCTTAAACCCATCAAATGATAGGGTGGGTAAGACCGCCTCGCGCTTTCAAGCTCCCTTCGTCCGGAAAATCCGGGAGGTCTGCCGTCCGGCGCGAGAGAAGGAATCCCGTAACAAGCGTGTTGGATTTATATTGTCTGCAGGTAAGGTCGCACAGGGCAGGATGCCACTATTTTATGAAAGACGGCTAGGATTATTCGGTAAACTCGTAATAATCCTCCAAGTTCTTCATAAAGATCGCCGCAACGTCATTAAACTCCTCTTCGCTTTCAATACCGACGAGAAATTCTTCGTCATCTTCCATCTCGTTGCGCAAAATAATCAGTTCGCCAGGCTGCCCCAGAGAATCGTCATCATAAGCCGGGATCATAGCGACATACTTATGCCCGTCTTTTTCCAGTTCATCTAACTTTTCAAAAGTATGGGCAATGCCTTCATCGTCAGTAAGGGTCAGCAAGTCCGGCCCAAATTCATTTTGTTCTGCCATTGTTTTGCCTCCAGATTCCAGATCCGTCAATACGGACCTCGCCAAAATTGCGGCTATGCCGCGATTACTGATTATCATATTATATGATTCCTGTTCAGAAGTCAATCCAAATTCAAATTTAATCTATTTTTCATAAAAAATATTATTTTTGTTAAAAAAAATAGTTGACATTATCTGTGATATGTTGTATAGTAAAGATGCAAGAAGAGAGAAAATAAGAAAAGAAGAAATTGGAGAGGAGGCGTTTCCCATGTACTCAGATGAACCGGTTCAGAACCTTGGCCGCGGGGTTCGTGGAGAATACGCGGTCGACCGGAAAGCAGTTTCGTTTTTCCAATAAAGAGAGTCCATCAAATGGAATGATACTCCAAACCAATCGGAGGCTGTCCGATATAAATTAGAAACTGCATGTCCTAACCAATAGATTTTCTAAATGCAAAAGACGATTTTCTTTATATCTAAAATGTAAAAAATCAGTTCCGATAGCAAAAAGCTGTTACGAGCAAGTTCTTTTAAGAAAAAGTATTGGATCAGGCATTCACAACAGAATAATTAAATATTTTAAAGGTGAGTCCAATGAAATAGTCAGTTGACTGTAAAGTGGAGACCAAAGTAGTCCAAAGGGATTCGGTATTTCTACCGAATCCCTTTTTCATTTGTTCCAAGAGCGAAGAGAAATGATATCATGGACAGCACAACAGCTTTGTGGTAAAATAACCGGAGAAGAAAATTGCAAATGATTGAAATGCTGGCTTGCCGGCAGATTCTCAATTGGTGCAGCATGGCAAGCAAAAAGAGAGGTGCCGGGAATGGAAAATCGGTTTTACGAAGAATATATCGCTCTGAAACGCCGGATTTTAGAAAAACAATTTTCGCGCATGAACCGAGAGCAGTTGGAAGCAGTCTTTCAGGTAAAAGGCCCATTGTTGATTTTGGCAGGCGCAGGCAGCGGAAAAACAACTGTTTTGGTCAATCGGGTTTCTTATCTGGTGCGTTTCGGAAATGCCTATCACAGCGGATTTATGCCACGGGACTTGACGGACGAGGATATGATTTTTCTGCGCCAAGCAGCGCAGGGAGGGCAGGCAGCTCCGGAACGGTTGGCCGAACTTTTGGCGGATCAGCCGCCGAAGCCTTGGAATGTACTGGCAATTACTTTTACCAATAAAGCCGCCAACGAGCTCAAGGACCGTTTGGAAAAAAGTCTGGGCCCGGTAGCGCAGGATATCACTGCAGCCACTTTTCATTCGGCCTGTGTACGTATTTTGCGCCGGGAAATTGAGCGCCTGGGCTATTCTCGCAGTTTTACTATTTATGATACGGATGATTCGCTCAAGGTGATCAAAGAAACCATGAAAGCTTTGAACATGGAGGAGAAGCTTTTCGCGCCCAAGGCGGTGCTCAGTGCCATCGGCCGGGCAAAGGATGCGCTGCAAGGACCGGCGGAAATGATGCGCCAGGCGGGAACCGATTACCGGATGGGCAGTATTGCCAAAGTGTATGAAAAATATCAGGCAGCGTTGAAGGCCGCCGACGCGGTGGATTTTGACGATATCATCGTGCTGACGGTGCGGCTGTTGGAACAGTTCCCAGAGGTGCTGTCGTATTATCAAAATCGGTACCGTTATATTATGGTAGACGAGTATCAGGATACAAACCATGCGCAGTACCGACTGGTGAGCCTTTTGGCGGCAGGACACGGCAATCTGTGTGTAGTGGGAGACGATGACCAGAGTATTTATAAATTCCGCGGTGCGACTATCGAAAATATCTTAAGCTTTGAAGAGCAGTTTGAAAAGGCAAGAGTGATCCGTCTGGAGCAGAATTACCGCAGTACCAAGCGGATTTTGGATGCGGCCAACGAGGTTATCGCCAATAATACCGCCCGCAAAGGAAAAAGCTTGTGGACCGGAAATGGAGAAGGGGAGAAAATTTGTCTGTACCGGGCAGGAGATGAACGATCAGAGGCACAGTTTATCACGGAAGAGATTATCTCCCATGTGGCGGCGGGGGATGCGTACAGCGATCATGCAGTGCTGTATCGTATGAATGCCCAATCCGGCGAGATTGAAAAGGCGCTGGTGAAAGCGGGAATCCCTTACAAGATTGTCGGTGGACTTCGCTTTTACGATCGCAAGGAAATCAAAGACTTGATTGCCTATTTAAGCGTTCTCAATAACCCCAACGATACAGTCCGCCTGACCCGGATCATCAACGAACCCAAACGGGGTATTGGCGACGCAACGGTGGCAGCTGTGATGGAACTATCGGCGCAGCTGGGCGTACCGCCTTTGCAAATTATGGCCGACGCTGACCAGTATCAAAAGCTGCAGCGCCGCAGTACGCCGCTGCGCGCCTTTGCGGATATGATGCAGGGGTTGATCGAAAAAGCGCTGGAGGAACCGCTGGAAATTTTACTGGACGCAGTGCTGGATGATACCGGGTATCTCTCCATGCTGCAGCTGCAGGGATTTGAGGGGCAGACCCGAATTGAAAATATTGATGAACTGCGTTCGTCGATCATCAAATTCCAGCAGGAAGCGCCGCAGGGAACCCTCTCTGACTTTTTGGAGGAAGTGGCGCTGTATACCGATTTGGACCGGACCGATTTGCAGGATGATTCGGTCACGCTGATGACGATGCACTCAGCCAAGGGGCTGGAGTTCCCTTATGTATTTGTGGCAGGATGTGAAGAGGGGATTTTCCCCGGCCGCATGAGTATGAACTCTCCGGATGAAATTGAGGAGGAACGGCGGCTGGCCTATGTGGCGATTACCAGGGCAAAGAAAAAGCTGTACCTGACCACCGCTGCCCAGCGGATGTTGTTTGGGCAGACCACTTGGAATAAAGCGTCCCGATTTGTTCGGGAGATTCCGGGAGAATTGGTGGATTTGATTGATACCACCGTTCAGCAGAAACGCTGGTCCGGTGGGACCCATGAACAGGAAATACCCAAAGGTACTGTGCGGGCCGGCGGATTGTCCGCTGTTTCCAGTGGTATGTCCTCTCCATCCGCAGTGCCGCTGTGTCCGGGAGATATGGTCAGTCATAAGATTTTTGGAAAGGGCCTGGTGATTTCCGCTTCGCCCATGGCGAACGATTTGTTGGTCGAAGTGTCTTTTGATAAAGTAGGTACCAAAAAGCTCATGGCCAACTTTGCGAAATTAAAGAAGGTAGTAGAATAAGAAAGGTGGGAATGAAAAATGGCGAAAGTAACCCTGCTGGCCTATACGCCAGAACCGGAAAAGCTGGTTGCTGCAGCGGCAAAGCTGTGTTACAGTTCCAGCAGCCCCCAAACCCTGATGGACGGTTTGACGCCGGAGAAAACGGAAAGTTTTTTGGAAATGCTCCAGACCATCGGGCATGAAAGCCCGGTTGAACACGTATCTTTTACCTTTGGCATTGAGGGCGTTTCCCGTTCGCTGCTGGCGCAGATTACCCGACACCGCATTGCTTCTTACAGCGTGCAAAGTCAGCGCTATGTCCGTGAGAAAGATTTTCAATATGTCACTCCTCCAGAGATCGCTGCCATTCCCGAAGCACTGGAATTATATGAGCAGACCATGGCGCAAATTGGCGAAAGTTATGATCGCTTGGCTGCTATGCTCAAACAAAAGCATACCGGAACGCTTATGGCTGAGGGGCTGGATGAAAAGGCTGCTGCCCGTAAAGCCGAAAAAATGGCGATTGAGGATGCCCGTTTTGTTCTGCCCAATGCTTGCGACACCCAAATGGTAGTAACCATGAACGCCCGCAGCCTGCTTAACTTTTTTCGGCATCGCTGCTGCAACCGGGCTCAGTGGGAAATCCGAGAGGTAGCCTATCAGATGCTGTCTTTGGTATATGAGGTAGCGCCAACGCTGTTCCAAAATGCCGGTGCGCCCTGCATCCGAGGAAATTGCCCGGAAGGGAAAATGAGCTGTGGTCATCCGGATGAGGTACGGGCGTATGACGCCATGAGAAAGGGGAAAGCTACCAGATGAAACTGATTGTCATCGAGGGGCTGGACGGAAGCGGAAAAGCAACGCAAACGGCGATTTTGGCCCAACAGCTGCAAAAACGGGGAATCCCGGTAAAAACGGTGTCGTTTCCCGATTATGAAAAACCGTGGTCCTGTCTGGTACGGATGTACCTGGACGGGGAGTTTGGCAGCCGCCCGGAGGACGTAAGCGCTTATGCGGCATCCAGTTTTTTTGCCATGGACCGTTTTGCCAGTTACCGGACTGGATGGCAAAAGGACTATGAAGCAGGAACCGTAATTCTCTGTGACCGGTATGTGGGGTCTAATGCCATTCATCAGTCAGTGAAGCTTCCGCGGGAAGAATGGAGCGGGTTTCTAGACTGGCTGTTCGATTTTGAATATAAAAAGCTGGGACTGCCACAGCCTTCGGCAACGGTATATTTAAAAATGCACCCCAATACCTCGAAAAACCTGTTGTCTCAGCGTTATGGCGGAGACGAGGAAAAAAGAGATATCCATGAAAAAAATCTCCAATATCTGCTTCGCTGCCATGAAGCCGCGGGTTATGTGGCAGATCAATGCGGCTGGCGTGTAGTGGAATGCTGTGATGGGAAGAATCTGTTGTCGCGGGAAGAAGTTTCTCATCAGGTAGAAGCTGCATTGTCTGATTTACTCAGAACTTTGTCGTTTTGACTGGACAAAACGGGATTAGATAAGGTAAAATAACAAGATAAACAAATGATTAGAAATGGGGGATTGAAGATGGTCTATGTGTTTTTGGCACAGGGCTTTGAAGAAATTGAGGCACTGGCGGTAGTGGATATTCTGCGCCGTGCAGAATTGGAAGTGAAAACAGTGGGAGTTACCGGTGAGATCGTCGGCGGTTCCCACGGAATTGTTGTAGCCTGTGATACCGTAGAAGGGGTTATTGATCCTTCTGCGGCGGAACTGATTGTGCTGCCTGGCGGAATCCCCGGAACCTTAAACTTAGAAAAGTCTGCCGTAGTAAAAGAGGCGATCCGCAGCGCCATGGAGGATAACCGCTATATCGGTGCCATTTGCGCCGCCCCATCGATTTTGGGACATATGGGGTATTTGGATGAGCGGGAAATTACCTGTTATCCGGGATTCGAATCTCAAATGCCCAAAGCTTACTATACCGGTGAGCAGGTGGTGGTTTCGGATAACATCATTATGGGTAAAGGGGCCGGCGCCGCAGTAGATTTTGCGCTGAAATTGGTGGAAGTGATGGTATCGCCCGCCCGCGCCAAAGCGCTGAGAGAGTCAATGCAATGCTAAAGAAAGATATCCGGGTGCAGAAAAATGAGCTGCGCGATAAAATGAAGCGATTCCGCCGAGAAATGCCGCCCTTGGTCAAACAGAAAAAGGATATGGCAATCCGCCGGGGCGTGCAGTCTCTTAAGCAGTATCAAGCCTGTCAAACACTTTTGACCTTTGTATCTACCGACATTGAGGTGGACACGCGGGGCTTGATTGGCCAAGCATTGCGTGACGGCAAAAGGGTGGCGGTTCCTTATTGCGTGGATGGAACACGACAGATGGATTTTTATTATATCCAATCAATGAAAGACCTTGCTCCCCGCACTTTTGGTGTGTTAGAGCCGTTGGTGGAGAGATGTCAAAAGTGGTCAGATGATCAAAACAGCATCTGCCTTGTGCCAGGACTTGCTTTTGATCGGCATGGGTTTCGCCTCGGTTATGGAAAGGGATATTATGACCGTTTTTTATCCGGCTACACCGGATTTAAAATCGGTATTGTATATGAAGGATGTCTTTGCCAGCGTTTGCCGCATGGTTATTATGACCTACCGGTGGATTTGTTGATTACGGAAAAGAGAAGAAAAAAACCCCTGTTTTTGCCGCCTAAACGGTAAAGCAAGTAAAATTGCCCGGTTTGCAGAAAATATGGCCTTTGGCAGGATGAAAGCCCTGCCGAGCAAAAGATGTGGATTTTTCAGTAAGGTAAGGCCAAAGGGAGGAACCAATGAACGAAAAGAACGAACAGGATATTTTTAAGGATTTGATCGATAGCATCCATGTGGAGGATAATGCCGACCTTGAAAGACAGGAACCGGTGCAGGTTCCAATACAGCGCTCCAACCCGCCCGAAGCAGCGAATCAAGTCCAGAAGGATGCGCCTTCCGATCCTTTGAAAAATGCGCCAGATCCCCAAAAAGTTCCGGTGCGGCGTACTGATAGCGTGGACGAAGAGGAACTACCCCGATGGCTGACGGAGAAAAGACGTCCGGCGCAGGATGCTGGATTGCCCCATCCTGCCGTATCCGGCGGTGCGCGTGTTTCCAATGGAATGTCATTAGCACCGGATGATCGGGATCGGACAAATGCCGCGAAAAAAACAGCGGCCGCGATTGGAGAGAGACAAATTCCTGCAGATCGTACGGACGTTTCTTATGGAGAAGCGCAAGACCCGTCAAGCGAGGGGCTTCAGGTAAATATTTCTCAGCAGGATTATGAACGTCCCTCTGCTTCGTTGCCGGAAAAGGATGAGCAAAAACGGCCGCCGCAGCCGGCACCAGTTTCTGGCAAAAAGAAAGCCAAAAAGAAGATAAAAAAACAATACCGCGTGGGCCGCGCGCTTTTGTTGACACTGTTGTTTTTGGCACTGAGCGTATGCCTTGCGTTTTTTGCGATCCATGCGTTTGAGGATCTTACTGCGGTAACTTTGTTTGGCGGCGACAATACAACGGAACAGCAGATGACAGTAGACATTCCGGAAGGTGCTTCCACCAGTGAAATTGCGCGGATTTTGAAAAAAAGCGGTGTGATTACGGAACCCTTTGCTTTCCGTTTATATGTGATGTTCAAACAGGAAGATGGGTTTCAAAGCGGCGAATATATCATGACTGATAAAATGGATTATGATTCAATTATTTATGCGTTACAGGCCGGAACCGAACGGACAGATGTAGTGGAAATCATGTTCCCTGAAGGATCTACTTCGGTAGACATCGCCAAAAAATTGGAGGAGCAGGGCGTCTGTTCCGCCAGTGAGTTTTTGGCGGCGCTCAATGGTGACGGATACAATTATACGTTTGTGGACAATATTCCGCAGAACGACCTTCGATTTTATAAGCTGGAGGGATATCTGTTCCCAAACACACATCAGTTCTTTGTAGGTGAGAGCGTGGATTCGGTTATCAACCGTTTCTTAAAGGATTTTAATTTACAGATTACCGATGGGATGCGCACTCGCATGAATGAACTGAATCTCACGCTGGATCAAACACTGATTTTAGCTTCTATCATCCAGAAAGAGGCCAGCGATCCCGATGAAATGAAAAATGTTTCGGAAGTGTTCCACAACCGTCTGCGCAATTCGGATCATTATCCGAACCTGCAGTCAGATCCAACGATCTTTTATGTGGAGCGGGTCATTAAAAAGAATATCGGCATGACTAATCAGGCTATGTATGACGCATATAACACCTACGTCTGCAACGGCCTGCCAGTAGGGCCGATTTGTAATCCCGGTTTGGATGCGATTGAAGCAGCGCTGTATCCGGCACAGCATGAACAGACCTATTATTACTTTGTCACCGATAATGCCGGCACCTACTATTATGCTGAAACGTTAGAGCAGCATGACGCCAATATTGCACAGGCAGACCGAGTCAATGCAGAATTAAAGAAGAATTCTTCTTCTACGGCCGGCTAAGATAAGAAGAACCAAACAGTCACCGGTTTTCCGGTGACTGTTTGTGTGAGGGTATAAGGTTCCAAAAAGAAAGGTGGCCGTTATGGCAAATTGGAAACAGCCGGAGGTCTTGGCACCTGCGGGGGATTTTGAGCGGCTGTCTGCAGCGGTTCAGTATGGTGCGGATGCAGTTTATTTAGGCGGCAAGGACTTTGGTATGCGTGCATCGCCGATGAATTTTACGGAGGAAGAACTGGTGTGCGCTGTTGATTTTTGCCACCGGCGGGGAGTGAAAGTGTATGTCACCTGTAATATCCTGCCGCGTGAAGAGGATCTTGCCGGTCTGCCCGCCTACCTCCATTTTCTCGACGATGCAGGTGTGGATGCTCTCATCGTAGCGGATATTGGCGTAATGCTGCTTTGCCGCAGGGAAATCCCGAAAATGGAATTGCACATGTCCACCCAGACGGGTGTAGTGAATCACCTGACGGCGATGGAGCTTTACCGGATGGGGGTCAAACGGGTTGTGCTGGCCCGGGAATTGGGCTTGGATGAGATTCGGCAGATCCGGCAAAATACGCCGCCGGAACTAGAGATAGAAACTTTTGTCCACGGGGCTATGTGCATGTCCTTTTCGGGCCGGTGCGTGTTGTCCAACTATCTGGCCGGGCGGGATGCTAACCGCGGCGAATGTGCCCAACCCTGCCGCTGGAGCTATCATTTGGTGGAAGAAAAACGGCCGGGAGAGTTTTTCCCGGTTTTAGAAGAAGAAGACGGAACCTATATTCTGAATGCAAAGGACCTTTGCATGATTGAGTATCTGGATCAGCTGGTTGAAGCGGGCGTAAGCAGTTTTAAAATTGAGGGACGGGCAAAATCCTTTTATTATGTGGCTACGATTACCAACGCTTACCGCTGTGCTGTAGACTTACTGAAAAAAGATCCAGCCCATTACCGCTTACCTGGTTGGCTGCTGGAAGAGACGAAGAAAGTCAGCCATCGGCAGTATTGCACGGGGTTTTATTTTGGCCGCCCCGAAAATGGCCAGTATTATGAAAGCGGCGGCTATATCCGCGATTATGATGTTGCAGCTGTGGTACAAGGATGGTCGGACAACATGCTGTTTTGTACCCAGAGAAACCGGTTTTTCCCGGGCGATATTCTGGAGGTGCTTTCTCCTGGTCTGCCGCCGGAAAATTTGACGGTTTCCGCAATTTTTGACGAGAAAGGACAATCACTGGATGCGGCGCGCCATCCGATGCAGTTGCTGAGAATTCCGTGTGAAAAAATGATTGCCAAAGGGACAATCCTACGGCGGCAGCAAAAAGGAAGGACCGCCTGATTCGTAGGATAAAGCTTGTTTTTCCACTAAAAGTGTTGCTTTTCATCGTTGAAATCGCATAGCTTGGGGAAAATATTTTGTTTAATCCACACAAACAAGATGGTTTTTGCTTTGCTCTTGTTTATCCAACAAGCAGAAATTTGCAGAAAAAACTGTAAACTTCCACCGGGATGCGTTGACGAACCGTGTTGCTGTGTTATAATAATAGACAGTTTGGTTGTCCCATAAAGAATTGTTTAGAAGAAGCAAAGTAGAATTCAAGATGAAGAAGCAGGAGAGTTGTAGTAATGTTTGTAAAAGATGTTCAGGTTCAGAATCAGGTAGGTTTGCACGCCCGCCCCGCGACGTTCTTTATCCAGAAAGCAAATGAGTTTAAGTCCTCCATTTGGGTGGAGAAGGATGAGCGCCGCGTAAATGCAAAAAGTCTGCTTGGCGTTCTTTCTCTGGGAATTGTAGGTGGAACTACCATCCGCATTATTGCCGACGGTGCTGATGAAGAACAGGCGGTCAGCGGATTGGTAAAACTGGTTGAGTCCGGTTTCGCCGAGTAATTACACAGCATCATGAAAAGCCTCCCGAGCAACTGCACGGCGGGGCTTTTTCCTGTTTTACTGAAAGGAGGGGCTCAAATGAACAATCCGAGGTTGGAATACCTGCGGGAAAAGGTGCGCCGGTTGCCAAAAGAACCAGGCGTTTACTTGATGCGGGATAAAAGCGGCAAGATTATTTATATTGGAAAGGCCAAAGCACTGCGCAACCGGGTATCCAGCTATTTCCGCAGTGTGGAAAAACATCTGGAAAAAGTCTATAAAATGGTAGAAAATGTCTATGATTTTGAGACGATTGTCACTGACAGTGAATTCGAAGCATTGGTACTGGAATGCAGCCTTATTAAACAGTACACTCCGAAATATAATATCCTGCTAAAAGACGATAAGGGATATTCTTATATCAAAGTAACACCTCCTCCATTCAGCCGTATTCAGGCGGTTTTGCAAAAGCAGGAGAATGACGGATGTATCTATCTGGGGCCTTATATGTCCTCTTACGTGGTCAAACAGACGGTGGATGAGACCAATAAGGTGTTTATGCTGCCCACCTGCAGTCGCAAATTTCCTCAGGAATTCCGCAAAGGACGGCCCTGCCTGAATTTCCATATCAAACAATGTGTCGGCCTTTGTCGAGGCAGGATTGATGAGGCGGAATATGCTGCCCGCCTGGAAGAAGCATTGGATTTCATCCGAGGTGGCTCAGCTCGTGCGCTGGAAAGACTGAAAGAACAGATGCTGCGTGCCAGTGAAAATTTGGACTTTGAAAAGGCAGCGCAGTATCGGGACAGGATTCAAGCGATTGAGCGCATTACAGATCGGCAGAAGGTGGTCAGCTCCAAAGCGGCGGACGCGGACATTGTGGCTTTTACCCAGAGCGATTCCGCCACTGCAGCGGTCGTTTTGCTGTTCCGGAACCACCGGTTGGTAGATAAAAAAGATTTTGTATTTTATGAAAGTGGCGATCTATCTGCTTTTCGCCGGGAGTTTTTACTGGGGTACTATCGTGAGGATATCCCGCGTGTGATAGAGGTAGACGGGGATTTTGAAGATCGGGAACTGACCGAGGCGTATTTTTCACAAAAAATGGGGCACAAAATTACCATTACAGTGCCGCAGCGGGGTGAGCAGGCAAAACTGGTGGAGATGGCCCGCAATAATGCTTCCCAACGCCTTTCCCACGAAGTATCCCGCACTGGACGGGAACTTTCCGCATTGGATGAACTAGCCCGGTTATTAGGCCTTGGAGCGCCACCGGCATACATTGAAGCGTACGATATTTCCAATATTGGCGCCGGCACCATTGTTGGCGGTATGGTGGTGTTTGAAGGCGGACGCCCTCAAAAAAAATATTACCGCAAATTCAAGATGAAAACCCAGCTGACTCCAGACGATTATGCCAGTATGCGGGAAATGCTTTCCCGACGATTTGCCCGATATAAAGAGGAAAAATCTTCCGGCGAAGGATTTGGCCGTCTGCCGGATCTGATTCTTCTGGATGGCGGCAAGGGCCATGTAGCGGCGATTCAGCCGCTGCTGGAGGAATTGGGCATCACCGTACCGGTGTTCGGAATGGTAAAGGATGACCGGCACCGGACCCGTGCCATTGCCAAAGACGGCGGTGAAATCGCGATCAACGCCAATAAAAACGCGTTTTCGCTGATTACCCGAATTCAGGATGAAGTACATCGCTACACCATTGATTTTTCCCGCAAAAGTCATCGAAAAAGTGGGATGGAATTGGCTATGACCTCAGTGGAAGGGATCGGACCGGCGAGAGCGAAAGCGTTGTTTACGGCGTTTAAAACGCAAAAAGCGATGCGGGAGGCAACGGTGGAGGAATTGGCAGCGGTTAAGGGAATGACATCTGCCTGTGCTCAGCGTCTGTATGATTGGCTGCACGCCGATGAAGAATAACAGGGCTTTGGATATTGACATCCGATGGATTTTGCCCCATAATAACCGTATGTAGATCATGGAGAAATAGGAAGATTCTGATCGAAACGGCGCATAATGGAGGAGAAAAATGAGGATCATTACCGGTTCCGCCCGCGGACGCAGGCTGACAGCTCCGGAAGGGACAGATGTCCGCCCCACAGCGGAAGTGACCAAAGAGGCCGTATTTTCCGCCATTCATTTCGAGGTGGAAGGCGCACGAATGTTGGATTTGTTTGCCGGTACCGGTCAGATGGGGCTGGAGGCGATCAGCCGCGGCGCCAAATCGGTAACCTTTGTGGAAAGTGGTCGGCCTTCGCTGGAAGCACTGCGTGCCAACATTGCGGC
This sequence comes from uncultured bacterium, assembly GCA_934875375.1. Lineage (GTDB taxonomy): Bacteria > Bacillota > Clostridia > Oscillospirales > Ruminococcaceae > UBA3818. Next base: position 17,160 of record CAKXHL010000008.1, read on the forward strand.
ATGCGGTTTTACAGAACAATGCAAGGTGTTCGCTATGGATGCCCTTCGTTTTTTAAAAATCGGCGGCGGAGAATATGACGTTGCTTTTATTGACCCGCCTTATAATCAAGGATTGGCTCAGGCTGCGCTCCCATTGGTAGCCCAGCAGATGGCTCCTGGCGGAGTGATCCTGTGCGAGACTGACCGGCATGAAGAAATGCCGCAGGAAGTGGGAAATTTTCGGTTAATTAAGACCCGCCGGTATGGCAAAGCGATGATCCATACCTATCGGATCCCAGAAGAGGAGTAGCAGCAGATGAGGATTGCGGTTTGTCCTGGCAGTTTTGATCCAGTGACCAAGGGACATCTGGATATCGTGACACGGGCTTCAAAATTGTTTGACAGAGTAATTGTTTTGGTGGTAATCAACGCCGCGAAAAAACCGAATTTTACGCCGGAAGAACGGGCACAGATGATTCGGGAGGTTATTGGGAACAGTTTGCCCAACGTGGAAGTGGATACCTTTTCCGGCTTGTTGGCCGATTATGTCCGGGACGTAGGAGCAGTAGCGATTGTCAAAGGCCTGCGGGCGGTATCAGACTTTGAATATGAATTTCAGATGGCGTTAGCCAATAAAAAACTCAATCCCACGTCGGATACGGTGTTTCTGACTACGGCCTCGCAAAATATGTATTTGAGTTCCAGCTTGGTCAAGCAGATTGCCCAGTTTGGCGGAGACATTTCCGATTTTCTGCCACCGCAAATTGTGGATCGAGTCGCCAGCCGGCTGTGTAAAAAAGAATAATTCACATTGTTTTGGCTGGTACAAGCTGGCTTTGTTGTAAAAAATCGTAGTTTCAGGGAGGGCTTATACGATGAATATCGATGATATTTTGGATGCAATGGACGAAATGTTGGATCGCGCGTGGAATCTGCCGTTGACTGGCGGTCGCTGTGTTGTCGATGCAGAAAAGGTGCGAGACTTGATTGACGATATTCGTTTGAACATGCCTGCGGAAATTAAGCAGGCCAAACAAATTGTTGCTGACCGGGCGGATATCATCAGTGTGGCGAAAAAAGAGGCAGAGGATATTGTCCGCAAGGCAGAGGAACATGCCAAAGCACTGGTGGAGCAAGAGAAAATCACCAAGCAGGCTCAGGCCCGTGCGACGGAAATCTTGACCCAGGCACAGATGAAGTCCCGTGAAATGAGACAGGCTTCTCAAGAGTTTGCAGAAACAATGCTCAAAAGTACGGAAGAGACTCTGTCCAAAGCTTTGGGAGATGTACGTTCTACTCGCCAGGCGCTTAAGTCATCTGGCAGAAACCTGCAAAAATAGAGGAAAAGGGTTGGATTTTTATAAAATTCCCCCTTTATGCTTAAATGAGCAGACAGTGCAGACTGCGTGTACCGCAGTCTGCACTTTTTTATATGTGCAGCCAAAACACTTGACAATAGTTCGGTACCAAAGTATTATATAAGTGACACAAATAATTAGGTACCGAATTATTTGAAAGGGGTGCAAAAATGGATTTACAAGAGCAACCACTGGAATGTCTGTTTCGGTTGATGCGAGCCTTGCGCCGGGGTCGTTCACACCATCATGGACCGCGCCATTTTCACGGATATGGACGACTGATGGAAGCAATTGCCCGGTATGAAGGGACCAGTGCTCGGGAGTTGACCGAATTGCTGGATATTCGTCCATCGTCTCTGAGCGAAATGCTTTCCCGGCTGGAATCTCAGGGAGATATTCTCAGAAGGCGCGATGAAAAAGATGCCCGGATTTCCCATATTTGGCTGACAGAACAGGGGCGCCAGCAGATTCAGCGGCACAATCAAACCCGTTTGCCATATCAAAATGCTCTTTTGCAGTGTCTGACACCGCAGGAGACACGGGAATTGAATCGGATTTGTCAGAAGTTAATTGACTGTCTGGAAGAAGAACAGGAAAAGGAGGGATGCGTATGCCGCCAGGAGGTCCGGGAGGAATGCGAGGACCAAACCGATTTTTAACGGAAGAAGAAAAGAAAAACCGTCCGCGGATTACAAAAGCCTTGCTTAAACGGATTTTCTCTTATCTGTTGCCTTACTGGCCCCAATTGCTGCTGGTTTTGGCGGCGATTATCCTGTCGTCAGTTTTTGGGCTTTTGCCGTCCATTCTCACTGGAAAGATTATTGATGAGGGGCTGATTGGTAAAAATTTCAGCATGTTGTTGCGCTTGATTGGCCTTTCGTTTGCTGTGCTGGTAATTTCTAATCTGATTGGCGTATTGGAAAGCTATCTGAATACTTGGGTGGCACAGCACATTACCTATGACATGCGCAATCAAATGTATGCTCATTTGCAGAAAATGTCCCACCGTTTTTTTACCAGCAGTAGGCAGGGGGATGTTATCACCCGTATGACCAGTGATATTTCCGGCGTGCAAAGCGTAATTTCCAATACCCTTACCAGCATTTTAAGCAATATTGCAGTGCTGGCTACTTCGGTAGTGGCAATGTACCAAAAAAACTGGATTCTGGCAACGGTGGGGATTATTATCGTCCCGTTGTTCGTACTGCCGACAAAGAGAGTAGGAAAAACCCGTTGGAGCCTTGCACTGAAATCGCAGGAAAAAAACGATGAGATCAATCAGGTTCTGAACGAGACGCTGAGCGTTAGCGGACAGATGTTGGTAAAATTATTTACCAATGAAAAGATGGAGTATGAAAAATATCAAAAAATCAATGGGGAGATGACTCGTCTTAACATCAGAGAGAGCATGGCGGGCCGCTGGTTCCGAGTGGCGATGAATACTTTTACCAGCATGGGACCGATGTTAATTTATTTGGTGGGAGGTCTGCTCATCATTCGGATGGGAAATACCAGCTTGACTGTTGGCGATATTACGGTTATGGTATCTTTGCTCAGTCGAATGTACCAGCCAGTCAACTCTCTTTTGAATATCCAGGTAGATGTCATTCGTTCCATGGCTCTTTTTACTCGTATTTTCGATTATTTTGATATGCCGGTGGAAGTGGAAAACCGGCCTCATGCAATAATACCGGAATCGGTCAGAGGGGATTTGGAATTCTGTCACGTGGGATTTTTCTATGATCCGGAGCAGCCAGTTCTGCGGGACTTGAATTTTTGCATCGAAGCAGGCCATTCGGTGGCGATTGTCGGACCTTCTGGTGCGGGAAAATCGACGATGATCCATTTGATTCCGCGGCTATATGATGTGACGGAAGGAAGCATCACACTGGATGGACAGGATATACGCAACATTAATCTGGAGACGCTGCGCAAAAATATTGGTGTGGTGACACAAGATACCTACCTGTTTAACGGTACCATCCGGGAAAACCTATTGTATGCCAACGCACAGGCCAGTGAAGAACAGCTGATCGAAGCGTGCCGTCAGGCCAATATCCATCATTTTATTGCGGGGCTGCCGCAGGGGTATGATACGATGGTGGGCAATCGGGGTATTAAGCTTTCTGGCGGCGAAAAGCAGAGGGTTTCGATTGCGCGGGTAATTTTGAAAAACCCACGCTTGCTGATCCTGGATGAAGCGACTTCTGCGCTGGACTCCATTTCGGAAAGTGTCATTCAGGATGCCATTGACCCTCTGCTCAAAGGCCGTACCAGCCTGGTTATCGCCCATCGTTTGTCCACTATCATGGCGGCGGATGAGATTCTGGTGGTTGACCAAGGACAAATTGTGCAGCGGGGAACCCATCAGGAACTAGTGGAAGAAAACGGCGTATACCGGGAGCTGTATGAAACCCAGTTTCGGCGGGCGCTGGAGGATCATAAAAACCGAAAATGAAATAAAGTGCAGGTATGATGTAATGAAAAAGGGAAGGCTTACAATATCCCGTAAGCCTTCCCTTTTATTTTTTGAAATTTATAGCAGACGCAGATGTGTTTTTGATTTATCGATGGGCGATTACACTGTTAAGAACCAAATCTTTGGTATAATAGCTGTCCTTCATCGGTTCATTTTCAGCGTAGTCCGTAGACAGGTATTTTTTGTTGTCATCGGAAAAAACGGTCACGACAACAGGGGAACCGTCCAACCGTTCCGCAGCCATTATGGCGCCGATCAGGTTAGCGCCGGAGGAAATACCCACGCCGATCCCCAACTGGCGGGACAGCATTTGTGCCGCAATAATGGCGTCACCGTCATCTACCGAAATAACGCCGTCTAACTCGGATAATTGCAGCAAATCAGGAATGAAGTCATCAGAAATCCCTTGGATTCGATGTTTGCCGACCTTATACCCTGTGGAAAGGGTTGGAGAATTGAGCGGTTCCATTGCAAAGGCGCGGCAGGCAGGAACGGCTTCTTTTAGTCGCCGGGCAATGCCCATGACGGTACCGCCGGTACCAACGCCAGCTACCAATCCGTCCGGACGAAGTCCCAAATCATTCAGTTGGCGAAGAATCTCTGCGCCGGTAGTTTCGTAATGGGCGGCGCTGTTATCCGGATTGGAAAACTGACGCGGCAGGAAAACACCGCCTTTTTGGGCTAACTCCTCGGTCATGCGGATTGATCCGAGGAAGCCGCCTTCCTCTTTGGAAACCAGGCGAACCGTAGCGCCATAACCTTTCATCATGGCAATCCGCTCGCGGCTCATCCAATCGGGCATATAGATGACTACCGGATGCCCCAGCGCGGCACCTACCGCGGCAAAGGAAATGCCGGTGTTGCCGCTGGTTGCTTCGGCAATGGTCATCCCCGGCTCGATAGCGCCGGTTTCATAAGCTTTTTTCAAAATATAATAAGCAACCCGGTCTTTTATGCTGCCGGTGAGATTATAAGCTTCTGCTTTGGCAAAGATGCGCAGACATCGACCCTGGTAGGTACAACAGATCTCCAGTAAAGGAGTATTGCCGATCATAGGCGCAAGATGTTTAAAAATTTCTTGTGCTTGCTGTTTCAATGAGATGCCCCCTTGGTTTACGTCTGCTGGTGCCATTTTATGCTGAAATACAGAAAAAGTCAAGGATGCCGGGAAAAATGGATGAAGTATTTTCCAATCTTTTCCCGTAAAGAAAAGAAATCAGAGAAAAAGAAGAGATAATAGAAGATTCGGCGAAAAAAAACGAAAAAAATCCTATTTTTTTTTGAATGGTAACATTGCTTTTTTCAAAAGAACTGGTTATAATGGAACCACAGTGGTGTAAAGTGGTGTGAAGTGGTTGAAAAGTGATAAAAAGAGAGGGCGGTGGGAAAATGCTGATTGGTGAGTATGCGCATACGCTCGATCAAAAAGGACGCGTCAATTTTCCTGCCAAGCTTTTAACCGACTTGGGTGACCACTTTATCCTGTCGAAAGGCCTGGACGGCTGTTTGTTTGTATACTCTATGGAAGAATGGGGAAACCTGGAGAGAAAAATAAAAGAGCTTCCTCTTTCCAAATCGCGGACATTGCAGCGGTATTTCTTTGCCGGAGCAGCGGACGTGGAAGTGGACAAACAAGGGCGTATTGTAATTCCGGCAAAATTGCGGGAGCATGCGGGCCTGGAAAAAGAAATCATGATCATCGGCGCATCCAGCCGGGCAGAAATCTGGGATAAGGAGAGATGGAACCAGAATTGTCAGGAACTGACCGCCGAGACCATCGAACAAGCGATGGAAGAACTGGGATTTTAGTCACAGATATGCCGAAAGGAGCGGAGCGATGGAGTTTTCCCATTATTCCGTGATGCTGGAAGAATGCATTGCGGGACTTGCCATTCGGCCGGACGGTATTTATGTGGACGGGACAGCAGGAGGGGCTGGACATTCCTGTCAAATCGCAAAACGATTGACCGATGGAAAGTTGTTTGCGCTGGACAAGGACCCGGACGCAGTGAACATTGCAGAACAAAGGCTGGCGCCTTATGCGCAGGCTACGGTAATACAGGCAGATTTCAGAGATCTGTGCTGTACGCTAAAGGAGCGGGGGATTACCGGTGTAGACGGCATTTTACTGGATCTTGGCGTTTCCTCTTATCAGCTGGATACGGCAGAACGGGGATTCTCCTATCATCAGGATGCGCCGTTGGATATGCGTATGAGTAAGACCGGGCCGAGTGCCCAAGATCTGGTCAATACTTATTCGACCGAGGATTTATCCCGCATCATTCGGGAATTCGGTGAGGAAAAGTATGCTTGGAGCATCGCGAAAAATATAGAAAAAGCGAGAGCCAAAGCGCCCATAACGACCACCGGACAATTGGCAGAAATCATACGGGAATCGATGCCCTATTCTGCTAGGCGGGAAAAAAATCCCGCGAAAAAAACCTTTCAGGCCATTCGTATTGCCGTCAATGGCGAGTTAGATGCCTTGTCTCAGGTTTTAGATCAGGCGTTTGATTTTTTGAATCCGGGAGGCAGATTTGCCATCATTACCTTCCATTCTCTGGAGGACCGGATGGTCAAACAAAAATTTGCGGATTTTGCAAAGGGTTGTACTTGTCCGCCGGATTTTCCAGTATGTATTTGCGGGAAAAAGCCCAGGGGAACACTGGTCAGCCGAAAACCGATTACGCCGACAGAAAAAGAATTGGCGGAAAATCGCAGAAGCCGCAGCGCAAAGCTGCGCATCGTCGAGAAAAATCAGGAAAAATAATCAAAGGAAGCAGAAAGGGTGAGAAAAATGGCCTCAGGTAGCCGGGCCTATGACCTGTCTCGTTATGAACCGAAGGTTGTTGAACAGCCGAAAGTACGAGTTGTCAAACGAGCGCAACCAGTAAAATCCGTGTATGGCGTGCGGCCAATCACTCTTGTAATGGTGGCCATGATTGTGGTTTCGGTTACGGCTCTGCTTTTGTATAACAACGCAATGATTGCCGAGGTCAGCGCTGAAATTACTTCGGCGACTGCAGAACTGGAACAGCTGGAGAATGAAAATGCGCGGTTGAACCGGGAACTGGATGCAAAAATGTCAAATGAAGCCATTGCGGAAACGGCAGTCAATGAGTTAGGGCTTAGTAAGCTGGAAAATTATCAGGTTGCGTACGTAAACTTGTCTTCGCAAGATGTTGTTACTGCCAGAAACAGCGGCGGGACGGGTATCTTCGCCATCATTGGACAGGTTATCACAAAAATTCAGGAATATCTGAAATTTTAAGCAATATCATATATAAAGAGGAAGACAGTAGGGGGGATATGCGTTACCTTGGCGGAAAAACACCAAGGTGCGCCGTCGGCTCCTAGTGTGACAGCGGGGGAGTTGAGAAGAAATTTCTTGACTCCTTTTGTTTCTAAAAATGGGGTCAGAGATCGAATGCTGTCGGCCGAAATGGAGGATATGCAATGGCTTTTCCAAGCACAACGGTACAAATGAAAAAACGGATCATTGCTTTGATTCTGGCAATATCGGTATTAGGGTCTTCCATCATCATCGGCAGGCTGTTTCAGCTTCAGGTGGTGCAGGCGGAAGACTTGCAAAAACGGGCAGCGCGCCAGCAAATGAGGGTAACGAGTCTCAGTGCCCAGCGCGGCACAATCTATGACCGCAATGGAGAAATTCTCGCCAGGAGCGGAACAGTCTGGACAGTCTATCTTTCTCCGGTAGATATCGACTCGGAGGAGGAGCGTTCGCTTATTGCCAAAGGACTGTCGGAGATTTTGGATGTTTCCGAGGAGTTTGTACTGGAAAAATCCAAACGCAATACATATTACGAGATTATCAAAAAGAAAATCGAACGCCCCTTAGCGGATGAAGTAACCCAGTTTGTAATGGAAAACGGCATTACCTGTGTGGGGTTGGAAGAGGACTATAAACGATATTATCCCTATGGAACGCTGGCGTCAACTGTCCTGGGCTTTACCGGAAGCGAAAATCAGGGCGCTTACGGGATTGAGGCTTACTATGACAGCGTTTTAAGTGGGACCAATGGCCAGATCGTATCCGCAAAAAATGCCTGGGGAACCGATATGCCTTTTAAATATGAAAAAATGTATGAGGCGCAAAATGGAAACGATTTGGTACTGACCATTGACGTCAACATCCAACACTTTGTCGACAAGCATTTGGAGCAGGCGGTGATTGAACACGAGGTGCAAAACAAGGCCTGTGCTGTTGTGATGGATGTAAAAACCGGAGAAATTCTGGCTATGAGTACCAAGCCGGACTTTGATCCCAACTCGCCCAATACCATTTATGACAAAAACGTGCAGGCACAGCTGGACGCCATCACGGATGAAGATGCCCGGCAGAAGGCTCTGCTGGAGGCTCAGTATGAACAGTGGCGGAACAAGGCAATTTCTGATCCATATGAGCCGGGATCGGTGTTTAAAATCATTACTGCATCCTCTGTGCTGGAGGAAAAAGTGATCAGTTTAAATCATTCTTTTACTTGTACTGGTACGTATGAATCTGGCGGCGTAACCTATCATTGCTGGAAACTGGCAGGGCACGGTACTCAGAACTTTGCCCAGACCCTGCAAAATTCCTGCAACCCGGCATTCATTTCTTATGGCCAGGCGTTAGGTAAAGAAAAATTCCGAGAATATTTCCAGGCGTTTGGGCTGACTCAGACGACTGGTATAGATTTGCCTGGTGAAGCGGGCAGTATCTACCATACCGCGGAGGATTTCGGCATTACGGAGTTATCCAGTAGCTCTTTCGGCCAAACATTCAAGGTTACAACTCTGCAGCTGATCACTGCGGTTTCCGCGGCTGTCAACGGTGGGGAATTGATGCAGCCTTATGTGGTGAAGCAGGTAGTGGATGAAGAAAAGAACGTTGTGTCCGAAACAACACCGGTGGTAAAGCGCCAGGTTATCTCCAATGAGACCAGCGCCACAGTGGCGGCACTCTGCGAGAGTGTTGTATCCGAAGGGTCCGGACGCAAAGCCCAACTGCCGGGATTCCGTATCGGCGGCAAAACCGGAACGTCTGAAAAGCTGGGTGCGAATGACAGTGACTGGAAAATCCTGTCCTTTGTAGGGTTTGCGCCGGCAGATGATCCGCAGATTGCGGTTCTGGTCATGTTGGATGAACCGAAGCTGGATGACCCGTATGGCTCCACCATCGCCGCGCCGATTGTAAAAAATATGTTGGCGGATATTCTGCCCTATCTGGGAATGGAACCACAGGTGGATGTGGATAAGGATACCAGTGTGGAGGTTCCTTACCTGACCGATGTCATGTTGGAAGAGGCTCAGTCGCAGCTGATTGATTTGGGACTCAAAGCCCGTATTGTAGGCGATGGCGATTCTGTGCTGAAACAGGTGCCTCAGTACGGATACGAAATTCCCTACGGCGGCACAGTGATTTTATACACAGACGAAACGGAACTGGCGGAAAATGTATCGGTTCCCAATGTGTTGGGCAAGACGGGAAAACAAGCAAACACGGCCATTTTAAATGCAGGGCTGAATATCAAGATTGAAGGAGAATTCCCGGATAATGTGCAGACTCAGGTGGTGAGCCAGTCGCCCCTGCCGGATGAAAAGGTGCAGCCAGGAACGGTGGTCACGGTAACCGTTCAGCAGGTAGGAGATACGGCCGCCAGCGAAAGCTCTTAAAATGCGACCGGTTCTGCCATACTTCGGAGAGCAGATATGATACAATAGCATGTGCGGCAGAATGCGGATAGAAAAAGAAGCATTCCCCATCACATAAAGGGGGTAAACAGTTTGAAGCTTTTTGACCTGATGAAAAATGTCCCGTTTACGGGCATAACAGAAAATTTGGAAATTAGCCGGGTGACCAGCGATTCGAGGCAAATTACGCCAGGCTGCCTGTTTGTTTGTATCGCCGGAGCCCGTTTTGATGGGCATTCGGCGGCCGAGCAGGTATTAAAAGAAGGCGCCGCTGCGGTGGTATGCGAAAGGGATCTAGGGCTGGATCAGCAACTTTTGGTAGAGGACAGCCGGGAAGCATATGGTATTTTGTGCAGCAATTTTTATGGGAATCCTGCCCAAAAAATGAAGCTGATCGGGATTACCGGTACCAATGGAAAAACGACCTGTACTTATTTGATTAAGCATATACTGGAATCGGCCGGAAAAAAAGTGGGACTGATCGGAACCATTCACAATGAGATTGGAGATATGGTTCTGCCAGCGAAAAACACAACGCCGGATCCCGGGGAGCTGCATGTGCTGTTCATGCGCATGGCCCAGGCCGGATGCGAGTATGTGGTAATGGAAACTTCATCCCATGCGCTGGATCAAAAGCGGCTGGCCGGCTGCCGGTTTGCAGTTGGCGTATTCACTAACTTGACGCAGGACCATCTGGATTATCACGGAACCATGGAGAATTATTATCAGGCGAAGAAAAAGCTGTTTGATCTTTCAGATGCCGCGGTAATCAACATAGATGACGAATATGGACGCAGATTAACGCAGGAAATCCCATGCCCTGCAATAACCTTTTCCATTCATACGGATACAGCTGATTTTACCGCAAAAGACATACGCCCTACGGTGGACCGAAACCGTTTTACCATTGTGGGTAACGCGCAAATCGGCCGGGTGAGCTTTTCCATGCCAGGCGAATTTTCAGTGGCCAATGCAATGGCGGCTGGGGTAACAACACTGATGCTGGGATTGGATATGCAGCAGGTCTGCGATGGGTTATCCAGCTGTCCTGGGATACCGGGCCGGACAGAAGTGCTCCACACCGACACGGATTTCACGGTGATTCGGGATTATGCCCATACACCGGACGGGTTGGAAAAGGTGCTGCCCGCTTTAAAGCCATTTGTCAAAAACCGATTGATGGTGTTGTTTGGATGTCCCGGAGAGAGGGATCCGTCCAAGCGCATTCACATGGCCGAAGCAGTGGCAAAGTATGCGGATTATATCATCCTGACTTCAGATAATCCTCGCCGGGAAGACCCCATTCAGATTATTAAGCAGGCATTGCCCGGTTTAGCAGGAGCGTCTGTGCCTTATGAGGTGATCCCAGACCGTTATACGGCCATCGAATGGGGGCTGTCCCACGCGCAGCCTGGAGATGTGCTGGTGCTGGCAGGCAAAGGACATGAGGATTACCAGGTGCTTGGTTACGGCACTATTCATTTCGATGAAAAGGAAGTTGTGGCGCGGCTTTTAACTGAGCTGCAAGAAAACAGGAAATGAGGGAGTTTGGTTGAGCGGTTATTCCTTGAGCGAGATCAGTGAATGGGTCTGCGCGGATAAAAAATTGTTTGGCACCGTAAGCGAAATTGTGACCGATTCCAGAAAAATTACGCCGGGTTGTTTGTTTATCGCATTGGAAGGGGAATTTTTTGACGGACATTGTTTTATCACAGAGGCGCTGGAAAAAGGTGCCGTAGCGGCGGTGGCACACAAAAAAGGTGCGGAGCCTGAGGAGAAAACACTGTATGTGGGCAATACCGAGCGGGCGTTGCGGGCACTGGCCAGGCTGCACCGGATTAAAATTGACCCAGTGACAGTTGGCATTACTGGCAGTGTGGGAAAAACCACTACACGGGAAATGATTGCGGCGGTGGTTCGGCAAAGATATACGACCTTGACTACAAAAGACAATCTCAACAACAATATCGGCATGCCTCAAACCCTGCTGGAGCTGACGCCGGCGCACCAGGCGGCGGTGATCGAGATGGGTATGACCGCATTGGGAGAAATTGAAGAACTGGCTACTACGCTGCTGCCTCAGATTGGCGTTATCACCAATATTGGCGTCTCTCATATGGAACGACTAGGTAGTCAGCAGAATATCCGCCGCGCCAAGTTGGAGATTGTTCAGGGCTTGCGGGAAGGTGCGCCGCTGCTGCTCAATGGGGATGATCCTTTGTTGTGGGGATACGAAAATCCGGCTCTCAAAGTAATATTTTACGGCATCGAAAATAAGGACTGTCAAATTACAGCAAAAGATCTGATTGTCCTGATGGGAAGCACGACCTTTACAATTTGCTATCAGGGAGAGAAATATCCGGCGCATATTCCCTGTATGGGGCAGCATAATGTGCTCAACGCACTGGCGGCCTTTGGAGTGGGCGTCTGCTTGGGAATGGAACCCAAAGAGGCTGCCGCGGCACTGGATAAATACCAGGTAACTGGATGGCGGCAGAAAATCACGCCTTTTCATGGGTTTACTGTGGTAGAAGACTGTTACAATGCAGGTCCGGAATCCATGAAAGCGGCGTTGACCACATTGGCAGGAATGCCGTGCGCCGGACGGCGAATTGCCGTATTGGCCGACATGCTGGAACTGGGGTATCTTTCTGAGCAAGCACACCGGATGACCGGACAGCTGGCGGGACGCATGCACCTGGATGCGGTTTACGCTTATGGAGAAATGGCGCAGCTGATGATAGAAGAGGCAAAAAATGCAGGTGTGCCGGATACAGCCTGGTTTCCAGAAAAACAGGCGCTGACCGACTACGTGATTTCTCAAATACAAAAAGGAGATATCCTTTGGGTGAAGGGCAGCCACGGAATGGCACTGGAAACCCTGATAGAAGCGATTTACAAGCAGCCCTAGGGGATAAGCTTGTACCCGAAGTTAACGACAACATGCTGCGGTGGAGCGGCGGATAGGGGCGTATTATGAGGACGTTTATCATTCTAATGACAGCATTATTGGCATTTGGCGTTACCGCTTTGATGGGATTTTGGCTGATCCCACTATTGCGGAAAGTCAAATACGGCCAAACCATCTTGGATATTGGACCGATATGGCATAAAAATAAACAAGGAACTCCCACCATGGGCGGATTTTTGTTTATTGCAGGAGTGCTGGTGGCAGTTACCGTGGGGTATCTTGTCTATATGAGTGCCGGCGGGGGAGAAAATGAAATTTCCCCGGTTTTTGGCACTCGGCTGTTCGCTGGAGTAGTTATGGCACTGGCATTTGCCTTTCTGGGATTTGTAGACGATTATATCAAAGTAGTCAAAAAGCGTAATTTAGGGCTTACTGCCGGCCAAAAAATGGTGATGCAGATTTTGATTGCAGCGATTTATCTGATTATTCTTTATCTGGCGGGGGATACTTCCACTGTACTGAGAATTCCGTTTATCGGCAGTTTGGATTTGGGCTTGTTCTATTATCCGGTTGCATTGTTTATCCTGATTGTTGGAACGGTCAACGCAGTGAATTTGACTGATGGCATTGATGGATTGGCCGGATCAGTGACTTTTATTGCCTCTTTGGGATTTATGATCATTGCGGCATTGTTATCCGTCTATGAAATGCAGCTTCTTGCGGTGGCTGTCGCCGGTGCGATGCTGGGTTTTCTGGTTTGGAATTTCCATCCGGCAAAGGTGTTTATGGGCGATACGGGATCTATGTTTTTAGGCGGATTGGTAGTTGCTATGGGATTTGGCCTGGGGCTGCCGTTTTTGATTGCCATGATCGGAATTATTTATCTGATCGAAACTCTTTCGGTGATGTTGCAGGTCGCTTCTTTCAAATTGACTGGCAAACGGATTTTTAAAATGAGCCCGATTCACCATCATTTTGAGATGAGCGGATGGGGCGAAGTGAAAATTGTGAGTGTATTTTCTTTGGTTACTGCCGCCGGATGCGCATTGGCTATTTGGTGGGTTGTGTCTTTATAAGGGAATTTTTATCTGGAAAGAGGGAAGCTTGGATGGTGCAAAAACAGAACGCGCAAAGAAAAAAGCCGCATCCGACGGGCAGAGGAAACATGGATGTTACCTTTTTGGTGCTGGTTCTTCTTCTGCTGACGTTTGGCCTGATTATGCTTTTCTCCGCCAGCTACGCTTATGCTTATTACCATGATAATGACAGCTTTTATTACATCAAAAAACAGATGATTTTTGCTTTGGCCGGAGTTGTCGCTATGATTGTAGCATCTAATTTTGACTATCGCTATTGGCAGAAACTGGCCACCCCTGTAATGGGCGTTGCGATTGTGTTGTTGATCGTGGTGCTGTTTATGCCCAAGATTGCAGGTGTGCACCGATGGATTCCCATTGGAAATTTAACCACATTCCAGCCATCGGAAATCGCCAAATTCGCAGTCGTTATCCTATTCGCCAAAATGATTACCATATACGGAGAAAAAATGAAGACTTTCCGTTACGGAATACTTCCTTTTTTGATCGTTCTGGGCGTGATCTCCGGATTGATGGTATTAGAACCTCATCTGTCCGGTACCATCCTGATCCTGACCATCGGCATTGTCATGATGTTTGTGGGCGGCGTTGATCTGAAGTGGTTTGTTTTGGGAGTGGCCGCATTAGCCGCGGGCGTTGTGGTAGTGGTCATGATACCTGGCGTGATTCAGTATGCCCAGTCCCGTTTGGAGTATTGGCTGGATCCTTTCGCCGATCCACAGGGCCTGGGGTTTCAAACCATTCAATCGCTATTGGCCATTGGATCCGGCGGCGTAATGGGGCTGGGACTTGGCAACTCCAGACAAAAATACCTCTATATCCCTGAGCCGCAGAACGACTTTGTCTTTTCCATTGTCTGTGAAGAATTGGGGCTGGTAGGGGCGTCTATTATTGTGATTTTATTCGCGCTTTTGGTGTGGCGCGGATATGTGATTGCCATTCGGGCGCAGGATAAATTTGGTGCGATGTTGTCAGTAGGATTGACAACCCAGGTTGGTCTGCAGGCACTTTTGAATATCGCCGTTGTCACAAATACCATCCCAAACACCGGTATCAGTTTGCCGTTTTTCTCATATGGTGGTACCGCGCTGATGATGCTGTTAGCGCAGATGGGGGTTATTTTATCTGTTTCCAGGCGTGCGGCGCTGGAAAAACAATAGGAAGGATGATTTTGTATGCGGGTTTTGTTTGTCTGCGGCGGAACAGGGGGGCATATTAACCCGGCTTTGGCTGTGGCTGGCTATTTGAAAAAGCAGCAGCCAGACACACAGATCTTGTTTGCCGGAAGTCCCTTGGGAATGGAAGCCGGACTGGTACCCAAAGCCGGATTTGATTTTGCTCCCATTAAAGTAAAAGGCTTTCAGCGGCAGTTCAGCTGGCATAATTTCAAAAACAATATGATGGCGTTGGTTTATCTCACCACATCGGGGCGGCGTTCCCGCCAGATTCTGCGGGAGTTTCTCCCGGATGTGGTAATGGGTACCGGCGGTTATGTCAGCGGCCCCCTGGTGCGACAGGCAGCGAAAATGGGTATCCCTACTCTAACCCACGAGCAGAATGCGTTTCCCGGTGTAACTACCAAGCTGCTGAGCAAATATGTAGACTGTGTGATGCTGGCGGTGCCGGAGGCGAAGAAATATCTCAACCAAAACGCCAGTTATGTTGTAACCGGAAACCCGGTGAGGGAAGCTTTTTTTACGGCTGACCGAAAAGCGGTGCGAAAAAAAATGGGGTTGGAAGGAAAAATCTGTGTGCTGTCTTTCGGTGGAAGTTTAGGCGCGCGGCGAGTCAACGAAGCAATGGCGGAATTGATTGCCCACAATCAGAACAACCCTGATATTTTTCATATCCATGCCACAGGCGCATATGGTGTGGAACTTTTTCCGCAGCTCTTGCGGCAAAAGGGAATTACAAATAGTAAAACAAATAAAAATTTAGACATAAGGGAATATATTTATGATATGCCGGAATGTTTTGCAGCGGCAGATTTGATCATCGGACGGTCTGGTGCCAGTACCCTAAGCGAGTTGGAAGCGGCGGGAAAAGCGTCGATTCTGATTCCTTCTCCCAACGTAGCGGAGAATCATCAATATCATAATGCAATGACATTGGTGCGAAAAAATGCCGCGGTTGTCATTGAGGAAAAAGACTTGACAGGAGCACGGTTGTGCAGCGAATTTGATCAGCTGTGTGCTGAACCGGAAAGGCTGCGCCGTTTGGGCGAAAATGCAGCTAGCCTTGCCATCAATGACGCAAATGACCGGATTTACCGGCAGATTATAAAACTTTATTCGGAAAAATAGGGCTGTCCTATCCCTCCTTTCACCGAAAATGCCTGGGTGCATATGATGAAATGAACCGTTCCATTGGACATTTTATCAGAAAGGAAGGGCGTTCATGGATAGATACGAGATTTCGGGCGGTCGGCGCTTGACGGGGGAAATTCATGTTCAAGGCGCAAAAAACAGTGTTTTACCAATCCTGGCGGCAACGGTGCTTACCGCAGACCGCTGTGTGATACATAATTGTCCGGCTCTTTCCGATACGGCGCTGACGATACGGATTCTTCGGACATTAGGTTGCCGTGCCGATTGGCGGCAGGGAAATATTTTTGTGGATTCCAGCGACCTGTCGCATCTGGAAATTTCCGGTTCATTGACAGGAAAAATGAGATCCTCTATTGTTTTTTTAGGCCCATTGCTGGCCCGTTGCGGTCAGGCGATTATTGCATATCCTGGAGGATGTCGGCTGGGACCGCGGCCGATTGATTTGCATTTGGACGGATTAAGGCAGATGGGAGCCACTGTGCAGGAGGAAGAGCAGTATCTTCGGTGCTGTGCACCAGGGGGACTGCAGGGGGCTCGGATTGTTTTATCTTTTCCCAGCGTAGGCGCTACTGAGAATTTGATGATGGCGGCAGTGCTTGCAAAAGGAAAAACAACGCTGATTAACTGTGCGTGTGAGCCGGAAATTGTAGATCTGGCGGATTTTCTGATCCGTTGCGGTGCGAAAATTCGTGGTGCAGGGGAAAATACCGTTGAGATCGAAGGGGTTAGCAGGTTGCATGGATGCGAGCACGTCGTTATCGGCGACCGAATTGCTGCCGCCACCTATCTGGTTGCCGCAGCAATGACTGGCGGAGAAGTCGTTGTTTCCGGAATAGAACCGGAAAATTTGATGTCTATGCTGGCTGCACTGCAAAAAACAGGCGGCGAGGTTTCTTGGGAGAAAAAGCGCTGCCGGCTAAAGGCGCCATCCCGCCTCAAAGCATTGCCTCAGGTGAGAACGATGCCATATCCGGGTTTTCCGACGGATGGTCTGCCGCTCTTTTTATCGCTGGCTGCAGTGGCCAGAGGAACCAGTATTTTTGTGGAGAATATTTTTGAAAATCGGTATAGTAGTGTCCCGTGTTTGCAGAGAATGGGCGCTTTCATTCGGCAGGAGGGAAAGATCGCTGTGGTAGAGGGCTGCGGCCTATTACATGGGGCAGATGTCTGTGCAGAGGATCTGCGCGGCGGTGCGGGTCTGGTATTGGCGGCGTTGGCAGCCCAGGGAACCAGCCGTATTGAAGGAATTGAATGGATTGAACGGGGATACGAACATTTCTGCGAAAATCTGACAGCGTTGGGCGCTGAGATTTGGAAAAAATAAAAGGCGGGAATAAAAATGAGCAGAGGAAAGAAAAAACGGGGAGAAACGCACGGGCGCGTACGTTCTCATCCGCGCGGAGGTAAGGCTGAAGGATCCGCTTTGGTACAGCGAAAGCGCCGCCGCAAAGGAAATAACATTCTCTGGTACCTGCTGATTTTAGTTTTTATGGTCACAACGACAATTGTTTTGACAACTACCGTCTTTTTTAAAATCAAAAATATTGCTGTGGCTGGAAGTGAACATTATGACGATCGATCGCTAATCATTTCTTCCGGTATTTTGCTGGAGGAAAATATGTTTCGCCTCAAAGATCAGCAAATTAAGGAGAAATTAATAGAAGAATACAGCTACATTTCCAAAGTGAAAATCCGCAGAAAGTTGCCGGATACGATTGTTTTGGAAATCACCGAAGCCACCCCGATCGGTGCCATTGACGCGGGAGCGGGGTATACGTTGATTAGCGAAGAAGGTCGGGTGTTGGAATGCAATACACCGGTTTTACCGGAAGAAATGCCAATCGTAATGGGATTTTCTGAAGAGACCCCAGAACAGGGCAGCTATCTGGTTGAAGAAGACTCTGAAAACGTCAGACGAATGCGGCTGGTTATGGAAGCCGCAGAAAAAACCGGCTTTTCCTATTTTAACGTTATCGATCTTTCCGATCCGTATGATCTGAAGCTGTACTATCAGGATGTTTTCGAAATTATATTAGGTACCGACAGTAATCTGGAATACAAAATGGAATTAATTTTGCAGGTGATCCAAACACAGGATTTGCTCACTAGCTTTCGGGGGATCATTGACGCCTCATACGAAGGAGAAGTTTGGACCCGTCCGTCCGGCGGTGTAATGGTGCCGGACGATAGCAGCCAAACAACGGAGGATCCTACCGGCGATGACAATTCCACCAGCGATAGTGGCACCAACGGCAGTCAGCCCGAAGATAGCGGATCTGTACCGTCGGCGGAATAGAACGGATTTTGTTGGAAATTCTCGTAAAAAAGTACGAAAAAACCAATGAAATCCGGGGATTCACTATTGAACTGGAAGCGAAAAAATGGTACATTAAAATGAGAAAGTCAGGACATATTTTTTATTGACAGCGCGATGCAGGGCTAACATTTTTAAGAGGGGTTCCTGCTTGGGGATAAAAAGAGAACTAGGAGGAAATGAAAATGCTCATGAATTTTGAAATTGATAACTACGTCGATAAAGGCGTTGCCATCAAAGTGGTCGGTGTTGGCGGTGGCGGCGGCAACGCAGTAAACCGGATGATTGCTTCCGGTATGCAAAGCGTAGAGTTCATTTCGCTGAATACGGACAGCCAGGTTCTTTCCTCCTCGAATGCAACACAAAAAATCCAGATCGGTGTAAAATCTACCCGCGGCAAAGGAGCCGGCGGGCATCCGGAAATCGGACAGAAGGCTGCGGAGGAAAGCCGAGAGGAAATTGCCTCTGCCCTGAAAGGGACAGATATGCTGTTTGTTGCGGCTGGTATGGGCGGTGGCACTGGTACGGGCGCCGCACCGATTGTAGCGCAGATTGCCAAGGAAATGGGGATTCTTACCGTTGGTATTGTGACCAAGCCTTTTGCTTTTGAAGGACGCAGGCGGATGGAACAGGCCGAAATGGGAATTTTGGCGCTGCGAGAACATGTAGACGCTCTAGTCGTGGTTCCTAATGAAAAGCTCAAGTACTTATCGGATACCAAAATTACGCTGGTCAACGCCTTTGAGGTGGCGGACGATGTACTGCGCCACGGTGTGCAGAGTATTTCCGATCTGATCAATATTCCGGGCTTGATTAACCTGGACTTTGCGGATGTAACAGCCGTTATGAAGGATGCGGGACAAGCCCACATGGGAGTGGGCCGCGCTTCCGGCAAAGATAAGGCTGCGGATGCTGCTGCTGCTGCGATTTCCAGCCCACTTTTGGAGACTTCCATCAACGGTGCAAAAGGCGTGATCATCAACATCATTGCGTCTCCGGATATCAGCCTGGAAGACGTGGATTTGGCTTCCAGCATGGTACGGGATGTAGCGCATCCGGATGCGAATATTATCTGGGGCGCGGCGCTTGATCCGTCCTTTAACGACGAAATGCAGGTTACGGTTATCGCCACGAATTTTGAGTCGGAAGAATCTTTCCCGCAACAAGAAAAAGCGCAAGAGGAAAAGCCTGCGGAAAAAGATCCGGCTTCTGCTATTTTGGAGAGTCTCGGAATCAGCGATGAAGAAGAAAAGCAGGAAATTGATGAGTTCGAAGTGATCCGCAAGATATTTGACCGCTAAAAGATGCTGTACTCCGCGGAATGCCGTTGTGTGTTCCGCGGTTTTTCTTTACATGCCCTTGTTTGAAAAATTGGAATAAGAAAACGGCTGTAGGTAACAATAACAAGAAAACGAATGAACGGAGAGTGCAGATGAAAAAAAGATGGATTGACGTCATGCTGGCAGTTGCAGTTTGCTTGGGCTTGTCAGGCTGTTCCTCGGAGGAAACAAGCAGTATACCAGACCTGGCGCAGGGACCGTATGCAAATGGTTCTTATGAAGTAAAAATGCCGCAATATGAGGGCGGATGGCAGGAATATGGAAAAATAACTGTGTCCGACGGATATATTACAGCCGTAGAGTACGATGCCCGAAATGAAGCGGGAGAAAAAAAGAGTCAAGATACAGCGTATCGGGATAGCATGGCGGCGGGGAATGCGGCAAACGGCCTTCCTGCTGTTTATCCGGAAAAAGTATACAATGATCTGGTGACGGCCTTTCGTGCTGTGGAATACGATCTGCAAAAAGTAGATGCAGTAGCAGGAGCGACCACCTCTTCGGAAAATTTTAAAAAGGTCATGGCAGCTTTGATGGAACGGGTCGAGAATGGGCAAACAGGAGAAATAACGCTTCCCCTTTATGAAGATGGCGTGTATGAAGCCGAAATGCCGGAATACGATAACGGGTGGAAAGATTTTGTTCGTGTCACCATCGCAGATGGGACTGTGGACTCTATTGTGTTTGACGCCAAAAACGAGCAGGGAGATTTAAAGTCTGCCGACGAAGAATACCGTCAAAGTATGATTGCCGGAAATGTGGCAAATGGTTTACCGGAGACCTATCCGGCAGACTATTCTCAAAAGTTGGTGGAAAATTATCAGCAAGCCGGTTCTGTTGAAGAAATGGATGGTGTCGCTGGTGCGACTATTTCTTCCCGGAATTTTAAAAAGCTAATCGCTCATGCATTGGCAAACGCACAAAAGGGCGACAAAACAGCTGCCGTTGCGCCTATTTTTGAGGATGGATCGTATCGGGCACAGATGAAAGAACCGGAGCAGGGCTGGACAGAATTTGTTGTCCTGACGATTCAGAATAACGCAGTTACACAGATTAGCTTTGATGCGGTAGACGAAAATGGTGCTTACAAATCCAAAGATGCCGACTATCAAAATCAGATGGAACAGGCCGGTTCCGGTACGTATCCAGCTCAATTTTATCCGGCGATTATTCAGTCCTTTATTGATGCACGGTACCTGCCGGACGAGATGGAAACAGTAGCCGGTGCAACGCAATCATCCACCCGCTTTAAAAAATTGGTGACTGCTGCGTTGGAAAACGCTTTATATGGATTAGAAGAAACGGCATTGGTAGAAATGCAAGAAGAATAAAAGACGAAAGCGGAGGCAGAAGCAGAAGCCTCCGCTTTTTTCGGTGCTTTTCAGTGCTATTTTATTTTGCATAGGAGAAGCGAAGAGGGCCAAACTAAAAAAAGAAATGTTGGAAATAGAAATCCGGCATTGGACAAAAGCAGATATGCTGCTGGAAATCATCGGGAGGAAAAGCCATGAAAATCCTATTGATCGATTACGATGCGGGAACAGTGTCTCTGGGAGGAGATACCCACGCATATGATTTGGCCAAAGAGTGGAAAAAAAGCGGTGGAAAAGTGCTGATTGCGGCGGCGGACTATTCCTATTTGCGGCAAAAGAATCCTGAAAAGCCGCAAATAGGCAAAATAGAGGAACAGGACGGCGTACCGTTTCTGTGGATAAAGTCGCCGGCGGCGGCTGACAGAGAGAAAAAAATTTTACGTGGCACGCTGCCCTTTGAAAAGGGCCTTCAGCGCAGCATGGGACTTATTTCCGACTGGAAGCCAGATGTGGTTTTGCTCTCCTCCCGCCATCTTTTGGGCAGCCACGGAGCAGCGAAAATCGCCAAAAAACTGGATATCCCTTTTCTGTTTGATGTCAGACGGATTTATCCGGAGCATCTGCAGGAGGTATTAGAGTATACCCCCGGCCATTACTTGATCCGGCTGTTTTCCCATATGCAAAAAATGGCATACCGAAAAAGCCAGTTGGTTCTGTCAGTCTATTCGAAGCTGGATGAACATATGACAGAGATGGGTATTGATTCGCAAAAGTTTACATCGGTTCCGCAGGCGTTGGCACCTTCTTTTTTCAAAGAGCATAAGCCGCCGCAGCGTCATATTGACTTTGTCCGGCGATATCAGGGAAAAGGAAATTTTATTTGCTTGGCTGGGGGAAAAATGGAAAAAGATCAGGAATTGGACCTGTTGATTGAAGCGGCGGCACTTGCGCCGCGGGATATACTGTTTATCTTAGCGGGAAATGGTATGTATAAACCAAATTTAAAAAGAGAAGTAAAACAAAAGGCGCTATCAAACGTTTTGTTTCTGGATGGCGTACATCCCCAGCAGTTGATCGACCTGTATCAGACCGCGGACTGTCTTTATGTAGGAATTCCGCCATTCCGATGGCACCAATACGGTGCGGATACGACTCGTATCCTGTTGGCAATGTCCAGCGGTGTGCCGGTAATCTGCGCCGCAGAAATCCCTGAAAATCCAGTGGAAAGAGCAGGCTGCGGAAAAATTACGCCTCCGCAGGATCCCCAGTCACTGATGCAGTCGCTGGAACAGCTGCGCGCGTTGCCGCTCGAAGAGAGAAAGTCCATGGGAAAACGAGGAAATGAATACGTGAACCAAAATGCAACCATATCCCATCAGGCTTCTTCTTATTGGGAAGCGTTGCAAGCGGCGGTCAATCAGTCAAAGGGTGAGAAAACACGTTCCTGACGATTAAAAAACTCCAGCCTTTTCGCAAAGAAAGCTGGAGTTTTTGTTTAATAGGTTTCGTAATGAATTTTTTCTGCAGAAAACCGGTCAACAAACCGGTTCTCTTGCAGGCTGTAACCGACTGAAATCATTGCAAAGGGAAGAATACCATCCGGTAGATTCAGCGTATTATGCAGCGCTTGCGTACGATCCTCATCCGGATAAATGCCCATCCAGCATCCGCCGAGGCCCTCTTCGGTAACTTGCAGCAGGATATTCTGTACGCTGGCTGACAGATCCTGTACCCAAAAACGATTTTTCTCCCCGGCGGTTTGAAGATTGACCAGAGGGACCAATACCACCGGCGCTCGGGCGGCAGGTTTTCCGTAAGGAGTCAATGCGGCGATTTTTTGGATCATCTCCGGATTTTTGACTACTAAAAATTCCCAAGGCTGCCGGTTCATGGCAGAAGGCGCCTGCATTCCGGCACGTAGGATACGTTCCAGTTTTTCCTGCTCCACAGGGCAGGAATCGTATTCCCGGATTGAACGGCGGGTAAAGATACTATTCATAAAAAAACTCCTTTGTAAAATCGTGGTACTCTTAACGGAGACAACAAAACCCGAATAGGATGACAAAATGATAGTATGGTCGAAAGACTGTGCGGTTATTGTTTTGCAAAGTAATAGCGGTAGGGGGATCCAATTTTCGCTGCCGACTTATTCTTATTTGTTTTCTTTTTTAAGTCTTGCTTTTGCTTCTTCAATAGTTTCACCGTCTTTGGTAAGGTAGGTGTTTACAAACTTATCTTCGATTTTTGTATAGCCACCAACAACACCTTGCCCGATTTTTTTGTAACCGTTAACGACACCCTTTTCAATTTTCTTGTAGCCGCCGGCTACTGTCTCGGCGATTTTTTCGTTTACTTTTACAATTTTAGACTTTAGACTTAGCCATATCTATTCTTTTTCCTCCTATAAGATTCATTCCAAGAAACAGTATAATTATCCATACCGTTGTTCCCGTCAGAATATTAAATAATTGAATTTCTGCCGCTTTCATACCGGGAAAAGTCACAAGCATGGAACGTTGCATTGTATAGATTAAAACACACGCATCTGCCAATGATATATTTCTAAGTGTCTTTAGAACTGGTGAAGTGGATTGTTTTGTTTTTACCGTACCTACAATCGCTATCGTTATTTTGGTAAAAGTATAGGTTGCGATTGTGATCATAACGATTTCGTGGAAAGCTGTACCTCGTTCTTTTAGTGCGGATAAAATAGTTACTCCAACTATGCAGAAAGATAACACAACCAATAAAACTCCTGTAATCCGCTTTGCAAAAAGTTCTGTACCATAATTTCCGTTAGCTTTCCGTTTGATTTGCAGTACAGAAAAACGGGTTGCAGCAAGAACAGTATAATAAGCACCTACTGTAATAAACCACCACGAATGTGCAAGAAATCCTATCATACAATTATCTATTGCATAAGCGAAGTTAATAACAAGGCTGGTATAAGGATTTCTTGCAAATTTTAACGCTTTCATTTTATACCTTTAATCATGGGTATCAAAGCAATCAGCATAATGATGCCGAGTAAGCCGATAAGCGTACCCCATACGATCTGCTCCCACACAAGACACATACACATACCGAGAGCAAACAGCACCCCACTCACAGTTCCCATTATCAATGCAACCAAACTACTCTTTTGCATTTGACCCCCCTTTTTCATTAAACCAACAATTATATTTTTATTACAATTATAGTATAATGTTTTTGTTCAAGCAAGACAATCAACAGTTTTGCAACGAGTGTTGGAATAATGGAGAAAAGTATGAATGTAAAGAATAACAAACGCCGCAGGGAATCACAAGATAAAATTGAAAAGGCATTTTTAGAACTTCTACAACCCCGTGGGATCAAAGAAATAACTGTTTCGGATATTATAAAACTCACGGGATTAAACCGAAGCACCTTCTATGCGAATTATATTGATATATTTGACCTTGCCGATAAGACAAGAGAAAAACTTGAAGCAGATTTTAGTAACTTATTTGCCGATTACGATTACGTCAACGAACATAGTGGCGTATTAAAGATGTTTACACATATAAAAGAAAACCAGCTTTTCTATAAGACTTATTTTAAGTTGTGTTATGACGATAAGCACCTTGTTTCAATATACGATACGAAGCGAGTTGAGAAGGAACATATAGACAGCAACCTCAAATACCATATTGAGTTTTTCAGAAACGGGCTTAACGCCATTATCAAAATGTGGCTTGCAGGCGGTTGCCAAGAATCAGCGAAAGAAATGGCAGAGGTCTTAAAGCAGGAGTACAGGGGGCGCTAATTTGTACCCTATGCCTTAACGCAAGATTATAACCCTCTCTCCCATAGAGCGACTGTGTGACATCAAAAGCAGAACAGCGAGCAAGCACGCAACAGAAAAGAAAATCGCCCTTTTCGAGCGATTTGAGGACAGGCTTGCGAAGGTGAAAGTGATAGTTTGTGACAACTTTTTCAGGCTTTCCGGTGAGTCGAAAATCAAGCAGGAGAAGGGTCGAGGTTGTAAATTCCCCCCGATTCTGTTCACAGCGGATGGCAACGCCGACCGCACAGGGAATTCGGGATTTGATACTCGAAAAAATAGGTGCTGAAATAAAAAAAGCAACCAGGAGATTTTTTATCCCTTCCGGTTGCTTACTCCCCACCAATTCTCCGTTATGAACATCATGGAAAATACGGCGGTTTTTTGATAAGGACCGATTCCTTGCGAGACATTCCAGCCCGCTTTTGTTTTATTATAGCATGATAGCAGTATGAAACACCGCAAAATAGCAAATCGATTCAGTTTGTTCAAATCGCGTATTTTGTTTGGAAAATATCAAATTTGAAACCGTCTTTTCTCGTTGATATTGATTTTGCTTTTTATATTCTGCGAAGGTTATATGCTGATCCTGTTATTTTGCGGCAAAGAAAATCCCGCCCCAATACTGGTGCGGGAAAAATTTTATTGATGATCCCGATGACGAATTTCTGCCCGTTTGATTTTGCCGCCCAACGTCTTAGGAAGTTCGTCTACATATTCGATGATACGGGGATATTTGTAAGGCGCAGTGACTTTTTTTACATAATTCTGCAATTCTTTGGTCAATTCGGGAGAGGGGACATAACCTTTGGCCAATACTACAGTTGCCTTGACTACTTGCCCGCGGATTGGATCCGGCGCAGCGGTGACTGCGCATTCCACTACCGATGGATGTTCAGTGAGGGCGCTTTCCACTTCGAATGGGCCGATACGGTAACCAGAGCACTTGATGACATCGTCATTGCGGCCCACAAACCAGAAATAACCGTTGCTGTCCCTCCAGGCCACATCTTTGGTATTGTACCATTCGCCGCCCAGATTGGCTTTGGTCATCTCGTCGTCCAGATAATATCCAGTGAAAAGCCCCGTAGGCCAATCATGACCTTTGAGATGGACGACAATTTCTCCTTCTTCCCCGTCCTCACAAGGCTTGCCCTCACTGTTAATCAGGTCGATATCGTATAGGGGAGAGGGTTTGCCGGTAGAACCGGGTTTGGGAGTGATCCAGGGAGAGAAATTGGCGATGAGCACCGACGATTCGCTCTGTCCAAAGCCTTCATACAGCTTTAAACCAGTCAACTGTTCCCATTGCTTGAATACTTCCGGATTTAAAGGTTCTCCGGCAATGCAGCAGTGCTGAATAGAAGACAGGTCGAATTTGGTTACATCCTCCTGCAGCATAAAGCGGAACATAGTCGGCGGCGCACAAAAGGTTGTCACTTTATAGTGCTCCAGTTTTTCCAGCAGCTTGAGCGGGATAAATTTATCCATATCGTAGCAGAAAATAGTGGCGCCGCAGATCCACTGGCCATAGATTTTACCCCAGCCAAATTTTGCCCAACCGGAGTCGGATACACTCATATGGAGTTTGTTTTCCTGCACTTGCTGCCAGTATTTGGCGGTGACGATATGCCCCAGCGGATGAGCAAAATTATGCCGCACCATTTTGGGCATACCGGTGGTGCCAGAAGTGAAATAGACCAGCATGATATCGTTGATGGTATGAGCCTCGTTTCCGGTAGGCCGTTCGAACATCGGCGAGTATTTAGCCAGTTCTTCGGAAAAGTCCAGCCAGCCGTCTTTTTTTCCGGCGACCAGGGCACGAACGGTAAGGCTCGGCGCTTCCGGCATAGCTTCTTCCACTTGACGAATAACGAAATCGTCGTTCACGCATACGATCATATGGATTTTAGCGGCATTTGCCCGGTAAACCAAGTCCTTTTTTGTCAACTGAAGGGAACCGGGGATGAGGGTGGCCCCAATTTTATGCAGTGCGGTGGCGCAAATCCAGTATTCCCAACGGCGGCGCAGAATCAGCATAACGACGGTCCCTTTTTTGACGCCGTGCGCCCGAAAGAAGTTGGCCGCCTGGTTGGACATAAGGCTGATATCAGTAAAAGTAAAGCGTTTTTCCTCTTCATGGTCATTGCACCAGACCAGTGCCATTTTTTCCGGCTCCTGGCGGGCCCATTCATCTACAATATCAAAACCAAAGTTGAAATCGGCAGGCACATGACAGCGGTAATTTTCTTTAAAGTCTTCGTAGGAGTCAAATTCCATCCGGGGCAGATATCGGTTCAAAAGCATTGATTGCATCCTCCTTTTTATGCGCTATGACGGCTATTCGGCGATTACCGTTACGAATACGGCGGGCTTATCGTCGGCGCATACCTGCCCATGAGGATGCAGGGGGTTAAAGTAGATGGAATCGCCCTCTTCCAAAATCAGCTCTTTATCCTCGAAGAGTACCTTTACTTTCCCTTCCAGTACCAGATTGAATTCCTGGCCGCTGTGAGTAATCAGAGCGGGCTTTTTATCATCTGGCATCAGCCGAACCCGAAGGGGCTGCATGATTTTATGAGTAAAACGGAAAGCCAAATCCTCGAAATCGTAGCCCGGGACTCGCTCAACGGAAAGGCCTTTGCCCTTTTTCACAATCTGATAGGTATCCAAGCGGGGATCGTTTCCGGTGAGGATTTCGGTGAAATCCACGCCGCACAGGTTGGCGATCTGATAGATCACGCTGATAGGGATATTGTATCCATTCTCCTCATACGCGCGCAGTACGGCTACGTCAATCCCCAGCTCCTTTGCCAGTTCTTCCTGCGTGTAGCCGCAGGCCTCGCGCAGTTCCCGGATTCGGGCGGCGATTTCCGCGATTTGTTCCATTACGTACATCCTTTCTCACTTTTTTCTTTTAAACAATTAAAAGTTCTTTCTATTATAGTTTTTTTCGTTCTGAATTACAAGAGAAGCAAAGCGGATTTAGAAGAGCGTAACAGAAAAGAGGAAAAGAACACTGCCTTTTTGTGCAGAAATAACCTTGTGTTTGCCATAGTGACTGCCACCTGTGCCGAAGAGAACAGGCATATAAAATTTGGCCTATGTTTCCATAAAAAAGGGCTGCCAAATCATAAAAACCATCCTATCCGACAAACAGGACAGGATGGTTTTGTCTAGTACAGATTCTATGACAATTAAAAATTGTTAGATCATCGACAGTTTTAGCGGTTCAGTCTCAATTTTTTGACGAGATTCCTTTGTGCTATCTATTTTAATTTATCCTCCATGATTTTACACCGTTCTTCAAAGTTTACTTCGCGGTGAATCTGATGAAGCATCCAAATATACCCAAAAGGATCTGAAAACATGGCATTAGTAAGACCCATTTCTTCCATAACAGTAGGCGGCTGTATCTCTGTGCATCCAACACTCATTGCTTTTTGATAACTTTTTTTGATATCTGGTACGATAACGTTAAACCATATAGGATTTGGATCACCGAGTTTCGGTGCGATCAGCATAAACTGTGGATTTTCATCCAGCATATGAAATCGGGTTCCGTATATGGTAAATACCGCTTCATTATTTCCACGCGGATACTCAGTAACCTCTACCCGCCGCACTTCGAAAATACTCTCATATAATGCAAGTGCTTTGATAGAGTCCTGCACAACAAAATTAACTTCCACGCCAATATTCATTTTCAAAGGCACCTTCTTTTACTGATGAGATTGAAACGATTTTTGGGCAAGTAAAATATTCGGAAAGGTTTTTGATGTCAAAGCTGTAAGACTCTATTCTTCCAGCGCTCATCCCAGACTTGCGTTTTTCATCCATTTTCCTTGTTTAAAGCGAAGAATGCTCAACGCGCCTTTGGTCATATTGTCGATAACCATGGCGATCCAATAGCCGTGCAGGCCCCAATGAAATACAAAAACGAAGAGCAAGGCCAACGGGATGCGAAGACCCCACATACCGAAAATACCGATGAAAAATGGACTTTTGACATCTGCTGCACCTCGCAACGCACCGGAAAGGATGCTGCAAGAAGCATTGAGTGGCTGCGCAATGGCAACGATACGCAGCATAGCCGCAGCCAGGGGAATTACCGATTCATCGCGAGTAAAAAGACGAATCAGCGGCTCGGCAAGCACAAACAAAAGAATGCCGACGAAGATCATGGCACAGAAGCCCAGACGATTGGCAAGTTTACCGAAATTCATGGCATCGTCCTTTTTCTCTGCGCCGATGGATTGGCTGACCAATGTTGTGGTAGCTACGCTGACACCATAAGCCGGCATATAAGACAGGGATTCTGCCGAAACAGCCAGTGTGTTGGCCGCTACTGCCACGGTTCCCAAAGTTGAGACAATGCGGGTAGAAATTACTTGGCCAGAGGTGGTGATGAACTGTTCCATTGCAGTGGGAACCCCCAAAAAGACCATATTTTTTAAGATATCCTTATCCGGTTTGAGATATTCTTTCTTCAGCGAAAGATGAATTTCCCGGCGTTTGTTACAAAGAGAAAGGAACAACAGTGTGGCCGAGACGGCCAAAGAAAACGCAGTTCCCCAAGCAGCACCTGCAACGCCGAGACCAGCACCAAACATAGGGAAGGTAAAGCCGAATACCGTTAAGTCCCGGGAAGGAAAGATCAATAAAAAGTTGAAAATTACGTTTAGTATAATAGCAGTGAAATTGTACTTTAATGGGGTGTGAGTGTCTCCCATACAGCGAAGCAGGGAAGAAAATACAGAAGAAAGCATATTGAACAAAAGGGAAAGCGCGATTACCTGCAGATAAGCCTGCGCATGGGGAACAACCGCTTCTTCTGCCCCCAGCCAAGCAGGGAGGTTCCAGTGCAAAGAGAAAAAGACAAGCGTTAATGCGGCGCCAACGACCAAGCTGGTCAATAAAGACTGGCCCACAACCTCTCGGGCACGCTTATAATTTCCTGCGCCTACGGACTGAGCCAGCTGGATCGATAGACCGACGCTGACAGCAGAAATTACGCTGCCGCTGAGCCAGATTGAAGTAGAGGTGATCCCTACTGCAGCTGTGGCTACTGCACCCAGCGCACCGACCATCGCCGTATCACTGAAGTTTAAAACTGTGA
The DNA here is from genome assembly GCA_934875375.1 of uncultured bacterium. Lineage (GTDB taxonomy): Bacteria > Bacillota > Clostridia > Oscillospirales > Ruminococcaceae > UBA3818. The sequence continues at coordinate 46,893 of CAKXHL010000008.1, forward strand.
ACATCATCTGTTCAATGATAGTGGGCCAGGCAAGTTTTAAGATGGTGGTAAGGGGTGTTTTGCCTAAAGTTAAAACGTTGATAGATTGTTTTGCCATAGTCTCCTCCATTTTTTGTAAATTTTTTTGAAAGCAAAGAAATAAGCGGTATGTCCGCTTATTTGCGTTATGATGATTTGATCTGATTTTTTATTGGTAATCTTCGTCCTTAGTAGGAATCAACTGTCCCACTGTTTGCAAATCACCAGTCAAAAGGGCGAGTACTCCTTTATAAGTCAGAAGAGGATCAGACAAAAAGTGTTGACGGACTTGTTCCGCTTCCTGCTCGGTGGGCATAAACAGAGAAAGAGAAAGCAGATCGGATCCGATATCGCAGATCGTCATATCCACAATGTAACCATCTTCTGCCTTACGAATAGAAGCATGATTCGAAGATTCGATTTTTCTGCGCAGCAGCTGGTGCCTTGCGGATTTGACAGCCTTTTCCCGGACAGAAACCGGCAACGTACCAGAAAAGGTGCAAGCTGTTTGCCGCCCCAGATCAGTCAGATGGTAACTGGTATCTTCCTGACGGCCTGCACAATCCTCACAGGTGAGATGGCCGGACTCGGTCAGATCGCTCAGTGCATTCGCCAGCTCGAAATAGTTTACCAGACCGCGGTGCAGCAGTGCGTCACTGATCTGGGTAAAGGTCATGCCGGTACCAATCTGCCCTAAAAGATAGCAAACCAAAATTTTGATTTCATAGCCATGGGTGAGGCCACCAGGCTCCACACCGGCCGTAAAGGCATTCAAATCCAAAACCGGCACATCCTTCCGCACAAAACTATTTTTATTATACATGATTGTAAATAAAAAAGGAAGCAGGAAAATTTAACCTGCTTCCTTTTTGTGCATTTTTTCAAATATATTCTCGCAAAGAGAGCACCATCATAGAGATGTCGGGGGAGGAAAAGGAATTTTTACCTCATAGGAATCGTCAATCAAAATGTAATCACAGCTATATTTTTTGCACATTTTCCAATTTTCCCGGTTTTCCGCTGCTGCCGATTCTGCCGTGTGGCAAGAATCGTCCAGCCTGTTCTCAATGACACTGGCAAACTTTTGGATATCAGCAAAATGGTTGGCAATATATTTTTCTGACATCACCAGACAGATAAATCGGATGTTTTTACGGTAAAAATCATTAAAATCTGCGGTCCAGTCAAAAGGGATATAACATCCTTCTATCACCAGGTTTTGCTGGTTTTCAATCGCCGTTTTGACGATTTCACGGATAATAGGCCACAGATACTCTGTCAGTTTATCATCATCCTCCGGGGTCAAATTGGTATACCCGCTGCGGATGAGCCCCATCTTAAGATGGTCGATAGAAAGGTAAGGATAGCCGTATTCCTCTAATATTTTTTGGGCCAGTGCGGTTTTACCCGTGTGTGAGGCGCCCGTGATTAAAAAAACCATACTTGTCAGTCCACTTCATTTTCTTTTTGCTGCAGCTGTTCCTGTTGGATAGAAAAAACGGATTCATTTCCTACAGTAGATACCGTCAGTTCACCGGAGGAGAAAGTCACACTACTACCACCCAAAACGGCGAAAGAAGCGTATCCCGTGTCAGACGAGAGAGAAACTGCGGTAACAACGGCAAAAGAAGCGGAGGAACAGGTATCCGACAAAAGGATCTGATCTGCCGCCAAAAGCTTTTTTTGGTCGCTGCTGCTGTCATAAATGCCGGGAATAAAATCCACGGCGTCTTTTACTTGGTAGACAGAACTGACCAGTAAGGAGCCATCTGCTTTCCAGGCCCCCAGATAGCAACCCTCCTGCACCAAGGTACGATGCAAAATCGGGTTGGTTGGATCGGAAATGTCAAAAAATTGCAGTTGTGTCCCCTGCGCGCATTCCCCGGCCAGCACCAGCATTTGTCCTTCTGTAAATAATGTGCCGTGGATACAGTTAACGTCCGTTCGCGAAAGCAGGGCACCGTCGGATGCGCTGCGGATATCCAGACGAGAGGCCCCTTCCGGCGTACAGGTAAGGGTATACTGATAGGTGTGGTCCACCATGGAAACGGAGCAGTCTGCCCCCGGCAGAAAATCAGAATCGCTGTTTTGGGAAAGAGCGGGCAGACTGCTGTCAGATGAAGGAATCGTACTCAAAGCCAATTGAATTTGACCATAGCTCTCCGCTGGATAGTAGGCTGCTTTTTTTTCGTTCAAACCATCGGTGCTGCCGTCCAGCGTTCCGCGCAGGGCAGAAGAAACAACGAAATTTTGGGAAAATGCTCCGCTTTCGGGCGCTTCAGCCAGTTCATATGGTACAGCCTCGTCAGTATCGCAGAATTTTTGTGCTGCCTCGGGCTGAGCTTCACCGCCGGTTCCAGCAGCAGTGTTGTCGGTTGCAACAAACGGAGAAAGCGGCATCCACAGCCCATATCCGGTGGCCAATAACAGGAAAAAAGCAGCAGACCAAACCCATTTATGAGATAGGTGGGGTTTAGCAGCGGCGGGCAACGACAAACGGTCTTTCATCCCCCTTGCTGTGGCAGCAAACGGAACCGGGATCTGTTGATCCAGCTGCTGCAACTGCTTTTTGATTTGAGAAAAATCTTCCGCAGGGTTTGAACGACTCATTTGTATCACCTCTCTTCCATTTGTTTTTTTAATTTTTGCAGGCTGCGGTGCAGTTTAGAACTGACAGTACCATGCGGACAGCGCAGCATCTGCGAAATCTGTTTGGTGGTGTATCCATAAAGTACCGATAAAGAAAGAATCATCCTTTCCTGAGGAGAAAGGATCGTCAAAGCCTGCAAAAGATCCGCTCGGGCGATGACAGCAGAATCCATTCCGTCGGTGCGCAAAGCGGAATCAGCGGCAAAATCCTCGATTTGAAGCTGATTTTTCTCCTTGACATATCGGGAAATACGCCGCTTGATGCGGATAGACAGGATTTTAAAAATCCATCCTTTGAAAGCGTCGGCCTCCCGCAGTTTGGAAATACCGCGGAATGCCTCCAAAAAGGTTTCCGCCACCACGTCCTCGGCGTCATGAGCGTTACCTAAGGCATACAAGGCATATTTATACAAGTCGTCCTGAACCAGTTCATATAATTGAGAAAAACATTCGCTGTCGCCTTTTTTGGCCCCCTCCACCAGTTGGAAATCGATATTCATGTTGTCACCACCCTTATGGGTTCATAATATCAGTGCGGCAAAACCGCTGATTTTTTGCATGCAGTGGAAATTTTCACAAAAATTTATCATCCTTGGTCCTTGATGTCAAAATGGGAAAACAGCACCTTTTCAAACTTTTTCTCGGGCCAGAGTCCCGTTTGCTGAAGACCTTGCTGTATCCAAGCGGCGCAAGTCAGACACAGCGCTGCCCGTGCCGCGGTAAGATGAGGCTGTGGGGACCAGACTCGTCGGCTGTCATAAAAAAAACAAAAAGCCCGTGCTGTTTCCAGCAGAATAGGCAAAAGACTTTGGCTTTTGGCATCTGCCAGCCGTGCGAGGGAAAAAATAAGAGCCAGCTCCTGCGGTTTGTCTAACAATGCCAATACGCAGTCCGGACAGGGAAGGGACAGCATCCCTTCGGCTTGGCAATTTCGTAAAATGCTGCACAACCGGACAAAAGATTTTTGCAGTTCAGCCACGGCGGGAGAAGAAGTACAGAAAAAACCAAAATCCTCCTCGGTAAAATGCCAAGCTGAAAAAGAAGCGCTCCGCAAAAGAAAAGAGGCGCTTTCGGTATACCACCGCGGGGATGGGTGAAAATTCAGATAACCGCTGTTTTTCTCTATCTTGGAAAAAAGAAGATCTTCTCCCGGCAAAAAGACCGACAACCTGTCCGCCGCTTCAGCAGGAGAAATCCCTTTTGATGCGGCGCAAACAAAGGCAAGGCTGGAAGAAAACACTCCCTGCCCGTTCAGAAAGCTTGTCCTAATCGGGATCTGTTTGATTTTACAATTGGGAAAGACCTGCTCCAATGCCTTTTGCAAAAGCTGCTGCAGCTGCCGCGATGTATACGCAATACTGCCGTATCCTGGTTCCATACCGCTTACCGCCCTCGTCAGGAAGGATAGTACTCTTCCACATCCACCTGCAGTTCATTTTCACTGGCCATGCTGGCGTTGACATCCAATGTGTAGCGCACCTGCAGGTGTCCGCCGCTATCATTTAGACAAGAGGTAATGTCATCGCCGGAAATGCCCAGCATCATCGTGCCGTATCCGGTATCGTAAAAGCACTGGTGGCGCTGGCCTTTTTCGATAATCAGCTGGGAACGCATATTGTCTCCGGTGCGGCGCATGGTAACTCTTCGATCCCCTTCCACTTTCAGGGTGGTTTTTGCGCCGTCAAAACCGGTAGCCTCCGATTCGTTGTAGCAAATATAGTAGGCGTTTCCCCGCCGATACAGCAGACCTACGGTGGTCAGTTCCACCGAATCCTGTTCATCATCAGCGAATTGGGTGCCCTTTATGGTAATCATAACGTCTTTTTTCAATGGAAATCCTTTCTACCGGCACAGATCGTCTACGTCCACATGTTCCACCGGGCGTTCCAGGGGATGACCAAGAAAACGAGCGGCAATAGCGTCGAAATCCTCGGTATCGGCGGAGACGAAATAACGGGTTTGGCCTTCCCCTTCATCAGCCTGCAGGCCATGAGCGGAAAGATATTCTTTTACCAGCCGGGCGGTTTCCCGCCCGGGGTCAATTAAAACAGTGCCGCTGCCCATGATCTGACCGATCAGTGGAGCGATCAGCGGATAATGGGTACAGCCTAAAACCAGGGTGTCCGGTTTTTGATTGGCAAAAGCGGACAGATAATCCCGCGCCACCAATTCGGTCACAGGATTGTTTTCTTCGATATAACCATTTTCCACCAGAGGAACAAACAGAGGGCAGGCACAGGCGGTAACTCTCGCATGAGGCAACGTTTCTCGGATGATACGCAAATAGGAACCGCTGCGGATGGTGGCAGAGGTACCGATCACACCAATGCACTCAGAGCGGGTAGCGCGGCAGGCCGCCAATGCCGCCGCTTTGACAACGCCAGTGAAGGGAATCTGCAAATCGGCAATCATCTCGTCGGTCATAATAGAGGAGATGGTACCGCAAGCGGCAACGATCATTTTTACGTCGTGGCTTTGCAGAAAACGGATGTTTTCCATTGCAAACCGGCGCAGGGTCTGAGGGCTGCGCGCGCCGTACGGTACGCGGCCGGTGTCGCCAAAATAAATCAGATCTTCCTGCGGTAAAAGCTGGCGCAGTTCTTTTAGCGCCGTCAATCCACCCAGGCCTGAATCGAAAATACCGATAGGGCGGTTATCCATTGCGCCTCTCCCCTTTATTTTTGAAATGCCAGCTCAATCAAGCCGCCGACCAGATCATAGGGGCTTATACCGCCCTCCATCATCAGCTTGGGATACATGCTGATGCCGGTAAAGCCAGGCAGCGTATTGACCTCGTTGAGAATAATTCCATCATCCTGTACAAAGAAATCTACTCGGGCCAGTCCTTCACAGCCAAGAGACTCGAAAGCGGCCAAGGCTAGTTCCCGCACCAAATCGGCGGTTTCTGCCGGAATCCGGGCGGGAATGTACAGGTCAGTGCTGTCATCTTCATATTTGGCTTCATAATCGTAAAACTCTTTTTTGGGTGCAATTTCGCCGAGGACAGATGCTTTGGCAGCATGATTGCCAAAAACGGCGCACTCTACCTCTCGTCCTTTGATAAATTCCTCTACAATGGCTTTCCCATCGTGCTGGAAAGCCAGCTTGAGACCCTCTAACAAGGCGGTTTTGTCGACAGCTTTGCTTACTCCTACGGAAGATCCGGCGTTGGCAGGCTTGATAAACATGGGATACCCCAGCGTGTCAGACAGTTCTGCTTCCAGCTCGTCAAACGACTCCAAATCCCATGGATATACATCTGCCCACATGGCGTTGGGAATACCTGCCTGATCCAGAATTGTATGGGTGATGGCTTTATCCATGCAAACAGCACTGGACAGCACACCGCAGCCCACAAAAGGAATCTGCGCCATCTGAAATACTCCCTGAATGGTGCCGTCCTCTCCGTTTTTGCCGTGAAGTACCGGGAAAACGGCATCCAGCGGGATGGTGCGAACACCGTCTGGCGAAAAAACCAGTAGCCCGTGATAAGAAGGATCCGGCGGCAGGACAGCAGGCGTCACATATTCGGGACGGTTCCAGCTGTCGTCTGCGATAGCATTTTCAGGACCGGTATAAAGGAACCACTGGCCTTTTTTGGTAATACCGACCATAGTAAGGTCATATTTTTCCCGATCCACGCCGGAAATAACAAATGAAGCGGATCGCAGCGATACCTCATACTCGCTGGAGGCGCCGCCAAAGATTACCGCAACAGAACGCTTTGACATAATCGGATCACTCCTATATAATGATAAGCGGCCGCCAAAAGGGCCGCGCTGGGCAAACAGGCTGAGTGGTGCGCCGCATACAAGGGCTATTTTACCACAGTATAAGAGGCAAAATCAACTGTTGGCCGGGCTTCACTCCAGAAATGAAAACAATCTGTAATAAACCTTATCGTGTACGAAAGCCTTTTATGCGAATTTGCGCCTTTTTAGGCCGCTGCGAAAAAATTTTCTGTTTTTTTCATTTTCTCGTCAAAAAACAGTTGACGGCGGTGAGATTCCATGATAGACTTGTACTACCTCTAAAAAGGGTTTATTTTTTTGTGTTCATTTTTAAAAGCGTTTCCTTGCCCAAGAGGGAGGCAAACAATTCCGTTAATCAGGAGGTGCCGAAATGAGAGTAAAAATCACCTTGGCTTGCACGGAGTGCAAACAGCGCAACTACAACACCATGAAAAACAAGAAAAATGATCCGGACAGACTTGAGATGAACAAGTACTGCAGATTCTGCCGGAAACACACGCTCCACAGAGAGGCGAAGTAAGGACGAGAAAGGCAGGGGTTTTCTGTAATGGCTGAAAAAGCAAAAAACGAGAAAAAAGAAGGCTTTCTGAAACGCGTCGCCCATCGGTTCGTCAAAGGCTGTAAGGACATGAAAGGCGAGATTAAGAAGGTCGTTTGGCCTTCTAAAAAGCAGATTATAAACAATACTGCTGTGGTATTGGCCTGCTGCGTCATCGTCGGCGTGTTCATTTGGATTCTGGACGGAGCTTTGTCCGGTTTGGTGAATCTGCTTCTCAGCAGCGCAGGTTAACAGCGCCAGCCGCTTACAACCGGTGCGCGTAACCTTGCGTGGAGGGATGAAGAATGTCTGAAGAGGCAAAATGGTATGTGGTCCACACCTATTCCGGTTATGAGAATAAAGTAGCGACCAACATCGAAAAAGCTGTTGAGAATCGTGGGATGCATGAGCTGATTCAGGAAGTGAAGGTCCCCACTGAGACAGTTACCGAAATCAAAGACAACAAAAAGCGCGAAGTAGAACGCAAAATATTCCCCGGCTATGTATTGATCAAAATGATCATGACCGACGAATCTTGGTATATCGTCCGCAATACCCGCGGCTGTACCGGTTTTGTAGGACCTTCGTCCAAGCCGATCCCGCTGACAGAAAAGGAAGTGGCGGCACTGGGCGTGGAAAAACGTCAGATCGAGGTCAACTATGGCGTTGGTGATACCATCCGGATCACTGACGGGCCGATGGAAGGCTTTGCCGGCATCGTGAAGGAACTGGATGTGGAAAAAGACAAGGTCAAAGTTGTCGTTTCCATGTTCGGGCGCGAAACCCCGGTAGAGCTGGAGCTGGATCAGGTCCAGCTGGATGATTAATCTTTTTGAGGGAATCGGTAGCAATACCGGTTTTGCGGCGGAATTTCGCCGCGCTTGGGTGTGTTCCGGGCATTTGTCCGGCTCATGCCTGTGGGAGGGATGGGAATCCACCGTTCCGCCATGAACCACAGAAACTATGGAGGTGCAAATTATGGCTCAAAAGGTTGTCGGCTTCATTAAGCTGCAGATACCTGCCGGAAAAGCAACGCCGGCGCCGCCTGTTGGTCCGGCTCTCGGTCAGCATGGCGTCAACATCATGTCCTTTACGAAGGAGTTCAACGAGCGTACCAAAAATGATATCGGTATGGTAATCCCTGTGGTTATCACCGTGTACGCGGACCGCTCTTTCTCGTTCGTAACCAAGACTCCGCCTGCTGCGATCCTGATTAAAAAGGCCTGCGGTATCGAAAGCGGTTCTGGTGTACCGAACAAGACAAAGGTAGCCAAAATTACCAAAGAGCAGGTAAGAAAAATCGCGGAACAGAAAATGCCCGACCTGAACGCCGCTAACGTGGAATCGGCTATGAGCATGATCGCCGGTACTGCGCGCAGCATGGGTGTCGAGGTTGTAGACTAAACTCCCGGGTGGGAGGAAAATTCCGTTTATTACCACTCATAAGGGAGGAGAACGAGTATGAAACACGGTAAAAAATATAACGACAGCTCCAAACTTGTTGACAGAACCAAACTGTACGACGTGGAGGAAGCGATGGACCTGTGTGTCAAAACCGCTACTGCCAAGTTTGATGAGACTGTAGAAGTACACGTAAGATTGGGCGTAGATTCCCGGCATGCTGACCAGCAGGTTCGCGGCGCGGTAGTACTGCCCAACGGAACCGGTAAATCGGTTCGTGTGTTGGTATTTTGCAAAGGCGATAATGTTCAGTTGGCGAAAGATGCTGGTGCTGAATACGTTGGCGCAGAGGATATGATGCAAAAAATCCAGGGCGAAGGCTGGATGGATTTTGATGTTGTCATTGCAACCCCGGATATGATGGGCGTTGTAGGCCGTCTAGGTAAAATCCTGGGACCGAGAGGCTTGATGCCGAACCCCAAAGCCGGTACTGTTACTCCTGATGTTGCCAAAGCGGTAACCGAGGCGAAAGCTGGTAAAATTGAGTACCGTCTGGATAAAACCAATATCATCCATTGCCCCATCGGCAAAGCTTCCTTCGGCGCACAGAAGCTGCAGGAAAACTTTGATACTTTGATGGATGCAATTGTAAAGGCAAAACCGGCTGCGGCGAAAGGTCAGTATGTGAAATCTTGCGTGATCACCCCCACTATGGGTCCTGGTATCAAGATTAATCCTGGCAAATTTGTTCCTGCAGTATAAAGGCTTATTCAGCTCCGCTTTAGCGGAGCTGTTGCTTTTGTTGAACTTTTTTGAACAGAATGCTTGACAAGCCTTATTAAATAGCATATAATAAAAAAGCTGTCATATTCCAAAGACAGCAGGTGCTTTGCATAAAAGGGTTTCCCTTGCCTGCCGAGGAAATATAGCCAGAATGAATTAAGATTTCATTTGGGTTCTTTCCTAGGTTATTGGAAAGAACCCTTTTTGCATCAAGTAGATACTTTCAGGAGGTGAATAGACTTGCCTAGCGAGAAAGCTTTACAAGCAAAACAGGAGGTTGTCGCTCAGCTGAAAAGCAAACTGGATGGTGCCGTAGCCGGCGTTTTGGTCGATTACAGAGGCATTACCGTTACGGACGATACCAAATTGCGCCGTGAGCTCAGAGAAGCTGGAATTGATTACGCTGTTGTGAAAAATACCCTGTTGCGCCGTGCGTTGGAAGGTACGGAATACAGCGAAATGGCTTCTGTTCTCGAAAACACAACTGCGTTCGCGGTGAGCCATGAGGATCCGGTGGCTGCTGCTAAGATCCTGTCCAAATTCGCAGAAGATTCCAAAGGAACTTTTGCAATCAAAGCGGGCTTTGTAGAAGGAAAGGTTTTAGATGTTCCCGGTGTAACCGCACTGGCGAAGCTGCCTTCCAAAGAACAGCTACTCGTTCAGCTGCTCAGCGTGCTCAATGGCAACATCAGAGGTTTGGCTGTTGCGCTTAATGCCATCGTTGAGAAAGAGAACGAAAAAGAGAGCGCTTAATCGCGTTTTCACAACTGTATGAAAAAACAAATTATAGGAGGTAGCTACAATGGCTTCTGAGAAAATTGTAAAATTTGTAGAAGAGATCAAAACCCTTACCGTCCTGGAACTGGCGGATCTGGTAAAAGCGATTGAAGAAGAATTCGGCGTTTCCGCCGCTGCTCCCGTTATGGTTGCTGGCCCGGCTGCCGGTGCTGCTCCCGCTGCTGAGGAGAAAACTGAGTTTGATGTTGTTCTGGCTGAGGCTGGCGCTTCCAAGATGGGTGTAATCAAACTGGTGAAAGAGATTACCGGTCTGGGTCTGAAAGAAGCGAAAGAGGTTGTTGACAACGCTCCCAAAACCATCAAAGAGGCTGTTTCCAAAGCAGAGGCTGAGGAAATCAAGACCAAATTGGAAGAAGCTGGCGCGAAAGTCGAGCTCAAATAAGCTTTCTGAAAGAAGAAAAGCCGCAGTCGTTGGACTGCGGCTTTTTTGCACTTTTAAATAAAAAGAGGCCATCGCGAAAACACGGCAGCCTCAATTTTTCTTTTGGGCAATTTATTCTACGACAAAACGCTGGATTTCTTTCAAAAACGCATCGCAATCATCGGAATGAATTTCCATTTTAATCGGTTTGGAAAGATCCAAGCTGAAAATGCCCATGATGGATTTGCCATCGATGTGATATCTGCCGGAAACCAGATCCACCTCGAAATCATAGCGAGCAACTGTGTTGACAAATTCTTTTACATCAACGATGGTGTTCAAAGAAATAGTTTTTGTGGTCATAATATTTTCCTCCTTAAATCAATTTATTTTTATTTTTTCTTACCAATTACAACCATATACAATTTTTTTCTTTTTGTCAATGTGTAATTGTATTTATTCATACTTTTTGTTAGAATATTGGAAGGAAATCCAATGGATATACCTTTTTGATTCGTGATTTCTGTTAATTTTTTATATGATTTTTTGTGTAAATGCGATAAAATTTTTCACTCAAAGATGCGGAGGAACAGATGAAAGCGGTATTTGTAACATTAGGCTGTAAAGTGAATCAATATGAGAGCCGAATTTTGGAAGAGCGTTTTGCCAAGGCGGGTATTGAGTCGGCAAAGAATGGGGAAAAAGCGGATTTTTGTATTATAAATTCTTGTACGGTGACAGCGTCGGGGGATAAAAAAACCCGGCAGATGCTGCGGCGTCTTAAACGGCAGCATCCTGATGCGGTAATGGTTCTGACCGGGTGTTATCCTCAGGCATTTCCCCAGGAAGCGGCTGGACTAGAGGAGGCGGATATCGTAACCGGTTCCACCAATCGGGCAGGTCTGTTGGACTTGGTGCAGATTTATTTGCAGAACCACCAGCGCATTGTTCAGATTATTCCGCATCAGAAAGGAGAGGCATTTGAAAAAATGTCTGCCAACCGTTTTTCGGAACGAACCCGCGCATTTGTTAAGATTCAGGATGGCTGCAACCGCTACTGTGCCTACTGCATTATCCCATATGCTCGCGGCCCGGTTCGTTCTAAACCGATTGCAGATATGATGGCAGAGCTTACACAGCTGGCGGCACAGGGATATCAGGAGGTAGTGTTGGTGGGCATCAATCTGCCGTGTTACGGCAAAGATCTGGGGCTGCGGCTGATTGATGCAGTAGAGGCTGCCTGCCAGGTGGACGGTATCCGCCGTGTTCGGCTTGGTTCATTGGAACCGGAGCTTTTGACAGCAGAAGATTTGAATCGGTTGTCAGCCCAGCCTAAATTCTGTCCGCAGTTTCATTTATCACTGCAAAGCGGCTGTGACCGTACGTTAAAAGCGATGAATCGTCATTATGACAGCGCTGAGTATCGTAGGATTGTAGAGGATATTCGAAAAGCATTTGAGAACCCTTCTATTACTACGGATATCATGGTGGGCTTTCCCGGAGAGACCGAAGAGGACTTTCAGCAGTCGGCGGATTTTGCGAAAGAGATTGGACTTGCAAAAGCGCATGTATTTGCTTATTCGGTGCGCCCCGGTACCCGGGCAGCGTCGATGCCGGACCAAGTGCCTCAACGGGAAAAAGAGACCCGCAGCGCCCGGTTGATCGAGGTGACCGACAAGACCCGTCAAGCCTTTTTACAGTCACAGGTGGGCCGGGAAGAAGATGTCCTTTTCGAAACGACTCAAACGCCTTATGGTATCGAAGGCTACACGCCTAACTATACGCCTGTATGTGTGGAAACAAAGGAGGATATACGGGGGACGATCCGGCGGGTGCGGATTACGGCGGCTTTGACTGATTTGTGTTTGGCAGAACTAATATAATGTTATGTACCAAAGCAGCTGGAAGTCAGCTGCTTTTTTGTTGGTTCAGGATAGGGAGGAAAGCAGAGATTCGGACAGAATACCACTCAGATCCGCCAAAGGAATAGAGAAAGAAAGTGTTGTGAGCGTATCAGGAGAGGGAAAAAGCAATACCAGTTTGTCCTGCGTCAAATAAAAGTCCTGCAGGGTAGGTAGATTGCTGGAGACTCCCTGCTCTTGGCGCCATTCAGCACTTTTTTCTTCCAGGACAGCAGCGAAATCCGGCGAGGAAAACAGATCCTCCAACCGAAGTTGTAAGCCGTTTTGGGGCAGAAAAACAAAGCCTTTTTGCAGCTGTTTGCCTTTGCAGCAAGAGGAAAATACAATGCTGAAGAAATGGATATCATTTCGCTTGATTGCAAAGGTTGTTTTTCCATGGAACTGCCGTGATTCCCTTTTTGCTTGCAGCCGGGCGTTCAATGCTGTGCTCTGGCTGTATTCCCGCAAAAAGCCGTTCAACCTCTGTTCGGTTACCCGGCTTTCTCCCCGGGTAATTTGCGGATAACTGTAAGTGTAGTCTACCCATTCATCCTGTATCCTGTTTTCGATGGAAAGGTAATCCATCTGGTCATTGGCGGCGGCGTGGGGCGTTTGCCATAAACAAAAAAGGGCCACCGCAAAAAACACAATTTTTTTCATGGTTTCGCACCGCCTTTTGATTCGCGCGCGATTGAAACTGCAAGAGCAGTTCCCGTTTAGTATTTGCAAATAGAGGACAGAAAAGCCGGTTTTTTGCTTTGAAAATCATTGGAAAACAGGTGAAAAACCGGATTTTTTAGCTATTTTTTCCTAAAACGGTCTTTTTCCTGATGGGCAGACATGTCGCCGTTCGTTGCAGCATAGACTGTACCATTCAGATATCTGCGGAGGTGGCAAAATTGACCTTTCGTCTATTGCAACAAGCGACGGCATACCTGCTCGCTCTTTTTATTGGAATTACACCGGTTTGGGCTGAAGAGGTGTCAAAAGAATCATCTGACCAATCGGGACTGCAGTTAGAATGTAAATCTGCTATTTTAATGGAACAAACCACCGGGCAGGTGTTATATGAAATGAATGCCGATGCTCCCATGCCGCCTGCCTCCATCACTAAGATTATGACGCTGCTTTTGACATTTGAAGCGATGGATCAGGGGAAATTCCAGTATGATACGCTTTTGAGCTGTTCGGAACATGCAGCATCCATGGGAGGCTCTCAGATCTGGTTGGAGCCAGGAGAAGAAATGACAGTGGACGAAATCCTGCGGGCAACTTTTATCTCCTCGGCAAACGATGCCGCTGTTGTGCTGGCAGAGGCGGTAGCGGGGAGTGAAGATGCCTTTGTCGGCATGATGAATGAGAAGGCCAAGGAGCTGGGAATGGAAAATACCCATTTTGCCAATGCAACGGGCTTGGATGCACAGGAGCATTATTCCACTGCGCGTGATATTGCACTGATGTCAGCGGCATTGCTGCGCTATCCAGATGTGACCCGATATTCAACAGTCTGGATGGACAGCTTACGGGGTGGGATGACAGAACTGGTCAACACCAACAAAATGGTGCGATTTTATAACGGCGCAACCGGTCTGAAAACCGGGACGACAAACGGTGCGGGCAGTTGCCTATCGGCGTCTGCCCAGCGGGATAATCTTTCCTTGATTGCAGTGAGTCTGGGGTCGGATACCAGTGCTCAGCGATTTGCAAGCTGCCGAACGCTGCTGGATTATGGGTTCGCCAATTATGTTACGGTACAGCCACCGTCATTACAGGAGCAGCTGACACCGGTACCTGTGTTGCATGGAGTGCAGCGGCAGGTAGATCTTGCCTATGATCTGCCTCCGTCTTTTGTTATGAAGCGGGGAGAAGAAAATAGCCTGACTCAGGAGGTTGAGCTGGCTGAGGATGTGGAAGCGCCAGTAGAAGAAGGACAGCTGCTCGGCAAGGTCGTAGTCAGCAAGGAAGGAACGGTATTGGGAGAATATCCGATACGCGCAAAAAATGCGGTAGAGAAAATCGATTTTGGAAAGGGAATGGAGATTCTTTTTGGTACGCTTTTGGGAAAGGTGGAACCGTTTTGACAAACCCTTGCCGGGCCGGATTTATCCGGCCCGGTTTCTGATTTTATGGGGAGAAAAGTTAGCTTTCGATAGATTACAGTTGGATTTGTGCGCAGTTTACCGTTTTGCATCGAATACGTCATCATAGAAAACTGTATTGAGAAGGAATGACGATATTTTATGTTGTTTTTGTATAAAAATCCGACCGAAAACGATACGTTTTTCCGAAATTGTCAGATCCGAGAACTATTTTTTTGAAACTTGCTGCAAGGTTCTTGAAATAAAAGTATAATTAGAGTAAAATAAACCTATATCATTAGGAGGACGTTGAGGAAATGGTAATCAAATGTAATACGGGATACCTGCACGATTTTATCGGCGATCATGAATGGGAAGCGATGATTCCTCAAATGAAAGCCGCACATGAGACGTTGCACGGCAAAAGTGGTTTGGGAAATGGTTTTCTGGGATGGCTGGATCTGCCGGTAGCGTACGATAAAGAAGAATTTGCGAGAATTCAAAAAGCGGCGGAAAAAATTAAAAGTGACAGCGAAGTAATGATCGTCATAGGAATCGGAGGTTCCTATTTGGGCGCACGGGCTGTGATTGAGCAGCTTCGTTCTCCTTTATACAACAACAAAAAAAAGGATACACCCGATATTTATTTTGTAGGGAATTCCATTAACCCGACCTATTTAAGCGAGATTCTTTCTATTTGCGAGGGACGGGATATTTCAGTCAACGTGATTTCCAAATCCGGAACCACCACTGAGCCGGCGCTGGCGTTTCGCATTTTCCGGGAACTGCTGGAGCAAAAATACGGCAAAGAAGGTGCAAAACATCGTATCTATGCCACAACGGATAAGGCAAAAGGGACGCTTAAGGAACTGTCTGACAAAGAAGGCTATGAAACGTTTGTTGTTCCAGATGATGTGGGCGGTCGTTTTTCCGTACTGACCGCAGTTGGCCTTCTGCCCATTGCGGTGGCCGGCATCGACATCAAAGCGCTGCTGGACGGCGCGGCGGCGGCGCGGGAAGCATATGCAGAACCGGATCTTTCCCGGAACGACTGCTATAAATATGCAGTGCTGCGCAATATTCTCTACCGTAAGGGCAAAAGCGTTGAGATGTTTATTACCTACGATCCGGCTTTTGCCATGATGAATGAATGGCTCAAGCAGTTGTTCGGTGAAAGCGAAGGCAAAGACAACAAAGGACTGTATCCTTCATCGGCGGTGTTTTCTACTGACCTGCACAGCTTGGGGCAGTTTATTCAAGAAGGGTCCAGAATTATGTTCGAAACGGTAATTCGCCCCGAAAAGCCGATTCAGGATTATTTTGTAAAAAATGACCCGGATAATTTTGATGGGCTGAATTTTTTGTCGAACCAAAATATGTCAGTGGTAAACGATAAGGCATTCCAGGGAACAGTACTGGCACACACTCAGGGCGGAGTGCCCAATGTCATTCTGGAACTGCCGCAGATGGACGAGTTCCATTTGGGTTATCTGATTTACTTCTTTGAAAAAGCCTGCGCCATATCCGGATATATGTTGGGAGTCAATCCGTTCAACCAGCCTGGTGTGGAAAGTTACAAAAACAATATGTTCGCACTTTTGGGCAAACCCGGCTATGAGGATAAAAAAGCCCAGCTGGAAGCAAAACTTAAATAAATTTGTTGTTTTCGCCTTCGGGCGAATCCATAGAAGATTTTATAACCTAAGGAGGATATAAACATGATAAAACTTATCGTGGGTAACAAAGGCTCCGGAAAAACCAAAACTTTGATCGACATGATTAACAAAGCGGCAAAGACCACCTCCGGCAACATTGTCTGCATTGAAAAGGGTCTGAAAATGACCTATGATATTGATTATTCGGTTCGTTTGATCGACATTGAAAGCTATGGCGTAGCTGGTTTTGATGCGTTTTATGGCTTTATCGCCGGCATTTGCGCAGGAAATTATGACATTACTGAAATTTTCATTGACGCGACGTTGAAAATTGGTGGCAGAGACCTTGGTGCATTTGCTGAAATGGTCGGAAAGCTGGAAAAATTGACTGCCGAAAATAAGGTGGAAATCGTATTTACTGTATCTTGCGACCGTTCTGAGTTGCCGGAATCGGTTCTGCCCTATATCATCTAACCTGTGCGGTGGAAAACGGGCGCATGAAAAAGCATGCGCCCGTTCCTTTTTAGCGGGGAATTACGGGCAAAAAGCAGATATCTTTGCTGAATATATGTATTTTTATGGCCTGAAAGCTGGATTTTCGGCTGAATGTATGAAAAAGTAAAATTACGCCAAACTTGTATTGACAAACCTTTTTGATGTCGATATAATAAAATTCGTGGCGTTATGAGGTATCATGATGTTTATTGATGTAAAGCAGCTGTTTGAGGTAGAGGGCCAGGTCATTCCTTTCACTCATGACTTGGATATGTCCGCTATCGAGCTGTGGGGAACCGCACCTTTTGACCGTCCGATTCATCTTTCCGGTAAGTTATATAACCGGGCTGGGATTGTGTCTATCGCGTATGAAGCGCAGATGGATTATAATTTGATGTGTGGACGATGCTTGGAACGGCAGCGGCGTGCTGAAGTTTATCAATTTGAGCACGTCCTGGTTCGTCAGTTGAATGAAGAAGACAATGGCGACTTCATTGTGGTGTCCGGCAATCAGCTGGATTTGGATGATCTGGCGACATCCGACATTCTTCTGGAACTGCCTTTTGTGGTGTATTGCCGAGAGGATTGCAAGGGCCTTTGCCCTGTATGCGGTGCCAACTTAAACGAAAAAGACTGTGGATGTGATCTGAAGCAGCCAGATCCTCGCCTTCAAATTCTCAGTGAATTTTTTAAAGAATCATAATCTTTAAGGAGGTGCTGAAATGGCGGTACCAAAGAGAAAATCGTCTAAAGCGAGAAAAAACAAAAGACGTTCCAACGTTTGGAAAATCAGCGTTCCGGGGTTCTCCAAATGCTCCCAGTGCGGTGAGCTGAAGGCTCCTCACAAGGTTTGTGCGAACTGCGGTTACTACAAAGGCAAAGAAGTCATTAAGATGGAGGCTGAATAGTCTCCTTGAAGGCAGGGGAGGATGCAGTTCCGCCCCTGCCTTTTTTAACGGTTGCTGAAAGAAGAAAAATTGTTTTACTGATGCAAAGCAACCGAATCCTATCGGTATTTTACATTTTTCAGCCTGTGAGCAAAGCTGTGAAATAGCAAAACGTTGCTGCTTGACTAGAAACGGCAGCGGGAAATTTGCTTATAGCCTTATCAAAACGCTTCTGTGCCCGCAAATGGGATTGGCGTGTTGATCATACTCAAAAAGGAGGTGCCGCTTTGGCGGTACAGATTATGGCGGTGGTTTCTGGCTCACCGGCAGATAAAGCCGGAATCCGTCCGGGCGAAAAGCTTACGGCCATTAACCAAAATCAGATTGAAGATATCCTGGATTACCAGTTTTATATGACAGATAAAAAATTGAAAATCGACTTGCTGGATGTAAATGGAGCGGCCCGGCGTGTAACTGTGCGAAAAGGCGAATATGAGGAGCTGGGTTTGGAGTTTGATTCTTATCTAATGGACAAACAGCATCACTGCAAGAATAAATGTATTTTCTGCTTTGTGGATCAGATGCCTCCCGGCATGCGGGAGACGTTGTACTTTAAAGATGATGACGCCCGGCTGTCCTTTTTATTCGGCAATTATATTACTTTGACCAACATGGAACAAAAGGACATTGACAGGATCATTAAAATGCACATCAGCCCGGTTAATGTTTCAGTACACACAATGAATCCAGATCTGCGCCAGAAAATGATGCTGAACCCAAAGGCTGCATCTTCGCTGGATTATCTTCGGCAGCTGGCTGCGGCAGGGATTAAGATCAATACGCAGTTGGTATTGTGTCCGGGAATCAACGATGGGGCGGAATTGGTGTACTCTCTAAAAGAATTGGGAAAGCTGTATCCCAGCGTAGAAAGCATTGCGGCGGTGCCAGTGGGACTAACCAAGTACCGGGAAGGGCTGTTCCCATTGCGCCCGTACACCAAAGAAGAAGCACAGGAAGTAATCAAGACCATCCACGCCTTTTCAGATGATTTTTTGCAGCGGAAAGGGGTAAGGATGGCTTACCCGGCAGATGAATTTTTTCTCAAGGCAGAGATGCCGATACCGGATGATGCGTATTATGGTGAATACAACCAGCTGGAAAATGGCGTGGGGCTTTTATCCCTGTTGAGGCAGGAACTGTCCGACGCGCTGGAAGACTGGGAGGATGACGGCGTTTACCGCCGTGTAAGTCTGGCCACCGGCGAGGCACCGGCGAATTTCCTGCGGGAGCAGATTGATCGGGTACAGCAGCGTTTTCCGGGGCTGAACTGCACGGTCTACGCCATTCACAATGACTATTTCGGTGAAAATATTACAGTTGCGGGATTGGTGACGGCCACAGATCTCATCCGGCAGCTAAAAGGGAAAGATTTGGGAGAAGAATTGCTGATCCCCGGCGTGATGCTGCGCCATGAACAGGACAAATTTTTAGACGATCAGACAATCCAAGATGTGCAGCAGGCGTTGGGGGTTCCAGTGCGAACTGTGGATAACGATGGTACGCAGTTTTTACTGGCGCTGCTGGGTGAAGAAGACGACAATCCTGCTTATGTTTGGTAAAGCGGGAAAAATGTGGTATACTATCCACGGAATAAGCGGCTTAGCGCTGTTTAGATCGCTGCGCATGATTTGTTGGCAGGCCAGACGAAAAATAGATTTTCTTGTTATATTTCGGAAGATTACTACCAAAATCCTTTGAAAAGTGGCGCGCTGGTTTTTCCGGCAGAATTTTCGGAAGATGGATCCGATTGGTATGGTCGAAGAGAATCGATCGGCTCCACTCCGTCAGAAAGAAGGGGATTTCTATGTCAAAACCGCTGATTGCGGTGGTGGGAAGGCCAAATGTGGGCAAATCCACCCTGTTTAATAAAATTGTGGGAAAACGCCTGTCCATTGTGGAGGACACTCCCGGCGTGACGCGGGACCGGATTTACGCAGAAGGGGAATGGCGCAACAAAACTTTTCATATTGTGGATACAGGCGGCATTGAGCCAAAAACGGACGATGTGATTTTGTCCCAGATGCGCCGGCAGGCACAAATGGCGATTGACAGCGCCGATGTGATCCTTTTTGTAGTGGACATCCGTACTGGTATGACCGCCACGGATCAGGACGTAGCTTCCATGCTCCAGCGCTCCGGCAAGCCGGTGGTTTTGTGTGTGAACAAATGCGACAGCGTTGGCACACCACCACCTGAATTATATGAGTTTTACAATTTAGGCATCGGCGATCCGTATCCTGTTTCTTCGGTACATGGTCATGGTGTGGGCGATTTGCTGGATGCTTGCTATGCGCATCTGGATTTTGATAAAGAGGACGAATATGGCGATGAGAATATCAAGGTGGCGGTAATTGGAAAGCCCAATGTGGGAAAGTCGTCACTGATTAACCGAATGGCGGGTGAAGAGCGGGTAATCGTTTCCAATATTGCAGGAACGACCCGGGATGCCACGGATACCTTTGTGGAAAATGAATATGGCCAGTTTGTGTTTATCGATACGGCTGGTATTCGCCGCAAAGCAAAAGTGGAAGAAGCAATCGAAAAATATTCGGTGCTGCGCTCCTATATGGCGGTGGATCGCTCGGATGTATGCGTGATTGTCATTGATGCGACCGAGGGCTTTACGGAACAGGATTCCAAAGTGGCGGGATATGCTCATGAGCAGGGAAAGGGATGCATCATCGCGGTCAACAAATGGGATGCGGTGGAAAAAGATGGGAAGACCATGCAGGAATTCACGAAAAAGCTGCAAAATGATTTCAGCTTTATGTCCTACGCGCCTTTTTTGTTCATTTCCGCCAAGACCGGACAACGGGTGGAAAAGCTGTACGAACTGATTCATTATGTGGGTGAGCAGAATGCCATGCGCATTCCCACAGGGCGGCTGAATGATATGCTGTCCTATGCGACAGCGCGAGTCCAGCCGCCGTCCGATAAGGGAAAGCGCCTGCGGATTTTCTATATGACGCAGGCTTCTACCAAGCCGCCGACGTTTGTAATTTTTGTCAACTCAAAAGAGCTGTTCCATTTTTCCTACCAGCGGTATCTGGAAAATCAGATTCGGGAAACGTTTCATTTAGATGGAACGCCGATTCGCATGATTGTACGGGAACGGGGAGAGAAATAAGCACTTTAGTTTGTTTTTTCGGGAGGCGAGTTGTAATGCAGACAGTTTTGGCAGTTATTCTGGCTGCGGCTGCGGCATATCTTTTGGGCAGCGTCAGTTTTGCTGTGGTGGTTTCCAAAGGGCTGTATCATCAGGATGTGCGCCAGTTTGGCAGCGGAAACGCCGGGATGACCAACATCCTGCGTACATATGGGAAAAAAGCTGCTGCTTTAACGCTAGCGGGAGACTTTCTCAAAGGTGTTGCGGCAGTGCTCATCGGTCGCCTGATTTTTGCGGCCATGGGTGTGACACTCTTTGATGGCGCCTACGTAGGCGGCCTATTTGCGATTTTGGGTCATCTGTATCCTGTATATTTCGGGTTCCGCGGCGGAAAGGGGATATTGACCTCCATCGGCATTATTGCAGTAATCAATCCATTGGTGTTCCTGGGGCTTTTGATCATCGGACTGCCACTGATCTTTTGGACAAAGATTGTTTCGATCGGTTCTTTGGCAGGCGCCGTTTGCTATCCGCTTTTAACGCTGTTGGTGGATTTTTTTCAGGGCAGCGTAAGTTGGCTGGATTTTTCTTTTTCAGTAGTCATTGCCCTGTTGGTCATCTGGATGCATCGGGCGAACATCAAAAGACTGTTAAACGGAACAGAAAATCGGTTTGGCAGCAAAAAAACAAGTAGTGAGGAGAAAAAATAGAGATGGCGAAGATTGCGGTATTGGGCTGTGGTTTTGGCACTGCGCTGGCGGTGATGGCTGACAGCTGTGGCCATCAGGTCACATTGTGGTCCCTATTTCCGCAGGAACTGGAAGAAATCCGGCGGGACGGAGAGCAGAAAAAACTTCTGCCCGGCGTGTCGGTGCCAGAGCGAATGGTACTGACCAGCGACATCTCCTGTCTGGCAGACTGTGAATTGTGCATTATGGCGGTTCCCTCCTTTGCGGTACGTCAGACAGCGCGGCGGGCAGCCCCTTATCTGCGTGCAAACACCATTGTGGTCAACGTAGCAAAAGGACTGGAGGATGGCAGCTATAAGCGTCTCTCACAGGTGCTGGAAGAAGAATTGCCACAGCAGAAGATTGTGGCAATGTCAGGCCCTTCCCATGCGGAGGAGGTCGGCCGTGGGGCGCCAACGACCATTACAGTTGCTTCGCGGGAGCGGACGGCTGCGGAAGAAGTCCAGGATCTGCTGATGAATCCGACTTTAAGACTGTATGTAAACGACGATGTGACCGGCGTGGAATTGGGAGGCGCTTTGAAAAACGTCATTGCTTTGGCGGCAGGAATTGCTGATGGCCTGCAGCTGGGGGATAATGCGAAAGCTGCGCTAATGACCCGTGGAATCACCGAGATTGCGCGGTTGGGTGTAGCCATGGGAGCGAAGACGGAAACATTTGCAGGGCTTTCCGGAATCGGTGATCTGATCGTGACCTGCACCAGTATGCATTCTCGCAACCGGAGAGCCGGTATTTTGATTGGACAAGGAAAAAATGCTGAGGAGGCGGTCCAGGCAGTGGGTACGGTAGAAGGCTATCCCTGTACGAAAACTGCTTATGAGCTCAGCCGGAAACTACGGGTGGAAATGCCTATTGTCGAGCAGGCTTATGCGGTGTTGTATGAGGAAAAACCGCCAGCAAAGGCGCTGCAAGATTTGATGACCCGACCAAAACGGCATGAATCAGAGGTCATTTGGCTGCTGGGGAGGTGAGCCGTTGCAAAATGAAACAGGCGTCCTGCTGTTTGCTATCTGTGTTTGGCTTTGTGCGGCCATTTTCATTGTCATCGGAATTTGGGCGCTGTGCCGAAAGATACCGATGCATTTTTGGTCAGGCAGTACAGTCAGTGCGACGAAAATCCGGGATGTCCGCCGATACAACCGGGCAAACGGAAGGATGTGGACCTTATTCGGTGTAGGTATGGCTTTCATTGGATTTCTCTCTTTTTGGTCAGTTGCAGCAGCGGAAGTTTTCGTTTTCCTTTACACGCTGGGAGGAATTCCGGTGTTGATCGTTGTGTATGGCAAAATTTATCGAAAATATCAAAATCTTTAACCAATCAAATTTTGCCCGGCTGACAAGCAGGCCGTTTTCGTCGGTTCCATTTATGAATTATCATATGGAAATTGCTGGCGGCGATTTTGGTTATGATAACGGCAAAATTCGCTGTAAGGTTTTACTTATGAAAGTAAACAGAAAAAAGAGTGCTCCTTTTTCTGTTTTTTATCTGCATTAAAATAACTAGGTCGAGTATAGGACGATGATGGAAAGTACCGTGAACAAACAGGAAGACGATGGAAGGGCAAACAAAAAAGGACTGCCTTTTGGCAGTCCTTTTCAGTAACCAAACAGATTAGATTGCGCGGGTCACTTTATTCGAACGCAAGCAACGGGTGCAGGCATAAATGTGGCGAGGAGATCCGTCAACGATTGCCTTTACACGCTTTACATTCGGTTTCCAAGTTCTGTTAGAACGTCTATGAGAATGGGAAACCTTAATTCCGAAAGTGACACCTTTTCCGCAGATGTCGCATTTTGCCATAGGTCTGCACCTCCTTTAATGCCCATAAAAAGTCAACATTGATATACTATCAGATTTTGAAAATGAAATCAAGCTTTTTTTTCAATAAATTTGGACGTTTTGCAAAAAGAGACGATTTATTTTTACAAAAACGGTGAAACCTTGTGTTAACGACCAGTTTTTAGTATAATAAGACAGAAATGTGTGAAAAGAAACGGAGAGACTGGATTGAACACTGAAACCGTGATCCGATATCTGACAATGGCTGTGGTAGTGGTAACGTCATTGCCTGTTCATGAACTGGCCCATGGGCTGACGGCGAATTGGTTGGGAGACCATACGGCGAAGGACCAGGGAAGGCTGACTCTAAATCCGTTTGCACATCTGGATTTATTTGGAACTCTTGCGTTGCTGCTGTTTGGATTTGGCTGGGCAAAGCCGGTTCCGATCAATCCGAGCCGTTTTAAAAAACCGAAGCGCGATATGGCGTTGACCGCTTTGGCAGGTCCGCTTTCCAATATCTTGCTGGCTCTGGTTCTCATGGCCATTTTCAAAGTGTATATGCTTTATGGCAACATTAACAGCACGGCGGGTCTGATGTTTGGGCAGATTATTTACACGATTCTTTGGACAAATTTGACTTTGGCAGTTTTTAATCTGCTGCCGGTGCCGCCGCTGGATGGCGCAAAGATTTTAGATGCAGTTCTGCCGCTTTCTTTTCAAATGAAGATGCACAAATACGAAAAATATTTTTATGTGGCGCTGATTTTGCTTTTATACCTTGGTTTTTTGCAGATCCCACTCAATTTTATGGGGAATCTTCTATTCAGTGGATTAAATTGGGCAACGGCTCCAGTGGATTTGCTGTTACAGATGATAGGGGGCTGAAATGGAAAAACTCACATTTAAGCTCGATCAGTTTGAAGGCCCTTTGGATTTGCTACTATATCTGATTGCCAAGCACAAACTGAATTTATATGATATCCCCATTGACCTTTTGTTGGAGCAGTATCTGGAACAAATGGAGCAGATTCCTTTTGCGGATCTGGAGGCCGCCAGCGATTTTTTGGAGATGGCGTCGCGCCTGGTATATATGAAATCAGCTATGTTACTGCCCAAGTATGAAGACGAAGGTGAAAATCTCAAACGGGAATTGACCGGGCAGCTGTTGGAATACCAGGCTTGTCGGGAAGCAGCATCCATGTTGGCGGAAAAATGGCGGGGGGACAAGCTGTTTTGCCGCACTGCTACGGTGCTGGAACCGGATATGCTGTACCGGCATCAACACGAACCGGCAGAAATTTTAGGCGCTTATCTTTTGGTGCTGGGGAAGGTCAAACGAAAAATGCCGCCGCCCAAAGAAGCGTTTTCAGGCATTGTAAAACGAAGAGTTGTATCCGTCCAGTCACGGATTCTAACCATTTTGCACACATTATACCGGCAGAAAAACATTGATTATAAAAGCCTGTTTGTCCGATCGGAGGACCGTTCGGAAATGGTTGCGACCTTTTTGGCAGTGCTGGAACTGGTAAAATCAAAACGGATTGTGGTGGATGAAAGCGGACAGATCGGTTTCGGGCAGAATCGGACGCCGATGCCGGCAGCTGCACAAGACGAGGAGGAGGACCAATGAGGCTGACCAAAACGGAAAAAGCGGCAGTGGCCGTATTATTTGCCAGTGGAGAACCAATTCTGGTTTCCAGGCTGGCACAGGTGTTTGATTGTGACGATGCGGCGGCTCACTGGATGATGCGCCGCATAAAGGATTATTTTGACGAATTGGAAAGCCCGCTGCAGGTGCTTCGGCTGGATGACCAATATCAAATGGCAACGCGGGAAGAGTTTCAGGAGCCGGTAAAAAAAGCACTGGAGATCAAAAAAAGTCAGCCTTTATCTCAGGCGGCGATGGAGGTGCTTGCCATTGTAGCGTATAACCAGCCGGTAACCAAGTCCTTTGTAGAGCAGATTCGCGGTGTGGACTCGTCTAGTACGGTCAATACTCTGGTAGAAAGAGGACTGTTGGAGGAAAAAGGCCGACTAGACCTTCCTGGACGTCCTGTTTCCTATGGAACAACGCCTCATTTTTTGCGCAGTTTTGGGCTGGCTTCCGTAGGAGAACTGCCCTTGGTTCCTCAAAGCGGAGAGGAAGAGGCAGAACTGGAAGGACAGGTCCGAATCGAAGAAACCCAATCTTAATTTGGAAATTGATGTGATATCATGACAGGCTGGATCATTTTAGGCGTGGTTCTGGCGCTGATTCTGCTTTTCCTTTTCTCCAATGTTCGGTTGTTTTTCCGATACGACAACGGAGATATTTTTTTACAGGCTCGATGGTTATTTGTACGGTATCAGATTCTGCCGGAGCCTGAAAGGCGCAGAAAGAAGAAAAAGCGCGAGAACAAACAAAAAGAAGAAAAAAACGTGCCATCCTCCCAAATAGGGCTTGTTCGCGAGGAGGGGACAGAGAAGGAAAACCAAAGCTCGGATGAAAAAAAACAGTCTTCTCAGATAGCTGGAGACGAAAAAACAGGCAAAGGAAATGTCTGTCCAGCAAAAGAAATTTCTCCTGTGCAGCAGAGCGAGAAAAGGAAGAAAGGGGATTCTTATCCGGCAGATCAAGAGTCCCGTACGCTAAGAGCCACAGTAGAGCAGGTATTGGAACTGCTAAAGGCTGCAAAGCAGCCACTAAAGCTTTTGTACTGTCATTTGTGGGTACGCCGGCTGGATTTTCAGCTGATCGTTTCCAGAGAGGATGCAGCCCAAACCGCCATCGCTTATGGCAGGATGAACGGCTGGGTTCACGGCGCTTATGCCGCTATCAGCCAGTTTGTCCGGATGAAAAAGGGCCGTATCTTGGTTCAGGGGGATTATTTATCGCAGCAGGATCGGCTCAAGGTATCTTTTGAATTGACACTGCGGGTTTTGTTTCTGTTGATGGCAGTCATCCAGTTTTTCTTTCGTTTTTTATGGAAAGTTTTGAAGAATAAATGATTTGCAGATGGTTCTTTTTCCGTTGCAGGCAAAGAAGAGTAAGAGTGATAAAAAGTAAAATAGCTGTCCAGAATAGGGGACGGAAGAATCAAACAGAAAAGGAGTAAAAGATATGAGTCAAGGAAATTTAGAGGGTTTGCTGAATTGTTCGTTGGAAAAGCTAAAAGGATTGGTTGATGTGAATACCATCATCGGAGAGCCAATCACTGCCCCAGATGGAACGATTATCGTACCGGTGTCAAAAGTGGCGTTTGGCTATGGCTCCGGCGGCAGCGATTTTGGCGGGGACAAGCCGAAGGATCTGTTTGGCGGCGGCTCTGGTGCGGGTGTTTCTATTCAGCCGTTAGCCTTTTTGGTGATTCAGGAAGGAAATGTACGGCTACTTCAAATGCAGAATTATGATAATACGGCAGACCGGGCAGTAGGAATTGTTCCTGATTTGATCGATAAATTTGCCGATATTTTTTCCAAAGGGAAAAAGGAAAAGAGTGAGCAATAGAAAAATTTCCTTTTTTGTATAAGAAAGGCCTCCCTGGCATAGATTGTACGGGGGGATGAAAATGAAGTGTCTGGCTGTCACTGTTTTTTCGATTTTTCTTCTGTTTTTTTCACCGCTGAAAGCGGCGGCTTTACCAGCAGAAGAATTTCAGGATACAGCAGATCACCTGTCGGCCCCTTTTGATATTTCAGCAGGGGCTTATATTCTGATGGAAATGGAGACCGGGCGAGTACTGGCTGGTCAGGATATCCATGAAAGGTTGGCGATGGCCAGCACGACCAAAATTATGACGGCACTGCTGACATTAGAACAGCCGGATTTGGACACCTATTTTACAGTAGATGCCAAAGCAATTTTGGTGGAAGGTTCCTCTATGGGGCTGCTGCCCGGTGACCAAGTGACACTGCGGGGTCTTGCAGTTGGAATGTTGCTGCACTCCGGGAACGACAGCGCGGACGCCGCAGCAGTGAAAGTTGGGGGCAGCACAGAGGGCTTTGTGGCAATGATGAACGAGCGGGCAGCTGAAATGGGGCTTGCCGACACACATTTTGCCACACCGTCCGGTTTGGATGCGGATGACCACTATTCCAGCGCTTATGATATGGCGGTTTTGGCGAAAAACGCATTGTCCAATGAGGATTTTCTTGAGATTTGCTCGACGGTAAAAACACAGATTGCTTTCGGCAATCCACCCTATGACCGTTGGCTGAAAAACCATAACCGTTTGTTGGAAGAATACGATGGCTGCATTGGCGTAAAAACAGGATTCACCAAAAAAGCGGGGAGATGCCTGGTGTCGGCAGCAAAGCGAGATGGCATTACACTGATTTGCGTTACCTTATCGGCTGGAGACGACTGGAATGTGCATAAAAAATTGTTTGACTATGGTTTTTCCTGTGTGCAGCAGATAGACTTGGCCGATTACCTTCCCGAAATTTCTCTCCCGGTGGTCGGAGGTGTTTTGGATTCGGTGGGCGCACAGTTATCCGGCGACACGGTTACAGCGGTATTGCAGGGAGAAGAAAGGAAAATCACGGCGCAAGTTTATATCGAACCGTTTTACTATGCCCCGATCCTGCCGGAGCAAAAAATTGGAGAAGTGCAGTTTTATTTGGGTGAGCAAAGACTGGATAGCTGGGATTTGTATCCCAAACGTGCAGTGGAAGAAAAAATAGCGGAAAAGGAAAGCTTTTGGAATCAGGTGAAGAGCTGGTTTGGCCAGTAAAACAGAGGCTTTCTTTTCAAAAAGAACGCCGTGAGGCGGAATGGAGCAGATCATGCAGAAGAAAAACGAACCGGTGAGAATTCAGAAAATACTTTCCGAATCAGGAGTTATGTCCCGGCGAAAAGCGGAAGATTACATCGAAAAAGGAAAGGTAACGGTGAACGGCCGAAAAGCCGTAATCGGCCAGAAAATAGATCCTGTTCGGGATATCATTGCTGTGGAAGGGGTACGGGTGGACACTCGACAGCATCAGAAAAAGATTTATTTGGCGCTGCATAAGCCTCGGGGCTATGTAACGACAATGAGCGATGAGATGGACCGTCGTTGCGTGGCGCAGTTGGTTCAAGACGCACCTGGACGGGTTTATCCCATCGGGCGCTTGGACCGCAATTCAGAAGGCCTTTTGCTGCTGACCAACGACGGGGATTTTGCCAACCAGATCATGCACCCCCGCTATCACATTCCCAAATGCTACCGGGTAACGGTGCGGCCCGATATCAGCGATGAACAGGCGATGCGGCTGGCGGAAGGGGTGGAACTGGACGGTCAGCGCACCGCTCCCGCCCAAGTGACAGTGCTTTCCAAAGAGCCGGGGCGCGTAGTCGTACAGATTGTGATTACCGAAGGGCGCAATCGCCAAATTCGGCGCATGTGTGAAGCGGTTGGGTTGGAAGTGGCACGACTGAAAAGGATTTCCATCGGTCCGGTGCGTCTGGGTATGCTACCGCCGGGAAAATGGCGGATGCTGACACAACCGGAATTGTCCGCATTGCAGTCGGCAATGCAGCGAGGTCGGGACTTGGACGGGAAAGGAAGAAAGTAAGCATGCTGGAAATGAAACCGGTTCAAAATAAAAATCTAATTTTAGAGCTGTTTGAAAAGGAAAATGTTCCCTTCCAGGAGGGATGTGGGGCGCTTGGCATTTCAGAGCGGGGAGATTTGGCAGGATACTGCCTGTTTCGTCTGGAACAGTCCATGAGAATGTTGGCGGTTTGCTGTGACGATCCGTTTTTGCTGGATGGTCTGGTGCGGGCAACTTTGAACCATGGTTCTTTATCTGGTGCTGCTGAGGCGGACTTTTCCGCGCTGGAAGGTCAAATGCGGGATCGTTTGAACAAGCTGGGCTACTTTCAAAAAGAGCCGCTGCCAATTGAATGGTTTTTTACCTCCTGTAAGCCCTGTAAAGGGGTCACGGAATAAAATGGACAAATCAGGATAGATAAAGGGCGTGTTCAACCGAAGAAAATTTTTGTGAAGGGATTGACAAACACCTTATTTGCGTGTATGATATGCAACGAAATATAAAGTCTGTTTCGGGGCGGGGTTAGATTCCCCACCGGCGGTGATGGGTGCCAAGCCACGAGTCCGCGACCTGTGAAAGCAGTTGATCCGGTGCGATTCCGGAACCGACGGTATAGTCCGGATGAAAGAAACGGCGCAAATTTGATATTTGCACCTTTTGCGTCCCCAGCTTTGGTTGGGGGCGTTTTTGTTTGCCAAAACAGACAAAATGAAGGGAGCTTTTTTCATGAAAAAAAGAATGAACACCAAAAAACTGGTCTATATCGGCCTGCTGGCAGCCGTTGCCACTGCGCTGATGTATCTGGAACTGCCGCTGACGTTTTTGTTTATGCCGCCTTTCTTGAAACTGGATATCAGCGGCGTGCCGACTTTGATTGGTACCTTTATGTTCGGCCCTGCGGCAGGTATTTTTATCTCTCTGGTAAAAGATCTGATCCATTTGTTGTCCAGTCAGACCGGCGGCGTAGGCGAATTGTCCGACTTTTTGATTTATACCGCGTTTTCTCTAAGCGCCGGATTTTTGTATCGGTATCATAAGAGCAAAAAAGGTGCGCTTTTGGCATGTCTGAGCGGGACGGCGGCTGTCACCGTTGTAGGTGCTTTGACCAATCGATTCTTAATCATTCCCTTTTATTCCAAGCTCATGCCCATCGACGCAATCGTTTCTGCCTGTAATGCGGTGAACCCTATGATTGACAGCATTGACGGGTATATCCTGTTCGGCGCAATGCCGTTTAACCTGATCAAAGGGCTGATTATTTCCGCTTTGACCTTTATGGTCTACAAAAAATTGAGCCATTTGATGAAAGATTCCCTGATGGTGCCGGAAGAAAAAAAGTCGGCTGCTGCAAAAGAATAGGTGGGCTGTTGGTGCATAGAAAGGTGTGTGGCCCAAAATGCTTTGCTCGGTGAAAGGAAGACAATGGAAATCACCGTTTCTGTTTCCAAACTGCCTGGAAAAGACAAAAGAATGCAGTGGACACGGCGACACCCAATCCATTTAAAATGATATCATTTGCATCAAAACTACGTCCAAAAATCGGTTGCAGCAATTCAATCAAAATCGAAACAGCTATTCCGGCAGCGATGGTTTGTTTCCCTGTACTGCTTCTGCGAAAGATTGGATAAAGAATTCCAAAAGGAAAGAACAGGAAAATATTTGCGATATTTTCGCTGTTAAAATGGTAGTAAAAATCTGGAATAAAATCATATTCAAAAGTGAACCAATATAGTTCGTTTCCGCTTGGCCGGTGGTAAAAAAGATAATAATAGATATCGCTGATGATGGATTGAAAAAGGGTGAGACATAAAAGCCCAGTCATATAGCAGACAAACAGAGACGGCAAAACCATTTTGCCGATAGATGATTGCCGTTTCCCCTTTTTCTGATATACGATATAGATTATCCCGGCGGTCAAGGCAAATGGAAGTGCTTGTAAAAAGTATCCTGGATATGTACTAAAAAAGAAATATTGAAAATTCATATCTTGAGGAAAATACATTTTTGCCTGCCTCCGTCAATTTGTTTTATAGGTTTATTTTAGAGGATTTCCAGAGGGTTTGCAACAAAGCACCAAAAACAGAAAAACAACAAAAACTTGACTTTTTCATCCTTGTTCGCTATAATATCCCTTACAAAATTGTATATTCCACCTTATCCAGAGCGGCGGAGGGAACAGGCCCTGTGAAGCCCGGCAACCGGACTCTTTTGAGTAGAAGGTGCCAAATCCTGCGGAAGATTCCGAGAGATGAGGATTTCTTTAAATGCTCGGATTTTTCCGGGCATTTCTTTTGTTTTGCCCGGAAAAGGACAAGGAAGGAAAATGAAAGGAGATTTTTTGATGGCAAGACACTTTTTTACATCCGAATCCGTGACAGAAGGCCATCCGGACAAGATCTGTGATCAGATCTCCGATGCGGTGCTCGATGAAATTATGGCCAATGACCCTATGGGGCGCGTGGCCTGCGAATGTACTGTAACCACCGGTATGGTGATGGTCATGGGAGAAATCACGACTTCCTGTTATGTAGATATCCCCAAAATTGCGCGGAATGTTGTGCGTGAAATCGGATATACCCGTGCAAAATACGGCTTTGACGCTGATACCTGTTCGGTAATCACTTCGATTGACGAGCAGTCTCCGGATATTGCGTTAGGTGTTGATAAGGCGCTGGAGGTCAAGCAGGGGAAAGAGGACGATACTTTCAGTACCGGCGCCGGCGATCAGGGAATGATGTTCGGCTATGCCTGCGACGAAACGCCTGAATTGATGCCGATTACCATTTCGCTGGCCCATAAGCTGGCGCGTCAGCTGACTGCAAAGAGGAAAGACGGTACGATGCCGTATTTGCGGCCCGATGGTAAAACGCAGGTAACAGTAGAGTTTGAGGGAGATCGTCCGGTCCGGGTGGATACGGTGGTGATTTCCAGCCAGCATGATCCTGATGTGACAATGGACAAGCTGCGTGCGGATATGATTATGAATGTCGTACTTCCCATTGTTCCGGAAAAACTACTGGATAAAGATGCTAAATATTATATCAACCCCACCGGCCGCTTTGTGGTCGGCGGCCCACAGGGAGATAGTGGCCTGACCGGACGTAAAATTATTGTGGATACCTATGGAGGATATGGCAAACATGGCGGCGGTGCTTTTTCCGGAAAAGATCCGACAAAGGTGGACCGTTCGGCGGCTTATGCAGCCCGTTGGGTAGCAAAAAATATCGTTGCGGCTGGGTTGGCCAAGAAATGTGAAATCCAGCTGGCATACGCCATCGGTGTGGCACATCCGGTATCGGTTATGGTAGACAGCTTTGGTACTGGAACAGTATCGGACGAGATTCTCGCCAAAGCAGTGGAGCAAGTTTTTGATCTTCGGCCTGCGGCGATCATCCAAAGGTTGGATTTGCGGCGGCCCATTTATCGCCAGTTGGCAGCATATGGGCATATGGGTCGGGAAGATCTTTCAGTGGCTTGGGAAAAGACAGACCGGACGGAAGAATTAAAGCAGGCGGTAAAAGCACTGCAATAGATTTGGTAAAACAGCACGGAAAAGCATGGGAACAGATCCCGGCGGATATCCGTGCTGTTTTTTTACAGAGAACTGTTTTTCCACCTTTTGTATTCTGTCCGGATATTGAAGAAACAAGGGCTTTATGATATACTATTTTTAAAGAATGAAAAGAAAGGCTGTGAAACCGGTGAAAATATCAACCAAAGGGAGATATGGGCTGCGCATGATGATTGACATTGCCATGAATCAGAATGAAGGCCCGGTATCGGTGCGGGATATAGCCCGGCGGCAGTCGTTAAGTGATAAATATTTAGAGCAGATTATTACCCAGGCAAATAAAGCGGGGCTTTTAAAAAGTATTCGCGGCGCCGGCGGCGGTTATCAGTTATCCCGCTTGGCAAAGGATATTTCGGTCGGGGAAATTCTGCGGGCAATGGAAGGCTCTTTGTCTCCGGTAGAATGTGTACGGGAGCTGGGAGAAGACTCCACCCCATGCCGAAATGCGGGGGAGTGCGCAACCTATGAGCTCTGGCGGGACATCAAAACTGCGGTGGATCAAGTGATTGATAACCGCTCTTTGCAGGACATGATTGATAACTATACCAGAAAGAACCGTGATGACGCCTCGTTGGGAAAGGAAGGAAACTGCCGATGGAGTGCCAAATAGTCAATTTAGAAGCAGGAATGCCGACGGTGGATATGGCACGCACTCATCTGAATATGACATTGCGCAGTGCAAAAGCAAATCGTGTTAAAGTGCTTAAGCTGATTCACGGGTATGGCTCCAGTGGAAAAGGCGGCGCCATTCGGGCAGATGTTCTGGCTCAGTTGGCACAGAAAAAACGAGCGGGACAGATTAAAGAGTTTGTGCGGGGAGAAGATTTTTCCCCGTTTGACAGCGCAGCAAGGGCAATCATTGCCGCTTGTCCGTCTCTTTCCCGGGATATTGATTATTCCAGAGCAAATCATGGTATTACGATGGTGCTTTTGTAATAAAACAAGAAGGGGGGGCTGTCTTTGGAGCTGACTGCAGTGATTACCGGGGCATCCGGCGGAATTGGCCGGGCTATGGTCCACATGTTTGCAGCGGCCGGATATCGCGTGTTTTGCGGCAGTTTTTCTCATTTGGAGCCGCTGGAAACTTTGACGGCGCAGTTGCGCGGCCAAGGCCTATGGGCAGAGGCTTTTCAGGCGGATTTGTCTTCGTCCCAGCAGGCGGATACTTTTGCCCAAAAGGTTTTGGACCGCTGTGGTGGCCGTGTGGATGTATTGGTCAATAATGCGGGGGTAGCGCAGCAAAAATTGTTTCAAGATATTTCCGACGCTGATTGGCGACGCATCATGGGTGTGAATCTGGACGGCGTGTTTTATGTAACGCGTGCGTTTCTTCCCGCCATGATCCGCGAAAAAGCTGGTCGAATTATCAATATTTCATCCATATGGGGCGTTTGTGGAGCCTCTTGTGAGGTGCATTATTCCGCCTCAAAAGCGGCAGTCGCCGGGATGACAAAAGCGCTTGCCAAAGAGGTAGGCCCTTCCGGTATCACGGTCAACTGTATTGCGCCGGGAGTGATCCATACACCGATGTTGGATTGCTTTTCCCAAGAAGAGTTAGGACAGTTAGTTGAACAGACGCCTATTGGCAGGTTGGGCAGAGGAGAGGATGTGGCTGCACTGGCGCTGTTTTTGGCTTCGGAGCAGGCTGAATTTATCACCGGCCAAATAATTTGTGCCGATGGTGGATTTGCCTTGTAGACAGCTGTGACAGCACAGTGTTGGAAAAATAAAATGGCAAACAGAAACGGTTGAAAGGGGGACTGGCGATGGAATGGTTTTATCCGGTATTATGGCTGGCATTGATTATTCTTTTTGTGGTGTTGGAGGCTTCTACGGTTCAGTTGGTATCCATCTGGCTGGCTGCCGGGTCTTTGGCTGCACTGATTCCCGCAATGCTGGGAATGCCTTTGGTAGTGCAGGTAATTGTGTTCGTGGCGGTATCCGCTGTTTGCTTGGTTTTTACCAGGCCTTTTGTGAAAAGGGTCTTGGCAGTTAAAAAAGTGAACACCAATGCAGATCGTACGATTGGAGAGATTGGTCTGGTGACAGAGACCATTGACAGTACGCTGGAAAGCGGACGCGTGATGGTAGACGGTTTATCATGGAAGGCAAGAACTTCTGACAATACTGTTTTAGAGGCGGGGACCCGTGTGCAGGTGAAAGAAATCCACGGCGTGACCCTAACCGTGGAAAAAGCTGTTTAAAGTTTTGTTTTGACCATGAATGATTTTGTGCCGCATGGAAAAATCGTTCATGTTGAATCTTGTGTCCGTGCGGAGAAGGAGAGAGTTATGCCACCTATCGTTGGAATTTTAATTGTATTTATCCTGCTGTTTTTGATTTTGGGAATCGTGATTTCCTGTGTTAAGATTGTTCCGCAGTCAAACTGTTATGTTGTGGAACGTCTTGGTGTTTACCATGCGACTTGGGAAACCGGCCTGCATTTTAAGCTGCCGTTTTTTGACCGGGTTGCGAAAAAGGTTTCTTTGAAAGAACAGGTAGTGGATTTCAAACCGCAGCCGGTTATTACCAGAGATAACGTTACCATGCAGATTGATACCGTCGTCTTTTTCCAGGTAACTGATGCAAAGCTGTTCACTTACGGTGTGGAACGCCCGATTTCTGCCATCGAAAATTTGACGGCGACAACACTGCGTAATATCATCGGTGAGATGGAGCTGGACCATACCTTGACCTCTCGCGATGTTATCAACACCAAAATTACTGCTACTTTGGATACGGCTACCGATAAATGGGGCATCAAGGTCAACCGGGTGGAGCTGAAAAACATCCTCCCGCCCAGAGAGATTCAGGATGCCATGGAAAAGCAAATGAAAGCGGAGCGCGAGCGGCGTGAAGCAATTCTCAGAGCCGAGGGAGAAAAGCGCAGCCAGATCCTGGTGGCAGAAGGTGAAAAAGAATCTCAGATTCTGCGGGCTGAGGCGGAAAAACAGGCTGCAATCCTGCATGCGGATGCAGTAAGAGAACAGAAAATCCGGGAAGCGCAAGGTGAAGCGGAAGCGGTTATGATGGTGCAAAAGGCGCTGGCTGACAGTATCGGCCTTTTGAATGAAGCAGCTCCCTCTGATAAGGTGTTGGCTTTGAAAGGACTGGAAGCTTTTGGAAAAGCAGCCGATGGCAAGGCCACCAAAATTATTATCCCCAGTGAGATTCAAAGTCTGGCGGGTCTGGCAACTTCGCTGAAAGAACTGATGACCGATGGGAATATAAAACAGTAAGGATTTCTGGTAAATCCAAATAAAAGGCTCCGCCCGAGTGTGGAGCCTTTTATTTGGATTTTTAATAAATTAGAAGAGGCGAAAGGATTCGGAGAAAGTATTTCAAATGTGTTTACGGAAAAAGAAAACTGCCGCAGCAGAAGTTGCCATAAAAAGCACGCTGACATTTACCAAATCCTTTGCGCCGGTTTCTGGATTATCTTGTGTTGTCTTGGAAATTTCATCATCCCCA
Organism: uncultured bacterium; assembly: GCA_934875375.1. Classification (GTDB taxonomy): domain Bacteria; phylum Bacillota; class Clostridia; order Oscillospirales; family Ruminococcaceae; genus UBA3818. The sequence continues at coordinate 82,463 of CAKXHL010000008.1, forward strand.
TCATCGTCATAAGTATGCCCTTTTTCATCGATGGCGTATTTCACGGCAGTCAGGGAAACTCCAAATTTCCCTGACTGCCGTCAGTACCGGTGTATTCCAGGACGGCATTTTCGTTGGTGGGTGGCGTATAAGTCCCAGCTTTATTTTCCTTTTGTACACTTTTTCAAAAATGCTGTTGTTTTACCTTTTTTCTAATTTCACTGATTTGGCATAGAAGGTACCTAAGGGCATTTCGCAGGCGTTTGCTGCCTGCTAAAGTGTTATTTTTTTATTTCTCCATGCGTCATGTATCTTATCGAAATTTCCCGGAAGTGGCCGTGGAGGCCTGCCGAAGCGAACAACTCGTGACTTAGCAGCGGCAATCCCCTGTGCCTGCCTCTTTTTGATGTTTTCCCGTTCTGTTTGAGCGACGAAGGATAGAATCTGCAGCACGAGGTCGGCAATAAAGGTTCCAAGAAGATCCTTGCCGTTGCGGGTATCCAGCAGCGGCATGTCAATGACACAAATATCTACACCAATTTGTTGTGTCAAAATGCGCCATTGCACGAGGATTTCTTCATAATTGCGGCCGAGACGATCGATGCTCATCAGATAGAGTATATCGCCTGGTTGAAGATGCGACACTAGATTTTGGTATTGGGGGCGGTCAAAGTCTTTTCCTGACTGTTTGTCCAAATAAATATTTTGCTTCGGTACATTTCTTTCCCGCATGGCGATCAGCTGGCGGATTTCATTTTGGTCCGCACTGGATACTCGGATATATCCATAAGTTTTGATTGCCATTTTAATCCCTCCTTTTTGTTTTTAGGATAGACAATCCTTTTCAAACGATCATCCGAAAAAGCAAAAATACTTTGAAACGAAGAATCCTTTTCATATGCGTATGAAACCCAGTCCAGCGCCCAGAATAAAGATTGTAAGGAGCGTGGGAAAATGGGAAAACGGATTGTTGCCTTATTCAGTGTCCTGATTTTATTGTTTAGCGCTGTGATTTGGCGGCTGTCTTGGCTGAGCCGCAAAGAAGATTTTGCGCAGGCGGCCAACCAGCAAAGTACTTATACGCTGGAAGTTTCGCAAAGCAGGGGTATGATTTATGACTGTCAGGGCCAGAGCTTGGTGAATGACAGTTTTCACTATATGGCGGCAGTACTGCCCAATAACGAAAGTGCCGCCACACTGAGAAGTCAGTTTGCCTCCGCTGATTTGTGGCGTGAAAAAATGAACAGCAGAGTTCCCTTTTTGACAGAGGTGAATACAGATGCCGTACGGGGAGAGGGGGTAGAAGTTTTTTCTGTCCCAGACCGCTATTCGATGGACTACACAGCACCTCATATTGTCGGATATGTAGATGCTGATGGCGTGGGGCAGACCGGCATTGAGAGGATTTTCAATGATTTTTTAAAAAGCGTTGGAGAAAAAGTAAAGGTTCGTTATCAGATCGACGCTATGGGACGTGCGTTGTCAGGAAATGGAATTGAGATTTTGCAGGAGGGCAACCGGTCCGATGGAGTGGTTTTAACATTGTATAAAGGCTTACAGCAGGCATGTGAGCGAATTTTAAGCGGAGCTGAAGTGAACGGAGCCATTGTAGTGATGGATTTGGCTGACGGTGGTCTGAGAGCAGTCGCCAGCGCACCGGGTTTTGATCCGCGGAATGTAGCCGAATCGATGAATAATCCGGACAGTCCGTTGGTTAATCGGGCGTTTGGTGCTTACGCGGTAGGTTCCACTTTTAAACTTTTAGTGGCTGCTACTGCATTGGAGCAGGGAATATCTCCGGAACAGACTTATGTTTGCAGCGGCTGGCTGGACATAAACGGACAGATTTTTAAATGCAACCAGCTGGCGGGGCATGGAGAGATCGATATGGAGCAAGCGATTACACACTCCTGCAACTGCTATTTTATTCAGCTGGCTCAACAGATTGGCGCTCAGAATCTGCGGGACATGGCGGTTCGTTTTGGGTTTTCCAAGGCTGATTTGCTGGCGGATACTCTGCAGACTGCGTCGGGAAATCTGCCTGATGCACAGCAGCTGGAAAACTCAGCAGAACTTGCCAATTTTGGGTTTGGACAGGGGCTTTTAACAGCAACTCCTATTCAAATTTGCAAAATGATTGCCACAATTGCTGACGGCGGAAAACTTTTGTCCCCCTATCTGGTACAGGGAATTTATTTTGGGGGCGCACTGCAGCAGGAAACTTCTTTTTCTGCCAACCGTGTGATTTCAGAAAAAACCGCAAATTTGTTGCGCAAATTTATGCAAACGGTGGTCGTGGAAGGGTCTGGACAGCTGGCAACACCCAAAACAGGTGGAGCAGGCGGCAAGACCGCTTCTGCTCAAACAGGAATATACGATGAAAAGGAGGAAGAAATTGTTCATGCGTGGTTCGGTGGGTTTTACCCAGCTGAGGACCCTCAGTTTGCCATTGTAGTTTTTGTAGAAAATGGGCAGTCCGGCAATCGGGTAGCAGCGCCGCTGTTTGCCCAGGTGGCAGACAGTCTCTCCGGATTGGGGCTGGCACTAATCAGGGAAAACACGACAATAACGGTTGAATAAGTGGAGAGAATATGATAAAATAAAAACGGTAATTACAAGATAGGCTGTTTTCGGCGGTGTGATACAGGCCTTTTGGGTCGACAGGATCGGCAGATGAAAAACAGTTTTCTTTGTGAAAAAATCAAAATTCAGACAGCAAGGAGGATCATGAATTGAGCGAGAAAAAATTTGTGATCGTTACCGATACCAATGCAGATTTCCCTGAAGAATATTTGAAAAATCATGGACTGGGACGGCTTTGCCTGAGTTTTTCTGTGAATGGGAAAACTTTTTGCGCAGATAAAGATGTGATTGATGAACATGCTTTTTATGATCAGATGCGGGCTGGCGCAGATGTAAAGACGATGCAGGTGAACCCGGAGCAGGCAAAAAGCTATTTTGAACAATATTTAAAAGACGGCATTGAAGTGTTGTATCTGGCGTTTTCTTCCGGACTCAGCGGCAGCTATAACAGCGCTTTGATCGCGGCGGATGAATTGAAGGAAAGTTACCCTGATCTGCGGGTCGTAGTTGTGGATACGCTGTGCGCTTCTTTGGGGCAGGGACTTTTGACTCATTACGCTGTTACGATGAAAGAGTCAGGCAAATCTTTGGATGAGATTGTTTCCTGGGTGGAGGAAAATAAGCTGCATTTGTGCCACATGTTCACGGTAGATGATTTGAACCATCTGTATCGGGGCGGCCGCGTTTCCAAGACAACTGCGGTATTGGGAACTGTGCTGAATATCAAACCTCTTTTGCATGTGGATGATGCAGGAAAGCTGATTCCGTTGGGAAAAGTACGGGGCAGAAAACAGTCATTGATTGGTCTTGTCAATATGATGGAGGAACGCATTGGTTCTTACCACAATGAAGTTTTCTTTATTAGCCATGGGGATTGTCTGGAGGACGCAAAGTTTGTGGCTGCAGAAGTGCAGAAGCGTTTTGGTATCCAGAAACACTTGATTCATTTTATAGGCCCGACGATTGGTGCCCATTCCGGCCCTGGCACTGTAGCATTGTTTTTCCTGGGAGAAAAACGGTAAAGAAGCAGTCAAAAATTTTAAAAGCGCAGGACCAATTGGCCTGCGCTTTTTCTTCCAGTTTTTCGTTTGGATGAATGCTCTCCTTTGGCGGAATACTTTCTTTCAAAGGAGATGATATAAGGTGGAAAATCGTGTGACGTTTATTGTAACCGGCCTTTCGGCGGCGGGAGCGCAAGAGAAAATAAGAGAAAAGCTTTATGGTGTCAGCGGTGTGGATACAGTTGATTTTAATCAGGATAAAAACCAATTGGTAATCTGTGGTATGGAGTTGGAACGGGCCGATCTGGCGGATCGGATTTGCGATATGGGATTTGAAGTGTTGGAAGGATAGTCGTATAACTTTTCCGCTTCAAGCTATTGTCAAATTGCAAAAAGTACGATATAATACCTAAAAAGCGGTCTTTGTTGTGCCGTTTTTGCCGCAACGGTGTTTCTGATTGGAATGGTGTGGACAAATGTTTTCGTTCCTTAGGTAAGCTGCGTACAGCAATTTGTTTTTGCGGAAGGAAAGGCCAAGCGGTGGTTGAATACAGAATACTGCCATTTAAAAATGGCTGCGGCATTTATAAGCCGGCAGCAAAAGCAATGAAACAGACAGGATGATACCGATTCTGTCATGAGGGTATGCGGGTCCTGTGCGACAAGGCGCTGTGAACCATGTCAGGCGGGGAACCGAGCAGCATTAAGCGGCTGTTTTTGTGCGCCGCAGTCAACCTGTGTGCCCTTGTGAGAGAACCGGTATTTAGCACAATTGGTGCCCTGTCTGTTTTGTATATCTGCATTTTGTTGTAGAAGGAGCGAGACGATGTATCAGGCGTTGTATCGAAAATACCGGCCCAAAAGCTTTGATGACGTGGTGGGCCAGGCCCATATCACCCGTACCTTGCAAAATGAAGTAAAGACCGGAAAAACAGCACATGCATATTTGTTTACCGGCTCTCGGGGAACCGGTAAAACTACCTGCTCCAAGATTTTGGCAAAGGCGGTCAACTGCCCGCATACACAGGACGGAAATCCCTGCGGGGAGTGTGAAATTTGCAGGGGAATAGATGACGGAACTGTGATGGATGTACTGGAGATCGACGCGGCCAGCAACAACGGGGTAGATAATATCCGGCAGCTGCGCGAGGACGCTTATTTTGCACCAGGCCAGGCAAAATATCGGGTTTATATCATTGATGAGACGCATATGCTCAGCACCGGCGCGTTCAATGCGCTGTTAAAAATTATGGAGGAACCGCCGCCGCATGTTTTGTTTATCCTGGCAACGACTGAGGCCCATAAGGTTCCGGCAACGATTCTTTCCCGCTGCCAGCGGTTTGACTTTCGGCGGATTGGCAGCGAAGATATTGCAGGATACTTGGAAAAGATCGCCCAGAAGGAGGGCGTTGCGCTGGAACACAGCGCAGGTTTGTTAATCGGAAAGCTGGCCGACGGCGGTATGCGCGATGCGATCTCTCTTCTGGATCTGTGTATTTCTCATGGCGGCGCTGTTACGGCAGAGGTAGTGGCCCAAGCGGCCGGATTGGCTGGTTCCGGACATCTTTTGGCGCTGGCTAGGTCTTTTGCTCAAAAGGACACTGCTTCTGCTCTGGAACAAATTGGGGCGCTGCATGAAAAATCCATGGATATGGACCGGTTGTGCAGCGATTTGGTGGTGTTTTACCGGGACTTGATGCTTTTGAAAACGGTGGGGAAACCGGAGCAGTTGATTATGGCTCTTCCGGAGGAAATGGATGATATGAAACCGTTGGCGCAGAGTTTCTCTCTGTCCCGGATTTTATATACGCTCTCCGTCTTGCAGGAGACACAAAATCGTATGTCCCGTACGGCAAACCGGAGGACGGAATTGGAAATGTCTGTTGTTCGTATCTGCAATCCGGCGATGGACAGTTCTGCCGAAGCGGTGCTGACCCGGCTGGAAGAATTGGAGGCGGCAGTGCGCAAGGGCGTTTCAGCCGTATCCTCTTCTTTTTCGGAAACGGCGGCGGACAGATTAAAAAAAGCGGAAAAACAGCCGCCAGAATCCTTGCAAACGGCGCCTGATTCTGCGATACAGACCGCATCAGAGATCAAAAAAGCAACGGTATCCGTACTGGCGGATATGTCCGATGCACAGCCTTTTGGCAAGTGGCAGGAGGTCCTTGGCAGATTGTTGAAAACAAATCCGCCGTTATTTGCGGCGCTGAAAAATTCTGATGCCTACGAAAAAGGAGATTTGATGTTGATTGACGCGAAAAACGAATTGTTTTTCAAATTGATCCGGGAGAATGAATTTGCCAAGGATTCTCTGCGGGATGCGTTGTTAGCACAAACCGGTCGGCGCTACCGGCTGGGGCCGTACCGCGCACAAGGGCAGATGCCTGCAAAGCCAGAGGAAGATCCTTTGGAAACGCTGCTAAAGTCGGTAAAAAGCGCCGGGGTTGCAGTAGAAGAAAAATGACGTCATCAGGCGATTTTGCCTGTGATAGATGAAGCAATTGGACGAAAGGAATGGATGATACAATGAAAGCAAGATTACCGCAGGGTTACGGCGGCGGAGCTGCTAGCAATATGCAAGGGATGCTCAAACAGGCGCAGAAAATGCAGGCGGAGATTGCCCGCGTGCAAGCGGAACTGGAAGAAAAAGAGCATACGGTAAGCGTTGGCGGCGGGGCTGTCGAAGTGGTCATGACTGGTAAAAAAGAACTGAAAGCGCTTACCATTCAACCGGAGGTTGTGGATCCGGAAGATATTGAAATGTTGCAGGATCTGGTCATTTCAGCTGTGAACGAAGTAATTCGGGAAATTGAAGACGAATCCACAAAAGAAATGGAGAAGATCTCCGGCGGTATGAGTGTGCCGGGGCTGTTCTAAACATATGGAATATCATGTTTTGCCGCTGACCCGATTAATTGAACATTTTGAACGTCTGCCGGGTATCGGGAAAAAGTCTGCTCAGCGGCTGGCCTTTTACGTGCTGAATCTGCCAAAAGAAAAGGCATTGGATTTTGCCAACTGTATTGTAGAAGCGCAGAAAAAAATTAAGCACTGCAAGGTCTGCCAGAATTTAACTGACAATGAGCTGTGCCCGATTTGCCAAGATGCATCCCGGGATGAAAGCGTCGTCTGCGTGGTAGAAGATCCCAGAGATGTACTGGCTTTTGAAAGAACAAAAGAATACAATGGCCTATACCATGTTCTGCATGGGCTGATTTCGCCGATGGATGGAATTGGACCCGATCAGCTGTATGTAAAAGAACTGCTGCAGCGTATTGGACAAGGGAAAATCAAAGAGGTCATTATGGCCACTAATCCTACTGTGGAAGGCGAAGCAACTGCGATGTATCTGTCACGGCTGATTAAGCCGCTGGGGATTAGGGTAACACGGCTGGCCTATGGAATTCCTGTAGGCAGCAATTTGGAATATGCCGACGAAGTAACTCTTTACCGTGCACTGGAAGGACGCAGCGAGTTGTAAAGCCTGTCGACTAAGAACATTCCCTGCCCGATGCTGCAAAGGGTGGGGAATGTTGTTTTTAGTGATTGAGAGGGACAAACATGGGACAGAAATTCGATTTTGATACGCGGCTCGGCGGAAAAATATCGGATGCATGAAATGGATGGTATCATTGTCCAGCCGCCAGTATATTACCGTTACAAGCAGGCGGCAGACCGTACTGGGCGAAAGACTATCTATAATCCTCTGAAGCTGATAAATGGGCGATACGAAATGGATTTTGGCAGTTTAGAGCGGTGCATGGAGAATCCGAACAATCGTCTGATGATTCTATGCAATCCCCATAATCCCATTGGACAGATTTGGAGCCGGGAGGATTTTGCAAAAGTAGCGCGTCTGGCGCGCCAGTATGATGTTACGGTGTTCAGCGATGAGATCTTTGCCGAAACAGTATATAATGATCATGTAGTCCAGCCGTACAGTGAAGCGCCGGATGCGTGGGAACATGCGATTGTATCCACCTCATTAGGCAAGGCATTCAGCCTGACGGGAGTAAATTTTGCCAATCTGATTATTCCGAACCGGGAACTGCGAGAGAGCTTTATCGTTCAGGGAAATGCGGATCACTATGGTAGTATTGAACCCATGTCCTATGCGGCGATGTTGTCGGCTTATACCAACGAAGGTGCCCGTTGGGTACAGGCAATGAACGGTCATGTGCCGGATAATATTCGGTTGGTACGTTGCTTTTTGGAAAAGTATTCACCACAGGTCCATGCTTTTGAAAGTGAAGGAGCGTTTGTTTTATGGATCGACTGGCGCGGCCTCGGTCTGTCGCAAAGTGAGCTGCATGCTTTTTTGGAAGAACAGGCGCTGTTTTTAACGGATTGTGGAGAAGAATACGGCCCCAGAGGAGAAGGGTTCACCCGAATGAATCTGGCCACGCCCTGTGCTGAGGTGAAAAAAGCATTGGAATATTTGCTGTCTGCGGCCAAAGAGAATGGGTTCGCCCGGTAGGGGAAAAACGTGTATTTTGGCGGAATATGGTTTGGTTTGCCGAAAGCAGGAAAAATTCCATCATTGACGAAAGGCGGGAGAAATGATACAATAAAGACCCACATCATGGGAGGAGGAGATAAAATGGACAAAGCTGGCACCAAAACCATTGTACAGAACCGTCAGGTGCGGCATGACTATTTTATCCTCGAATCGTATGAAGCGGGGATTGAACTATTTGGTACAGAAGTGAAGTCTTTGCGGGCCGGAAAGGCGAATTTGAAAGACAGCTGGTGCGAAGTGAAGGACGGTGAGTTGTTTGTTCGCGGTATGCATGTAAGCCCTTATGAACAAGGTAACATTTTCAATCGCGATCCGCTTCGCCCACGGCGGTTATTGATGCATAAAAAGGAAATTCAAAGACTTTATGGACAGTTAAAAACACAGGGGCTCACGTTGATTCCGGTGTCTTTATACTTGAAAGGATCGCGTGTAAAAGTCCAGGTGGGCCTTTGCAAAGGCAAAAAGCTGTATGATAAGCGGGATGATTTGGCCAAAAAAGCCGCGAAACGGGATGTGGAACGAGCGATGAAGGAAAGAAACCGCTAGAAGTTAACAGGAAAATGCAGACGGAATGGTGTCGAAAATCTGGGGGCGTAATGGTCTCGACGGGGATTTTGAAGCACGGGAAGCGAGTAGAGGTGCAGGACCTCTTAAAAACCTGACACTTTTAAATTAAACGACAACAATAACGTTGCATTTGCTGCTTAATTAAGCAGCCGTTCAACCGGATAGGACCACGGATCTGGATTGGGCGTCGATTAGTGGTGAACGTCGCCGCAAGGTGCCTCCCGCGCGGACGATGTATAGGAGGATACCAAATCCTTTAGCTTGTTTGTCAGCGATTGGATAAGGGAATGAAAAGGACAAACTGCACTCGGAGATGCCTGTGTGGATAGGTTTTCGGACAGGAGTTCGATTCTCCTCGCCTCCACCATTGCAATATAATCCGAACCTTGTACCAATTGGTCATGGGTTCGGATTTATTGTTTTAATGGAAGAAATTGAAGACTGGTAATGAAAAAGCCGGGAGGACTGCCGATTATTGCAATCCTCCCGGCTTCTTTATGTAGATGCACAGTCCGTATTCTCTTTCTTTGCTTGCCACTCGTTCCAGTCCTCGCGGGTTTTCAGCTCTCGCGGCGTATAGGCTGTCCGTGCGGAATATCTCATTTCGCAGGATGCCTTTACCTCTTCCGATTCCAGTTGGAAGAGAATCTGATGGGCGCACTCGTGGGCAAGGGTATGTTATGATGTAAACAGGCAAAAAGCCAAGGAGAAACCTCCATAACCTCCTATCCCGAAGCCGGGCGGGGAAACCCGGCATATATGCGGCAAAGAGACACACAAGCATGGCGGTTAGATTGTGTGAACAGGTGCAACTCCTGTTGGCCGCAAAAATGCTTATTTTCTGCTGCTTACCGCTTGCGGGGTACAAGACAGCGGATGATACAGACCTGTATGCGCCTCTCAACGATGCGTACCATGTGCAGGTCGCTGAACAGGGGACGCAAGTACCCGCCACACGATAGCGGGACGGGGAAACCATCCCCTTATATGCAGCGAGCGGGCGCGAGAGCCTGAACGCTGATTCAAATTCTTTTCTCACTATTTTTCTTGCAAAAGGCTAGCGTAATCCCTGCTAGCCGGAATATCCAAGCCTGCGCAATGCGTGGGCTTTTTC
>CAKXHL010000009.1 GCA_934875375.1 uncultured bacterium
AAAAAGTGCGTATCAAGGTACGCCTGACCGAAGAAGAAAAAGAGAAATTGGAGCGCAACAGCGCCCTATGCGGACTGTCCCAAAGCGAGTATGTCCGCCAGCTATGCCGGGGCGTTCACCCGAAACCAAAACCCCGGATGTATTTTGGCGGCTGATGGACGAGTTATACAAGGCTCATTCCGACCTGAAAGAATGTGCCAAGTACGAGCCGTCCGCCCTTGAACTCTGCACCGAGATCGAACGGCTGGTACTGGACTTACAGGAGGCGATTTAATGGCAACGACATCTCTTTGGCACATCAAAGGCCGCTTGAAGGACCTCGTCGATTATGTGGAGAACCCCGAAAAGACGAAGGCGAAAGCACCGGAGCTGCAAGACCTCTATAATGTGTTTTCCTATGTCCAGCGCCCGGAGGCTACGCAGAAGGGTGAGTATGTCACCGCCCTCAACTGCCTGAAGGAAACCGCTCTGCGGCAGATGATCCTCACTAAGAGGCACTACGGTAAGACAGACGGCTATATCGCTTGGCATGGGTATCAGAGCTTCAAGCCGGAGGAGGTCACGCCGCAGCTCGCCCACGAAATCGGCGTGAAGCTGGCAAAGGAGATGTGGGGCGACCGCTTTGAGATCATCGTCACCACCCATCTGGATAAGGAACACCTGCACTGCCACTTTTGCTTCAACTCCGTGTCCTTTTCGGGACGGCGGCAAGTACAATTATTCCAAGGCCGAGCGAAAGCGAATGATGGAAATCTCCGACCGGCTGTGCCGGGAGTATGGATTGTCCGTCATTGAAAAGCCCCGCAAAGCTCCCTCCCGTCCGGTATGGCTGGATGAGAAAAACGGCAAGCCCACCCGCTACAATGTCTACCGTGCCGATGTGCGGGAGGCAATGGATTTCAGCCGCACGCCCTACTATATGGAGGACTATCTGCGGCGCAAGGGGTATATCACGGACTTCACCGGTAAGCACTGGAAGATACGCTTACCCCAGTACGAGCATTTCACAAGGATGGACACGCTGGATGAAAGGTGGACGCCAGAGAACATCCGTCTCGGCCGATGTGCCTCTTTCGGTAATCGCAGGGCGTATATCAGTTATCCGCCCCAAATGCCACAGGAGCTTTCGGATTGGTTCCGCCCGTTCCATAAGACCAGTCATATCTACAAGCAGTATCTGCACTACTGCTATCTGCTGGGGTACTTACCGAAGCACACCGACTATAAGCCCACCAGTCCGTATCTGAAGGAGGACTTGCGGAAGCTGGACGAGCTGTCCCAGCAGGTGCGGTATATGAGTAAATACGGCATTGAAACCTTTGACGATTTGTACGCAGACCGGGAGAAAATCCGGCAGGATATGGACGCCCTCATTGCCTGCCGCACCAAGCTGCAAAACAGGATACGCCGTGTCATACCCGCCGAAAAGGAAATGCTGCGGCAGGAAAAGGTGGGTGTAACAGAGCAGATCACCGCTCTGCGAAAGCAGCTGAAGCTGAATAAGGCCATTGAAGCCCGTTCCGTCAAAATACGGGAAAAGACGGATCTGCTCTATGCCAATGAATACCGTGCCAAGAAAGAACATAGGCAAAAGAAATCACAGAGAAGGGAGCGTGACGCACGATGAGTGCCGATAACGAAATCTATACACAGCTTGACCGCATTACAGACCACCTTGCGACAAAGACCAAGCAGGAGCGCATAGCGTGGTTTCGCAGAAGCGCCTATGCGCAGCCGCTGAATTTCCTCCGGGAGATCGACGGCACCACCTACGCTGTAAGAGCCTTTTTCAGCGAGGACGCAAGGGAAAATATTACCGACAAAGTGCAGCGCATCATCCTGAAAAGCGATGATAATAACAAAGAGATTTGAAGTCATCGCATTAAAGCGTTGAAGTTTACAGCTGGATATGGTAGAATGGGCTCACCTACAAATTCGATCATATCCGGCTGTGGAAAGGAGAACTATGACAAAACAACCGGATAAAATCACAGCCCTGTACTGCCGCCTGTCCCGTGACGATGAGCAGGACGGCCTGTCAGGGTCCATCAAGAATCAGCAGGTCATCCTCGAAAAGTACGCACAGGAAAACGGCTTTCAAAACACCCGTGTGTTCATTGACGACGGTTGGTCGGGTACAAATTTTGCAAGACCGGCGTTCACGGAAATTATGGAGCTGGCGGAAAAAGGACGCATCGACACCCTGATTGTCAAGGATCATTCCCGCTTGGGGCGTAATCGCTTGATTGTTGGTCAACTATTGGAAGAAGGTTTTGACAGTCTCGGTGTTCGCTATATTGCCATTATGGACAACATCGACACCGCCAAGGGAATCAGCGACCTTGTCCCGATGCAAGACCTGTTCAACGAGTGGCACGCTAAGAACACCAGCCAGAAGGTACGCAATGTGTTCAAGAGCAAGGGAATGTCCGGCGCACCGCTGACCACCAATCCGCCCTTTGGGTATCTGAAAGACCCGGAGAGCAAGAACGGGTGGATCATTGATGAAGCTGCGGCAAAGACCGTGCGCCAAATCTTTGCTTGGTGTGTGGACGGCCTTGGCCCTACGCAGATCGCCAAACGGCTGAAAGCGGCAAAAGTGTCCACACCTACGGAGCATTGGAGCAATATCGGCAGAAATTGCAGTAAGCTGCCTGCTGTTCCGTATAACTGGTGCTCTGCCACCGTGGCGGATATACTCGGCAAGCAGGAGTACTGCGGCGATACGGTGAATTTCCGCAGTACCACCAAATCTTTCAAGAACAAGAAGAAAATTGACCGACCGCCGGAGGAATGGCAGATTTTCAAGAATACTCATCCTGCTATTATCGACCGTGAGGTGTTCGCCTTGGTGCAGGAACTTCGCATGCACCGCCGCAGGCCCACGAAAAGCGGCATCGTCAGTCCCTTTTCGGGACTGCTCTACTGCGCCGATTGCGGCGAGAAGCTGTATTACAGCGTGACAAACAACTACAAGCGGGAACAGGCGTATTTCTTCTGCTCCTCCTACCGCAAGAACTCCGAGGTCTGCTCTGCCCACTATATCCGTGAGAGAGTGGTGGAGCAAATCGTTCTGGAGAGTATGCAGCGTATTCTCTTGAATGTGCAGGCCTTTGAGAAGGAGTTTGCCCGCAAGCAGATGGACTGCTACACAGAGGACAAGAAGAAGCAGCTTGCCGCCAAGCGCCGGGATCTGAGCAAGGCAAAGAAACGCATTGCGGAAATCGACGCTCTGATTCAGAAAATCTATGAGGACAACGCCAGCGGAAAGCTGTCTGACGAACGCTACGCCACACTATCTCTGTCTTACGAGGAGGAGCAAAAACGCTGAAGGCTGTCATCCCGGAGATGCAGGCGTATCTGGAAACCGAAACGGATAAGACCGAGAGCTTGCAGTGCTTTATTCAGAAGGTCAAGCAGATTACGGAGCTGAAAGCTCTGACCACGGAGCTGATCCACGAGTTCGTGGACAAAATCGTGGTGTATGCACCCAGATACCTTGACGGCAAGCGTGTGCAGCTTCTGGACATCTATTACAGCGGCGTGGCCATTCTCCACGAACTGACCCCGGAGGAAATGGAAGAAGCCTTCCAGCAGCACCTCACTGAGCGTAACAAAGAGAAAACGGCGTAACCGCAAAGGGCTACACCGTTCAAAGGAACAAATTTAATTGAGATGCAAAAGGCCCCCTTGGGGCACCTTCCTTACGGAGGGCCCCCAAAGGATGGCTTTTTCGTTTGCAACCCGCTAGCAGCAGGAACTTTTTACACGGAAAGACTCACAGTCTGTGCACTCGACTACAGTCGGATGTGCCTCATGGGTACCGACTTTGATACTGTCGAGAGAACAGTAGTTTTCATTTCCGCAGTGATGCACACACTGCTGTACAGTACAGCCAATGGATTTGTTTGCTTTACACTCAGACATAATCAAAAACCTCCTTTGCAGATTGCAATACTAGTATGGGCTGTTTATCAAATTTTATGCTGGCAATTTTTAATGGAATAGATAAATAAGAATATCCAAAATCTTGACAATGTGAAAATCTTGCGATATATGTTTATTTTAGCAAAAATAGCAGAACAGTTTGAATTCGATCGAGAATATACAGGAAAAGAAGTAGACGTAATATTAAAAGAAATTTTCGATGATTATGTCCCTTTGCGCTGCAGTTTGATTGAATACGGCTTTTTTAACCGCACAGCGGATGGCAGCAAGTACTGGAAACTTCGATGATAGTAACTTTATTTTCAGGGCGACCGAAAAGCATGATTCAGTATTGTAGAGACAGCTTAAGGATGATTGCAAAAAAGGCCGGCATATAGTACAATAAATTTAATAACTTTGTCTTTATATTAAAAAATATCACTGTTTTTCAAAGATACGGCTTTTGACGGTAAAAAGGAGCGTGTTTTCCTATGACAAAAAAAGAACGTGTTATTGCGGCAATTAAGGGGCAGCCAGTAGATCGAATCCCTTCCGGTTTTTGGCTACATTTTCCTGAATCCTGTTTTTATGGAGATGCAGCGGTGCAGGCCCATCTGAAGTTTTTTCGTGAAACGGAAACGGATATTCAAAAAATCATGAATGAAAATTTGGTTCCCTGTGATATCCCGATCCGAAAAGCTGCGGATTGGAAAAATCTGAAGCCTTTTCACCGGCAGTCTCCATTTATTGTAAATCAGGTGGAGATTATCAAACGCATTCTAGATCTTACTGGCGGAGAAGGACTAACACTGGCGACTGTCCATGGAATAGTTGCCTCTGCCTGGCATGCGAGAGGCGGTTCTGCTGGATACGAAACGGGCAGCGGATTGCTGGCCGAGCATTTACGGGAGAATCCGCAGGCGGTATCTTATGGCTGGGAAATTATTTCTGACGGATTGGCGATTCTGACGCAAGCTTGCCTAGAAGCAGGAGCAGACGGAATTTATTATGCGGCATTGGGCGGAGAGAGCTATCTTTTTACTGACGAAGAGTTTGAAACCTATATCAAACCACATGATCTGAAAGTACTAAAGGCGGCGGAAGATTCTCCTTATAATGTGTTGCATATTTGTAAAGATCGTCTGAATCTGGAGCGGTATCGAAATTATCCTTGCGCGGTGGTCAACTGGGGTGTTTATGAGCAAAATCCCTCTCTTTTGGAGGGGGCGGCCATCTTCCCGGATAAGGCAATTCTGGGTGGGTTGGATGATCGTTCTGGCGTGTTAGTAGATGGAACCAAAGAGCAAATTCAAAATGAGGTGAACCAGATACTGCGTATGATGGATGGTCGGCGGTTTCTGTTAGGCGCTGACTGTACGTTGCCTACCGAGATCGCATATGATCGTATCCATGCTGCCGTAGAAGCGGTAGAATAGGAGAAGAGCATATGGAAAAAACAGTTCGGTGCAAAACGGCCACAATTATTTTAGGCTTGTCGCTTTTGTTGCAGATTTTATATGCAATAGCTGAATTCATCATTTTGATTTTACAGCGTCCACTAAAAAATCTATTGAATGCGGGAGCGTCTGAGGTGTTTAAGCAGAATTTGTTTCCTATCGCAGATATTGTGTGGATTATAGTTATGTTGGTGTTGCACACCGGTTTGTTTGTGTTGTTGTGGAGCCAGGCGGAAAATACTTCGTTTAAAGCAGCTGAAATAATGTCCATTGTTATCGGTGGCATGATTTTAGCGGGGAGTCCGGTCTCTTTATCGATATTAACCAATATGGGGTATGCGGCTCAGGGTGCGCAGATGTTGGCCAATTACTCCCTGCTAACCAATCTGATGAGTATGATGCGGCCCTTATCTCGCTTGGGATGGGTACTGCTGATAGTAGGCGCCACCGCTTCACTGGGCAATAAACGTTCGTGTTTACTGTCTCGATGATGGAATCCTTTGAATGCAGATGAATGAAAACAAAAAAATCTCTCCGAACTTTCGGAGAGATTTTTTGTTTTTCCCAATCAACTAGTGAAATGTGCAGAGAAGGAAACTCAGTCCGCTGCCGATTTTTCGATGCCCAGAAAGATCCACATTAATACTTTGCATCCCTGATTTCAATATTCTTGTATTTGTACAAATCCGGTAGGTACCAGAACTTTTCCATTTATCTAGGTACAGTTGTTGCATATTCTGCATCATACGGACTTTGATTTGATGGAAAGAGGAAAATTTGGATTTTTTAAAAATTCAATCTCTTACGGATAATAAAATCTTTTTTGTGTTTTATTCATTTATTGGCGCTTTTTCTGAAATATAAGGTAAATTTCAAAAACTTTTTGACGTTTTGGGTATTGCAATTTATTTGCGAAAAGAATATTATTAGTAGTATTCTTTTATGTATTTTAGTATACAAAAATACATTTTTCAATTCGCCGCATCAATCTGAGGCTGGTATATTACAAAAAATAAAATGAGAAAGGGTGTCACGATGTTATTTCAAAACCAATACCGAACCAATACATGTGGGGAGCTGAGACAGAATAATATCGGATCGCCCGTTCAGGTATGTGGTTGGGTTCAGACAATCCGGGATCACGGAGGCGTTCTGTTTGCGGATATTCGGGATCAGTATGGTGTTGTACAGGCTGTTTTTCATGATAAAGCGCTTTTAAAAGGGGTGACAAAAGAATCAGTTGTATCAGTTGGTGGAACTGTAGTACAGCGAGATCCTGAGACTATAAATGTTAAAATTCCAACTGGTTATGTGGAGGTAGCGGCGAAGTCATTAACAATATTGAGCCGTGCGGTATCCGGTCTTCCGTTTGAAATTGACCAGTCGAAAGAGACGAGGGAAGACCTGCGCTTATCTTATCGATTTTTGGATTTGCGTAATCCGAAAGTACATGAAAATATCGTTCTGCGCTCGCAGATTATTGCGCATTTGCGCCAAAAGATGACCCAATTGGGGTTTTTGGAAATTCAAACGCCGATTTTGTCTGCATCTTCACCGGAAGGTGCCAGAGATTATCTGGTTCCCAGCCGGAAACATCCGGGGCAGTTTTATGCTTTGCCGCAAGCGCCACAGATTTTTAAACAGCTTTTGATGGTATCCGGCTTTGACCGATACTTTCAAATTGCACCTTGTTTTCGGGATGAGGACGCCCGGACTGACCGCTCTCCCGGAGAGTTTTACCAGTTGGATTTTGAAATGGCTTTTTCCACCCAGGATGAGGTGCTAAAGGTAGCGGAAGAGGTGATTGGGGATACCTTTCGCACTTTTTCGAATCGAAAGGTAACAGAAAGCCCCTTTCCACGAATTTCTTATCAAGAGGCCATTTTGAAATACGGCACGGATAAGCCGGATCTTCGCAATCCATTGGAAATTGTGGATTTAAGCGATTTGTTTGCAGAAAGTGCATTCAAGCCTTTTTGCGGGCAAACGGTAAGAGGAATCTGTGTCAAAGGCGCGGCGTGCCAGCCAAAGAAATTTTTTGAGTCAATGCTGGAATATGCCATGGAAATTGGAATGAAGGGATTGGGCTATCTCAAGGGAGAGGGAGAGCTTGCTTTTTCCGGACCAATTGACAAATTTTTGGACGATAATCAGCGCTGTCAGCTGGCGGATCGAACTGGTATCAGAGAGGGCGATGTCCTTTATTTCATTGCTGACAGCTGTCAAATGGCCCCGAAATTAGCAGGTCAGATCCGCTCTGAACTGGGGCGGCGGCTGAATTTGCTGGAAAAAGACGCATTTCGTTTTTGCTTTGTTGTGGACTTCCCAATGTACGAAAAGGATGAGGAAAGTGGCGCAATTGGCTTTACTCATAACCCTTTTTCCATGCCTCAAGGTGGATTGCAGGCGTTGGAAAAAAAGGATCCGATGGAGATTTTAGCTTATCAGTACGACATTGTCTGTAATGGAGTTGAGCTGTCTTCCGGCGCAGTACGCAACCATGATTTGAACATTATGCGTAAGGCTTTTGCCATCGCCGGGTACGATGAATCGGTATTAAAAGAAAAATTTGGCTCTTTGTACCGGGCATTTCAATATGGAGCGCCTCCCCATGCAGGTATGGCTCCAGGAATCGACCGGATAGTGATGCTTTTGACGGGTGAGGAAAATATCAGAGAAGTCATCGCTTTTCCGATGAATAGCAGTGGGCAGGATCTTTTGATGGGGGCCCCCAGCCCCGTAACGCTACGGCAGTTGCAGGAAGTGCATATCAGACTGCGTTAGGAGGAAAAGAGGATGATTACAGAAGAAGAAATTCTGGAGATTGCGGTTTTAAGTAAGCTTTATGTTCCGGAAGAGCAGTTGGAACAGTTGACAAAAGATATGGCTGAAATTTTGGCCTTTGCAGATACAATCAATACCGCAGGGGCTCAGGTAGAAGTGTACGAAGGTTTGGACGGATTGTCCAATGTATTCCGAGAGGATGAAGTAGAGCAGTCTTACCCGCAACAAGAGATCCTTCAAAATGTTGGCGGCGGAGAAAACGGGTATTTCCCGGTGCATAAAAGCAGATAGGGAGGAGGCGATGACAGGCATGATTGAAAAACTGAACAGCCTTTTGCAGAAGAAGAAAATCAGCTGTATAGAATTGACTCGGGCGTATCTGAATGGGATTGCCCGAGATAACGGCGTTCTTAACGCTTATGTCCGCGTTACGGAAGAGCGGGCACTTGAAACTGCCGCCGTTGTGGACCACAAGCTCGCGGCAGGTCAAATTCTTTCTCCGCTGGAAGGAATTCCGATGACCTTGAAAGACAATATTTCGACCCGGGGAGTAGAAACGACCTGCTGCTCAAAAATTTTGCAGGGGTATACACCGATTTATGATGCGTCTGTTTGGCAGACGCTGAAGCGGCAAAACGCGGTGTTATTGGGAAAAACAAATATGGACGAGTTTGCCATGGGTTCCTCCTGCGAAACTTCCTGTTACGGCGGCGCAGTAAATCCTTTTGATATAGATTGTGTGGCAGGAGGAAGTTCCGGCGGCGGTGCTGCAGCAGTAGCGGGCAATCTGGCGGCCTACGCTCTGGGTTCCGATACCGGAGGCTCTATTCGCCAGCCTGCGGGATTTTGCGGACTGGTAGGACTGAAACCGACTTATGGCACTGTTTCCCGTTTCGGATTGATTGCTTATGCTTCCAGCTTGGATCAGATCGGGCCGCTCTGTAAAAGTGTAGCAGATACAGCGCTGGTATTCGACGCCATTAGCTGTCAAGATCCGATGGATTCCACCAGTATAGGTCAAAAGGAACCGACTTGGCCGCAGTTGACTCAAAAACCGGAAAAGCTTATTATCGGCATAGTGAAAGAATATTTTAAAGGAGTGAACCCGCAGATAGAAAAAGCGCTGCAAAACGCGGTTCACACCTATGAAAAAATGGGGGCTGAAATCGTAAAATTATCTATGCCAGCGGTATCCTATGCGCTGCCGGTGTATTACATCTTGGCCTGTGCAGAGGCCTCATCCAACTTGGGACGGTACGATGGTATCCGCTATGGTTATCGTACAAAGCATTACAATAGCGTTTACGAAATGATCTGTAAAACCCGCAGCGAGGGCTTTGGGCCAGAGGTACAGCGCCGAATTTTACTGGGGTCTTATGTGTTGAGCGCCGGGTATTACGACGCTTATTATAAAAAAGCACAAAATCTGCGTGGTGCAGTGGTTCAAGGCTTTGATGAAGCTTTTTCTCGCTGTGATGTGATTTTGGCTCCTACCGTACCTGCGACGGCTTTTCCAAAAGGATTTGCCGCTCAGGATCAGGTGCAAACCTATCAGACAGATGTTTGTACGGTGCCGGTGAATATTGCGGGAATTCCCGCGTTAAGCATGCCTTGTGGATACGACAAAAAAGGCCTTCCTATCGGAATGCAGTTGATTGCAAACCGTTTTGAGGAAGCAAAATTATTGCAGATTGCGTATCAGTTTGAGCAGGCAACCGACGGAGAATTTTATCGCAAAACCAAGTGGGGGTGTTGTCAGTATGCGTGAGTATGAACTGATTGCCGGGCTGGAGACACATATAGAACTCTCAACGAAAACAAAGATTTTTTGCAGCTGTACTACTGCGTTCGGCGGTGAACCTAACACACATTGCTGCCCAATCTGCATTGGACTTCCCGGCACGTTGCCAAAACTGAACCGGCAGGCGGTGCGATACGGGATATTAGCGGGCCTTGCTACAAACTGTACAATCAACCCGGTTTCCAAAATGGACCGGAAAAACTATGTCTATCCGGATTTGCCCAAAGCCTATCAGGTTTCTCAGTATGATAAACCTTTATGTTCAGACGGCTATATCCTGTTGGATTCGGGCAGAAAGATTCGCCTGACCCGTATCCATATTGAAGAGGATGCGGGCAAACTGGTTCACGAGAGGGGAAACTCTTTTGTGGATTACAACCGTGGCGGCGTCCCGCTGATTGAGATTGTTACCGAACCGGACTTTCGCTCGGTGGATGAGGTACGGGAGTATGTGGAAAAGCTGCAGCTTTTGATGAAATACATCGGCGTTTCCGACTGCAAAATGCAGGAAGGTTCTCTGCGTTGCGATGTTAATATCTCAGTTCGCCCAAAAGGCAGTCTGGCTTTGGGGACCCGCACCGAAATCAAGAATATGAATTCTTTTGCTTTTATGGAACAAGCTCTGGAATACGAGTTTGAACGTCAGGTAGATCTGCTGGAAAGCGGCGAACCGGTGGTGCAGGAGACCTTGCGTTATAACGATATGACCGGTGAGACAGAGAGTATGCGTTCTAAAGAAGACGCACACGATTACCGCTATTTTAAAGAGCCGGATTTAGTGACGATTTGTACCAGCCCAGAGGAAATCGAGCAGCTGCGTGCCCTTTTGCCGGAGTTGCCGGATCGCAAAAAAGCCCGTTATCTTTCAATGGGAATCCATGAAGGAGGTGCTGCGGCGCTGATCCGGTCCCGTAAGGTTGCAGAATTTTTTGATGAGGCGGCGAAGGGACTGCAAACTCCCCAATTAGCCGCAGCGTTTATAGTTGGGCAGATGTTCAGTCGCTATTCTACCGCGACACAGCGAGATGAGTGGGAAACTCCTGTAACACCGTCGCAGCTGCATGAATTGTGTGTAATGGTCGAGTCAGGCAGATGCAATCGGGGATTGGCAAAGACGACTTTTGAAAAAATGATGGATACCGGAAAAGGAGCGACAGCGTTTCTTTCCGCCGATGATCTTGCAGAGATAGACAACAATCAGCTGAAAAAGATTTGCCAAGAGGTGCTTGCAGAGAATGTAAGTGCGGTTCAAAGTTATCTTGGAGGCAAAGAAACGGCCTTGAAAGCCCTCGTTGGTGCGGTTATGAGAAAAACACGGGGGCGTGCAAATGCGGCCAAAGCAGAGCAGCTTCTTGTTGACAGCCTGAAAAAGGGATGATAGGCTAAAGATAATAACCTCTGTCCCGTTTTTTAAAAGGCCGGAGCAAACGCTCCGGCCTTTTACGTAGTTTGGTAAACGGAAGAAGAACAGAAAAGGAGTGGAAAAATGAAGTTAATTTCTTGGAATGTTAATGGCTTGCGTGCCTGCATGGGAAAGGGATTTTTGGATTTCTTCAACCAGATTGACGCAGACATGTTTTGTATTCAGGAAACAAAGATGCAGCCCGGACAGCTGGAACTGGAGTTGGATGGATATCATCAATATTGGTGCAGTGCTCAGAAAAAGGGGTATTCCGGTACGGCTTTGTTTTGCAAAGAAGAGCCGTTGTCCGTGGCATATGAACTGCCGCAGCCAATTCATGCCAGTGAAGGCAGGGTTATTGCAGCAGAATTTGAACGCTTTTACCTGGTGAACGTTTATACCCCCAACTCCCAAAGGGGATTGACCCGCTTGGATTACCGAATGGAGTGGGAAGACGCGTTTTTGGCATATATTCGGCAGCTGGAGCAAAAAAAACCTGTGATTATCTGTGGAGATATGAATGTGGCGCACCGGGAAATTGACTTGAAGAATCCGAAGACAAATGTAGGGAACGCAGGATTTACCCCGCAAGAGCGGGAAAAAATGACTGCGCTGCAGCAGGCGGGGTATCTGGACAGTTTCCGTTATTTTTATCCGGACGCAACTGGCGCTTATTCTTGGTGGAGTTATATGTTCCACGCTCGGGAAAACAACGCAGGATGGCGGATCGATTACTTCCTTGTGTCCCAAAAGCTGGAATCGTTTATGAAAGATGCCAAAATCCATAACGAGATTATGGGCAGCGATCATTGCCCGGTAGAATTGACGATGGAATGGTAGGGAGAATCAAATGAAAAAAAGAACAAGTCATGCCGCCTCGGTGGGAGTGATTGGTGGTGATGATGGGCCAACCGCGATTTTTACCGTTTCTTCAAAAGAGATGGAAAAGCGCCGGTCCGAGCAGGAAGCCTTTTTAAATCGGGCGCAAAAGCTGGCCGAGCCTTGTGCCAAAAGTTTTGATGAGACCATTCGGTATCTGTGCGCTATATATGGCGCGCAGCCTTGTGATTTGTCCCGGGGACAGCGCCGGAGTGTAAAGGTAAACATCCTCCTCAATGAACACCCGGAATTGGTGCACAGACAGCCTATTCCGGAAAATCCCACCGAAACGCAGATGCGGGAATGGTGCCGACAGGATATTTCTTTTGATCAGGCGTTGGCCTTCCCGGAAGAAAGGCTGGGGCTTCAGATGGAAGGGTACCGGATTCCAGAAGAAATAGCCCGGACGCTGCGGGAAAAGGAGCGGAAAAACGAGCCGTCCGCTCGTAAGAATCCGCTGGCCCATATGCTGGAAAGATGGGCTGAGTGGTGGCGCGGCAACCTGACGCAGGAGGATGAAGGGCCGGAACCGCTGGTCGTTTTGGTGGAAAGAACACATGAGTATCTGGCGATCGACGGAAAGGGCGGCGGTGCGCTGTCTGACGCGCTGGGCCGGTATCAGGGAATCAGAGAGGAGGATATCCGCGACAAAACTCCCCGGTTTATCGCCTATGCCTATTTGATGGAACAAGATGGTATATGGAAATAGTCTTGCCAACCCATTGTCGGATTTGGTATACTGTTTTTGGAATTTTTTGCCGCATATCAGGTGCGGAGAAAGGGAAGATTATGGGAAAAAATGCAGAATATATCCAAAGGGTCATGGGCTATGTAGAGGAGAACGTTCCCGTAACCCAGTCGATTTTGGCTGACCGCAAAGCGGTTTGCGCCGAATTTTTGAAGAATGTGCAGGGAAAAGAGTTTGACAAAATTCTGTTGTTTGGCATTGGTAGTTCTTACAATGCCGGGCTGATGGTCAAACCGCTTTTGGAGTCGGCTTTGCAGCTGGATGTGCTGGTAGCTTCTCCTGCCATGTATGAGCAGATGTGCCGTAGCCGCAGCTTTGACAGCGCTTTGTTGATTGCAGCCAGCCAGTCCGGCAAAAGCGCGGCTACCATCGAAGTGGTCAAAGAACTGAAAAAACAGGGCGCTTTTGTGGTAGGATTAACCGGAAACCTGGAGTCCCCTTTGGCTAAGGAGTCTTCTGCAGCAGTGGACATCCATTGCGGCGAAGAAAAATCCAGCGTTATGACAAAAGGCGTGCTGGCCACGGCCATGATGATGGCGATGATTGGTCTGGAATATGGTTTGGCAAGCGGACTTTTGCCCCAAAAAGATTATGAGGAAATCATGACAGATTTTGATTTTATAGCCACCTATATGCAGAAAAATCTGGATTTGGCCAAAGAGTGGTGCGCTGCCAACGTGGAGGATTGGAGCTATTTCCGATCTTTCTCACTGATTAGCAATATCGATTCTACTGGTACGACTTTGGAAATTGCTTTAAAGGTAATGGAGAGTATTTTCCTGCCCTCCGATTCCTTTGAAGTGGAGGAATATCTGCATGGGCCACACCTGCTACTTTCCCGCAAAGAGGCGGCGTTGCTTCAGCTGGATTCAGTAAGCATGGATCATGAGAAGCTTTCCCGCATCCATGAATTTTTGCGGGAGAAGAACGTACCCTCTTACCAGATCACTCAACAGGGCATCCCTGGCTTTGTCAAAGACCGTCTGGTGATTCACAGCGTTAAAAATGGACTTTTGGATTTTGCAGAGTTTCTGCCGGTGCTACAGGTGTGGAGCATCAGTCTTTGGGAATATTTTGATCAACATGGGCTGGATGCGTTTGAAATGCCTGGCGATCTTTCAGGTGCTTTGTCTACAAAAGTGAAATAAACCGGTTTACAAGCGGCTAAAAATATGCTATGATGTGATATAACATCATAGCATATTTTGTGCTTTTAATAGATTAGATAGAGAAAGATGGTGAAGAATCATGGAGCTGTTGCAGGATCATAATGAACCCTTATACTTACAGCTGAAGAAAATTCTTCGAACTGCTGTGGTAAATGGGGAATATGTCCCGGGACAGCAGATTCCCACCGAACAGGAGCTGATGAAGCAATATAATGTCAGCCGTATTACCGTCCGTCGTGCAATTCAGGAGTTAATTAACGAAAAGTATCTGATCAAAAGTCAGGGAAAAGGGACTTTTGTCAGTCAGACGCGTCTTAGTCGAGAGCTTGTAAAACTAAAAAGCTTTACGGAAGGGTGCGAGGATAACCATCAAGTTGCCAAGTCTCAGGTTTTATCCGTGACGGTAGATAAGGCAAATAAGCATGATATCAGCCGTTTGGGTGTGTCTGCGGAAGATAAGGTAATCCATATTACCCGCCTTCGTTTTCGGGATGATGTGCCGTTTTTGATTGAACATTCCTATTATCCGTATCCCCAGTATGAACTTTTGTTGCACCACAACCTCAGTGGGTCAATTTATGCAATTTTAAAAGAGAAGCTGGGGCTGATTCCGGCGCGATCCGAAAAAAGCGTAGAGATTGCCTATGCAACAGCTGAGCAGGCTCAGCTGCTTGGTATCAACAAAGGGGCTGCGTTGTTTTTAATGCGTACAGTTGTATATGATGAGGAAGATTGTCCTGTTCATCACAACATTGTTTATCTGGACGGAGTAACCTATCGGTTCAGCTTTTAGTCTATCTAAAATATCTGTTTTTAGGAAGTTGTCGTGGACACTCGAAAAAATATACACATATCCCTGTAAAATTTTGACCAAATTCACGATTTTTGCTTTTTGTGTTTACAAATGCAGATGGTTATGATAATATGACGTTATAGGATAACCATGGGATCTCCATGCGTTTTTCCGTGGTCCCTATGAATATGGCGCGGTTTTTGCTGTGCCGGAAAATTGCCTATTATTTATAAGGAGGAATTTCCAATGGCTTGTTGTCCGAAATCCATCATTGCTGAAATCCTGAAAGCCAAAGGCGCGATCAAGAGCGTATACTTTGTTGCTTGCGGCGGTTCTTACGCTGGCCTGCATCCGGGTAAATATTTCCTGGAGAGCGAAAGCAAAGAGCTGAAAGTAGATCATTACAGCTCCAACGAGTTCTGCCATGCTACCCCGAAATCTCTGGGTGAAAACTCCATTGTTATCACGCAGTCTTCTTCCGGTAACACTCCTGAGACCGTAAAAGCTGCTGAGATTGCTCAGAAAGCTGGCGCTGCTTCTATCGTTATCACCAACAAACCCGAATCTCCTTTGGCTCAGAACGGCGATTATGTTCTGGTTCCTGAGAAAGGTTCTACCGCTAACAGCGGCCAGGCTTATTCTCTGAAACTGGCTGTTGAGATCCTGAATCAGACCGAGGGTTACGAGAACTATGATGAGATGCAGAACGGTTTTGACAGAATCGACAAAATCGTTGGCAACGCTACTCAGTTCATCGCTCCCAGAGCTGAGAAATGGGCGAAAATGTATAAAGACGAGAAACTCATCTATACCATGGGTTCCGGTTCCGCATATAGTGTCGCTTATTCCTTCGCAATCTGCCTGCTGATGGAGATGCAGTGGATCAACTCTTCTGCAATTCATTCCGGCGAGTACTTCCATGGCCCGTTCGAGATCACTGACCGCGAGACTCCCTTCATCGTATTCATGAGCGAAGGCCGCACCCGTCCGCTGGATCAGAGAGCTCTGGACTTCCTGAAACAGTACGCTGAGAAACTGATGATCGTTGACGTTAAAGAGCTGGGCATCAACACCATCGACGATAAAGTCGTTGAGTTCTTCAACCCGCTGCTGCTTGTTCATGCGATCCGCGTTTTCGCTCAGAAACTGTCTGAGGAGAGAAAACATCCGCTGACTGTCAGAAGATACATGTGGAAACTGGAGTACTAATCTAAGATTGGTATAAAGGCGCTACATAAGCTTCGAAAAGAGGGGTAAAAATTACCCCTCTTTTTTAATTGGTGAAAATTGTTTTGCTTTTACAATAGACCGAGTTGGGTGATGACTATTTTTCTTCCTTGCGGTTTTTATTTGCCTTGTGATACAATAAAGAAAAAGGGAGGAAATCAGCGTGGAAAAAAATATTGGTTTTATCGGTGCTGGAAATATGGCTGGTGCAATGATCGGTGGGCTTTTGCGGGCGAAAATTTTTTCGCCAGAGCAAGTTTGGGCTTCTGCGCCCAGTATGGCGCATCTGTCCTCTCTGCAGCGTGATTATCAAATCCATATAACGGCGGACAATCAGGAAGTTGCCAGCCATTCGAATATATTGGTTTTGGCCGTTAAGCCTTATTTAATCGCGACGGTTATAGAACAAATCAAAGGACAGATTCAACCGGACGCGATTGTTGTGTCCATTGCGGCAGGGGTAACGCTGTCTGCTCTGGACGAGTGTTTTGATGGCCCTGTTCATTTAGTACGGGTGATGCCGAATACTCCCTGCATGGTGGGAGAAGGAATGTCTGCGGTTTTTCCGGGCAGATGGGTCACGCCGGAAGAAACAGAGGAAATCCGGTTAATATTTGCTGCATTGGGCCGTGCAGAGGTGTTGGATGAGCGCTTGATTGATGTGGTTGGTGCAGTCAGTGGGTCTTCACCGGCTTATGTGTATTTGTTTATCGAGGCGATGGCAGATGCGGCGGTAAAAGGAGGAATGCCAAGGGTACAGGCATATCGTTTTGCCGCTCAGGCGGTGCTCGGCTCGGCCAAGATGGTTTTAGAAACCGGATTACATCCCGGTGCATTGAAAGACATGGTCTGTTCTCCAGGAGGTACTACGATAGAAGCAGTAGAGGCATTGGAACAAAAAGGAATGCGGGGCGCTGTTTTTTCGGCCATGAATGCTTGCATGGAAAAGTCCCGGAACATGAGCCGATAAAATAGAAAAAATGCTATTTTTTGCCGCTATGATAAAGAAAAAATTAAAGGAAACGGTAAACAATGCTGTTTTTTGGGGAAGGAACACTTGACATCTATCGGAAAAAATATTATTATATTATTTGTATTCTAAAGCACGATTGAACTCACATGTTTGTGTAAGTCATTGTTCGCCGAATGGTTTACACAAACATGTGGGTTTTTCTTTTGGCCCGGAATATAATATTTTTTTGGAGGTACCAATATGAATCACGGTACAGTAAAATGGTTTAATGCAGACAAAGGATTTGGTTTCATTTCCAATGATGACGGCGGTGAGGATGTATTCGTTCATTTCTCTGCGATTATGACTGACGGCTTTAAAACTCTGAACGAAGGCCAGAAAGTTACTTTTGATATTGAGGCTGATCCCAAAAACAGCGGAAAAACCAGAGCTGTAAATGTTTGCCCGCAGTAATTTCTGCCGCAAAGCAAAGGCCGGTCTTTTGACCGGCCTTTTTATATTCCCCCAAGTCATCTAATAAATTTATTTTGCTCAAAGCCCGTTTTTCAGAAGAAAGCATTTACAACGGAAAATATCAAACGGGAAACTACACAACGAAATTGGACGCCCTTTTTACTTTTGGACTGATGGGTAATGGCTTCGTCAATTTCACTATGCGTGATTGAAGCAAAAAATATGATAACGTAAATATAGAGATAAATTGGAATTTACCCTTCTGTTTATATATATCAGTATGTGAAAACAGAAGGGTAACTGTTGGTTGACACATTTCCATGTGTACATGGTGGTAATGCAACTGAAAAAATGTTATGCTTTTGTCAAAGGAGGCGAACTGACAATGAATATAGCAGACAGAATACAATATTTGCGAAAACAAAAAGGATACTCTCAGGAGGAACTTGCTGACAAGGTTGGTGTATCAAGACAGGTTGTATCGAAATGGGAAAGTGAACAAAGTATGCCAGATTTAGAAAAGATAATTGTTATGAGTGACCTTTTTGAAGTTACAACGGATTATATTCTTAAAGGAATAGAACCAGTTTCAACAACAAATAGAAAGACAATTAAGACTTTATACTTAGGATTGGTTTCGTTTTTTGCGACCATAGCAGGAATATAGTCTTTTACTGCAAACCGATTTAGGTTTGATGAATGCTTTGTGATTATTTTAGCAGGAGGTGTTGTCGGATTAGGAATAGCCCTAATGATTCAAGTAATAAGCGGTATGTTTGTAAATAAGAAAGAATAAATAAAAAGGTAACTTCAGTTTATCGAGCAGTTGCTATCTGTGAATATACCTTCTTTCATTACTTCGACGAAAGGAGGTTATTGATATCCTGAATTAGTCCAAAAGGTAAAAGGGAGATTTAGGAGCAGGGCTTGCAATCTAAAAAAAGCCATGATAAAATAATAAAGTTAAAGAGAGAAATGGAAAGGCGGTTTTACCCATGTCCGGACATTCGAAATGGAGTACCATTAAACGAAAAAAAGAAAAAACAGACAGTCAGCGTGCTAAAATTTTTACTAAAATTGGCAGAGAGATTAGTGTAGCAGTAAAGGAAGGTGGTCCGGATCCTGCTGTAAACGGAAAACTGCGTGATCTGATTTCCAAAGCAAAATCGAATAACGTACCCAATGATAACATTGAACGCATTATCAAAAAAGCTAGTGCCGAAGGCGACAAAAATGATTACGAGACCATTTTCTATGAAGGATATGGGCCTTGCGGCGTTGCAGTTATTGTTGAGGCCCTGACGGATAACCGGAACCGCACGGCTGGTGATTTGCGCCATTATTTTGATAAGTTTGGCGGGAACTTGGGACAGAACGGCTGTGTTTCTTTTATGTTTGAACAAAAGGGCCTTATTGTTATTGAAAATACCGGTATTGATGAAGAAAAAATCATGGAAGACTGTATGGAAGCTGGCGCTGCCGATTTTAAATATGATGAGGACTCTATTGAAATCTTTACCGACCCTGTCGATTTGCGGAATGTGCGGGAGTCGTTGGAAGGAAAAGGATACTCACTGGCTTCTGCGGAAGTCGAATATATTCCCAGTACAATGACGGCGATTGAAGATCCGGATTTAATTATTAAAATGGGCAAAATGCTGGAAGTAATGGATGACAACGACGATATTCAAAATGTATGGCATAACTGGGATAACGAAGAAGATTACGAAGGTTAGCTGCAGTTGGTAAAATGAGGCTCACTTGAGAACAAGTGAGCCTCATTTTATACTGCTATTTGATTTTTCTCTTCAAATCAGAATATTTGTTCTTTTTTCTTGACTTTTAAACGAACATACGTTACAATACAAACAGAAGAACACACGTTCTGATTATGAAGGGGGAGTAAAAATGAAAAAAATCTTTATGATATTGGTTATGATTGGTACGGTTATGTTGTTCGGTACAGCAGGTGCCAGCGATGTGGGGAATATTACAGTTGGCCGGGCATGTATGCAGGGGATCGCTTCTGTTGGTTTTTTATTTTCCGGCATGTTTGGGATGCTGCTTTGTCGCATGGATGAAATTCGTATGCGCCGCAACCGTCGTTATCGGGAGGCAAAACGGCGTGTATCAACTAAAGAAACATACGTTTATATTGAGCGTTAGAAACTTTGATGCAAAGATTTTGCCTAAATTTGTTTTTGATTTTTATGTTTTTTTATTAGATTCAGGTAAATTAAAAAAATACAGTTGACTTTTTTTCAGAAAGTTGTTAAGATAATTGCAACTTCATAAAGTCAACGCGTGGATAGGGATTAGTAAGATTCGCTGGAATATACAGAGAGCCGCGGTTTGCTGGAAAGCGGTTATTGCAGAGTTTTTGAACTCACCCTTGAGCGGTCAGCTGAATGATGAACAGTAGGCTCGAACGGTTTTTTCCGCCGATATCGGAAAGCGCGTTAATTGACGCGTAAAAGTGGGCATGTTTATGTCAACAGAAGTGGTACCGCGGAGGTTTCGCCTTCGTCTTCTTTTTAAGAAGACGAAGGCTTTTTTATTGGGCCAAATGGAAAAATGATGAGAGGAGAATGAGCGATGGACGATATGATGAATATTACGGTGAGTAAGCTCTTGGAGCAGGTAGCAAGGCAATATCCTGAGGATGAAGCGGTTAAATTTACTGACCGGGATTATCGTCGCACTTGGAAAGAGTTCAACGAAGAGGCGGAAACCATTGCCAAAGGCTTTTTGGAAATGGGAATCCAAAAAGGCGACCATGTGGCGATTTGGGCAACGAATGTGCCGGAGTGGATGCTGACC
Source organism: uncultured bacterium (assembly GCA_934875375.1). Taxonomy (GTDB): domain Bacteria; phylum Bacillota; class Clostridia; order Oscillospirales; family Ruminococcaceae; genus UBA3818. The sequence continues at coordinate 20,434 of CAKXHL010000009.1, forward strand.
TTCTTTGCCTGTACCAAAATTGGCGCTGTACTGGTTACCGTCAATACGGCGTATAAAGTTTTTGAATTGGAATATCTGCTCCGCCAGTCTGATTCGAAAATGCTGGTTATGATTGACCGGTTTAAAAAGAACGATTATGTTCAGATTATCAACGAGCTTTGCCCTACCCTGAAAGACTGCAAACCGGGTGAGTATGATAACCCGATGCTGCCGTATTTGAAAACGGTTGTTTATGCCGGCAATCAGGAAACAGCTCCTGCCGGTATGCTTCATTGGAAAGAGCTGTATCAAAAGGCAGAGAAAATCGATGAGGAAACGTTTCGTGAAGTCTATGACAGCGTAAACCCGCAGGACATCTGTAATATGCAGTACACCTCAGGTACAACGGGCTTTCCAAAAGGCGTTATGCTGACTCATTACAATATTGTAAACAATGGTAAAGCTATCGGTGACTGCATGAAGTTTACACACGATGATAAGCTGTGTATTGTGGTTCCATTTTTCCATTGTTTTGGAATGGTGCTTGCTATGATGGCATGCTTGACTCATTCTACTGCGATGGTACCGGTGGATGTTTACAGTCCGGTCAAAGTAATGGACGCGCTGCAAAATGAAAGATGCACAGCATTTCATGGCGTGCCAACGATGTTTATCGGCATGCTGGAACATCCAGATTTTGCGAAATACGATTTTTCTCATATGCGCACTGGCATTATGGCTGGTTCGCCCTGCCCGATCAAAGTGATGGAACAAGTAGTGGAAAAGATGAATATGCGGGAAATTACCATTACTTACGGCCAGACCGAGGCCTCTCCCGCCACGACAATGACTACAACTGACGATAGTCTGGAGCTTCGGGTTAGTACGGTTGGGCGCTCCATGCCGCATGTGGAGACCAAAATCATTGATCCGGAAACTGGTGAAACGCTGGGGCCGGGGCAGACTGGTGAATTTTGTTCTCGCGGTTACAATACAATGAAGGGTTATTACAAAATGGAGGAAGCAACCCGCCAGGTGATTGATAAAGATGGCTGGCTGCACTCTGGAGACCTTGCAACTGTGGACGAAAAAGGGTATTATAAGATTACAGGCCGAATCAAGGATATGATTATTCGCGGCGGCGAAAATATCTATCCGAAGGAGATTGAAGAGTTTTTGTATACCCACCCGTCTATCAGCGACGTTCAAGTAATTGGAGTACCCAGCAAGCGGTACGGAGAAGAAATCATGGCGTGCATTATTTTAAAAGAAGGCTGCACGTTGACAGAAGAGGAAGTAAAAGACTTTGTCCGTTCCAGCATGGCGCGGCATAAGATTCCCAGCTTTGTAGCTTTTGTAGAGTCGTTCCCCATGAACGCGGCTGGGAAGATACAGAAGTTTAAGTTGAGAGAATGGGCGGTTGAATATTTAAATCTCCAGGAAGCGGCCTCGATTGAAACAGCATAAATTTCTTTCGGGAGCGTGTAACGGAATGACCCCAAACAATGTAAAACTTTGCATGGGCTGTATGAATCCTTTGCCGGATAGAACAGACAAATGTCCTCATTGCGGCTATCAGGAGGGGACCCCCTATAGTTTGACCTACCTGCAGCCGGGTACTGTGCTGAAGGAACGGTATTTAATCGGCAAGGTGATAGAAAAAAACAACGAAGGTGCCACTTATATTTCTTATGATCAGACCGAAGATAAAAAAGTTCTGATTCGGGAATTTATGCCGGAGCAAATTGCAGAACGCAATGAATCCAATCAGTACATTCGGCCTAAGACGGGATATGAGCGCCAGTTTAAAACGGCACTGTCGGATTTTGTAGAACTTTCCCGCCAACTGCTGGCACTGGATAAGATTACCAGCATGGTACCGGTGATGGATCGCTTTGTGGATAACGATACGGTTTACGTGGTGTATCGCTACATCCGGTCATTGACTCTTTCTGCTTTTTTGCAGCGCAACGGTGGAGAACTGACTTGGAGCCAGACTAAAAAGATGTTTCTTCCGTTGTTGAATACCCTGTCTCAGCTGCATAAGAAGGGAATCATTCACCGGGGAATCAGCACGGAAACGATTTTGGTAGATCAGGATAATAAGCTATGGTTGACCGGGTTCTGTATTGCGGATATCCGGGCAGAAGGGGGAGACGCAGGTGCGTCTCTTTTCGAAGGCTATGCGGCGCCAGAACAGTATTCGTTGAATAGCTGGCAGGGAAATTGGACAGATGTATATGGGATTTCTGCAGTGTTGTACCGGGTACTCACAGGTACCCGACCATCGGATGGCAACAGCCGCCGCATCAGCGATGACCTTTGTCCGCCGGACGAACTCAATAGAAAAATTCCGGCTAATATTTCTGATGCTATTTTTTCGGGGATGGTAGTATCTAGCGAAAAACGTGTCCAGAGTATTGACGAGTTTACCGGCCTTTTGCTGGAGGAAGGAGATACTCATACTGCCGTTTTCGAATCTTCCAAAGTGAATCTGGAGATTAAAAAGAAAAAGCCGAAAAACCGGAAAGTCCGGGTCGCTGTTTGGGCGATGGTTGTTACCACGCTCATTTTGCTAGGATTGATGTTCTGGGTGCTACATACACTAGGTATTTTTAGGCAGGAGGAGACCTCCAAGCCTTCCCAAACCATCTCCTATTTGGATGGCCAATCCTCTGGGGCAGATTCTGTGGTTTCGGCGGATGGTGTACCCGATTTTGTGGGAAAAGATATTGATGCAATCAAAAATAATCCAGACTATACAAATCGTTTTGAGTTTATTGTAAAAGAAGATTATAACGAGGAATATCCCAACAAAAATATCGTATATGATCAGAACCCGGCAAAAGGTACGCCTATGCCAAACAAAGGTTATGTGACGCTGTATGTGAGCAAGGGTTCCGAAATGGTTTCCATGCCGGGATTAAAGGGAAGTACTTTGGAGTTTGCAACGAAGACGCTGACCGAAAATGAGCTGAAATATGAAGTGGTATATATTGTGGATGCTTCAGCTGAATCGGGCTTAGTGATTCGTACCGTTCCAGCAGAAGGTGAGATGGTCAGCAAAAAGACCAGCACCATTTATCTGTATATCAAAGACGATGGGGCAGCCTCTTCTTCCGGTCACTTCGGCGGCGGTGCAGTTGGCTTACAAGAGGACGAAGAAGAGGACGATGAGTAGGGATTATTTCTCATAATCATGAAAGGATGATGCAATATGAAGCTTTCCTTGTCAACGCTGGGGTGCCCCGGCTGGTCTTGGAATGAGATTTTTGCTACGGCCAAAGATCTTGGCATGAACGGGATTGAAGTACGCGGTGTGGCCAATGAAATGTTTGCGCCAGCGATATCGGTGTTCAATCAGGGAAAACGCATGGAGACTCTGGAACGGATTGAAAAGTCTGGCATGCAGCTTTCTATGCTGACCTCCGGCGCCTGCTTAGGCGGGGCGGATTCGGATAAATATATGCAGGAGGCAAAAGCTTATATTGATTTTGCAGAAATTGTAAAATCCCCTTATGTAAGAGTAATGGTTTCTTCGGTTCCGCAGCCGACGGGAAAGGAAGACCTTGCTCAAACAAGGGAGCTATACGCGCAACTTTGTGCTTATGCGGAGGGAAAAGAGGTAAAGGTTCTTATCGAGACCAATGGCGCGCTGGCGAATTCCCAGGCGCTGGCGCAGATGATGCGCACCATTCATTCTCCTAGTTCTGGTGTTTTGTGGGATATCCATCATCCATACCGTTTTTACCATGAAACGCCGAAAGAAACTTATGAAAATCTGAAAGATTGGATCTGTTATCTGCACGTCAAGGATTCGGTAATGAAAGACGGACAGGTGGAATACCGGATGATGGGATATGGCGACGTACCGGTATTTGATACACTGAAAATACTGCATGAAGGCGGATACGACGGATATATTTCACTGGAATGGGTCAAGCGCTGGTGTCCTGATCTGCAGGAGCCGGGAATCGTTTTTGCCCATTATGCGACCTATATGCGATATCTTTTAAATCAGTTGGATTAAAAAGCTGTCCGGAGCTCCATCTCATTAGAAAAGCGCAATGGGTAAAGAAACAAATGAAACAGCCGCAAGCCATTATTTAATGGCTTGCGGCTGTTTTTGTTGCCTTAAGGCTTAACAAAACCCCTGGTTCAACCAGGGGTAAATAAAAAAGCCTTGGCAAATAAAACCTCCGTGCAACAATCGAGATGGTTTGGCAACCGCATCACGAAAGAGCAAGGAGGAAAAATGAGGTAAAGCATACGGCACATTCCAGCTATCGGTGCGAATATCACCTGGTATTTGCACCGAAGTACCGGAGCAAAGTAATTTACAAGGCGTTACACAAGGACATCATCGAAATCATCAAAAAACTGTGCAAGGAGATGAAAGTAGAGATCATCGAGGGAGAGGCATGCCCAGACCATCTGCACCTTTTAGTGAGTATATGAGTATAGCACAGTTCGTGGGGACACTCAAGAGTAAAAGTACACTGATGATTCTCGACAGACACGCGAATCTGAAGTATAAATATGGAAGCCGAAATTTTTGGTGTAGGGGGTACTTTGCGGACACGGTAGGAAAGAATGCGAAGATGATCCAGGAGTATATCCAAAACCAGTTGGAAGAAGATTTGGCAAGTGACCAAATTTCCCTAAAGGAGTATATGGACCCGTTTACGGGTAGCAAGAGAAAGTAGGCAAAAGAAAACAGCCGCTTTTAGCGGCTGCCTGTAATAGTGATGCGATGGCAAACTCTCGGTACCCCTTTCAGGGGTCAACAAGTACTGACCCCTCCGGGGTTTGAGCAAACCACTAGTTTACTTGTGGTTTTGATTTTTTCCGCATTTTCTTGGAAGAAAAGTTTGGATGATACGAATAAAACGCCTCTGCTGAAAAATTCAGCAGAGGCGTTCATACAGAAGCGATTAATTGCTGGTGTAAGGGAGAAGAGCCAGATGTCTGGCACGTTTGATCGCAACAGTCAGCTGACGCTGATGTTTTGCGCAGGTGCCGGTGACTCTGCGAGGAATGATTTTCGCTCTCTCAGACAGGCATCTTCTGATTTTTGGGATATCTCTGTAATAGCTGATATGATCAATTTTATCAGCACAGAAAGCACAAACCTTTTTACGGCCTTTTCTGCCGCCACGGTTACCTCTCTCAGGTCTTTCCATGAGTAAAACCTCCTTAAAAATGATGAGAACTAAAAGGGCAGATCATCCAAACCGCCGATTTCTTCAAAATCTTCTGTATTTCCGCTGGAATAAGCTACGCCCGTATTGACACCGCCTGATGCAGGAGTAGAGAAGGAGTTGCCGGAATCGCCGGAATTGTTGTTTTTACTGCCGTCAACAAAATGTACGTTGTCCGCTACAACTTCGTAACGTCTGCGTTTTTCGCCGTTTTTGTCCGTATAGTTGGTTACCTGCAAGCGACCTTCTACTAAAATCGGTTTGCCTTTTTGAAAATACCGACAAACAAATTCAGCAGTGCCCCTCCATGCAACACAGTCAATAAAATCCGTCTGCCGCTCAGCACCTTTGGAATAGGCGCGGTCACAGGCAACGGTAAAAGAAGTGACGGAAATATTACTTGGCGTTTGCCGCAGTTCAGGGTCGGCAGTCAAACGCCCCATAATAATGGCCTTATTATACATCGTAAAACCCGTCCTTTCTTTTTGATTATTCTTCCACTGCTACGGTCAGGGAACGGAGAACACCGTCAGTAATGTTGTAGATACGATCCAACTCAGCGGGGAATTCAGGCTTTGCTGTAAAGGTAATCATTACATAGTAGCCTTCCTGCTCGTCTTCAATCTCGTAAGCGAGTCTGCGTTTACCCCAATCGTCTACATTGTCGATTGTACCGTTCTCACTGATGAGGTTTTTGAATTTTTCGACCAGCGCGTTGATACCGTCTTCACCTTTTTTGGTGTTCAGAATCATCGTGGTCTCATACTGTTGGATAGTTTTTGCCATTTGTTACACCTCCTTTTGGACATTAGGCCCTACTTCTCAGAGCAGAGCAAGGATGTTAGAGGCTGTTTAGCCGCATAACAGAATCATTTTATCAGCTTTGTCCGGTAAAGTCAATGAAAAAATAACCGAATTAAAGCGTTTTAGCCAATTTTTTCAGATATTCCCGCAGCTCAGCACCGATTTCCGGATGTTTCAACCCAACCTCAACCGATGCTTGCAGAATGCCAAGTTTATTTCCCATGTCGTAGCGGGTGCCGATGTAATCAACGCCGACCATACCCTCGGTGCGGGCCAGCTGGAGCATTGCGTCGGTCAGCTGGATTTCACCGCCGGCACCAGGTTTGGTATTTTCCAGAATATCAAAAATTTTAGAAGGAAGTACACACCGTCCTAAAATAGAGTACAAAGATAATACCTGATCCGGTTTGGGTTTTTCAATCATATCGGTGACCCGGAACAGATTATCCCGAATGGGTTCGGTTTTGAGTGAAGAATATTTTAAAATCTGTTCGGCAGTTACCTCTTTGATTCCTACTGTGGCAAGGCCAAATTCCTCATAAGCCCGGCATAGCTGCCCACAGGCAGGAAGATCGCTGATAATGACGTCATCTCCGTACATTACTGCAAAAGGGTCGTCTCCAACAAAAGATTTTGCGCACCAAACTGCATGCCCCAGACCTTTGGTTTCTTTTTGGCGGACGTATTGAATGTTGGCCATTTTGGTAATGGATACAATTTCATCATACAACTCTGTTTTACCGGAAGCCAAAAGGCGATCTTCCAACTCGGGTGCACGGTCAAAATGATCCTCCATAGGGCTTTTACCGCGATTGGTGATAATCAAAATATCTGTAATGCCCGATTGAACTGCTTCTTCTACAATGTATTGGATAGCGGGCTTGTCCACAATCGGCAGCATCTCTTTGGGGATAGACTTGGAAGCGGGCAGGACACGTGTCCCCAAACCTGCCGCAGGGATGATCGCTTTGGTGACTTTCATTACGATTTCCTCCTCAAATATAGGTGATACCAGTAAAAAGCCATTCCGAATCAATGGCTTTTTATATAAACCGAAAAATCCCGGCTTTTGTTACAAGGCCGGGATCATACTCAAACAATCAAATGCGGCATCATAATCATACAAAATATGACATACACCATCATTAAAAAGCCAATGGCAAACAAATTGGTACGCCCTTTTTTGGCCAAAGCAGCGGAATATTCCTGGGGGGATACAAAGACTTTGTTTTGGATTTCTTGGATTTTTCGGATGCAATGACGATAATAGAGCCAGTTGCAAAATAGACACAGAGCCATGGAAAGCACAGTAGAGACGATACTGCAGATTTGTGCAGCCAGCAGCATGGACTCAAACCCGGTAGAGTAACCGGCCATCAGGCCGGAAGAAACTGCCAGATCTTCATACAAGCAAATAGCCGAGGGGATGCTCAGAAGGGTATTGGCAATAAAAATGAGCAAGGAAAGCCCATACATTTTTCGATACAGAAAATATTTCCATCCAAAAAACAACGCAGAGAAATTGAAGGAAATAGGCCGTCCAGATCGCTTAATCCGGGAAAAATTTGACAGAAAATAAGCGGAATTGCTGCCAATAAATTGAGACAAATCCCGCACTTTGATGCCATCCATCTCTTCGTCGGGGTTAACACCGCCATAAGAATCTCCGTAAGGTATCCCATATGCAGGCATACCACTACCAAAGGGGGGCCGTTGCTGAAAGGGAGGAATATTCCCCGCGCTTGTTTGCGTCGGTCCCGTCAGGCGTGCGCCGCAGCTGCTGCAAAAAATACCATCTTCTGGATTTTCTGCATTACAGCGGGGACATTTGACAAACGAATTACCAGATTCCGTTTTGGGTTCAGCAGGTGGATCCCAGTTTTTTCCTAATTTGTGATTTTCAATTAGCGCGCAATGCCCTAGACGCTGATAACACTCCCGATGATGAGGAGCACCGCAGTCGGGGCAAACGACAATATCTTCGTTTTCGGAAAAAGGTTTTCCGCAAACAGGACAGGTTGCATTGGAATATTTATTCAAGCAAAAGCCACTCCTTTGTGGATTTTCAGAAAATAAAAAAGATAAGTCCGTTTTGAAGTTTGTTGGCTTTTACACCGAAAAACATAAAAACAGATTTTAAGGATAAAAAAGATTATAAATCATTTTACAACAAAATCCAACTGAAAAAAAGCAGAGAAAGGGTACCTAATTTTGAACACTTTGAAAACATTTGCCGGGACACGGCGAAAGCTTTACTTTTCTATAAATATTTCTTATAATAAAAATGGTCGTATCACTTGGTTTTATACGGATATCCATATGCTGTTGATTGTAGCTACAGCCTTTTGAAGTTTTTTAGAAAGTCATTCAAGATATAAAACAAAAAGCCCAAAGGCAGGCGTATGGCTGATAGGTTTTTGTTTTGGGTTCACTGGATTTTCAAAGGAGTTTTTTGCCGTTTGAGCAGATTTTTTAAGGAGTTTCAACCAATAAAATTCTATGACATAAGGAGATATTATGATTCAATTAGAAGAACTGAAAAGCAAACTGCTGGAATTAAAACCGCAGATTGATGATTATCGTTCTGCCATTGGGATGGACGATTTGCTGAAAAAACAGCAGCAACTGGAAGGAGAAACAGCAGACCCCAATTTTTGGGATGATTTGGAAAACTCTTCGAAAGTTTTGCAGCAGATCAGCCAGATCAAGGCAAAGGCTGCCACTTACACAAAAATGGAGAGTGATTACGAAGACCTGATCACTCTGATTGAGATTGCCATGGAAGAGCAGGATGATTCTTCTTATGAAGAAATCCAGTCTCTCTATCAAGCGCTGGCCGCCTATTATGAGGAACAAAAGCTTTTGACTTTATTGTCGGGCGAATACGACGGGAAAAACGCCATTTTGACTTTTCATGCCGGAGCCGGCGGTACGGAATCTCAAGACTGGGTACAGATGTTGCTACGGATGTATACCCGCTGGGCGGAACGGCATGGGTTTAAAGTGAAAATTCTCGATATCCTCGACGGAGAGGAAGCAGGCGTGAAAAGCGCCTCGGTATTGGTAGAAGGAATGAATGCCTACGGTTATCTCAAATCGGAGACGGGGGTCCATCGATTGGTCCGGGTATCTCCCTTTGACGCATCTGGTCGGCGGCATACCTCTTTTGCCTCGCTGGAGGTTATGCCGGAAATAGATGACGATACGGCTGTGGAGATCCGGGAAGAAGATTTGAAAGTTGATACCTATCGTTCCAGTGGGGCTGGGGGCCAGCATGTCAATAAAACCGAATCTGCGATCCGGATTACCCATATTCCCACCGGCGTGATTGTGGCCTGTCAAAATGAGCGGAGCCAGCACCAGAACCGGGAAGTTGCCATGAAAATGCTGCGTTCCAAACTGATTGAAATCAAAGAGCGGGAGCATTTGGAAAAAATTGAGGATATTAAAGGCGATCAGAAAGATATCGGATGGGGCAATCAGATTCGCTCTTATGTATTTATGCCCTATACATTGGTAAAAGATCATCGTACCGGGTTTGAAAACGGCAACATCGGAGCAGTAATGGACGGAGATCTGGATGGGTTTATCAACGCGTATCTGAAAGCCAGCAGCTTGGGACAGCTGCAAAAATAAGAGGGAGTGTTTGATGCGGGTAGTGGTAAAAGTCGGTACGTCCACGCTGGCACATACGACTGGGCGGTTGAATATCCGGCGGGTAGAACAGCTGTGCCGGGTGCTCAGCGATTTAAAAAATGCGGGACACCAGATTATTTTAGTTTCTTCTGGTGCAATTGGAATGGGTGCAGGTAAACTGTCGCTGCCCTGCCGGCCCAATGTGATATGTCAACAAAACAGGCAGCAGCTGCGGTGGGGCAATGTGAACTGATGTACGTTTATGATAAGCTTTTTACCGAGTATAATCATACGGTTGCCCAAATGCTCTTGAGCGGAGAGGATTTGGAAAACAGCGGACGGCGGGTGAATTTTCAAAACACGCTTTACCGGTTGTTGGAATTGGGTGCATTGCCGATTGTCAATGAAAATGATACCATTGCCACAGAAGAAATTGCCGTGGGGGACAACGATACTCTGGCCGCGATTGTAGCCAAATGTGCTGGTGCAGAACTGTTGGTTCTACTCAGCGACATCGACGGCCTGTTTACCTCAGATCCCCGCAAGGATCCGGATGCCTGTCTGATTCCCTTGGTGGAAGCGTTAACGCCGGAGATTTATGCGCTGGCAGGAGAAAAGGGGAGCGACTTGTCTTGCGGCGGCATGGCAACGAAGCTGAAAGCGGTAAAAACGGCAATGGAAAATGGTTTTGATATGATCTTTTGATCCCGCGCGGCGGCAAAGGCCTGATTTCTACTTGTGTTGCCAATGCAAAAGTCCCCTGTATTCAAACTGGCACAGGTATTTGCCACATTTACGTGGATAAAGCGGCTGAATTTGGAATGGCGCTGGATATCATTGAAAATGCGAAAACCAGCCGACCTTCTGTTTGCAATGCAGAAGAAATTTGTTTGGTTCATTCTGACATTGCAGGTCGGTTTTTGCCTGAATTAAAACGGCGGTTGGTCGATGAGCAGAAGGATCATCCAGTAGAACTGCGGCTCAATGCCCGTGCACGAAAAATAATTTCTGGAATTCCGGCAAAAGAACAGGATTTTGATACCGAGTTTTTGGATTACATTCTTGCAGTTAAGGTGGTGGATTCCGTGGAGGAAGCAGTTTCCCATATTTCTGTTCACTCCACCGGTCACAGTGAGGCGATCATCACAGCGGACACAACTGCGGCTCGATACTTTACTGCGCATGTGGACAGCGCGGCTGTCTATGTTAATGCATCTACCCGATTTACGGATGGAGGAGAATTCGGTTTGGGGTGCGAAATGGGAATTTCGACACAAAAACTTCATGCCAGAGGCCCTTTAGGCTTAGAGGAATTATGCAGTTATAAATATGTGATTGAAGGAAATGGGCAGGTAAGATAGGGGCATAAATTTAATTGCAAACAGAATGGAAAAAACGAATCTCATTTATGCTACAAATAAGTACCAAAAAACCGGCAGGTTCTTTTGAACTGCCGGTTTTTTGGTGAGATGCTGTATAAAAATCCTATCAATATAGGAAGAATTGGTTGTCCGCCTGATCATTGGTTCGGTATTCCGTCCATACCCGATGGCCTCGGCGGTAATGATTCCTTGGAATGACTATATCTTACCAATTGATTGTTACCTCCTTATAAACAAAAATAGAAATAATTGCAAAACGAATGTGAAGCTTTTAAGAGGAAAAGTGAAAAGAGATTGATTTTAGGGTGAAACGGTTCTCTGTTATTTTTTTCGGGTACGATAGGCCTAGAAAAGAAATGTTGATTGGAGATAAGACGAGGGGGATACTCTGGCTTCATCGGTCTTTTTTTTCCTTCTTGTCCATATACTGCATTGTAAAGTTCGTCTTGCAAAATAGGCAAAGGGGGATTCAGGACTTGGTAAAAAGAGCAGGAAGAGGACAGCAATTTAAACGTGGTATCCGAAAACTTTTTTATCGCAATGAAATCTTTTTTTTGCTGGCAGTGTTGTTTTTGGTCGGCGTTTTGCTCGGCGCTTGTTTAATCCGGGCAAATGGAGACAGTTTGCGGGGATTTATTCGCCAGTTGGTAGCAGGCTTTTCGGGAGGGCGCGGTGAACAAACGATTGCAGAAACTTTTTTACAGTCTCTGGCTGGATCAGCAGTTTTTTTGCTGGCGATTTTTCTATGTGGATTTTGTGCGGTAGGGCAGCCGTTGATCTGTCTTGCTTTATTGTTTCGCGGTATGGGATATGGTTTGACCGCCGGAGGGATTTACAGCGTATACGGAATCAGCGGAATGGGTTATGTGGCGCTACTTTTATTACCAAACTGCATTTTGACTGCATTGATTTTGCTCTGGGCGGGGCAAAGCGCATTTCGTTTTTCTACCGGTTTGTATGGAGCGATGAAAGGTTCTGGTAAAATGACCGCCCGTCCATATTGCCTTGAGTTTTCTTTTTTGGCGGCGGGTCTGTTTGCAGCAGCGTTAATAGACAGTGTTTGCAGTTATTGGTTGGGCGGTCTATTCTCTCCCATATGACAAAATGAGAGATTGTTCACAGAAAAGATATGAAATTTTTCGGATTTATGGTATGATAAAATAGAACGGATTTTCCGTAATGTGAAAAATCAGGAGAGATTCATCCAATGGGACTTATTTCCAATATGTTTAACTATTCTAAACCAGGCCCGGGCATTGAGAAAGAAGAACAGCAAAAACGCCGTTTTTTTCTGTTTTTTGAGCTGTTTTTCCGTAAGTTTTGGAAGCTGATCCAGTTAAATTTGTTATATATTCTTTTCTGGATTCCTCCGCTCATCGCCGGCACGTTGCTGACACCATATAATGCAACGCTGGCTTATTTGGCCTTTTTTCTGGTAGGAACTTTTACCGCTGGCCCGGCTACGGCGGGCGCGATTTACATTCTCCGGAATTTTGCCACGCAAACGCCAGTGTTTTTACTGTCAGACTTTTTCCAGCAGTTTAAGGAAAATTATAAACAATCAGCGCTGGCGTTTTTATTTAATTCTCTTGCTTTGTTTGCCTGCTACGCTTCTTATTTGTTTTACGGAGAACACCTGAACATGGGATTTATGAATTATGTGTTCAAAGCGATGGTTCTCATTATGGCGTTGCTTGTGGCATTTGAAACGTTCCATGTGTTTTTGATGATCGTAACAGTTGATCTGAAACTCAGAGATATTTTTAAAAACTGCTTTTTGTTTTCGATTTTGAATTTGGTTCGGAATTTTTGCAGCTTATTGTTTGCAGTAGGCTTTTTATGGTTGGAATACAAGTTTTTTCCGCTTTCCATGTTTATCTTCCCTTTTATCGGATTGACGCTACCGCTGTTTATTATTACGTTTAACGCATATCCCGTAGTAAAGAAATATGCGATTGACCCTTACTATGAAACGCAAGGGGATAAGCCGAAAGATGAAAGCGTTTTTGAAGACTGATTAAAAATTCAAAATTAAAAATAAAGGCCGTGGAGAATCCACGGCCTTTATTTTTAACGAAGCTTTAATTCCAAAGAATGAGATTGGAAAAAACGGTTGATTTGGTTACTGAGAAAAAGAAGCGGAAAGGTCAAAACAAACCAGAAAAAAGAGAACAACGGACATACCTGCCCTAAAAAATTCATCCACTGACTGCTGTAATCCCATACGTGCCAATGCATCCATAAATTAACAATGATGCCGGTAAAAAGTTCGACAATCGTAATCAGCGCGGAGCCCAGAAAGCATTTTTTCCAAATAGATAAGGCTCTGGCGTAAATGTTGGCTAAATGGATTCCAACAAAGCATATACCTCCTGCCAGCGTCATCGTCCAGTGCGTGTTGCCCCTCCATAAAATTTCCAACAGACTGTATCCCGCTGCACCGATGGAAAAAACCGAAAGCAATTCCCCTTTTTTTACCACAAAAAGACCTCTTTTCTGCCGTTTATAGGTATATTTTTAGGAGGAAAAGCACATTTTATCACAGTGAATTTTTGGATGTGCTTTTGTTGACAAAGGCAGGGGAATCTTCTATCATAAAAACAAATGACGGCAAAGAAGGTGCAGATATGTGGCAGATCGAAATACTGGATTCTTCCCTGCGGGATGGTGCTCAGGCGGAGGGAATTTTTTATTCGCTGGAGGATAAGCTGCGAATTGCCTATGCTCTGGACCGCATCGGAATCGGATTTATTGAAGCGGGTAATCCGGCGTCTAACCCGAAAGATATGGAGCTGTTTTGTCGAATTGCGGAGCATCCATTACAACAGGCAAAGATGGTAGCGTTTGGTGCGACCCGCAGGCCTGGTATCCGGGTAGAGGAGGATGCAGGCTGTTCTGCGTTAATAGCAGCCGGAACCGATTATGTGTCGATTTTTGGAAAAAGCTGGGATTTGCATGTTTCTCAAGTGTTGAAAACTTCTTTGTCTGAGAATTTAAAGATGATTCAGGAAACGGTATCTTATTTTTCCAAGGCAGGGAAAATGGTTTTTTTTGATGCGGAGCATTTTTTTGATGGATACCGTAACAATCCTTCTTACGCTATGCAGACAATTTTGGCAGCAGAGCAGGCAGGTGCAGAAAGAATTGTTTTATGTGATACCAATGGAGGAAGCTTTCCGCAGGAAATTGCTGCCGTGGTAGAAGCAGTTAAAAAAGTTTGCCATGTGCCACTGGGAATTCACTGCCACAATGATATGGATTGTGCAGTAGCGGCGAGCATGATGGCGGTTGAGGCCGGCTGCGAACAGGTGCAGGGAACCTTTTTGGGATATGGAGAACGCTGCGGCAACGCAAATTTATCCGCAATTATCCCTACTCTGCAATTAAAAAAGAAATATCGGTGTATTCCCGGCTCCCTTTTGCCGGAACTGACTCATACGGCCCGGTATATTGCGGAAGTTGCCAACTATTTGATTTCGCCATCCTCTCCTTACGTGGGGAAAAGTGCTTTTTCCCATAAGGGGGGGATGCATGTAGACGGCGTACAGAAGCTGCAGCGCTCTTTTGAACATATTGACCCGGAAACAGTTGGAAACCGTCGAAATTTGCTTGTTTCTGAAATGGCGGGTAGGACTGCTATCTTGAACCGAATTATGCGTATTGATCCGTCTGTGACGAAGTTTTCACCGATTACCGAGCAGATTATCTCTCAAATTAAGCAGATGGAATATCATGGATATCAATTTGAAACAGCGCTTGCCAGCGTAGATGTTCTGATTCAAAAAGCGCTGGGCCGGATGAAAGAGTACTTTACACTGCGCCATTTCAAAATTATCGGGGAACAGAATGAGGATGGCGAGGAGCGTCTGGCATCCGCTTTGGTCAAAATACGAGTGGGTGATCGAGAAGAAATGACCGCAGCAGAGGGAGCGGGTCCTGTTCATGCTTTGGACCGGGCACTGCGCAAAGCTCTGGAAGTATTTTATCCGTCTTTGGCAAAAGTACGTCTAATCGATTATAAAGTTCGGGTGATGACACCGGAAGATGCAACAGCGGCAACGGTCCGCGTTTTAATTGAAAGTACAGATGGGGAAAACGTTTGGACAACAGTTGGGGCATCGCCGGATATTATTGAGGCGAGCTGGAAGGCACTGGTAGACTCAATGGAGTACAAGCTGTTGAAAGATGAACAAAAAGGATGTGATTTATAGGTTTTTGTCAACAGTTGGAAGCCGGATCAATAAAAACAAATACGTGGTTTTAAAATTTATCCAGGCAGCGAAGAGGCTTAGGGTCACCGTTTGCAAAAGAAAAAATTAAAAAATAGTTATTTCACAAAAGCTAAAGGTTCTCCTTTGGCTTTTTTTCTAATCATAAAATGATATAAGACGACCCTTTTTTCGTAAGGTGCCTAATGAGATTGACAAAGATTGGAAAGCGTTGTAAAATAGGTATGAATAATTAGGTGCCTAATAAAAAGGAGGGGTACAGTGACAGAGGTTTCCGGCGAGGAGCTGATGCATTTATTCCGATATTGCTTTAATCTGATGCGCCGAAGGTATCATCAGACGGTACACGGTAAGGTAGGCACCCGGCAGGGACAGGGGAAAATTTTATCTGTCTTACGTCGGGAAGACGGCATCGGTCAAAAAGAATTGGCCGAACGGCTGCAAATCCGTCCGGCTTCTTTGAGTGAACTATTGGACAAAATGCAGAAAAGCGGTTGGATTCAGCGCAGGGTCAACGAGAAAGACAGACGAAAAATCAATATTTTTCTGACAGAAGATGGGAAAGGCATATCTCAGCAGATGATCGAAGCACGGCGGGATATGGCGAGTACTGTTTTTGGCGTATTGAACGAGGAGGAACAAGAGCAGTTGGAGATGCTTTTATCGAAGTTAATCTCAGAACTGGAAAAAAACCAGGGAGAAGAGTTTTCAGGTTAAAATTCGTGATTTTATCAGTAAGGAGGTGAAATGCCTATTTTGGGTGTTTAAAATATTTTGAGGGAGGTAAAAGGAAAATTATGCTGACACGTTTTTTAAAAAAACATGGATGGCGATATATTCCGGGCTTTTTATTTTTATTGGTCAGCTCATATATTACAACACTGGCACCGATTGCATTGGGGCATGCGATCGATTATATGGACATGGATGTAGCGTTAATTGACCAAAGTAAGGTGTACAGACAAGCCTTTTATATTATTCTGATCGCGGTAGGCGTTTTTATCACCCGTTATATTTGGCGGTACTTTATTATCGGAAATTCACGTTTTTTAGAGAATTTTTTACGAGAAGAGTTATTTGTTAAATTGGAAAATCTACCGGTATCCTATCTTTCCAAGCAGCGTTCCGGAGATCTGATGGCATACGCGGTTAACGATGTAGGCGCAGTGCGGATGACCTTTGGACAAGTAGTTTCCATGTCAGTGAGCGGGCTTTCCACGGCGGTGATGGCCATTTACAGCATGGTGACTGAAGTGGATCCTAAGTTAACAGTATTGGCCCTTTTGCCAGTTCCGGCAGCGGTTTTTATCATCATTAAGCTGGGGGGAATTGTCCGGCGAAAATTCCGTTATGTGCAGTCGTTGTTTTCGGAGTTATCCGGTGAAGTCAATGAAACGATTATGGGCGTACAGGTAATCAAAAGCTTTGCCAAAGAAGAAGAGCGCCTGGATGAATTTTCGGACATCAGCAAGACGATGTATGACGCTAATGTTAATCTTGCGGACACATCTTCTATGATCTGGCCTTCTATTTCCGTGATATTTGGATTGTGCTATGCCATAGGCTTGATTATCGGCGGGCACATGGTGCTGGCCGGCAATCTGTCGCTGGGCGCCTTGGTCACCTTTAATGGCTCTTTGTTGTTGGTACAGCAGCCGGTTATGTCTTTGGGCCGTATTATTAATATGCTGCAAAGAGGTCTTGCCTCTTATAAGCGGCTGCAGATTATTCTGGAGCATCCCGGCATACCGGAGGCGGAAATGAAGGATGCAAAAGAGCCGGTTGGCGGCGATGTGGAAATCACAAATTTGACTTTCCGCTATCCGGAAACGGAAAGCAACGCTTTGAGCAATATTTCTCTGCGTCTTCCCAAAGGGGCTACGTTGGGTGTGGTTGGACCAACGGGTAGCGGTAAAACGACGTTGATGCACCTTTTGCTCAAAATGTACCCTGTGCCGGAGCAAAGCATCTATATTGGCGGAAAGGATATCACCGAAATTCCGGCAAAGGCGGTACGCGAACAGGCAGGATTTGTACCGCAGGACGGCTTTTTGTTTTCTGCTTCCATCCGTGACAACATCAAATTTTATCAACCGGGAGCAACAGATGAAGACATGGTGCGGGCGGCGAAGCTGGCCAGTGTGCATGATGATATTACAGCATTTCCGGATGGATATGATACACAGGTGGGCGAACGGGGAACGCACCTATCCGGTGGTCAAAAGCAGAGAATCGCATTGGCAAGAGCACTGATCCGCAATCCGCAGCTGTTGATTTTGGATGATACTCTCAGTGCGGTAGATAACCATACGGAACAGCAGATTCTGGCAAGGCTTTCGGACTATTACGATGGAAAGACAACCGTAATCGTTTCTCATCGGCTCAGTGCGGTGAAGCATGCATGGGAGATCATTTTTATTAAAGATGGGCAGATTGAAGAAAGAGGAACCCACGAGCAGTTGATGGCTTTAGATGGTTTGTATGCGCATATGTACCGTCAGCAGGAGGAAGGGGGAGATTGTGATGAAAAAAAATAATCCTTCCAGCCTGATTCGTTTGGCCAAAATGATGAAGCCATATATGAAATACCTCTACTTTGTCTTTTTCTGCGTTTTGGTTTCTAATCTTGGCGTATTGGTGAAACCGTATCTAGTTAAGATTATTATTGACGATTTTTTGACCAAAGGTTTGCCACAGAATGGTATCTATTCGATTACGGGATTGGGAATCAGCTATTTTCTGGTAGTGCTTATCAGCGTTGGATTCACTATGGCGCAGCGTCGCACACTGGCTCGGTTTGGGCAAGCGATTCTGCATAAGCTTCGAACCAATGTGATGGATCATATTCTGCATATGCCAATTAAAACGTTGGATAAATACGGAAGTGGCCGGCTGATTACCAGATCAACAAACGATGTAGAAACATTGGACGAATTCTATTCTGATATTCTGGTTACGCTGTTCCAGGATATTCTTTTGCTAATCAGCTTGGTGTTTATGATGATCCAAATGGATTGGCAGCTGGCATTGGTGGCATTTATTGGTATTCCGATTATTGCGCTGATTACCATATCGATACGAAAAGTACTCAAGCGGAATTTCGAGCGGATGAAAGCAATTATTGGGCGAATCAACGGATTTTTTGCAGAAAATATCGCAGGCATGCGAATTGTGCAGGCATTTAACCGGCAGAAAAATAAACTTCAGGAATTTCAAGAATTGAACGAATCGTATTTGACGACAACTTTGATTCAGCTGAAACTGCACAGTATGTTGCGGCCTGCCATGGAGGTAGTGAACTCCATGATTATTGCGCTGCTGATTTGGTTTGGATATAACCGGATTGTGGGCAATTTGGGTGGCAGCGCAGTATTGAAGTTGGGTGTTTTATACGCGTTTACCGACTATGTGAAGCAGTTTTTTGAGCCTATTAATGAATTAGCCGAAACCTACACGACCATTCAGTCGGCGTTGGTATCTGCAGACCGCATTTTTTCTTTGTTGGATGAAAAGAATCAGGAGGACCCGTTTGAAGGAGATTGGAGTCAGCCAATCATTGGAAAAGTGGAATTTAGAGACGTATGGTTTGCTTATGATGCGGATAACTGGATTTTAAAAGGTGTTAGCTTTACAGTAGAACCAGGAGAAAAAGTAGCTTTTGTCGGCAGTACTGGGGCTGGTAAAACCACCATTATCAATCTGATTGGGCGCTATTATATTCCACAAAAAGGTACGGTTCTGATTGATGATATACCACTAGAACGTTGGCAACTGAAAACATTGCGCAGTGGAATTTCAGTAGTATTGCAGGACGTGTTTTTATTTGTAGGATCGATCGCAGATAATATCAGTATCCACGGTGAATTAAGTGAGGAGCGGATTCAACAGGCGTTGGAAGTATCCTGTGCCAGCGAATTTGTTGCAGAATGCGGCGGATTGAAAGGAGAAGTTACGGAAGCCGGGATGAATTTTTCGACAGGGCAAAGGCAGCTTCTTTCTTTTGCAAGAGCTATTGCACGGGATCCGGCAATTTTGGTACTGGATGAAGCAACCGCTCATATCGACACCGATACCGAACAGATGATTCAGGACTCTATCGGAAAAATTTCAAAAGACCGGACTTCTATTTTTATTGCACACCGCTTGTCCACGATTCAATCTTGCGACTGTATTTTTGTATTGGAAAAAGGTCAGATTATAGAGCAGGGAAATCATGAGACACTGATGCGAAAAAATGGAAAATACGCTGCTTTGGTCCACTCCGGACAAAAGGATAGTTAATTGTCTTGAAAAAAGACCGGTTGGAAGTTCCAACCGGTCTTTTGGCTTTTACTGGCACATAGTATAACGATAGAAATACAGCGCGGCGAAAATCAGAACAATCCAGATCAGCCACTGCTGTGCGGTATTATTCGAATAAGGACAGCTATTGTAATCAGAGCAGCACGCCATAGTAGCACCTCCTTTCCCTTAGGCTCTTTTCATTTTATGCGCAAAGAAAGGGTTCGGCGCATGTCCCTTAAAATTGGAGCAGATATACGAGTTTTTCGTAGATTTGGTTGACATAACCATTTTAGAATGATATAATATCATCCGTGACCGAGTGGTAGTACCACGGCTTTTCCCTCAAGGAGCGTTTTGTTCCATTAAATGCGGCAGTGCTGGAATCGGCAGACAGGCACGTTTGAGGGGCGTGTGCGCGAGCGTGTGGGTTCAAGTCCCATCTGCCGCACCATAACTGGACATCAATTTTGATACAATGAGTATCACGATTGGTGTCCAGTTTTTTATAAGAAAAACAAGGAGGAAAGTATATGCCTTCTTTGATTTTGGAAGTACCCGATGAAACACATTAGCTAGAATATCGTCGTATTATACATAGGTGGAAAAAACTAGAAGATAATATTCAGCCCGAGTTGATGTGTAGAGACGATACTTCTTACGAAAGATGGCTTGAATATTGTGAGGATGATCGAAAAACAGGCTCGATGTTATCGACTCATGTTCCGTGTACGTTATATTTTGCGTTGAATGAGCAAAGGGAAATTGTTGGCAGCATCGTATTAAATCACGAGGATACTGAACATGGCCATCTGCATGTGGGTATTGTTCCCTGGAACAGAGGAAAAGGCTATGGTACTGCTATGCTGACATTTGTATTAAAGGAGTGTCTAAAGAAAGGAATTCGGAAAGTGCATATCTGTCCAAATAGCAAAGAAAATATATCTGCCATACATACTATTTTGAATACCGGTGGGTATTTATTAGAAGAATTTATTGATGATGAGCGTATAATTGAACGTTATGAGATAATTCTTGTTTCGTATTCGATAACAATGCACATTTTGACGAAAGGCCGATGAGATGTGCCTGTTTAAATGATACTTCTTGAAGATGCAGAAATTTTGCTTTAAGCAAAAAATCTATAATAGATAATTCCCGACAAGCAAGTAGTAACCGGTATCTACTAAAAGAACAATCGCAATAAGGATGAGAATACCATAAAAAAGATGTGTGGCTGCTTTCCAATTTTTTTGTTTGAATTTTTCGATAAAGTCAACCAGTTTTTCAAGTAGGTTCATCTCATTGGCGATATAAATGATGACAGCCAAAAATTGGCTGACTAAAAACCACAGGATTAAAAGCACAACGGCAGAGAGAAAATTTCCGGTTTCGCCACCCATCAGCATCACCGCATAACAAGTGGGATCAGTAACGCACGTCAATGCCCAGTATCCCTAAACTAAAGGTACTGAATAATTTGTGTATCATAATAGCTCCTTACAATTATCAAAAAGAGATTAACATCATGCGATATGATAGAAATATAAAAGGATGTGAATTTCTTCTTTTGAAAAAAGTGGTGAGACAAAAATCTCACCACTTTTTTACTTTGTAACTTATCCAAAATAGAAAAATGAAATCCTCTATATGATAGGTTCCAAACTTTCAGCTAAAGAAATGATTTCTTTTTTTGTTAAAGAATCACCACAGATCGAAAAAGAATTGCTATTATCTGAAAAATATAAGAAAGACTGCCCTTCTTTTTGAGTGAAAAAACCATGGAAATCATTTATTGCAACTTCCTCCATATTATGAAGAGGAGTTTCTGAATTTAGAAAATCTTCGGATTGGGAAGAGGATAATTTTTTTTGCAAAATCTGAATATATGCGTTCCCTTTTTTTAGGGTGATTTCAGAATAGCTGGGAGCAGTATCTATTTTTTCGATTTCATAATCGGTTGGTACATATTTGGGAAAATAAATCAACATTTGTGCGTTATCCAGCTTATTTTTCAGTTCATTTGTTTGGATCTGTTCCGTCAGTAAAATTCCTGTATGTGTTTTGTGTTGCTGCGTCAGCCAGGAAAACAGCTGCCATTATTGGCTTGGACAGCAACCAAACAGCAAATGACTACCATTGATGCAACAACAATTTGCGGGACACCTTTTTTTGTGAAAAAACGTTTGACACTGTTTTTATATGACATCCATTTGGCTTTACGCAAAAGCTTTTTCATGTTTCGGGTAAATTTTTTGGATGGCTCATAGTCATCTGGCAGAGCCTGATAAGTACGAGCAAACACTTCGTCAGGATCAATCGATTTTTCGGGCATGTTGTGATGCATAAACTGCTCTAACAAATCTTTTTGATCGTTCATCTTCAATCCTCCAGATCAAACATTTTGCGCAGTCTCATACGCAATCTGAAAATTTTAACCGAAATGTTCCCTTCTGTCATTTGATATCTTTTTGTCAACGCTTTATAACGATAACCTTTTATGGTCGCATCGATAAATAACCGACGGTCTTTTTCCGACAGCTTTCCTAAATATAAAACCAGCTTTTCGTTGATTTCCTTCACTGAAAATTTATCCCATATGGAGCCTAAGGGGTTACAAAGAACTGCCTCATAATCTGCTAAGTCCTCTGTTGGGACATTTTTCAGCAAATAATCAAAGCAGACATTTCGAACAGTGACAAGCAGATATCTTTTGGTACGAGCAGACGAGGGCTCCTCAATTTCTTCGATATGCTTGAGTATTTTGATGTAAGCGTTATGCACCAATTCCTCTGCAATATTAACCGGCTTAACAATCGAGGTCGCATATCGAATCATATTTTGATAGTATTGCAGATATAATTGCGTGAATTTGTCAGAGCAATTTTGACCCTTTGCGGCCATAATTCTGTCTTTCCTTTATTGTCGAATTTGTTGTTATAGTATCATATTCTATTGAAAAAATATAGTTGTTTATTTTGCCTTTCTTTGGTTATCAGAAATTATTTTGGCAGCGCCACAATAAAAAAGCAGCCGTGAAATATTCCACAGCTGCTTTTGTTCTCAAGAAATGGGTGATGAAAGGGTACGATAAAGAGAGCGATAACCTTGACAGCATTATTTTTGATGCTTTAAAAGTCCAAGTGCCTTGGAAATTTCCATAACGACAAGGGGTGTCAGAATCAGTCCCAAAGCGAGCAGATATAATTTCCCAGGAAGAATAACCAGTCCAAATGCGATACGTAGGGGGGAAAACAGAACGACTGCGACCAATACGATGGAAAGCAATGCTGCCCAGTTCAGTTTATGGTTTCCAAAAAAGCCAATCTGGAACAATGAATGAACAGAACGCATATTGAATGCCTGGACTACCTGAGAAAGCGCTAATACCATAAAGGCCATTGTTTGCCCTCCGACCAGGGTCCCGGTAACCTGCTCTCCAGCTTGGAAGCCAATCAAGGTCAGAATACCGAACATGAATCCCTGCAGGACGATCCGGACGCCAAGGCCATGAGCGAAAATGCCTTCTTCTTTTGGTTTGGGCTTTTGTTCCATAATGTCCGGTTCCACCGGCTCCATGCCCAGCGCAATGGCAGGCATACTATCTGTTACCAAGTTGATCCATAAAAGCTGCATGGACAAAAGCGGTGTTTTGTGCCACAACAGCATAGCTGCAAAAACGGTAATAATTTCGCCGATATTGGTACCGAGTAAAAAGCCAACAACCTTTTTAATATTGGCATAAATACCGCGCCCTTCTCTAACGGCATCCACGATTGTTGCGAAATTGTCGTCCGTCAATGTCATATCGGCGGCGCCTTTGGCTACATCTGTGCCGGTGATACCCATGGCGCACCCGATATCAGCAGCTTTTAGCGCAGGAGCGTCGTTAACACCGTCTCCGGTCATGGATACGACCTGACCTTTTCGCTGCCAGGCTTTGACGATACGAATTTTATTTTCCGGAGAAACTCGAGCATATACAGCAATATGCTCCACCTGTTCGTCCAACTGCGAATCGGTCATGGTATCCAGCTCAGAACCGGTAATTGCACGATCAGCCGGTTGAAGAATGCCTAATTCTTTGGCAATGGCAGAAGCGGTGACAACATGGTCTCCCGTAATCATAACTGGTTTGATTCCCGCTTTGCGGCAGGTAGCCACTGCTTTTTTCGCTTCGGGACGTGGCGGGTCTATCATTCCTACAAGCCCTAGGAAGATCAGGTCGTTTTCTAATTCATCAGAAATGGGGGAGGCAGGCACTTCACGAATCTTTTTATAGGCAACAGCAAGGACACGGAGTGCGGATGCACTCATTTCTTCCGTAATACGTTTGGCGGTATCCAAATCCCCCTGAATGCAGCGGGAAGCCATCATATCAAATGCACCTTTGACGATGACAACATTTTCTCCGTCGATCTGATTAACGGTAGACATGAGTTTTCGGTCAGAATCAAAAGGAATTTCTGCTAGACGTGGATATTTTTGGCTAAGCATTTCCTGCGTCATACCATTTTGGTGTGCTGCAAGGATAATTGCCGTTTCCGTTGGATCGCCAATATGTTGCGGTTCATTGCCTTGAAAAACAACTGAGCCATCACAGCACAGGGTCGCATATCGAAGCAGCTGGCGAATTCCTTCGGAATTTTGTGTACTGATCTTTTCAGTTGCTCCGCCATCTCGATACGCTTCGATAAGAGTCATACGATTTTGTGTAAGAGTGCCAGTTTTATCCGAACAAATGATGGAGGCGCTGCCAAGTGTTTCCACCGCGGGAAGCCGACGGATAATAGCGTTCTTTTTCACCATTCGCTGAACACCAATGGAAAGAACAATGGTAACAATGGCTGGCAGCCCCTCTGGAATAGCCGAAACTGCCAGGGAAACCGCTGTCATGAAAATTTCCATAACCGGAATACCGTTTATAATGCCAACGATAAAAATAATCGCACAGGCAGCGATCGCAAGAATCCCTAGATATTTGCCCAGCTGTGCCAGCTTTTTCTGAAGTGGAGTTTGTCCTTCTTCTTCATTTTCCAAAAGATTGGCAATTTTCCCCATTTCTGTATCCATACCCGTGGCAGTGACTACTGCGGTAGCTGTGCCATAGGTAATGCTACAGCCGGAAAAAACCATGTTGCTTCGGTCGCCCAATGGAGCATTCTGATCAGTAATGGGCTGTGTATCTTTTTCCGCGGGAACCGATTCACCCGTTAATGCGGATTCTTCACTTTTTAAGCTCACACTGTGAAGCAGTCTGGCGTCAGCAGGAATAAAATCTCCAGCTTCCAGCCGGATAATATCTCCTGGCACCAAATCTGCGGCGTTTAAAATGGTTTCTTTTCCGTTGCGGATCACACGGGCATGAGGGGCAGACAGGCCTTTTAGAGCGTCTAGGGCTTTTTCAGCCTTACTTTCCTGCATAACGCCCATAACGGCATTTACCACAACAATGAGCAGGATCAAAGCGGGTTCAAAAAATTCTTTTGGCTCCATTTCGATGCAGGCTATGACAAAAGAAATCAGAGCGGCACCAATCAAAATAAGAATCATAACATCTTTAAATTGGTCTAAAAATCTCTGCAGATTCGTCTTCTTTTTCTTTTCCCGTAGTCGGTTTTCACCATACTGCTGTTTTCGCTGAAGAACCTGCTCGTCAGTAAGCCCATAAGAAGCATTGGAACCTAATTCTTTGAGCACGTTTTCACCGGTTTCATGGTAAAAAATCAATTTAGAGTCTCCCTTCTTGTTTTGCAATATTTAACCTGCTGTAAAAAGCAACAGGCTGTTCATCCTTTCTATATATGCGACAAAATGCACCTCAACTTATCTTGAGGTGCATTTCTTGAAAAGAACGCAACGATCTTGGGGATAAAAGAGATTCCATAAAAATATACCATCTAAAATGTTCTATGATATCCATTTTACAAGACCATTCTCTTTTTTGAAGTATGAAATCATTATACCAAGAAAGAGTAAAATGGCAAGATTTATCTGGAAAATTCACAATTCCGATTTGATTTGTTTGCAATAAAGTCGTATTTCCAAAGAAAAATGATTTAAAATGAACAGAGAAAACGTGCTTTTCAACAAATTTTGCGGCTATTACACAGTAAAATATATGAAAATAAGACCAGAATATTGACGATTTTAAGTATAAAATCCAGTTTTTATTCAGGACTATTGCGGTTTCTTTTAAACGATGATATGGTATAGTTCAGATAAAGAAGAGGAGATTGGCATAGATACACTTTGCGGAGGTAGAATATGCCAGAACAAGTCAGAAAAGTCATTATCTCGGACGGCGATCAGGAATTACTTTTTTTATTGCGGAATGCTTTTGTTTCGGTTGGATTCCAAGTGGTTACCGTCTCCAAAAACGGAAAGAAGTTGTGGGAAACTATTCGGAATGAACGGCCGGATGCGGTGATATGTAATGTATTTATGCCGCATTATGATGTCATTTCTATTATGGAGAAACTCCGTGGGGAAAAAGATATCAATTTTCCGGTATTTGCCATTTTGTCCTCGTTTGACCAGGATTTTTTACTCGAAAGATTTTTGGCTGCAGGCGGAAAGGAAGTATTTCTTCGGCCAACAGATCCGGATATGGCCGCACAGAGAATACTCAAGGCACTTCAGGCAGCGTCTGGGCGCATTTATACTGTTGATTTTTCAAAGACTGCTTTTTCTCCAGAAGAAAAAGCAGCGCAAGTACTGAAAAGAATTGGAATGCCTGTGCATCTCAGTGGATATCATTTGGTAAAAATGGGAATAGGAATGATGTTTGAGCATCCAGAATATTTTTCTGATATGCGTGGTTTATGCCAAAAGGTGGCTGATAAGGCAGACAGCACGTATAGCAGGGTAGAACGAAATGTGAGAACGGCAGTGGAAACCGTTTTTGAACGGGGAGACATTCAATTGCTACATAAGATTTTTGGTTATACCGTTAGCAGAAAAACAGGGAAACCCAGCAATATACAGTTTATGGCTACGCTTTATGAATATATCGCAGATCATACCACAAATGGAACAACACATATTATCTAAAATCAAAGGCCTGGAATCTAATCTGGGCCTTTATCTGTTTTAATATCCCAAGCGAAATACGAGGAGGAATGAATCTTTTCTAAAAAGAAGACCATTGTTCGTAATGATCAATTTTTTGGTTTAACCGATCCAGAGAAGCCTGCATATCTTCCATTCTCTGAATCAGCTGCCTGCGTTGCTCTATTAAAATCTGTTTTCGAGCTTCCAGTGTAGAATCGCCTTTCTGATATAATGCAACATACGCAATCAGTGCTTCAATTTGCACACCGGCTTTTCTCATACATTTCATCAATTCAATCCAACGACAGGATGCTTCATCATAATCCCGGATTCCACTTTTGCTGCGGGAGACATGGGGGATAAGGCCAATACGCTCATAATAGCGTAATGTATCGGCAGTAATATCGTATTTTCGGCTAACCTCTGCGATGGTCATAAAATATTCCTCCTTCATACCAGTTTTCATTGGTAGTACGTAAAAAGTTTTTGTATTTTTATCATATCATTAGAAGCAAACTCCAAGTCAAGAGAAAAAAACAATATTTTCCTCTCAAAATAAAGAGGATTCTTTTAACTAGCAGAAATATTTTTAGAAAGAACCCCCGCTTGCAAAAATGCTATGTAAGCGGGGGTTCTTTGCATTATTCTTTATAGAATTCACGGATTAGAGAATTTTGACTTAAATATTCTCCAGAACAAGAAGAAAACAAAAGATATCGTTTAATCAAATCGTGGACCATATCCTGGTAAGGAGCATCCACAGGGTATTCAGCAAGCGCTGATTCGATTTTTTCCCGGTACAAAAATGGCTCAAACCCATGGACGGTATTGATATGAATATCAGCTGAAGGCCGATAGGGCTGAATATACAAGCGTTCTCCTTTTAGAACTTTATCCCACATCGACAGAGTACTGGCTGCTGTTGAGTTACGAGAAGCCAAATCGCGAATAATCCGGCGTGTTAAGCGAAGCTGCCTTGCTGGAATCAAAACCCTGCCGTCTGCCGACACAAAATCACTATGTACGCTGACGTAAATTCCCGTACAAGGATGTCCATCCATCGCTGCGAAAAAAAGCGGATGAAGCGCATGTATTCCTTCAAAAATGAAAAATGTATCGGGCGAATAGGAAACATGGAACGTTTTTTCGCGCCTGCGGCTTTCGTGAAAATCAAAAATAGGAAAATCCGCTTCCCCCTGTGACCAAAGCTGCTGCATCAAATGGTGAAAATATTCCATATCTAACCCGTCGATACTTTCGAAATTGGTACTGCCGTCTTCCCAAAACGGCAGTTGATCCCTAGGCTTATAAAAATTGTCCAGAGAAATGCGTTCCGCATTTTTGCCACACTGCTTTAAGTGATCAATCAGTTTTTTGGCCGTAGTTGTTTTTCCAGAAGCAGAAGGTCCCGCCAGCAGAATAACAGTGGTCTGCTTTTGGATGATATAGCTGCAGACCTCTCGTATTTTACTGTCAAAAACAGCTTCCTCTGCAGCAAAAAACCCTTGTGGATTTTGGAACAGACGTTCTGCTGCTTTTTGTGCAGATACTTTTTCCATTTTTTTCTGATACCGTTTCACGATGACGCCCCCCTTACTGTCAACCTATGACGGCAGATTTCTTTCTATGCCGCCGACCATGATGGCTTTAATATTAAGAAGTATTCTCATCATAACATTTTTTTCCTGTTTTTTCAAGGTTATAACTCCATATCCCCCAGTACATCTTCCAAATGAATAGGGGATACCTGCCGTAAAGCAAGATGATAGAGTACAGCATATGCCTTTTCAAAATCCTGAGCCAGGCGGGGATTCATCCAGCAAAGTGCTGTATCCGCTTCATCCTCTTCTGTAAAACATCGGACAGCATATTCTGTTTTACCTGCTTGCTGGTATTCCAGAAGAGCATAACAGTGCTGGCGGTATTTATCTTCATCTGATTTCCATCCCATATGTAACACACAAATTTCCACAGCTTTTGCACCCTTTCCGCTTTGTATTCCCGCTTCTCAGTATAAACGCAATCGGGAAAAATTGATACAAGTATATTTTGGTAAGCTATTTTAAAAATTGAAATGAGGTCTTTTCAAAAAAGATTTTTGGAGAATAGAAGAATCATCATAAGAAAAGACAATGCTAAATCAGGAATAAAAATACGGCCACCTAAGCGGAAAGAGGTGAAAATCATGCAACTTGTGATTCCCATACGGAGAATCGACGGTACTCTCCCTTTTTGTGTCGTATACCAGCTCAGTGCAGCAAATACCGGTGTGCAGACAGCGGCAACGGACCAGCCAATCACATATGGGATGGAATAGTATGCATCAGCCCATACCGCGTAGCCATAATATCCCGTTAGCATTGACGAAAAAACAAGAAAGCAGAAAGAGCAGCCTGCAGTGGGGTTTTGCTGCGAACCGCAATCCATACGGCAACAAGATCCATATATTGATCCGTGAGAAAATTTCAGCCCCAGCAGAAAAAAGAGGACCCCAAAATCCAAATTGTTTTGGCGGAATAATATCCATCCATTTAGAGAGAATCCCCAATAAAAAGCCTAAAAGCACAAAAAAGAGACTGCGCAGTCCCCAATTTTTTGCTTTTTTGAAAAAACGATGTTGATATTCTTTTGCCATTTTTTATCCTTCCAATCGTTTTATCAGAAAACGATTGGAAGATTTAAAATCCGTCAAAAAAGTCCTGACCAGATATTTCTGGTCAGGACTTAGAAAGGGATTATCCCAAATGAAGCAGTACGGATGCAAAGTTAAAATAAACGATGAGAGACAGCGCATCAACGATAGTAGTAATAAAAGGACTGGCCATTACCGCCGGATCAAATCCAATGCGTTTTGCCACGATAGGAAGCGTACAACCAGTGATTTTTGCAATCGTTACCGTGACCACCAGTGTGAGGCAGACAACCAATGATACGGAGAGCCCCACCTGATCCAGTAACATCATTTTGGCAAAATTGGCGACAGAAAGGGTTAATCCACATAAAATGGCGACTCGTATCTCTTTCCAAATGATTTTGAGAAGGTCGGACATGCGGATTTCTCCCAAGGAAAGGCCACGAATTATAGTCACTGACGCTTGGCTACCTGCATTGCCTCCTGTATCCATTAACATGGGAATAAAAGCGGTCAGCGCTACCTGTGCTGCCAGAGCGCTTTCATATGCTTGGATAATCTTTCCGGTGAAGGTAGCAGATACCATCAGCAAAAGAAGCCAGGGCACTCTTTTTTTCCAAAGTTCAGTCGTGCTTGTTTTCAGATACGGCTTGCCGGTAGGGGTGATGGCTGCCATCATTTCGATATCTTCTGTATTTTCTTCTTGCAGAACGTCCATCGCATCGTCAAAAGTTACGATTCCGACCAGCCGATATTCCTGGTCTACTACTGGCAATGCTAAAAAATCGTATTTTTGCAGTTGATTGGCGACTTTTTCCTTATCATCCAAGGTAGAAGCAGCAATCACATGGGTCTGCATAATCTCTCCGATAATCGCTGTTTTGGGGGAGAGCAAGAGTTCTCGTACTGTGACCAGCCCTTCCAATTTTCGGTCGTGATTTGTCACGTAGCAGGTGTAAATGGTTTCTTTATCTACACCTGTTGCACGAATCCGGGAGAATGCCTCGTCCACCGTCATGGTCTTTTTCAGATCCACATATTCGATGGTCATAATGCTGCCGGCACTATCCTCCGGATAATGAAGAATTTCGTTGATTTTTTTGCGCACTTCAGGACTGGTTTGGCGCAAAATTCGCTTGACTACGTTGGCGGGCATCTCTTCGATAATATCCACCGCGTCATCAAGATATAATTCATCTAAAACCTCTTGTAGCTCTTTATCGCTAAATGCCTGGATCAGGATTTCCTGCAAATCGTTATCCATTTCGGCAAACGCTTCCGCTGCTAACTCCTTTGGAAGAAGCCGGTATACCAACGGGAGACTATCCTGCGGCATTTCTTCCAGAATTCCGGCAAGATCCACAGGGTTCATGGTGCTTAATAGTTGTTTCAGTTGAGAGAATTTTTTTTCGGTCAATAAAGCCAGTGCTTTTTCTGTCATGTTCATTCCTCCTAAGTATTGTAGTTCGTTAGGTAGGAAGCGGGAACATCAGACTGCAGAAGAAGTCATCCATAGAAAAGAGGATTCCGCACAGGTGCGTTGCTGGAAGCAATCTTTTCATATATACTTCGCGGAACGGTCTTTGTGTCGCCAGTACTTCCTGCATCCATGCGTTGTCACCTCACTCTTTCACCTTGATGAAAATGCTTTGGCTGTTTTTTCAGGAAAATAACTACCGATGGAATAAAAAAACCGCCGAAGATTTGCTCCAGCGGTGACGATATTGCGGCGTTTCAAAAAGCGCAACCAAATCCAGCCCCCGTTTGAGCTTCAACTTCGCAGGGCGATGAAATTATATTAGACAATGCCTTAATTTCGGCATGGCCTGTTGACCTTCTCATAGTGTCTCTACTATTTCGCGGCAGCAATCCGTATCCCTGTGGTAGCCTTACCTACCGGGTTCTTTTATTCCGTCCCTATCATATGCTTTCCAGTTCTTTTTGTCAACCGTTTTGCTGTAAAAGTGACTTTATTTTCATCATATTCCTTTTATTCCATCAAAACAGAAGAAATGTGATAATTCTCCTTGTTGTCGCATCTTATAACAAGAGTTTTATTTCACCCCCAGCCTGTCTCTTAGAAGTTCTCGGCCAAAAAGATCAGGATGGTAATCAATATTAGATATTCTATATCCGGCGTCAGTCTTTTTTACTTCAAAAACAGTACTTTCTTCATCAGATTCACCGCTCACATAAATGCGCAAATAATTGCTGCGATAGGTGTTTTCCTTCAGCTTTTCGATTGAAAGCAGCTCAGTGCTAACTACAGAAGCTCCGCTGTCAATCCGGAGATGCAGCGTACCGTCCATATCTGCGAATTTCGTGGATAAGATCCATTCCAAAGCCTCGTCAATGAAAATATTTCCGTAGTATTCGACCAGTTCGCTGTAATTTTTCGAGGTTCTTGCAAAGGCGAAAGAATCAATTGTCACCTGGTCGTCATCATATACCTCGATATCGCTGAATATGCGCCTCATACAATCCTGAGGATCTTCCGTAGCTAAATCATTGATTTCAAACATGGCGTCACAGAATAATTCCTCAAGCACGGATTCTGTTGGTTCCTCCTCAGAAGCAGAGGATTCTTCTTTCGATTCCTCCTTGCTGAAAGGTTAAGAAGTATCCCCCAGAGGGTTAGATGAAGAAGGGGATACCCCTTGCGTCTGCGCACATCCGCTTAGCAGAAAGCAAACCAACAGGACTGTTATTTGAAGAAATCTGGTCTTCATAAAATTTCCTCCTAATTCTTTTTTACTTTAAAAACAGGGTTATTCGAGATAAGAGATCGGTCCATAGCTGCCTTTTTCCAAATACAACCCATCTGATTGCAAAATCAGATCGCAGCCGGTGGGGCCATAGGCTTTGAAATTGGCTCCGGCTGGAACGGTTGTATCGATTTGCTTTTGCTGGTTCCAATTTTCGTCGAACACCAAAAGATACAGTGTTTCTTCGATCGCATTAATGTCAAAATTTTCAGCATAGATGTCAAACCAATCGACGCATTCGGCAATGATAACGTGATTTTCTGCATCGTAAACAAAATCGAGCAGGTAAGGATCACCGGGTTTATATTTATGGTCAACAGGAGCGGACAGGGCTTTTACCGGCTGATGGCGCTCACCGGTAGCCAGATCTATGCTGTAAAGCATATGCCATTCCAGATAAATCAGCTCGTTTTTGCCGGTGATTCCGCCGATTTGTGATGCAGAGAGAACGCCTAGCTGCTGCGCCTGTCCGGAAATTGTATCCCGGCAAATAAATTCGTCAGCCCACCCATCTCCGCCTGCAGAGTGTCCAACGTGATAGACCTCATATCGACCGTCCGGGCTGGTATAGGTCAGATTTTCCCGTGTTAACTGGTTTTCGTCAATTACATAAACTTCTTTTCCCGAACCGGATAAAAAGTCAATATCGTGCCGGATATTGCCGATTTTGACCGAAGCGGTTTTAGCAGAAGGGTCAAGGACGATGAGCTCAGCTGCACTTTCTTCCGTCAAAGACTGTGTTTTCCGCGGGACACTGACCTGATAAAGGGACTTTTGTTTTTGCATCCATTCATAGGTGAAGATTTCCGTATCGTTTTGATAGGATCTATTGTAAAGAAGAACGACATCGTCTTTGAAAAGGGGTACTCCGTGAAAGAAAGCATAATTTTTTGCAGAGAAATCATAAGAAGCATATCCGCCGTATAGTGAAACCTGAAATTCCAGAAAACCGTTATGGTATTGACCGGGCTGACAAACGGACAGAGTATTGATATCATAAGCAGGAGCGGTTGTCTGAGCACGTTCCACAAAGGTTCCGTTGACGTCAAACTTCTGAATTTCTGTGTGGACGTTTGATTTCTGATTGTCGTCATCCCAAACTTCCCACGGCAATTCCTCTGAAGATGGGGGAAAAGAAGAAACATGGTACAAAACAGCATAGTTTTTTAGGGTCTGGTCGTAATAGACAGATGCGATATGCCAGTAAGGTTCCGATGGTGTTTGAAAATCCAGCTTTTGCTCTAAAGGTTCTAGTGTTGTGGCATCATAGAAGAAAAGCTGTTTCCCGTTGGTGTAACAAAAAGTACCGTCTTGCAAATCACTGATACTGCCCCAACCATACCGCTCGTAAGGAAAAGAAAAACTGCCGATCACATAGCCAGTGTCACTGCCGTTCTGTACCGCAATGACTTGTCCTTTGGGCGGCGCACCATATTGGTCCAAGTTATCCGGGGATAAAATTTCTCCAGTATCTGTGTTTTTTACGTAAAAAGAAAAGCTTTTGATTTGTGCTACTTTTTCTCCTTGCAAAGAAAGTGCAGATACCGATTCCAGCGTACTAGGGTTCGCAGGGGAGACCGATTCAGAAGGCTGGCTGCTGGTTGCTGCTGCGGGGAGTGAGGACGAATCGTCAATGGAATCTGAATTTTTAGGAGGGGGAGTTTTCTGCCTGCATGCAACTAGGCTTCCTGCCAGAATGGCAGAAGAAAGTACAATGCTGAATGCTATTTTTCCAAATCGTTTTCCACTTGCCCGGAAAAGATTGTAAAATCGACGTTCTAATGTTTTTTTGCTTGCAGAAAAATGGGTAGAGAAAATTGTGTTTTGTTGGGTTATTCCTGTTTTTAAAATGCATAGCAGCGCTTGTCCGTACTGACGGCGAAAAAAATCATCTTTCCCTTTTAGCACGGCATCATCACAGGAAATTTCAATATCCTGATCTGCCTTGCGTACCATAATCCAAACCAAGGGATTGAACCAATGTGCTGCGTTGGAGAGCAAAAGGATGAATTTATACAACATATCCCGTCTTTTCCAGTGAATCAGTTCATGGCGAAGAATCATGGACAAATCTTCTTCAGAAAATGTGATGTTTGGCAACAAAATAAGGGGAGAAATAATTCCAATCATCATTGGGCTGCCTATTCCGTCAAGAATCGCCAGGCGAATGTTCCTTTTCACACCCAGTTCTGACAGGATGTTCCGATATACAGACAGTTGCTGGGGATCTACGGACGGTTCGCCACGTCGGCGTATTTTCATGCGGAAGGAAAAATAGATGGAAATATGCCATGTCAAAAAGAAAAATGCGCCGACAAGCCAGCCGATGGCAGCCGGTTTGCTTATGGTAGTTGCTTGCCCGGCCGCCTTTTTCTCCGTATTCATTTGAACTTCATAATGCTTCATTTGCTGCTGATAAAGGACATTTGCAGCAGATGAAACAGATGGATCTACATTTTCTTTTGGAGCTTCCGGATTGGGAATATCCGGGATTTTACTCTCGTCTACACCATAGACGATTTCACGTTCTGGTACAGGTAATATAACTGGAGTTTGCGAAAAAGAAAAACGAAAGGGAATGATTAGGCGGAGCGCTAAAATGAGCCAGACACAATATCTCCACTTGGCGGAATAACGTTTGTCCAACAGCGGTTTGGTAACAAGAAAAAGAAAAATAACAACTGATGTTCCCAAAGAGATTTCAATTACGGTATGGAAAATTTTTTCAAACATCTTCTTTTTCCTCCTTGTGCCGGTCCAATATATTTTGGAGTTCTTCCAGACCCTTTTCTGTTAAATCTCCGCTTTCAACGAGTGCTGCTGTCATGCGGGAAAAAGCACCGCCATATAATTTATTTAAAAAAGAATGGTTGGAAAATTGCTGATATTCTTGCCGTGTTACCAAAGGGGTATAAATGTTACTACGGCCACTTTTTTTAATTGCCAGATATTGTTTGCTGCATAGATGAGAAAGAATAGTCAAAACGGTTGTATCTGCCCAGCTTTTTTTATCCAGCCAAGGGTTCAAGTCGCTGCGCAGGAAAGGACGGTTTAATTCCCAGACTGCACACATTAATTCTAATTCGGCATCCCCAAGTTTTTTCAGTGATTTATGCATAGTAGCCCTTCTTTCTACGATAATAGAAATTGACAAGCATATTCTATCATCGTAGAATATGCTTGTCAAGATAATAAAAATATTGAAATACCTACAATTTTCATCATGAGATGTCGGAAAGCAGTATAAAGATGGGGAGGCTGATTTTGATCAAAATCGGCCTCCCCATCTTTATACTGCTAATACAGGGTAGAGCAATGTAATATCCTTTTTTCAAACAGTTTTTCTGAACAAATCATTTAAACGATTAAAATGTAGATAATCTCCAGAGTGACGTGAACAGAACGAAATAAGCTTTAAAGAATATCAATTTGGCATCCGGCCATTGCATCAAGTGCGGTTTGGTGGCTCTGAGGTGTAACGCCAGCACAGCAGGAAGCAACTACGCATATAGGAGTTTCCGGCAGAAAAGAGCGCAGAGTGAAAGCATTGGATATAACACAGATATCCGTACAAACACCGATCAACTGAATTTCGTCAATTATTTCTTTTTCGTTTTCGGTTAATAGATATTGGGCAAGCTGTATGCTGCCGAATGTTTCTTTGCAAAAGACAGGGCATTGCTGACTCTTACAAAATTCTTCCAAAGGCGCGGCCAACTCCCATCCAAGAGTTTTTTCTACACAATGAACAATAGGAAGTTTTTTCCCTTCCCGGCTTTCTAAATAGTTTGGCTGATGCGTATCTTTGGTAAAAAGAATTTCACCCGAAAAATTTTGAGCATACTGTAACACAGAAGGTAAAATTTTTTGCGCTTCTTCAGAACCAAGAGCACCGGTAATAAAATCATTTTGCATATCAATTATAACGAGGATTTTTCTCATAGCCTACCACATCCTTTTCTTTTTATCCTATCATGCAGGTAGAAAAAACACAAGTATCATCATGCGACGCACTTTCTCATAAAATAAAAAGATGATTTTCAATGGTTTTTAGGCGGAAATTTTGGTGCTGCCTATTTTTAAAACATAAGGAAGTCAGAAAAGCCGGTGACGTTTTATCACCGGCTTTCTTTATTATTCTTGGCGCATCAAATAGCTTTTTACCTGCAGTAAGCGATTCCAGGTTTTTTCTCCCACAATCCCGTCTACTTTTAAGTCAAACAGGTGCTGGAACATCATAACAGCATTTTGAGTTTGCACGCCAAACTTTCCGTCCACCGCCAGCAGCGGAATTGCAGGATAAGCGTCTCCAACATCATTCAGATACTCCTGCAAAATACCCACTCGTTCCCCCATGGAACCGTAAGACAGAATGTTGCCATCCCAGGGGACCAGTGGATTGCTGGGAAGATTTTTAGCGGCATTTTCAATCGCGTTCCAAGTGCTTTCTTCCACTGCGCCGTGGGCGGGAAGCAAAAATAACCGCTGAAATTCTATGACAGCATCGCGGGTTGCGTTTCCGAAATATCCATCTTCCTGCAACTGAGGAATAGAAGGATAGCTCTGCCGGATCCGATTGAGCTGTTGCTGGATATGAAGAACAGGCTCTCCGCTGGAACCTACAATTAATGGCGTTCCCGGATAGGGCATTGTTCCGTTAGGAGTATCGGGGAGGCCATTATAGACTTCTACAATTTTATTCCAGGTTGCAGGACCAATAATGCCATCGTCCGTCAGAGAGAAAAGCCGCTGGAATGCTCGAACAGCTTGATCGGTCTTATACCCGAAAAGTCCATCTTCATTGATTTGTGGAATAGATCGGTAATGCCGGCCGATAGCATTTAAGTAACGCTGTATTTTTAGAACGTCGCTGCCGCGGGAACCGATCTGTAGATTGGTTCCCGGAAAGGCGTCCGATGTGTACGGAGTATTCATCATAGGACCCACCTCGCAAAATGTATTTGCTTTATCTTATGCTTTGTTGCGGGATTCGTGCGGGAATATTGACACTTTTTTCTGATGTTGCTATATTTAAAAGAACGTAGAGAACGCAAATAAATGATATATGACCGGAAGGGGACAAGAAAGGAATGAACTATGAAGAAGCTTGGGCTTTGCTGTGCGAATACAATCAAGAACCGTTTCATTTGCAGCATGCCAAAACAGTAGCTTATGTGATGGAGTGGTTTGCAAAAAAATTAGGGTATGAGCAGGAGGCGGATTTTTGGAAAATTGTAGGTCTTTTGCACGATTTGGATTTTGAACAATTCCCGGAGGAGCACTGTATCAAATCACAGCAGATTATGGAGGAAAAGGGCATTGATCCAGCTATTATCCATGCAACAGCCAGCCATGGATATGGTTTGACGGTAGATGTCAAGCCGCAGCATGAAATGGAAAAGATTCTATATGCAATTGATGAACTCACAGGGCTCATCGGCGCGGCAGCGTTGATGCGGCCGTCAAAAAGCTGTAAGGATATGGAATTAAAATCGTTGAAGAAAAAATATAAATCCAGTGGTTTTGCCGCCGGATGTTCCAGAGAGGTCATCGCAAATGGTGCGGATATGCTGGGATGGGAATTGGATCGTTTGTTGGCAGATACATTGGAAGCCATGAAAGAGGCCGAAGAAAAGATAGAGCAGTAATGTTTGGATTGGCAGCGGGGGAGCGAAAGATTCGTTCCCTCGTTTTATATTGATCCATCTATGAAAATAGGTGAATATTGCGGCACAAAAGGAAAAATGATATACTAAAAAAGGGGGATGTTAGTGAATCGGCAAGAAATTTTATCAGCGGTTGACCATACGAATTTGGATGTATGCGCTGGATGGGATCAGATACGAAAGCTGTGTGACGAGGCAATCCGTTATCATACTGCTTCCGTTTGTATCGCACCTTCCTTTGTCAAACAGGCAGCAGATTATGTTGATGGTAATATTAAAATTTGCACAGTGGTGGGATTTCCCAATGGATATGCTTCTACATCGGTTAAATGCTTCGAAGCGGCGCAAGCAGTTGCAGACGGTGCAGATGAAATTGATATGGTTGTTCACTTAGGTTGGGTAAAAGAAAAGCAATATGATCTGGTGACGGAAGAAATCAAGCAGGTGAAAAGAATGTGTTCCGGCCGGGTATTAAAGGTAATTATTGAAACCTGCCTTTTAACTGTAGAAGAGAAAATACGTATGTGTGAGGTTGTTTGCAAGGCTGGTGCAGATTATATCAAAACATCCACTGGCTTTTCCAAAACTGGCGCTACTTTTGAAGATGTAGTGTTACTCAAGCAAAATGTTTTGCCTTCGGTAAAGGTAAAAGCAGCAGGAGGAATCCGTACTTTTGCGGATGCACAAAAATTTTTGGAGTTGGGGGCCAGTCGGCTGGGAACCAGCACTCTGATAAAACAGATAGAGCGGGAAAGGGAAAAATAAGGCTTTCTTTTTTAAGAAAGGGGTTGGGGAATGGATATCGCCGTTAGAGTTGCACAGCAGGCTGATTTGGATGAAGTGGAACGGCTGTACGATGAATGAAATGATTATTTGGCAGTTCATGAGAATTATCCCCGTTGGAAAAAGGGGTGTACCCGTTACGAGAGCATGCACAGGAAGGGATTTGTACCAAAAGCCTGTATGTAGCCACGTATGAAGGGAAAATCGTAGGTTCAGTAATTTATTTGTTGGAGCAAGGGCAGGTCTATCAAAGTGTGAATTGGCAGCTCGATTTCGATGTACCGGTAATTGTGATTCACATATTGGCCGTCCATCCGGATTATCTTGGCTGTGGTGTCGGAAAAGCAGTGCTGGAGTATGCAGAAAATTTTGGAAGAAGACAAGGGGCACGAGCGATTCGATTGGATACTTATGAAAAGAATGCTCCGGCTGTTCGGCTTTATGAGAAATGCAATTTTTAGGAATGTGGAAGAGTCGATCTGGGCTTGGAACCCATTTATGGACTGAAATGGTATCGAGTGTTTGAAAAAATCATAAATTAATCTGCGAAAGGGAGGAATCAGGATGTCAGTGCCAACACCGCATATCAGCGCTCAAAAAGGGGAGTTTGCGAAAACTGTTTTGATGCCGGGAGATCCACTGCGGGCGAAATTTATTGCAGAAACTTTTTTGGAAAAGGCCAGGCTGGTCAATAATGTCCGGGGAATTGGGGGTTATACCGGTTTTTATCAGGGGAAAGAGGTCTCGGTTATGGCAAGCGGTATGGGCATGCCATCTATGGGCATTTATAGCTATGAGCTGTTTCATTTTTATGAAGTGGATCACATTATTAGGATTGGAACGGCAGGAGCGATTCGCGCAGATTTAAAACTGCGCGATGTGGTGGCTGGAATGGGAGCCTGTACCAATTCCTCTTTTGCAAAACAATATCAGTTGCCAGGAGATTATGCGCCTATTGCCAGTTATCGCATGCTGCAAACCGCCGTAGATACGGCAAAACAGCAAGGAATCGATCTGATCGTCGGGAATTTATATTCCTCCGATACTTTTTATGATGAGCGGGAAGACAGTCTTCTTCGTTGGCAGAAGATGGGAGTTTTGGCCGTGGAGATGGAAGCCGCTGCGCTGTATATGAATGCTGCTTTATCAGGAAAAGAGGCACTGGCGATTTGTACGATTTCCGACTGTCCGTTGACTGGGGAGAGCAGTACCTCGGAAGAACGACAGAGCTCTTTTACACAGATGATGGAAATTGCGTTGCAGACGGCAGTTCGCCTGTAATTAACACACAATAAAAAAAGCCGCTGAGTTTGTATGCCTCAGCGGCTTTTTTATTGCTTTTTTAAAATCTTTAGGTGAAAATACGAGATAGATTTAATTGGCAAATATACAAAAATTTACTGATACAGGGTTTTCAGAAAATAGGTGAAATCTTGTATTGAATGATAATGCATAAATTTGAAAATAATTTAAAATAGAATAAATATACATTAATAATTGACAAACGAAGAGAAATAACTTATCATAATATATTATAAGTCAATAGGTCCTTGATGCTGTTCCTGTCCTGGGAACCTGGGAAATAAAAATGGAAAGAGGAGAAAGATGGAAACTGATACGACACAAAATCAAACAACGACTGCGCTTAATATTCCTGCATTTTGGAAAGCACAGCGGAAAGACTGGAGAATTACCGTTATTCGAACATCGTTGGAGCGACTGGGCTACAAAATTATATTGCCTTACTTAACGATTTATATCATTCTTCTGGGTGCGACTAAGACGCAGCTGGGTTTTGTAACAAGCTTGGGGCTGATTGCCAGCGGATTGATCGGACCTTATATTGGACAGGTTATTGACCGTCATGGTCCGAAAAAGGTTTATATTGTCGGTATTCTGATCCTCGCTGGAGGATATTTGGCTTTCGCTTCTGCCCCAGTTTGGCAGGTTGCGGCACTGGGCATGTTTTTACACCAGTTGGGCGGAGGTGTCGGCGGACAGAGCTGTGCTACTATCTGCGGTAACTGCCTTGCCAATTGTGACAGAGCGAAAGGCATGCTTGTCTGTGAGTCATTGGCCGCCGGTGTTTTAGGAATGGTTGGCCCGATGATTTCGGGTTGGTTTTTGGTGAGTATTATGGGTGTGGAAGATACTCCTACGGATCCCAACAGTATTCGCCCACTATTTTTCATTACGCTGACGATTACAATCATTTCTCTGCTCGTTGTAGTATTTAAACTGTCTTTTTCCCGTTGGACCACTAGCAATTCTAATGTAAAACGTAACGTTTTGAAAGATGCGGTTGCTATTTTAAAGGCAGATAAAAACTGTGTGAAGTGGATTTTCATGGCAATTGTGGGCAATATGCCAGTAGCCATGGTCATTCCTTATGTACAGCTTTTTGCTGCTGAAACTAAAAATGCCAGTGTAGCTACGTTGTCGGGTATGGTCACAGCAACAGCATTGACCTCAGTTGTATGCGGCTATTTCTTTGGCGTTTTAGGTGACCGTTTTGGCCGGAAGAAGATATTAACGTTAACCATTGTCTTGTACTTGATTGGGCTAGTTTTGCTTGTGACAACTAAAAATCCTGTTATGTTATTGATAGTCGGTATTTTACAGGGATTCCAGGAAATCGGAGGGCCTTTGGCTGCGTCTATCCAAAATGAGCTAGTACCGCATAAGGTAATGGGACGCTGGGTTGGTGTTGTGCGTTTTTTCAGTTCCATGTTCAGCGCTTTAATGGCTGCTTTAGGCGGTATTATCTACGATCAGCTAGGAGGGCAGTGGATTTTCATCATTTATATTGCCTGCGAGATCTGCATTCGTTTGCCTTTGCTTTTCAGTCTTCCGGAAACACTCCATCATAAAGTGGATGAAGAAGCTTTTGCCAGTTTAGACGATTGATTCCTTTTAAAAGGCATATCAAAAAATGGTCTTCACTCTTAGAGTGAAGACCATTTTTTATACTGAAATTTTTGATTTTTAATTTTCAATCCCCTCGCGGCTGGGAATACCGCTGTCATAAGGATGCTTGATAGGACGAATTTCGCTGACATAATGTGCAAGCTCTATCAGCTCCGGTTTGGGGTCGCGGCCGGTTAGAATGACCTCTAGATGAGAAGGTTTCTTTTGAAGAAGCCGCACCAGAAGGTCCGTCGGAATTAGATTTAAATTGCAAGAAGCGATAGATTCGTCCAACACCAACAGATCAAAATTTTCTTGCTCTGCTTTGGAAAATACGGCCTTGAGTCTTTGGGTATGCTCGTTAGCAGTAGCTTGTTTCTGCTCTTCGGTCATAGTAAAAACAAATTGCCGCACAGGTTCGCCCGGATAAATGGTGAATGGGGTTGTTCCCATGAACTCACCTGAGTCGTAATCTTTTAAAAAAGAAGTCCAAAGACATTTGCGGCCACGCCCACAAGCTCGCACACAAAGGCCGACAGCCGCTGTTGTTTTTCCTTTGCCGTCGCCACAATAAATATGAATTAAACCGAATTTATTTTTTTTGGGTTCCATTTTTAGTCCTCCACGTGAATTCGGTTCAGATCGTTAGCGCGCAGTTCACCTTTGGAGCTAACAACCCCAACCAGGTAATGTTCTTTGGTAATAGGATCTTCCATAAATTCATGCAGCAAAGCAAAATTTTTAATGTCACCAGTAGAGCCGATATGCATACGCGGCCCGGTGCAATGATAAATATCGTCGCCGATGGAAATATGCTTGTCATCTACGTATGAAATTGGCAAATCCATTTGAATCGCCGCTTTCGCATCCATTTCCAGTGCCATCAGGTCGATGTTAGGCTTTTCGTCGAATACCAGAATAAAACCATGCTTGACATCCCGGTGGGTAAACCGGTTGATACCATGGGATTCTAAGATATGACCGCACAAGTCCTCTGCGGAATGGGCCATCTTTCGATCGTGGATGGTGTGGAATACACTATCAGCAATGTCTTGAGGTTCAGGGCCGAACATATTAGGTCTGGTGACGATAATTTCGCTCCCCACTCCAATCAGCAGATGGGCATTGACACCAAGAATAGGGTAGATCAAATCAAAATGCTCCACTACAACTCTTTTCCCGGCATCGATTGCTTCCAGAATCGCATCTTTTAGCTGCCACATTTGGGTAAAAGCAGATTCAAAACGAATATCCAAATGATAAGTATGAGGACTATAAAATGCGCCGGTATCCAGATGCAAAATAGGAAGAGGGCGAACATTTACGCCTTCATCGTCATTGGTCAGTTCTAGGCCGGGAAACATACCTTTGACCAGCATGCTCTTACCGGAACCGGCTTCTCCGATGATGCCGATAAGCTTATCGAACGGACTGAGGTACTGCTGTGCAATTTGCATCCCCAGATCAGCCATTCTAGTTAGTCCACGGGGCGCAAAATAAACGCTGTATAAGTGACTTTGCTGCATACGTGCAGAATAAGGCATAAAAACCTCCTTTTTTCAGTTGATGATTCAGAAATGCCAAAATTTAAATTGTAACGAAAAAGGTGGGCAAACTGCCCACCTTTATTTTAGAGGCAAAAACAGATAATGTCCAGCAATCTTTTAAATATCCAGCACAATGTCTAACAGCGGCGCATGTTGCTGTGCTCCGTATACATCGGTTTCGCCCAGGTTTCCAGAACAAATGGGGCGTTTGATGGTAACCTTGATAGATTTTGCAGGTTTGAATTCAATGATATTGATGATTTTATCCGGCGTAATTTTGTAAAGATCACAAATCAAATTTTCATTGATCGCTTTGGCGGCACAAACTTTTTCAAAATCTTCGAAGGTTTTGAACATAATGTCCAGCGTCAACTCATAAGGGCCGGAGTTTTTGCTGCGGACAACATCAGTGATATCAGTCAGTTTGGTTTTCATAGCAATCGCTCCTCCTTACAGTGTAACAATGTCAATCGGGAACAGGGAAGTAGGATCTTCTACTTCGATGATATGATACATGCTGAATACATAAACGCGACCGGCGTGGAAATCGCTCGGAGAGAAGGGGAACGCCAGATTGCCAGCGGTAGCACGACGACCTTCGTAACCATAGTGCAGCATGGTGGAACGGGCAGAAGCGCAGATCGTATCTGCCTGCTCCTGTGTATCAGCTACAACCTCAATGACAATGCCTAATTCGTGCGGATGTGCGTCTTTGACCGGCTCCAAGTCGCCCATGACACCGTTTTTACCGTAGATCGTGAAATTCAGATTGTATTTGTAGCCCTTATCGCGGTAGTTGTCTGCAACACGAGCACGAACGCCTTCGACGATATCATCGATTTTGCTGATCATGATCGGATCACGGGTGCCGGCAACAGAAACGGTGCGGTAGCCAATACATTTAGCACCTTCCAACTTAATGGTATATTGGGGGGCAGTTACATAGCGGGTGCCTTTTACTTTTACTGTATTTTCCGAATCCTGCTCAAAGGTGGTTTCGGCTAAGTCCAGATGGCCGCCGGGGCCGGGCAGGATGTAAGGATTGGTTTTTTCATACAGCGTATGCGCCGCAACAGACAAAGTGGTGCATTTACGTGCAGAGGACAAAGGCTCTACGCGGAAATAGTCTTCACCCAAATAACCAAACATGCAGTCAGAACCGCTGCCAGGAACAGCACAAATCGAAGCGCACTCGAGAATTTTACCCAAATGAATCGCAAGGCCTTTATCATACCCTTTACGGATCGCAGGGGCCGCAAACACGGTGGGGTCATAAGCGCGTCCAGCCAAAACAACTTGAACACCGCTGTCCAGAGCTTTCATGATCGGCTCAATGCCCATCTGGCCAACAATATTGGTAGTGGCGTCAATATCCTCAACGGTCAGCTGCGGAGCCGGCTCCAGCGGAGAGATTTTTCCCTCGGTCAGTGCTTTTTTCATTTCTTCCTTATCCATATCCGCATGGATCATTGCCATTTTAAAATGAAGATCATGCTCTTTGGCAATTTCGCGGATGATGTCGGCGCACCATTCCAAGTGAGGTTTTGCACCGGAACCACCGGCAGTTCCGATTACAACCGGAATGTTTTCTTTCACACCGGCACAGATCATGATTTCCAAGTCGCGTTTTACCGCGCCGCGGTCGGTAAAGGAAACGCCCTCGCCCAGATAGAAGGGG
Organism: uncultured bacterium; assembly: GCA_934875375.1. GTDB lineage: Bacteria > Bacillota > Clostridia > Oscillospirales > Ruminococcaceae > UBA3818. The sequence continues at coordinate 64,977 of CAKXHL010000009.1, forward strand.
CCGGGATCAGTAGACCCGGCGTCTACTGCAATCAGATCCGGTTTGCGTTTCATGCCTTCGTCAAAGGACTCTTTGGGAAAACCATAACCCAAAATAGCAGTGGTTGATAAAATACGGAATTCCTCTTTCACGATGAACGCCTCCTTATTTCAGCGCTTTGCGAACAGCCAGAATGCGCTGCATTTCGTTATAAACGATCATATACCCTTCATCAACACCCATGCCGGGTTTTGCCAAAATCTGATCAGGCTGTACTGCCATTGCAATGTTGACGCAAACCTGTGCAGATCGGTCGGTCTCGTTGCAGGTACCGCCCTGGTAAGCGCCAATGCCTTTTTTCTTGCAGTAGAGGACTGCTTCGGCAATGTTGTTGATACCGCCCAGGTCCGGAGTTTTGATCTGCACCATATGGCCTGCTTTATGATCGGCAAAATATTTGATATCGTCGAGAGTATTGCACCATTCATCAGCAACCAACTCTACATGAATACCACGCTCGTCTACTACGCGGGTCAATTCGGCCAGCGCTTTCATCTGAAGCTCACGGTCTTCAACATCCATGGGGCCTTCAATACGCAGGTGGAAAGGTTTTGCGATTTCTTCCAGTTTGGCCAAATAATCGGCCATTGCCTCAAAGTTATCATTGCCAAAAGCGGCGCCGATGGTGCCATACACGTCAATGTGGAAAACAGGCAGATAATCCTCACGAGTGCGCAGTTTCAAAATACGATCCCGCAGCCAGGCAACGTACTCTTCCAGCAATTCTCCGTGTTCGCCCAGCTTGGTTTTTACGTTGTTGATCAAAGCATGCGGCAATACGTCGGCCTGTTTGATGATCATTTTATCAGAGTTTTCATAACGATTGTCGCCGGACTGAGTGAAAATCGGGATTTCCTTATCGGAAACAGTGGTGCCGTATTCTTCCGCCACTACTTCGCACATCATTTGATGTTTCGCCTTAGCAACAGCATCCAGAATTGCCTGTGTTACGCCGTAACGAATGGCAGTGTGGAACTTTTTGCCCGCTTTTTCCGGATGATCAATCATTTCTGCCAAGCGACGGAAGTTGTCTGCTTCTTGTCCTACCAGCATAGGGGCAATCTCGTTTTCGATTACCGGGATGAAATCCTCAGCCAGAAACAGCGGATCACGGCCGCCGGCACCAGAATATTGGACAGCAGCACAGTCGCCGTAAGCAATCTGTCCATCTTCCAGCACAAGCATGACGGAAATAGCTTCGCCAGCTTGGCGGATAGAAGTGAAGCCGTCGGTTACCGGATCACCAACATAAGCAGCGCCGTCGGAAACAGCGCCTTTTTTAATGGCGCGCTGATCATCAAAGAAGAAACCGGTTCTGCCTTTGGAGCAAATAACTTTGGTAATTTTCATAATTGACACTCCTTTTACAATTAGCCTCTGGGTCTGCCGACCAGTCTGCCTTTGCTGATAGCGTAAACATCGTCAATAGCCATCTGGAAGGAAGCCTTACGGTTTTCAAATTTAGCCCGCTCATTGATTTTGCCGTGGTTAAAGTCGACCAATTCTTTGGTGAAGGGCAAATTACCCATGGTCAAAATACGCACAGCCCCGTTATTGTCCCGCACCGGAAGCATTTGACCTGCATTATAGCGGGAAGGAGCAAAGGGGATATCCAGTACGCCTGCCTGGAATGCGCGTACAGTACCAAGTGCAATATCTCCATTGCCCAGTTCGAAACATTTATCCAACAGGCATTTGGTCTCGGCAATGATAATTTCTTTTTCTTCTTTCAGAGAGTTCTCATCAACATACTGATCACACAGCATGGAAATGACCTGCTTGGTGCAGCGTAAACCTTGCGCATTGGCTTCGGCAGTGGGAACGCCCATTGCTTCATGAGGAGTTTTAACGATAACTTTGGTCGCATGCGAAAGAGCGGCTGCGGCACTACCCCAGGAAATTACGCCGAACGCTTGTGCCTCGTCCTGCGGGAAACCGCCCATCCACTGATGCAGTACGGTGGTAACGACCACATCGTTATATCCGTATTTGTAAAGATATTCCTCTGTCAAGCTTTCCAAGGTGTGAATAGCAGCCACATCCTGAATCAGGTTGCCGCACTGGCCATAACCGACTGTGATATTTTTTACGCCCTGTTCAGCTGCCAGTAAAGCCTCGATAATAGCCACCGCGTGAGAGATGCTGGGGGGGACCAGCGTGCCGGTTAGTGGGCCGTACGGTTCCCGGTTGATAGAAATACCCGCTTCTTCATAAATACCAGTCAAACGGTCACAGTATTGCCAATCGGCAATGGTTCTCTCCAGCGGAACACTTTTGGCATAAGGAATATTGTAGGAAATACCGCCGCCTTCATAGCTGGTGTAGCCGCCCGCGAAAACAATTTCAGTCAACAATCTCGCATCGGGGGTACCATGGCGGATCTGCAACGGCACATCAATTGCATTGACGACTTGGCGGACTGCCGCTACTCCATGGTTGACAGCAGGGAAACCATTCAGCATGGATTTACCGGTTTTAATGGATTCCTCGATACCAACCTCTGCTTCTTTATAGCGATTTTGTCTGGTATAGCTGTCAATGGTGGTAGGCAACAAGTCTGCGCCGCCTTTATCCTGAAGGTAGGTTAAAAGTTCAATGTGTTTCTGCACCAGCGCAACACCAGCACGGGGCTGAACCAGGGTAGTCCGGTTGGCTTTTGCCTCATTGAGTTTTTTACTAAAAATTTTGCTGTCCGGCAGGGATTTATGAAATGCAAAGGCTTCCTCCAAATCCACATCTTTGCCAGTGGGCCATTGATTGAGGATTGTTTTGCGGATTTCGTAAAATTCGTCATCCGTCAGGCGTTTGTTTTTGATATCCATGGGGTTACCTCCATATTATTATTCAGTCGCTTCGGCCAGTCCTTTTTTCATAATGCGAAGAGCAGTATCCGGGTAATATTGTCCCAGTAGTCCCATTGCGGCCAGAATATATTTTCGATCCACTAAGAATTTTGCATCAGCTGGGCGCAGAGAACCGGGCTGATTGGGGCTTTGCAGGCTGTGTGACACGATTTCGCCAGTGCGCTTTGTATGGATAATTGCTCCTCCGGTGACGACAACACGGCGAACAGGGGTCAGATCTTTACCAATTTGGGAGTAGGCAAGCCCCATAGGAGTATACACCTGCTCGATCGTGCCTGCATGCCGTGCTACAGCTGTCTCTACCGCGAGGGAGGCTAATGCAAAATCTAGATTTTCCCATTCTTGATCTTTGGGAAGCGTTTCCGTATTTTCGGAAAGAAACTGAATCATTTCTTTTGCCCGTTCTGGTGCGATTCCAGACAGCTGACTAACCCGATCGATTCCTGCGGCGTCCACAATTCCCCAGATGCTGTAACGCATTCCAATGTCGCCTTCGACAGTACGCTTAGCGTAGGGTTCCATTAATCCTTTAACAATGGTATTGGATTGTGTTGGCATCCCGTCTGCAATGGAGTAAACATCGGTAGTGGCACCGCCCAGATCCACTGCAACCAGTTCACCGATGCCGGATTCGGTCTTAGTCCCCTCTGCCAACAGCTGCATAGCGGCCATCATAGCAGCAGGAGTGGGCATTAAAATACCAGAGATCAGTTCCGCAGCTTTACTCAATCCTTTGGCATGAATAATTCGATTTAAAAATATCTGCCGGATTTCATGCTGGGCTGGCTCAATGTTTAACTCGTTAAACTTGGGCATGACATTTTCGCAGACATGTGTTTCCCAATTCTCCAAAAGTTCTTCACATTCGTCAGCGCAATTGCGGTTACCGGCAATGACGACCGGGCAAATGGGTTCTACTTGAGAGAGTTTTCGAGCATTGGCCAGAATGCATTCACTGTTTCCGCCATCAGTTCCGCCTACGAGCAGCAACATATCCGGATGACTGGAAACAATCTCAGCTACGTCTTTTTTGGTCAGTTCATAGGAATAGACCCGGATAACCTTGGCCCCAGCGCCAAGAGAAGCCTGCTTTGCAGCTTCGGCGGTAAGCTCTGGTACCAAGCCGCTGGTGATCATCCGCAATCCGCCTGCCGCAGAGGAACAGGCATAGCGTTCGGAAAAGTCCAGCTTACCGGTCTTTTGTTCCAGAATATTCAGTGCATTCTGGAGACCTTCTCCAATGTCTGTTTGGACTGTAGTATAACTGCTGGCTGTACCAAGCAGTGTTTCGCTGTCCACATCAACAGCAGTTACCTTGGTATATGTACTGCCAAAATCCATGAGCAATACTGGTTTCATGACAAGCGCTCCTTATTCTTCGGTCTCTTCAGGGGGCTGTACGCCCAAGTCCTCATACAAGGCGGCGATGGTGGTTTCCGGAGGTGTCCCCGGTCCAAATACACGATCAAAGCCCATGGCTTTAAAACGCTTTTCCACTTCGTCAAAAGGCTGTTTACCAACGACAATATTGCCGCCGACGTAAAGCAAAATACCTTTTAGACCCGCTTCGTCACATTTTTCACGCATACCACGGCAGTCCAACTCACCATGGCCATACAGGGAAGAGACCACAATTACATCGGCATTGGATTCAATGGCTACGTTGATGTATTCCTCCTGCGATACCATTACGCCCAAGTTAACACAATTAAAACCAGCGGCGGTAAACGCGTGATAGAGGATTTTGTTTCCGACTGCATGGACATCGGCACCAATAACGCCCATGACCAAAGTTTTCTTTTCCATAATGCACCTCTTACTTGTTTTGTATGATTAGGGACTATTGAACTATACCTATATATCAGTCTGAGAGTAAAAAACTGTCAACTGGTTTTTACAAAAACTTGCAAAAAGTTGTTAAGAACTGCAAATATGCCAATATTAAAGGATAACAATAAACAAAGCAAGACTTTGTTTATTGTTATAATACAATATAGAAAGAATAAAACATCCGGATGATACAAATATCTCCGGATGTTTTTTATAAATATTTTGAGGCTCTGATGCTGTCGATTTTTTCTTGTACGTTCAAAAAAGAACCGCCGTCAATTTGATAATTGTAGCGGATGACAGTTTTCCCTAGTTGGTCCGCTTGCCGAATCAAGTCTCCTTCGGTACGGCTGCAAAACAATAAAAAATCGTTAGGGACGATGAGAACATCTTTATGACGTAGAAAAGTATCCAGATGAGCAGCGCTGCCAAACAAAAAGGTTTCTATATTTTTGCAGGACAATTCCAAATTTTGCATGCTTCGAAGAATGATATGGGAATAGGTTTCACTGGCACAGAGAATGCCAACAGATTTTCCGCCGATCATAGCCATTTTTGCCACGGTAGGGCTGCTAGGGGCCGTTACCACCTGAACCAGCTTTTCCTTGTTGGAAACGACACTGCTTAATTGATTCATATGCGTCGAAGTAGTGATGACCAGATCTGCAAAGTCATCTATGACAAAGGGCTCTTTCAAAGCATTGTTCAAAAGAAGCTTATGCGCTTCAATATTGGGCAGAACAGAAATCTGATTGATGATATTAGCAAGGGTTTCAGGGTTGCAGTCGATAAAAATGATGCATACATTATCGTCGCACTCCATTCTTTCTCGCATTTTCAAATTAAAAAACATCTGTATTTCCTGTGGAGAAAAGGACAAAGATTCCATTTCATCCAGCAATCGCTCGATTGCCGCCATAGCGCGCACCTTGGCACTGCTTTCCTGTCTGGCCTGCTCCCGAATAAAGGTTCCTTTGCCGCGAGTCATTGTGATGATTCCTTTGCGTTCCAACTCTTCGTAGGCATGCTTGACCGTACCGCGGGCAATTCCAAGTTGATCTGCCAGTTCCCGCACGGTGGGAAGCTTTTTTCCGGAGGGAAGTTCTCCGTTTTGTACTTTTCGCGTAATCTGGTTGATCAGCTGTTGGTAAATAGACACAGTGCTGTTCTTTTCAATGGAAAAATTCATTCGATCACCTTCCCTGCCATAGAAACTTTTTCATTCCTGCCAATATTAAACTATCGGAAAAACGGTATCTTGTCAAGGAAAACGCCCATCTCATTGAGAAGAGAAAAGGAATATGATATATTCTTTACGAAAAAGGAAAAGAAAGGGAGAGATTTGTGTTGGAAAGCGGGAAAAACAATCAAAAGATTTTGATTATCGCAGGCATCTGCCTGGTGGTTTTGGCTATAATATTTGTTGCGATTTATGGCGTTTTCATGCCGAGAGGGCAGGCAGGAGAGAAAACAATTGGCCTTACAGTAGTATTTTCACAGGACAACCAAAAAGAATACAAAATTCATACTGATGCTGAAAATCTGGGGGATGCTTTGAAAGAAGAAAAGCTGGTAGATGGCACACAGGGGGAATATGGTTTATATATTGAAACGGTGGATGGGGTAACAGCAGACGCCTCGAATCAGGAATGGTGGTGTATCACCAAAGGCGGCGAGACACTCAATACCAGCGCGGACTTGACACCGATTGCAGATGGGGAACATTATGAGCTGACCCTGAGCAAATGGTAAGGAAAAAAAGGCCCCTTGCAATCCGCGATTTGGTACTGATGGGCCTGTTTAGTGCAATTTTGTTTGGTGTGCAGTTGGCTTTTGCTTTTTTGCCTAATGTGGAATTGGTATCTTTACTGATTATTCTGTATACCCGCCATTTAAAATATCGAGCACTGCCGGTTATCTATGTGTTTGTTGTTTTAGAGGGACTTGTTTTTGGCTTTGGCATCTGGTGGTTTATACACTTGTATATTTGGGCAGTTTTGTTTGCTATGACTATGATGATGCAAAAAAATCAGTCTCTGCTCGGATGGGCGATACTTTCCGGCGGGTTCGGGCTTTGCTTCGGTGCGCTGGGTGCGGTTTCTTATATCTTTTTGAGCGGGCCGCAAGCAGCGTTTGCTTGGTTTGTGGCTGGAATTCCATTTGATATTGCTCATGGTATTGGAAATTTTTAGCTTGCTTGGTTTTGTTCAAGCCATTGGATTACCTTTTGGCCCGGTTGGAGCATCAGCGAATAGAATAGCATTTTTATTAAATTAAGGTCGGACTGAAAAATCAGTCCGATTTTGTATTTTGTCCCCATTTTTGAAAAAGAAACAGGCTTATATAAAAAGACGAGAAATTCTGTGGCAGGAAAAGCAAGCTATACGTCGGTTACGCCAAAACAGGAGGAAAAAGCCAAAAGAAGCATACCGAATAAATTCTTTCCAAAGTATTTTGTTGTGCATAAATACCTCCTAAAATTTCTACAAACAGACTTTTGCAAAAAGATAATGTGATATCAAAAATAAAAACCGCCAGACTTTCTATCTTCAAAGGCCTACCGATAGAAAGTCTGGCGGTTTTATATTACCCGGCGGTAAAATAAATCGCATATTTATCTAGTGCAAATTATAGCAAAAGGAAATGTTGCTGGCAATACAAGAAACTCTATAAGAGACTTAATCTCCTTTTATGCCAGCAAACCATGTTTTCAAAAGAGAAAAAGGTGTTTTCAATTTACTTTGTACTTTTTCAGACGAAGCTCTGTGATGAAAAGATTGCTCCATAAAATAAGATTGACTGTTTAATGGATGTTTGCTGTCTTGTTTTTTTAAATAAGAGCCATCCGGCAGAAGTTCACTGGCTTTTACATTATCCTCCAACTGTGTATGTAAAATCCAGTCCAGTTGTCTTTTGATTTCCTTATCTTGAATGGGACATGCAATTTCAATTCGCCGATTCAAATTTCGGGACATTAAATCAGCAGAAGAAAGATAAAATTCTGCGTCTGGTCCTTGACCAAAACAATAGATGCGGGCATGTTCCAGATAGCGTCCAACAATGCTGGTTACCTGAATGTTTTCTGTCATGTGTGGAATACCAGGGCGCAAACAGCATATTCCACGCAAAATCAACTGTATTTTTGTACCAGATGCAGATGCTTCGGCCAACTTGTCGATAACATCCCTTTCTGTTAAGGAGTTGGCTTTGATCCGGATATATCCGTCCGGGCCTTTGGCTGCTTCTTTTCCAATTCGATCCAGCAAAAGCGTTTTGATGCCAGAAGGAGAAACCAAAAGCCGTTCATAGTTTCCATTAAGATTTCCAATCAGCATATTGCGAAAAAATGCGATGCCATCTAATCCAATTTTTTCATCTGCAGTCATAAAACTAAGATCTGTATATGCGGTACTGGTTTTTTCATTGTAGTTACCAGTCCCGATTTGGGTGATGTAGTGCAGCTGCCCTTTGCTGCGCAGCGTGATCAAACAGATTTTACTGTGACATTTATAGTCTTCTATTCCATAAATTACCTGACATCCCGCTTCTTCCAATGTTTTGGACCAAAAAATGTTATTGGCTTCATCAAATCGTGCACGAAGTTCCATCAGTACAGTTACTTCTTTTTTATTTTCTGCAGCCCGGCAAAGAGTGCGAACAATTTTCGAAGAAGCTGCCAGACGGTAGATGGTTATTTTAATAGAAATCACATCCGGCCGTTCAGCTGCTTCAGAAAGCAGTTGAAGAAAAGGATCGATTCGGTCAAAGGGAAAGAAGAGAAGACGATCTCTTCCTTGGATTTGTTTTATCATGCTTCTTTTTTCATCCAGATCTTCCGGCCAACGGGGACGATAGGGAGAAAAAAGCAATGGTTGTGTTATTGCCGGAGGAAGTTGTTTTTCTAATGCAAAAACGTATTTCATCACCAAAGGGCTTTCATTGAAGTATGTCTGATTGTCTTTAATATGAACGCGGTTTTCCAGCAATTTTCGGAAATTTTCACTAATATGCTTTGAAATTTCCAGCCGCATAATCGACAACCTTGCCCGCTTTTTAAGAAGTTTGCTCATATGGTTTCGAAAGTCTTCGTCCTGGTCTTCAAACTTTTCCTCGTCATAGCTGATGTCTGCATTTCGTGTTACACAAAGGCAACAAAATTCTTCAGACCGATAGCTCCCAAACAGACTTGGAGCCCAGTGCAGAAGAATATTTTCCATGCGGATAAAACGCCCAGGGTTGTCCGGCATGCATACAAAAGCGGGCAGAGAAGACGGAACTGGTAAAAAACCAAGAGAAGGCCGCCCTTTTTTGTTTTCCAGCATAGCAGCGATATATAAAGCTTTGTTGGCTAAATGTGGGAAGGGATGATGACTGTCCACAATCTGAGGGGAGAGTACAGAGAGAATATGCCGCTTAAAATGCTGATGGATATATTTCTGTTCTGCTGCGGAAAGCTGATCAAATGTAAGATCGAAAATACCACGGAGATTAAGTTTTTCCAAAACATCTTGGTAAATCTGGTTTTTTCTTGTGATCAATTCTGGGATAGTCTGATAAATTTTTTGCAGCTGCTGCATAGGTGTCATGCCAGTACGGATGTCGATTTTTTCCGGTGATATCTGTGAAAGATCGAATAAACTTCCTACGCGTACCATGAAAAATTCATCCAGATTACTGGTGAAAATTGCAATAAATTTCAGCCGTTCCAGCAAAGGAACCGTTTCGTCCGCCGCTTCCTCCAATACACGTAAGTTGAAACGCAACCAGCTAAGTTCCCGGTTTTGTGTGTATGCATATGGATTTACAATTTTGTTTGAATCCGCTGGCACAAATACCCCTCCCGTACTCCATATTTACTGACGATCATTTGCGAAGCTTTTGTTTTTTGGGCAAGAAAGCAAAGAATTGACATGCCGGGAAGAAGCGTGTGAATCCTTTCCGGTGCAGTTTTTAAAATCAGTTCTGCCGCGCGCCGATCCCCAGTGCAAAGATCATTATAGAGAGCTTTCAGCTGCTCGATCGATAGGACATTGCAGGAATCAGGCAAATGGTATCGTCGGCGTCCAAGCTTTAAAACAGCTCGGGCAGTTCCGCCTACACAAGCCAGAGAAGCGCCGCAAGAAGAGATCCTGCATGATGCCAGTTCCGCCTCTATCCGCTTTTTTATTCGTTCTCGGGACCCTTTTCCCGGTAAAATGTTTTTTACACAGTCTTCATATAAACGCAAAGATCCTATTGGATAGCTTTCTGCTTCGATTAACGTTCCATTTGCAAAAAATGCGATTTCAGTGCTAGCGCCTCCAATATCCAAAAAGATGCCGCTGGGCAAAGAAAGATCTAGCATAGCACCAGTATAACCGTAAAAAGCTTCCTGTTTACCAGAAATCACTTCTAGACAGAAGCCTGTTGTGGAATAAATTTTTTGGAGCACGTCCTGGGTATTGTTTATGTTGCGAAGGGAAGCAGTTGCAAAAACGGAAATATTTTGAATATTTAAAAGGCACAGCCGTTCCTTCAATTCTATCAGGCTATGGCAGGCGCATTCGATTCCTTCCGGGCTTAGAACTCCATCTTCCACATAGCTGGCCAGGCCAGCCATGATTTTTTCTTTAAATAAAATTTTAAAATTCGTTTTTTCCGCATCGTATACGGATAAACGTATAGAGTTGGAGCCGATATCGATAACGGCACATTGCATGGATTATTTCCCCCTGAAAAGTGGTGTTTAATTGTATTGTCCAATAATATAAAAGCAGATTCTGGACGTGATATATCTGACACGATTTCTGTTAAAAGTATTTTGCCCGATTCTAAGAAAAAGATCATCAGAAAAAGATTCTACTAATGATTATAAAAATAAAGGTAAAATCCAAACTAGAATGAAAGAAAAATTTATGTAAGTTTCCTATATACCATAAAAAGGATCAGAAAAATTTTTCTTTTGGTATTCTATATAAAAAAGGGGAAAATATTTTTAGCCGCAGAGGGCAAAAAATTTGAAATGTAAAAGGAGAAATTTTTGTGAAAAATTCTGATTCAATTGCACTGCTGCAAGAATGCAATAGCGGAAGCAAAATGGCTATTAGCAGTATCCGCGATGTTTTGGGAGATATACAGGAAGAAAAACTCGAGCGTTTATTAGAAAATTATATCCATAAGCACGAGGAATATGGCGAAGAACTTCATGCTCTTCTGTCAGCCAATCAATCCCCGCCAGAAGAACCAAAAGCTTCTGCTAAAACGATGGCTAAGGTAGTCACTGGCGTTAAGCTGTTTGCGGATCATTCTACATCCCAGATTGCCAATTTGATGATTGATGGATGCAATATGGGAGTTAAGTCCATCAGCAAATACCAGAACCAGTATAAAAATGCCGATCAGGAGAGCATTGAAATATCAGAAGAATTAGTTAAAATTGAACAGCATATGGCCAATGGTCTGCGCAGATTCCTTGCATAAAATAAAAGCCAGTGTTTTTCTTTATCAAAAATGCAAAAAACCAGCTTTTCATTGACTTTTTGAAATAAATGTGTTATAGAATAAGAGTATAAAAGACGTTGACAGAGACAGTACGCTTTAAGCAAAAGGTAAAGCGAGCTGGGGAGAGTGCAAGCCCAGCACGAGTCACTTTTGGCGGAATATCCCTCTAGAGTCGCAGGCTGAAAGAGAAATCGACTAAGCTTTGCCGGTATTTCACCGTTATCGAAAGCACATATGTTGGTATGGAGCAATGGGTGGTTGAAACGAAGCACACGCTTTCGTCCTGTTTGCAGGGCGAAAGCGTTTTTGTTTTCCGTATCAAATGTAGGACGATTTGGGAGGTAAACAGAATGAGCAAGTACGAGAAAGTATCCACTGATATGAATTTTGTGGATCGAGAAAAAGCAGTGGAGAAGTTTTGGAAAGAGAACCAAATCTTTGAAAAGAGCCTTGACAGCCATAAAGAAGGTGAGACCTATACTTTTTATGACGGTCCTCCTACGGCCAACGGAAAACCCCATATTGGTCACGTATTAACCCGTGCGATCAAAGATATGATTCCCCGCTATCAGACGATGAAAGGCCATCAGGTTCCCAGAAAGGCGGGATGGGATACGCATGGTCTTCCGGTGGAATTGGAAGTAGAAAAACTGTTAGGGCTCGATGGCAAAGAACAGATCGAAGAATATGGTTTGGAGCCATTTATTGAAAAATGCAAAGAGAGTGTTTGGAAATACAAAGGTATGTGGGAGGATTTTTCCGGTACCGTCGGTTTCTGGGCAGATATGGAGCACCCTTATGTAACCTACGACAACGATTTTATTGAGTCTGAGTGGTGGGCTCTAAAGCAGATTTGGGAAAAAGGACTTTTGTACAAAGGCTTTAAAATTGTCCCCTATTGTCCCCGCTGTGGAACGCCGCTGTCCAGCCATGAAGTAGCGCAGGGATATAAAGATGTCAAAGAGCGCTCGGCCATTGTCCGCTTTAAAGTAAAAGGGGAAGACGCTTATTTCCTGGCTTGGACTACCACTCCTTGGACACTTCCTTCTAATGTGGCTTTGTGTGTTCATCCAGAAGAAAGCTACGTTAAAGTGGAAAATGAAGGAAAAACGTATTATATGGCTGAGGCGCTGGTAGATACTGTGCTCAAGGGTGAGACGAAAATTTTGGAACACTTTGTGGGCAAAGATTTGGAATATAAAGAATATGAGCCTCTTTTTGACTTTGTAAAACCGGATAAAAAATGTTGGTATGTAACCTGTGACCGCTATGTAACATTGACCGATGGTACCGGCGTGGTACACATCGCCCCCGCTTTTGGTGAGGATGACGCAAATGTAGGACGCAATTACGATTTGCCCTTTGTTCAGCTGGTAGACGCAAAAGGCGAAATGACCAAAGAAACGGACTGGGCCGGTACATTTTGTAAAGACGCGGACAAGGCGATTCTTGTAGATTTGGAAAAACGCGGCCTTTTGTTTGAGGCGCCGGTGTTTGAACACAGCTATCCCCATTGCTGGCGCTGTGGAACCCCGTTGATTTACTACGCCAGAGACTCCTGGTTTATCAAAATGACTGCGGTAAAAGACGATTTGATCCGCAACAACAACACGGTTAATTGGATTCCCGAGAGTATCGGCAAAGGCCGTTTCGGCGACTGGCTGGAAAATGTGCAGGACTGGGGCATCAGCCGTAACCGCTACTGGGGTACGCCGCTGAACATCTGGGAATGTGAGTGCGGACACCGCCATTCGGTAGGCAGCATTGCGGAGCTGAAAGAAATGTCGCCCAACTGCCCGGACAATATTGAACTTCACAGACCCTTTATTGATGAGGTGACGATTACCTGTCCTCATTGCGGCAAACAGATGAAACGGGTTCCAGAAGTAATTGACTGCTGGTTTGATTCCGGTTCTATGCCGTTTGCACAGCATCATTATCCGTTTGAAAACAAAGACTTGTTTGAGCAGCAATTTCCGGCAGATTTCATTTCCGAAGCGGTGGATCAGACTCGCGGATGGTTCTATTCACTGCTGGCAATTTCCACTCTTTTGTTTAACAAGGCTCCTTACCGCAATGTAGTCGTTTTGGGATTGGTGCAGGATGAGAACGGACAGAAAATGTCGAAATCCAAGGGAAATGCCGTCGACCCCTTTGAGGCGCTGGACACTTACGGAGCCGATGCGATCCGCTGGTATTTTTACAGCAATTCCGCGCCCTGGCTGCCCAGCCGTTTTCATGACAAAGCGGTAAAAGAGGGACAGCGTAAATTTATGGGTACGCTGTGGAATACCTATGCTTTCTTTGTTTTGTATGCGAATATCGATGATTTTGACGCGACAAAATATCAGCTGGAATATGAAAAACTGGCGGTAATGGATCGCTGGCTGCTGTCAAAACTCAATACGCTCATCAGGGAGACGGATGACGATCTGGGACATTATCGAATCCCTGAAGCGGCCCGGGCTTTGCAGGATTTTGTGGATGATATGAGTAATTGGTATGTGCGCCGCAGCCGGGAACGTTTCTGGGTCAAGGGAATGCCACAGGATAAGATCAATGCTTATATGACTTTATATACCGCTCTGGTTACTGTTGCAAAGCTGGCTGCGCCAATGATTCCGTTTATGTCTGAGAGTATTTACCGCAATTTAGTCTGCCGATTGGATTTTTCTGCACCGGAGAGTGTACATTTGTGTGCTTATCCAATTGCAGATGAGAAATTAATAGATAAAAAACTGGAAGAGGATATGGATACCGTTTTGAAAGTGGTTGTTCTGGGCCGCGCTGCCAGAAATGGCGCAGCTATTAAGAACCGCCAGCCTCTGGCCAAGATGTATGTTAAGGCAGAAGATAGGGTAGGAGAATTTTACAAAAAGATCATCGAAGAGGAGCTAAATATTAAATCAGTAGAATTTACCGATGATGTTTCTGCCTTTACCGCCTATCATTTTAAACCACAGTTAAAGACTCTTGGTCCTAAATACGGCAAGCAGTTAGGGGAAATTCGCAATGTTTTGTCTACGATGAATGGCAGTGCTGCGAAAAAAGAACTGGATTCCACCGGATTTCTGAAGCTCCAGCTTTCTGCCGGTGAAATTGAACTGGCACCGGAAGATTTATTGATTGAAATGACCCGTTCGGAAAACTATTATTCAGTAGAGGATGGCGGCGTTACAGTGGCAATTGAAACTGTTTTGACAGACGAATTGCTCGAGGAAGGATTTGTCCGTGAAATTATCAGTAAATTGCAGATGATGCGCAAAGAAGCAGATTTTCAAGTGATGGATCATATCGTGGTTTATGTCAAAGGGAATGAAAAAATCGCCGGTATTGTGCAGAAAAATCTGCCTATTATCGAGAACGACACTTTGGCTGATATAGTAAAATTGGAAGAAATGGATGGATATGTTAAAGAATGGGATATTAATGGCGAAACAGTTGTCTTGGGCGTAAAACGGGTAAATAGCTGATCGTAATCACCCTGAAAAATCCATATAACGATTTTAACCAGTTTATAAACATCCCCCGCAAAGATTATATCTTTGCGGGGGATGTTTTCATCGTTGTCCATTTAGTTTTCTTCTGCCGGCAATGCAGTTTTTTGCTTTACTGTAACGGATTCATCATAACAGGAAAAAATTTCGTCAATTTCTTTTTTCTGCATTTTAGGAGTTATGATGCTAATCAATGGTACAAGAATCAGCCCGGCGATCATGGCAATAGCACCAGCGTTAATGGGGGAGGAAATATAGTTCCAAAACATATTGGTCACGGTGATACCGATTCCTGCGGCAAAACTTGCCCAGACTGCAGCTTTGGTGACCCCCTTCCAGTACAATCCATAAAGAAATGGCGCCAGAAAAGCGCCTGCTAAAGCGCCCCAGGAAATCCCCATTAACTGAGCGATAAAGGTAGGCGGATCCAATGCCAGAACAACCGAAAGCAGAATGAAAAATACAATAAGTACACGCATTAGTAAAAGGAGCCGTTTTTCATTTAAATTTTTGAGAACATTATCTTTTAAAAAGTCCAGTGTTAGCGTGGAACTGGAGGTCAATACCAAAGAGGATAGAGTGGACATGGAAGCAGAAAGAACCAGAACAATCACAACTCCAATCAAAATATCGGGCAGAGAAGAGAGCATGAAGGGAATGATGCCATCATATATTACTCCACCTTGTTCGTTATACAAAACAGGGTTGTCAAATAACCGTCCAAATCCTCCGAGAAAATAGCATCCGCCAGAAATGATAATAGCAAAAATAGTTGAGATGATTGTACCTGTTTTAATGGATTTTTCGCTTTTAATGGCGTAGAATTTATGTACCATTTGTGGTAATCCCCAAGTCCCTAAAGAGGTCAGAATTACAACACCCAACAGGTTGAGCGGATCTGGTCCAAAAAAAGAAGCATACGCGCCTTGCTGTCCTAATGTGGCTGGTACTTTGCTGGGGATTTTTGCCAACTGGAACAGCGCTTGAGAAAACCCACCCTGGCCATTCAGTACAGCTATAATGACTGCTACGATCCCTCCTAGCATAATAATGCCTTGAATAAAATCATTGATGGCGGTTGCCATATATCCACCTAAAATAACATAAGCTCCAGTTAACACTGCCATAGCAATGACACAAACAGAATAGGGAATGTCAAAGGCCATGCCAAACAACCGAGACAGTCCGTTATATACAGAAGCGGTATAAGGAACAAGAAAAACAAAAACAATGACAGAGGCTACAATTTTTAATGCCTTGCTTGCAAAGCGCTTTCCAAAAAAATCAGGCATAGTTGTAGCAGAAAGGTGATTGCTCATAATGCGGGTGCGACGTCCTAATACGACCCAGGCCAAAAGGCTGCCAATTAATGCATTTCCAATGCCGATCCAAGTAGAGGCAACGCCGTATTTCCAACCAAATTGGCCAGCATAACCTACAAATACCACGGCAGAAAAATAAGAAGTCCCATAAGCAAAAGCAGTCAACCAAGGGCCGACATTCCGACTTCCCAATACAAAACCTTGAACGTCAGTAGAATGTTTGCGGCAATAAATACCGATAGCGATCATGGTGCCGAAGAAAACCACAAGCAGAATGACTTTGGCAATCATAAAAATACTCCTTTGCTTTAAAGCACTGAATAACTCTGGCCATTATCATATCAGATATTAGCTAGTATGTCAATTTAAACTTTTGAAGATTAAAACTTTAAATGAGAAAAAATAATCATTGACAGAACCTCCATTACAGGATAGAATGAAAAAGATATCACCATATGGAAAGGGGCGGTTTTGTGTTTTGGCAAAAAGATATAGAAACCATGCCGCGCGCAGAGATTCGCGCATTACAGCTGAAAAAGTTGCAGCATACGGTCAAATGGAGCTATGACAGGGTTCCTTATTATCATAAAATTATGGAAGAAGCAGGTGTTACGCCAGATCAAATCAGATCGTTGGATGATGTGCGCCGTCTGCCTTTTACCACGAAAGCGGATCTGCGGGATAATTATCCCTTTGGCTTGTTTGCTGTACCCAAAAAAGATATTGTAGAGATTCATGCATCTTCTGGTACTACTGGAAAGCCGATTGTAGGCGGATATACCAGACACGATTTGGATGTTTGGAGCGATTGTGTGGCCCGCCTTGCCGTTGCGGCGGGAGCCACTTCAGATGATATTTCCCAAATTGCCTTTGGCTATGGATTGTTTACCGGCGCTTTCGGATTGCATTACGCTTTGGAAAAAATCGGCTCTATGGTCGTACCGATTTCTAGTGGAAACAGTGAAAAGCAGATTATGCTGATGAAAGATTTTGGTACTACTTTGCTGGTAGCCACTCCTTCTTATGCAGTATACTTAAGTGAACTTGCCAAAGATATGGGGGTTGCCGATCAGCTGAAACTGCGTCTGGGTCTATTCGGCAGCGAAGTATGCACTACTGAAATGCGGGATCAGATTGAAAAAAATATTGGAATCACCGTAACCGATAACTATGGCCTTACCGAACTGGGAGGCCCTGGTGTATCCGGTGAATGTCAGTTCCGCAACGGCCTTCATATCAATGAAGACCATTTCTTGGCAGAAATTATTGATCCGGATACGGGGGAAGTACTGCCGGAAGGAGAAACCGGTGAACTGGTCATTACTCCTTTGTCAAAAGAAGCGTTCCCCATTTTTCGCTACCAGACCAAGGATATTGCGAAAATTACATATGAGCCCTGTGAATGCGGACGTACTTTTGCCCGCATGAACAAAGTAGTGGGACGTACGGATGACATGCTTATCATTAAGGGCGTTAATGTCTTTCCATCCCAAATTGAAAGTGTATTGATTCAATCGCCCCATATTGGACCGCATTATCAATTGATTTTGCGCAAGAAAAATTATATGGATAATTTAGAGGTTAAAGTGGAGTTGATTGATGGCTCCCTTCTGGATCAATATGGCGCACTGGAAAAGGTAGCTAGAGAAATCCGTGCTCAGCTGCGTACAGTGCTGGGACTTGATTGTAAAGTGACTTTGGTGGAGCCTCGTTCCATAGAACGTTCCACCGGTAAGGCAAAACGCATCGTAGATTTGAGAAATGAACCCAATTCATAAGGAGGAAAAGCCATGCTGGTCAAACAAATTTCTGTATTTGTACAAAATGAGCGAGGGCGTCTATCGCAGATTACTCGTTTAATGGCAGAAAACGGAATAGATATTCGTTCCATTTCCATTTCTGACACGGTGGATTTCGGCATTCTGCGGCTAATTGTTAACGATCCGGAAAAATGTGAAAAAGTGCTGAAAGAAAATGGCTTTACCGTTTCCATTACCAATGTAATTGCAGTGGGAATTACAGATGAACCGGGAAGTCTGGCTCAGGTATTTGCATTGGCTGATGAAAATGGGATTAATGTAGAATATGTTTATGCGTTTATCAGCCATACAACGCAAGATGCCTGTATTATCATGCGAGTGACGGATGGCGAGCGGGCGGCAAAGGTTCTGGCAGAGCGTGGAATCAAAGTTCTCACAGCAGAAGATGTTTATCGCTTTTAAAACCGGCGTCCCTGTTTTTCACAGGGGCGTTTTTTTATCAAAATTTCCCGAAATGAAAGTGGAAAAAAGATGCATACAGTGGAAGAAATTATCCGGGAATATAAAAAATTAGATCAAATAGTCGGGGTAGATACCTCCGAACTGGAAATTGCATTTTCTTCTCGGGCAGTATATCAGTACGGATGCTGTAAATACCAACAGAAAAAGCGAAAGGTCGTCCCCTATAAAATCTTAATTGCCTCTTTTCTGCGGGAGGAGGAAGAAGCTTTTTGGAATACTGTCCGGCATGAGTATGCCCATGCGGCAGCCGCTCTTTTGACCGGAAAGAATCAGGGACATAATTCTGTTTGGAAAGCAGTTTGTCAAAAGATTGGTGCAGATCCAGCCCGTTTGGCTGAGGCCTGTTCGGCACAGAAAGAAAAAAGCAAAGGGCAGGTCCGGTATGAAATTATCTGTCAGGCCTGCGGTACTCGATACAAAAGAATCCGCCGCAGCAGGTTTGTAGTTGAGGTTTTGGAAAACCCTGATCAACCAACGTCGTATCGTTGCCATTGCGGATGTCGATTTTTTCAATGTCTACAATGTAATGTACCACAGAAGACGAGAGGTGAAAATGAATTTACAAATCAGACAATGTGAAATCACAGATGCAAAGGCAATTCATGATTTAAATCTTAGAGAACTGGGATATGATTATTCAGATGATGCAACAAAAGAAAAGATAGTAAAACTTTTGGATAGTAGCAAAGATAGAATCTATGTTGCTTTAATAGGCGGCAATGTTATCGGATATGTTCATGCCAATGACTATGATGTGATTTATGAACCTCATATGAAAAATATTATGGGAATTGCTGTTTCAAGTAACTTTCGGAAAATGGGTATCGGTAAAGCTTTATTGGATTCAGTTGAACATTGGGCACGAGATACCGGCGCCAGCGGAGTTCGACTGGTTTCAGGAGCAACAAGAACTGGTGCACACGAATTTTATCACCATTGCGGATATAGTGGGGATAAGAAACAGATCAATTTAAAAAAATGTTTTATTTTCGCTGATCAAGAAGATTTTGAGCATTGTTAATTACATCTGTGGGAAGTTAGAAAGGGGTTTCCGTTTATAAAATCAATAAAAATAAGAAATTATTTTAAATGTAAGTTGTTGTTTTTAATCAAAACCACAAGTAAACTAGTGGTTTGCTCAAACCCCTTTCAGGGGTCAGTACTTGTTGACCTCTGAAAGGGGTACTGAGAGTTTGCCATCGCATCACTATTACAGGC
>CAKXHL010000010.1 GCA_934875375.1 uncultured bacterium
GTCATACGCGCCGAACTCGCGGTTGACCGTTTCGTCGGAGGCGAGCAGATAGCACACCTGAACGTACAGCTTTTCGCCGCGCTTGTCGCATACAAAATCAATTTCCTTATCGCCTGTTCTGCCGACAGTCACTTCATAACCCCGGCGCAGCAGCTCAAGATAGACGATGTTTTCCAAAATGAGGTTGATGTCCCGCATATTGCCGCCAAAGACCGCCTCGCGGATGCCGTGATCGGCAATATAGTACTTCTCATTGGAGGCAAGGATCTGTTTGCCCTGCAAATCTTCCCGCTTCACCTGATAGAACAGGTATGCTTCGCAGCAGTATTTGATATAGTTCAGGATCGTTTCCGGGGCAACGGTGCGCTGCTCATTTTTCAGGAACCTCGCAAGCGAGGTCGCCGAGAAGGTCGTTCCCACATTGGCGATCACATAGGCAATGATCCGATCCAGCAGGTCAACATTCCGGATTTTATTCCGCTTCACGATGTCCTTGAGCTGGACAGAGTTGAATAGATCGTGAAGATATTGCTTGGACGGCGCATCCGCATATCGGAGATTTGCGAGATAGGGCATCCCTCCGGCGAGCAAATACTTTTGGAAACACTGCTGGATGGACGCATCAGGCGCAATCGAACGGTAAAGCTCCATGAACTCCCCAAATGAGAACGGATAGATCACAAACTCCACATAGCGTCCACCTAAATAGGTCGCAAGCTCACCGGACAGCAGCTTTGCATTGGAGCCGGTGATGTAGATGTCACAGTCCAATGAGACGCGGAAAGAGTTGATGCACTTCTCCCAGTCCTTGACCTCCTGAATCTCATCGAAAAAGAGGTAGACCTTGCCGCCGATTTCCTTGGCGCGTTTGGTGATCTCGTCGTGCAGCGCCTGCGCGGTTTGCAGGTAAGAATAGCTCATATCCTCAAAGTTGATGGCGATAAACTGCGCCGAGCTGACGCCGGACTCCGTGAGTTCCTGCTGGATCAGCTCCAACATGACTGACTTTCCGCAGCGGCGAATACCGGTCATGACTTTAATCAGCTCTGTTCCGAGAAAAGGACGGATACGGCTCATATACAGTTCGCGTTTGATCATAAGTCTTTGTCCCCTTTCCATAGCTGGCCACAGTATATCACACTTACGATTGAAACTCAATGAAGAAATTGCAAAAATATAAGTTATATCTGATAAAATGCAAAATTCGACAAATGATTTCAGATAAGGCTTTGCTATTCAAGCAAAGCCTTGCAAAGGTAAGATTCTACCCTTTATTGGCACACGAAATGCCGTTATCACAAGGCGGAGTGGCAAGATAGGAAGGAAAGCCAAGCGACGTACTGGCGATATTTTTCTCCATATTCGCCCCGAAATGCAGCAGAAAATGAAACAACCATCGGCATATCCGTTGAGCGGTTAGGCCGATGGTTGTGCACTTCCCCAGCGATTATGCTCGATTTTTTGTGGGCGGTAGTAGTGTGTCATTTTCGCGTCTGCAATCCGATTTTCCATACACCATTTTTACACCATTTCGGCGTGGAGTAGTATGGAATTGCATGAAGTTATATAGTGGCTGTTTGTGCGGAAAACACGCTGAAATCAAGAATTATCGGCATTTATGGAGCAATATTGAGATATAGAATCAGGTGAATCGCCCTCAATACCTAATTTCATATTGACGTTTCGTCCTTTCCGAATGCTGTATTTGATCCGTTTTTTTGGCGGGACACGCCTTTTTCCCAGAAAACCTCTATACAAACGGGCTTTTACAAACTATAATTATACATGGAAAAAGCGGCGGCAAGAGCGTTTCAGAATATCTGCAAAAGGTTTATAAATTTGTAACCTTTCGCGCTTTTTTTCGGGTATAATGATATTCAGAATGCGGCACACAGGGGTGCTGCGCTGACAAGGAGGTAAAAATATGGCAATGGGAAAAGTCCTGGTTGCGGACGACGATAAAAATATCTGCGAACTTTTGCGGCTTTATCTGGTAAAAGAAGGATTTCAGGTTGTCCTGGCCGGCGACGGAGAGGAAGCCCTTGCCCGTTTTTCGGCGGAGAATCCGGATATCATTCTCTTGGACGTGATGATGCCCCGATTGGACGGCTGGCAGGTTTGCCGGGAAATTCGCAAAAAATCTGAGTGCCCGATTATTATGATCACTGCCAAGGGCGAGACCTTCGACAAGGTGCTGGGTTTGGAACTGGGCGCCGACGACTATGTGGTAAAGCCCTTTGAAACCAAGGAGATCGTGGCCCGGATCAAAGCGGTGTTGCGCCGGACCGGAAAAAGCGCGGCGGAAAACGACGTCAAGGAAGTCAGCTATGACAAGCTGGTGGTCAACATGACCAAGTACGAGCTGAAAGTGGACGGCAAGGTGGTGGATACGCCGCCGAAGGAGCTGGAATTGTTGTACCATCTGGCCAGCAATCCCAACCGGGTTTACACCCGGGATCAGCTTTTGGACGAGGTGTGGGGATTTGAATATTACGGCGACTCCAGAACGGTGGATGTGCATGTCAAGCGCCTGCGCGAAAAGCTGGAGGGCGTTTCGGACAAATGGACGCTCAAAACGGTTTGGGGCGTTGGATATAAGTTCGAAGTAAAAGAATAGCGCTGGCAAGATGACAGAGATTTCCCGCGGCAGTCTGTATGTTTAGGGTGCAGGCTGCCGCGGTTTTCCACTTCGGAAGGATGGGGTTTTCGATGCAGAAAAATTTATTTATCAAATATTTTACCATCTGTGCCGGAATGATTCTGGCGAGCATTACCGTGCTGGGCGCTTTGCTAATGGGGTTTGCGTCTCAATATTTCCGCAGCGACAAGTTAAAGGTACTGGACCGTTATGTGAGCCAGGCCACAGCTTTGACACTGACGGACTATCAAAAGAATAATTATTTATATATTGACGAAACTACCTTAAACTCGGTTTACTCCGTATTGGCTGACGCCATTGAGGCGACGATTTTTCTTTCTGACACTGAGGGGAAAATCCTGATCTGTACGGACACGGAGCCGTTTGCTTCCGGAAAGGATACCGTGCCGGAAAGTATTCTCAAGCAGGCGGCCAGCGGCAGTTATCGGGAAACCGGGCGGCTGGGAGGCGCGTATCAAAGCAGGAACTACACGGTGGCGCGGCCTATTGGGCTGCCCAACGGGCAGATTTCGGGATTTGTGTTTATATCTGCTTCCGCCAACAGTTTGAGCATTTTTTTGGGTCAGCTGCTCAACATGTTTCTGTTAAGTTCTCTGACAATGGTGGTGATCGCTTTTATCGTTATCTACTTTGTGACCGCCCGCATGGTAAAGCCATTACGGGATATGCTGGCAGCTACGCAGAGTTTTTCCCGGGGTGATTATACCGTTCGGGTACAGGTGAACAGCAGCGATGAAATCGGGCAGCTGGCGAATGAATTTAACTATATGGCAGAGGCGCTGGCCCGCAACGAGGCGATGAACCGCAGCTTTGTAGCCAATGTTTCCCATGAACTGAAGACGCCTATGACCACCATCGGCGGATTTGTAGACGGTATTTTGGACGGGACTATCCCCAAAGAAAAGCATCATCAGTATCTGGCGATTGTATCCGGCGAGGTGAAAAGGCTGTCCCGCATGGTGCGGTCAATGCTGGATCTGGCCAAGATTGAAGCGGGAGAGATGAAACTCAATCCGGCGGAGTTTGACCTGAACAACATTGTATGTCAGGTGATTTTTAGCTTTGAGCAGGCCATTGAATCCAAAAACCTGGACATCCTCGGGTTGGATGTGGATAAAATTATGGTCAGCGCTGACCCGGATCTGATGCATCAGGTGATTTATAACCTGATCGAGAACGCGGTAAAGTTTGTCAACGAAGGCGGCTATATCGAGGTGAAATACCACAACGATGGTGCGCGTACGTTGGTTGCCATCCGCAATTCCGGCACCGGCATCGCGCCGCAGGATCTGCCCAATGTGTTTGAGCGGTTTTACAAGACGGACCGTTCCCGCAGCCAGGATAAAACTGGCGTTGGTTTGGGATTATATATTGTGCGGACGGTGATTCAACTGCACGGCGGTGAAATCCACGTTAGCTCCAAAGAAGGGGAATATACGGAATTTGCATTCTCCGTTCCCAGCGCCGGAACAAAAAATTCACAAAATTTATTCAGAAAAAACGGATAATTCCTCAAGTTTTTTAAAGAGTCCGTTACGCAATGGACATATTTCTCTTTTATAATAAAGCCAGTTTAAAAAAGCAGCGGCGGATTTTTGAGATCCAAGGCTTTTGCAGGATAACAAGGAGGAACAGAGCATGAATGACATGGAAAATAAAGACATGGGCGGCTCTTTGGAAAATAACATCCCGGCGGAGAAAACCGATGCGGAAAAACCAGCGGAGAACAAGACTCCGGGCGAACAGGCTTATCAGTATCAGCCGCCTGTAAACCGGCAAACTCCACCCTACGGCGGATACTCTTTTGGCCAGCATCCGGCGCCGGGAGCGGCACAGACCCCGCCTCCCCATACGCCCCCGCCTGCGGATCAATGGAGTTTTCCGGAGTACGGCACGCCGGCTCAAAAGCCGGAAAACAAGAAAAAAGGAAAAGGACTCAAAGTTTTCGCCGGGATCATCGGCGCATTGCTAGGAGTTACCTTGTTGAGCTTTGCCGTGTTTGGCATTTACAGCCTGGTGGCACCGCAGCAAAACGTGGTGGACCCGCCGGCGCAGTCCCAGAGCAAAGGCGATCTGCCCGCGAACGAGAATGTCCCCGAGCTTGAAACCAACAGTAAACCGTCGGATAACACGGTATCGACCGACGGGACGCTGACAACGGCGCAGATTAACGAAAAGGTCGCTCCATCTGTGGTTGGTATTGTGCAATATCAATCCAACTACTTTGAACCTACCGGCGAAGGGTCCGGCATCATCCTGTCGGAAGACGGATACATTGCCACCAACGCCCATGTCATTGAGAATGCGGACAGCTTGGAGGTGGTTCTCAGCGACGGTACTACTTATAAAGGGACCGTTGTCGGCTACGACAGCAAAACGGATTTGGCAGTGATTAAAATTGACGCATCCGGACTGACTCCGGCGGAGCTGGGGGTTTCCGGCGAACTGAAGGTCGGCGAAAAAGCCATCGCCATCGGCAATCCCGGCGGCCTGATTTATGCGGGATCAGTTTCTGAGGGGATTATTTCCGGGTTGAACCGTTCCCTGCGTGCGGCGAACGACGGTTATACCATGAATTTTATTCAGACGGATGCGGCTATCAGCCCTGGTAACTCCGGCGGCGCGCTGGTAAATGAATTCGGCCAGGTGGTGGGAATCAATTCCCAGAAGCTTTCCGCCAACGGATATGAGGGCATCGGATTTGCCATCCCCATTGATGAGGCACTGCCGATTCTCAAGGATTTGATGAGCTACGGGCGGGTGACCGGACGAGTCAAACTGGGAATTTCCGCTTATGCAGTGAACGAATATGTGGCCAGTGTCAACGGAATCCCCAGCGGCATTCTGATCGACAGCATTGATTCCGATTCCACTTTGCTGGCTGCCGGCGTACAGGCGGGCGATATCATCACCCAGGTAGAGGGGACGGCGGTCAACAGCTTTACCGCATTGTCTGACCTGTTGCGCGATTATGCGCCCGGCGATCAGGTTGCGCTGACGATTTTCCGGGCTAATCAGTCCTACGGAAGTTCCCGTTACGGATATTCTTATGGCGGCCAGACCATACAGGGGAGTACTTTTGAAGTAACGGTTACGCTGATGGAAGATACAGGGGCGGCTGCCTCTGCTGAGTTGCAGAACAACAGCACCCAAGGATAATCAAATCTTTTTGCATCCGGCCTTTTGTGCTGGTGTCCGTAAAATAGAAAAAGCCAAGCTGCAAAATGCAGCTTGGCTTTTCTATTGTTCGCTCTACATAACAGTTGCCGGTCCGGTATGGTGTGCTTTTAAGATTTTTAGATAAATCCTGATGGTTTATCTTTTTTTGTAAATGATAAGCTCTGGATCTGCACCATTTTCCTCGTAAGTACAGACAAGCAGAAACTCCATATTAGCAACAAGACCATAGCATCGGTCACCGCCGAACTCGCACGGAAGCTGATTACTAAGATAAGCGGCCCCATCATCTAAGAACTTCGCAATCTTTCCATTTGGAAGTCTGTATTCAAGATTGACAAAATTACCAACCAATGCATTAAGGCTTTCGACCTTCGGCATTCCTTCAATATGTAATTCATTGAATTCATCAATAATCTGTTTCTTGAACCCTTCGAAATTTTCTTTGCCGCCAAGGGAGGCATACCGTTTCCAGTAATCAAGCTTCGGAAGCATATCCTTCATATATGCCCTCACCTGCTCGGATGTGAAATGTTCATTGACCATATGATTGGCACAAAAGTCAATTAAGTCATCCATATTATCGTAAGTGTATTCGCCATCGGCATAACACCATTTACAGTATTCTTCATTGAGTCCACCATCTGCTTCTCTGCTGATGTTGGAATCCTCCAACGGCATTCCGCAGCATTGGCAGATCAGTTGCCGGGGAGAGCCCAGAAGCGTGTTGATGGAAACATCAAACAGTTTTGATAAAAGCTTCAGGGCTTCAGTGCTCGGGGTTGTTTCACCCGTTTCCCAACGGGAAACGGCCTGCCGGGTGACATATACTTTTTCAGCAAGTTCATCCTGTGATAAACCGTTTTTTGTTCTAAGTTCCAGTATAATATCTTTGGTATCCATTCATCATCACCTCGAAAAAATTGTATCACCTAGCGGCATGCAAAACAAGCAACGAGCTGTTGCTGTCGGTTATGCAAATCGCGATTTGCCGAATTGGTATGACGAATAAACCATAGATTAGCTGGATACACAAGAAAAGGTGCAACAAGTTGACTACTGTGACTGTAAAACTGTTTTATGTGCCCTTTTGTGCCGGGCGCTTTTCTTTTGATTGCAAATCATCCTTATTTCCGGTAAAATAAAAAAAGCAGGATGGGCTGCAATTCTTTTTTGGGTGCCGGGAACGGCTTTGGGAGGTGCGGTTTATGTTCGCCATCGTATTCCAGCAGGTGTTTATCATGTTTTTGTTGATGCTGATTGGCTTTGTCTATGCAAAGGCCACCGGCATGCAGAAAGCAGAATGCAATCGCATCTGCAATATCCTTTTGATGATTGTCACGCCTTGTTTGCTTTTGAGCAACCTGCAGCGGCCGTTTCAGCAGGAAATTGTCAAAGAACTGCTCTTTTCTCTGGGACTTGCTGTTGTATCCTCACTTTTTGCCATTTTGGCGGCCCGTTTTCTCTTCCTTCCGCGGGGGCAGCAGGAAAATAAGCGGATTGAACGGTATGCAGCCAGCTTTGGCAACGTGGGCTTTATTGGGATTCCGTTGGTAACCGGCATTTTCGGCGCCCAATACGCAGTGTTTGCCGTTGTGTTTGTGGTGGTGTTTCACGTGCTTTCCTGGACCGTTGGCGTAGGAATGCTGAAAGGATCTTTTCGGGAAATGTCCTGGAAAGAAGCGCTGTTGAATCCGGGGATACTCAGCGCTCTGGTAGCGGTGCCGTTGTTTGTGATGAACATTACGCTGCCTTCCTCTTTGGGGGCGGTAGTCGGGTACCTTTCTTCTTTGAACACGCCGCTGGCTATGCTGGTATGCGGATTCTTTATTGCGGGGGTGGATTGGAACCGGTTTCGGGAAAAAGGGGTGCTGTACGCCTCTCTGACCCGGCTGGTATGGATTCCGCTTTTGACCATGCTGCTGTATTGGGTATTGGGACTGCACCGCTGGATAGATGACGGCGTTACGCTGGTGCTGGTGAATCTGATTGCCGGGGCCTGTCCGGCGGCTATTGCCACCAGCATGATGTCGGCCCGGTACGGCCTGGATGGGGAATATGCATCGGTCATCGTGGCGGTAACGACGGTGGGATGCCTTGTCACGGTGCCGCTGATCGCCATGTTGGGTCAGATGATTTTTGTATAGCGGGTAGAAAAACACGAAAACAAAATGAAAAGAGGGGGACCTTCGGGTAGAAGGCCTCCCTTTTTTGATACATGTACCGGTCCGAAAGTCCCGCAGGGCCAGCGCGCCCCAAACTGACAAGGCAAGGAAATTTCGAAAAAAGCCGCTGTTTTCGGCTGCAAGGAGAAATGCTTGCCAGGCGGTTTTCCACGGCGTTTTCATTTCGGACAAAGGTTCGAAATGAGAGAGGATGCGGAGCGAATCAAGAGCATCTGTCCCGGATTTTTGGGGGAAAACAGGGCGGAAGAGGTTATTTTGTGCTATAGCGGTTTTGGGCAAAATGCCAGCTGTCGGCGCACATCTCATCAATGCCGCGTTTGGCTTCCCAGCCGAACAGAAGGCGGGCTTTTTCGGTGTCGGCATAGCAGGTGGCAATGTCGCCGGGGCGGCGGGGCGCGATCCGATAGGGCAGCTGGCGCCCGCAGGCCCTGGAATAAGCGGATACGATTTCCAGCACGCTGCTGCCCTGCCCAGTACCGAGGTTAACGGCCTCTACCCCTGTATTTTCCAGCACATATTTGACTGCGGCCAAATGCCCCAGCGCCAGATCCACCACATGGATATAATCCCGGACGCCGGTACCGTCGGGCGTATCATAATCGTTGCCGTACACCACCACTTCCGGCCGCAGCCCCGCCGCCACCTGAGACACATAGGGCAGCAGATTGTTGGGAATCCCGTTGGGATCCTCGCCCAAAAGCCCGCTGGGATGGGCGCCGATCGGATTGAAATACCGCAGGAGGCTAACGCTCCAGCGGGGGTCTGACGCTGCTAAATCGGTCAGAATCTGTTCGATCATGACTTTGGTATAGCCGTAAGGATTGGTTGCGGAGGTTGGCATTCCCTCTTTGAAGGGGACCGGGTTGTTCATGCCGTAAACCGTAGCGGAGGAGGAGAAAACAATGCGGCGGCATCCGGCCTCCTGCATGACCTGGCAGAGGACAAAAGTACTGCCAAGGTTATTTTCATAGTATTCCAGCGGTTTGTGCACCGACTCGGGCACCGCTTTTAGTCCGGCGAAATGGATGACCGCATCAATGGAATGCTCGGCAAAAATTTTTCGCATACCGGCCTTGTCCCGCAGATCGGTTTCATAAAAGGCAACCGGCTTTCCAGCGATTTTCTGGATGTTTTCCACCGCCTCCGGTTTGGCGTTGCTGAGATTGTCTGCAATGACGACTTCATATCCCGCGTCCAGCAATTCGACGCAGGTGTGGCTGCCGATAAAACCGGCACCGCCGGTAACAAGTATTTTCATCAGAAAAATCCTTTCTTTTTCACAAATTCTTTTTGAATGATTAACCTTTCGCCGCTAGGGGAAATTTCATCCGCTATAACAAAATTTCCCCTACGCCGGCCGGGCGGATATACAGCTGGCGGCAGGAACCCAGGCCGAAAACCGCCTCCATTCGCTGCCGGTAAAAGTCGGCCATCTCCTGCGGCACGAAAGACAGGATGCTCCCGGCAAATCCGCCGCCATGGATCCGGCAGGCGCCTTTTTCCTGCAAAAGATGGCTGGATAGAGCCAGTGCCAGGCAAAGGCCTCGTTCTCCGGGCTTGGCGTCCGGCCAGGCATTTTGCAAAAGCTGTTGGGAAGAGTGGCCGGACGCGGCAAAAAGCGATAGGATCTGCGGGATATCGTTTTGCGCCAGCGCGTCCTCGAAGGCGGCGGTGCGGCGATCCTCTTCAAAAAAGTGAGCGGCGCGCAGAAGCGCCCGGTCGCAAACGCGTCCGCGCAGTTCTCCCATTCTTGCCCAAAACAGATCCTCCGGCACCTGGCGCAGAACCTGACGGTCAAAGCAGGCTGCAACCTCCTTCATTTCCGCCGGAATCGCCGCATATTGACCGGTGAGGTCTGCATGGCTGCCCCCGGTATGGACAGAAAACAGGCACAGGCCATGCTGTCGGGGAGAAAAGGTCTGCCGCCGCACCTGCGGGGCGGCAGGTTCCGCGAAATCCATTGCGGCAAAGCCGCCTGTGGCGCAGGCAAGCTGATCCATCAGGCCGCAGGGCTTTCCAAAATATTCGGATTCGGCAAAGCGGCCCGCTTGGGCAATCTGCACGGCAGAAGCTTTGCCGCCGCAGAAAAAGACGTTAAAAATAGCCCCAATCAGGCACTCGAACGAAGCAGAGGAGGAAAGGCCCGCGCCCGAAGGCAGATGGGAAGAAACATAGGCATCAAACCCGGCAGGAGAGAAACCCGCCCGGGTTAATCCGGCGGCTGTGCCCCGAATGAGTGCGGAAGGCATTCCCTTTTCCCGTATGCGGGGAGCCAGATCGTCCAGTTCCACGACAGCAGCAGAGTATCCCTCGGAAACCACGCGGACAGTGTGCGAGCCGTTGGGAGCGGCAACGGCGATCATATCCAGTGTCACTGCGGCGGCCACTGCCCGGCCGAATTGGTGGTCGGTATGATTCCCAATGATTTCACAGCGGCCGGGGGAGGAGAACAGTGCCGCCCTGCGGCCGGTGCCAAACGCTTTTTCAAAACAGCGGACGGCCTCAAGATATCGCTGCGGCTGAGCTGCCGGATTTTCGTACCAGTTTTCAAAGGCCGCCGACCCTTTGGGTTCGGCTAGTTTTTCGCGGATGCTTTCAATCGGTTCCAATGCTCTGCTCCTTTTTTGTTATTTCTGTGCTTTTTAGTATAGCAGAATTTTGCAGTGACGCAATGAAAAAGAATTTTGAAAAGATTATGAATTTTTATGAAGTAAACTTCCGACATCTGTCGTTTTATGTTAGGATAGAAAAGAAAAAGGAAAATCATTGAATTTTTTCTGGACAGGTTGCAACAAACCGTCCTGTTTTTGGAACTATCATAGTAAGATTGACTGCAGAGGGGAAAGAGCATGGAACTCGACGAAAAGAGTGTGAAAATAGAGCGGCTGTATGCTCTGCACAAAAATGTGATGCTTTACACGGCCGAGCGGATTCTGCGGGATTATCAGTTGGCGGAAGACGCTGTGCAAAAGGCTTTTATGAAGGTGCTGGACAATCTGCATAAGATCGAGGAGCCGGATTGTAACAAAACCCGCGCGTTTCTAGTTATCATTACCAGAAACGTCGCAATTACCATGTATAACCGGCAGAAAAAGCAGGCCGTTCCCATTGAGGAAATCGAACAGATGGACTGTGCGGGAGGATTCACGCCTTTTGAGCTGGTGGCGTCGAAAGAATCGGTGGAGGCGATTGCGCAGTACATCAGCCAGCTGGACAAAAAGTATGCGGATGTGCTGACGCTGAAGTTTTACTACCAGTATTCGGACAGCGAGATCGCCGGTTTGGTACAGACCAGCCCCGAGAATGTCCGGGTTCGCCTGCACCGTGGTAAGCGTAAATTGACGGCGCTTTTAAAGGGGGACGAACGTTTCAATGGATCGCAGAACAGGCGATGAATGGAGCGGGGATCCTTTGCTGCTGGCTGCGCTGCAGCGATATGTAGAGCGGATGTTGGGAGAGCTTCCCTGTGAAGAGAAGCTATCTGCTCGGTACCGGAATACGCCGCGTCTGGATCAGATGATTGGCGAACTGGAAAAAGCCCGGCGCCAACAGCGGCATGGGAAGTAGGAAACAGAAAAAGGCAGAGGTACAGGGAAAATCCCGGCCGCTGCCTTTTTTTGTCCGGCATTGGTCGGAGAAATCCGTTGCCTTTTGCTGAAAAGTCACCTACAATGTGTTTGGATGAAAGAGGGGTGTGCAATGCGGCAGGAAAAAACCTTTTCCAAGGGATTAAAAGACGGGATTCCCATCTGTCTGGGCTATTTGTCGGTTTCCTTTACGTTCGGTATGATGGCGGCGAAAGGCGGTCTGCCGCTTTGGGCAATCCAGCTGATTTCCATGACCAACCTGACTTCGGCCGGGCAGTTTACGGGAACGACGCTGATTTTATCCGATGGGGCGTATCTGGAGATTGCGGTGACCACTTTCGTGATTAACCTGCGGTACACGCTGATGGGGGTTTCTCTGTCGCAGAAGCTGGAGCCGTCTATGCCGGGTTGGAAGCGGGCTCTGCTGGCCTTTGGCAACACCGACGAAATTTTTGCGGTGGCCATGCAGCAGAAGGGATTGGTCAGCGGCAGATATCTGCTGGGACTGATTATGCTGCCCTATATTGGCTGGGCGTCGGGGACGCTGTTGGGGCCACCGCTTTCGGCGCATTGCCGGCCAGCGCTGCCAGCGCGCTGAATATCGCAATCTACGGGATGTTTGTTGCCATTCTGGTTCCGCCGATGCGAAGGCTGCGCCCGGTATTGTTTACCGTATGCGTATCTGCAGGGATCAGCTGCATTTTTCGGTTTGTGCCGGCGCTGTCCGGTTTCTCCTCCGGCTGGGTAATCATTTTTTGCGCGGTAGCGGCATCTGCCTGGGCGGCGGTGCGCTATCCGGTGGGAGAGGAGGATGCCTGATGGAGCTGGATGTGAGCAGAGTGGTGCTGTCAGTGGTTATTATGGCAGGTGTGACCTATCTTTTGCGTATGCTGCCGGTGACGATTTTCAGAAAAAAGATCGAAAATCGTTTTGTCCGTTCTTTTTTGGCTTATGTGCCATACGCGGTACTGGCGGCTATGACCATTCCGGATATCTTTTTTGCAACTGCTTCACTGGTTTCTGCGGCCTTGGGGTTGGCTGCGGCAATATTGCTTTCTTACAAGGGAAAAAGTCTTTTGACCGTAGCCTTGGGGGCGGTGGCCGTTGTATTTTTAACGCAGCGCCTGCTACCGGCTTGAAAAGATGGGAGATTAAAACAGAATCCGTCTCCATTGCGGCCGATTCACCGGCACTGTCTTTTGTGTTTTTTACCGAAAAACCGACTGGCAGCGCTCTATTTTTTTGCAGATTGAAAAAAGTTTGTCAAAACCATTGACAAATTCGGTTAGCAATAGTAAACTATGGCTGAAAGAAGGTTAGAAGAAACTAACTCGATGCTTTTCAACGCAGATTCACAAAGAAAATAGGGAGGAAAAATGGATATGCCGTTGACAATGGCCGCATCCGGTGAAATCAATACCGTGAAGCGTATTCAGGGAAGAGACGAGACCAAGCGTTTTTTGGCGAGCCTTGGTTTTGTAGAAGGAGGACAGGTGCAGGTGATTTCCGAAATCAGCGGGAATTTGATTGTCAATATCAAAGATACCAGAATTGCACTGAGCAAGAGCATGGCCAACCAAATCATGATCTAGAACGCCGCTTGCGGCGGTTCGCATAGGGAAAGAAGGGGTATGATGAAAACACTCAAACAGACCAAGTGCGGCGAAACGGTCACTGTCACCCGCCTGGGTGGAGAGGGCGCACTCAAACGCCGGATTATGGACATGGGAATCACCAAAGGAACCTCCATTTTTGTGCGCAAGGTCGCGCCGCTGGGAGATCCGGTGGAGATTACGGTTCGCGGCTATGAGTTATCCATCCGCAAAGGCGATGCGGAAAATATTTTAGTGGAATAAGCGCTGGCAAAAATGTCCCGCGTTTTTTTCGGGAATAAGGTTAGTTATTACTAACTTTTGTTTTTGAGTTGATAGCACAACCGTTTTCAGCGGCGAAAGGAGTTTTAGGAGTATGGCGATTAAAATTGCGCTTGCAGGAAATCCCAACTGCGGCAAAACGACCATGTTCAACGACCTGACAGGTTCCAATCAGTTTGTTGGCAACTGGCCTGGTGTTACCGTAGAGAAAAAAGAGGGCAAGCTCAAAGGGCATAAAGATGTTATCATCACTGATCTGCCCGGTATTTATTCTTTATCCCCCTACACATTGGAGGAGGTAGTAACCAGAAATTACCTCATCCAGGAGAAACCCGACGTCATTTTGAATCTGGTAGATGGTTCCAATATTGAGCGTAACCTGTATCTGACGACCCAGTTGACGGAAATGGGGATTCCGGTGGTCATTGCGTTGAATATGATGGACGTTGTTCGGAAAAACGGCGACCATATCGACACCAAAAAACTCTCGGATGAGTTGGGCTGTCCAGTTATTGAAACTTCGGCCGTGAAAGGCGAGGGCTGTATGAAAGCGGCGGAGCAGGCCATTGCAATGGCAGAATCCGCAGGAGAGTTTTCTGCGAAGCACACTTTTGATCATGCAGTGGAAACTGCGTTGTCTGAGATCGAATCCGTGGTGGAAGGGCTGGTACCGGCAGAGAACTCCCGCTGGTTTGCAGTGAAGCTGTTTGAACGGGACGAGAAGGTGCTGGATTCTCTTTCGCTGGCCCAAAACCTCAAACTCCGGCTGGAGGACATCATATCCGAGCTGGAAAAGAAAGAGGATGACGATGCGGAAAGCATCATCACCAATGAGCGCTATTCCTATATCGCAAAACTGGTCGGGAGATGTTTGCAGAAAAAGAAAACAGGCATGACTACTTCGGATAAGATCGACCGGATTGTAACCAACCGATGGCTGGCGCTGCCGATTTTTGCGGTGGTTATGACGCTGGTGTATTATATTTCCTGGACAACGGTCGGCACGATTGTTACCGACTTTACCAACGATACACTGTTCGGCGAATGGATTAGCCCCGCAGTAGAGAATTTCCTAGTGGGGATCGGAACAGCCGATTGGCTGGTGGGGCTGATTGTGGAAGGAATTGTTGGCGGCGTTGGCGCGGTCCTGGGGTTTGTTCCCCAGATGCTGGTGCTCTTCCTGCTGCTGTGCCTGCTGGAGGACTGCGGTTACATGGCGCGTGTCGCCTTTATTATGGACCGGATTTTCCGCCGCTTCGGCCTGTCCGGTAAATCTTTTATTCCGATGCTGATTGGCACCGGCTGCGGCGTACCCGGCGTCATGGCTTCCCGTACCATTGAGCAGGATCGCGACCGCAAAATGACGATTATGACTACCACATTTATCCCCTGCGGTGCGAAAATGCCGATCGTCGGCCTGATTGCCGGCGCTTTATTCGGCGGCGCATGGTGGGTGGCGCCTTCCGCTTATTTTATCGGTGTGGCGGCAATCGTGATTTCCGGTATTCTGTTGAAGAAAACAAAAATGTTTGCGGGCGAACCGGCCCCCTTTGTCATGGAACTCCCCGCCTATCATGCGCCGACAGCCGTCAATATCCTGCGCGGTACTTGGGAGCGCGGATGGTCCTTCATTAAAAAAGCCGGTACGGT
Source organism: uncultured bacterium (assembly GCA_934875375.1). Classification (GTDB taxonomy): domain Bacteria; phylum Bacillota; class Clostridia; order Oscillospirales; family Ruminococcaceae; genus UBA3818. Next base: position 15,134 of record CAKXHL010000010.1, read on the forward strand.
TATTTTACTGGCCAGCATTTTTGTATGGTTTACCAAGAGCTTTGGCTTTGTAGACGGTTCCTTCGGCATGGTAGAGGATATGGACGCCTCGATTCTAGCAGCCATTGGCAGCTTTGTGGCCCCGATTTTCGCTCCCCTGGGCTTTGGCAACTGGCAGTCTACCGTGGCGTCTGTCCTCGGACTGGTGGCCAAGGAAGAGGTAGTAGGCGTGTTCGGCGTACTCTACGGAGTGGCCGGCGATGCGCTGGAACTGGTGGAAGAAGGCGCGTTCAACGAACTGGGCCCCATTGCCCAGCACTTTACTGCCCTGTCCGCTTACTCTTTCCTGATCTTTAACCTGCTGTGCGCCCCCTGTTTTGCGGCGATCGGCGCCATTAAGCGCGAGATGAACAATCCCAAATGGACCTGGTTCGCCATCGGATACCAGACGGTATTCGCTTATACCATTGCTCTGATTGTTTACCAGTTGGGGTTGCTTTTTACCGGCGGCAGTTTCGGGATTGGCACTATCGCAGCGCTGGTGCTTCTGGCCGCTTATATCTGGCTTTTGGTTCGCAAAGGATATGTGGGCGAAACCAAATCCGCCAGTTCGATTGAAGCGGCAAAAGTCGGCGTAAAATAAAAATTCCCTAAAAAGAAAAGCAATACAGAAAGGAGCGCTGATGATGGGTACATGGATTGTATTAGGTGTTTTAGTCATAGGAGTTGTGATGGCTTTGCTTACCGTCCGGAAAAACGTCAAAGGGGGCGGCTGCCCAGGCGGTTGCTCCGGATGCTCCGGCAGCTGTCAATGCCATTCGGATGGTGGCAAGTCCGCTGCACGGAAAGTATCTTCCCTCTGATATCTTCTTACCTCCCATTGCAATATTTGCCCTAGCAAAAAAAGACGGTCTTAAGACCGTCTTTTTTTGCTTTCTCATAAGAGGGAGCGGCGCCTGGAAATGCCTTTACGCCAGCGCGGCGTCTACCGCAGCCATGGCGTGTAGAACGGTAGTATCAAATACGGGCAGATCCGTATGCTCCTGCTGGATCAACAGAGGAATTTCGGTGCAGCCGAGGATTGCCCCCTGGGCACCTTGCGCCCGCAAAGAATCGATTACATCCAGAAAATAACGGCGGGATTCCTCTTTTAGAATATGAAAGGTCAATTCTTCGTTGATCACCCGGTAGATCTCTTCCCCCTGTTCCTCCGTTGGAAGGAGAACGTCAATGCCGTGGAGTTGTTTGAGCCGGCCTTTGTAAAAAGGTTGGGTCATGGTAAAAGGGGTTCCCAGCAGCGCTACCTTTTGCAAGCCCTGTTTTTTGATGGCATCGGCAGTGGCGTCGGCGATATGAATAACCGGGACCGAAAGCCCATTGGAAAGCACGTCGTAAACAGCGTGCATGGTGTTGGTGCACAAAAGGAGCATATCCGCCCCCGCAGCTACCAGTTTTTCCCCGATGTCCAAAAACTCCTGCCCCAGCTGCTTTTGTTCCCCTCGGGCCATCCGTCCCAGCTTTTGGGCCAGGTTGACAGAATAGAGGATGCATTCCACCGTGTCCAGCCCACCGCCTAGGCGGCGGTTGGATTCCTCGTTGATGACCCGATAGTACTCCACGGTGGACTGCCAGCTGAGTCCGCCGATTAAGCCGATTTTTTTCATGCTAATTTTCTCCTTTTCCTGCAAGATAGAGGTGTTTGGCACAGGCAATATCCTCGATGGCAAGGCCCAGCGCGTCGAAAACCGTCACGTCCTGCGCCGATGTGCGGCCGGTAATCTCGCCGCACAAAAGTTGCCCGATGGTGCCCAGCAGATGCTCTTTTTGAATCGCGCCTTCTGATAAAGGAATCAAATAGTCGCCGCTTTCTTTTTCCACCGATTCGATGCTGTCTCCATACAGGCGGCAGCGGGCGACTAAAGCAGAGTTTAATTCCCGGGTGGTTGCGGAACAGGCCCCCACCGCATTGATGTGAGCGCCCGGCTGAACCCAGCCGCTTTCCAGAATTGGGGTGGGAGAGGGCGTCAGCGTGCAGATGATATCCGCATCGCGTGCCGCTTCCTCCGCGCTGGAGCAGATCCGAATCGGGCAGCCTGTGGATTTTGCCATTTCAGCGGCGAATTTTTGCGCGTTTTCCGGGCGTGTATCCCACACGGCGACATCTGTCAGCCGCCGAATCAGGGCAATAGCTTCCAGATGGGAGCGACCCTGTGCCCCTGCCCCCAGAAGGGCTAGGCGTCCGGCGCCGGGCTGGGCCAGCAGGTCGGTGGCTACAGCACTGACTGCGCCGGTGCGGATTTGAGTGATAGCATCGCCGTCGGCCATGAACTGTAAAGTGCCGTGCTGTGCGTCAAACAACAGAACGCTGCCCTGATGGGAGGGCAAGCCTACCTGATGGTTACCGGGAAAAACGGTGATGATCTTAGCGCCGAAATAGTTGCCTGTTCCCAGATGCGCAGGCATAAACCCAAACAGGTCGTTTCCCGGCAGGCGGGTGACTGTGCGGAGATACTGTTGGCCTTTTCCCTGGGCATGCTCCCGCAGAACAGTACGCATCAAACGGATGCAATCGGTCATGGAAAGGCTGTGCAGTACCTGCTGTTTGTCCATCTGTTCCATAGGGTTTCCTCCTTTTATATGGGCTTAGAGGCTGTCTTTTTTTATTTTACTCCCTTTGCTTTTTTGTGGCAAGGTGTGAAAGCGGCAGATTGATTTTTTTGCCTCCTTATAGTACCATGGAAAACGGCCGGCAGAAAGGATGATGGGGGAAACGCCGTGCGTGAATGCCGGGAGATGTTGTTGGTTCCCGTCCTTTTTGTTTTTAAGGGCGGTTGGACAAATGAAAAAAGGTTTGTTGTCTCTTTTAGGCATCTTATGCGCGGTGATGCTTTCGGGCTGCTGGACCGGACCGCTTCCAGTGCGCTGGATCGCAGTGCGCCGGACAGCCCTGTTTCGACGGAAGAATTGTCCCAACGGCTGCCGGATGCAATAAATATCACAAATTTTACTGCCTTTGACGAGTATTTTGTATTGGAGTACAAAAACGCAAAATCCGCCGGCTTTTCCCTGGGATGGATTGCGCGTCAGGAAGGAAAGGAATGCTACACGACAAAGTACGTCATCCCCTATCCTTTGGGGCAGATGGAACGGGCTACCTGCTTTGAAGCTTATGAAATAGAAGGGGAGGATTTTCTTTTTACCTGTGCCGGGTTTTATAAAATGTCGAATAACACGGTGGAAGAAATTCGCTCTTTTCCCGCAGATCGCTATGCCAGCGTCCAGTACAGCCATTCGCTCCGTGCTTTTTATATATCGACCTGGAGGATAGAAGCTTATATTTGTCTAAGCTGGATGGGGAAACCCGGTGTATCTGCAAAGGGCAGGTGATAGAAGAAGGTTCCTCCCTTGAGGGAAAGAACCCGTATGATCCAAAGCTGCTGGCATACCCAATGGAGGGCCGCCTGTCCGGACAGATGATTCTTTACTGGTACTTTCATGCGGATGGAAAACGAACCTTGCGGATCTGTGATTTGGAAGGAAACGTTTGTGTGAAATGGGCCCAAATGACCAAGAGTTTTTGCCTTTTGACCCGGAATGGTGGGGAAGCGGCTTTGCCCGTGATGACGCTTTTCTCCTATGGCGGCTGGAAAGGGCGGCGAATGATAACGCTTATACCACCTTTTTACCATATATGACCAGCAGGGCCATGCGGAAAAAAGCATGGAAATCCCCTATGCGGCAGACCCTTTTTCCCATTTGACACCGGGCCTTGCGCCGGGATGCTTTTATACTGTCGGCGGTACCAGAAACCGGGAGACTGGCTGGCTCCAAAACTGCCTGCTTATCATCGATTTTGAGCGGGCAAGCTGCGAGGTGCTGGCACAGGACACCTTTCTTCTGCAAATCAAACCGGAAGAGGATGGCGTCTATTTTCTCAACGCTGACAAGGAGATCCGAAAAATTAGCCAATGATCCGTTGGCGCCGGGCGGAATTTTTTTCGTTCCGTTTTTTCTGCCGGAGTCTGCCTTGTGTCATGTGAGAAAAAGAGTATCCCTTGATTTTTTTTGCCCGGCGCGCTACCATTAGAAAAAACGAAAACAGAGGGCGCAGTATATGACAGGCGAAATTTTGTGTGTCGGCACCGAGCTTCTGCTCGGTGATATTATCAATACCAACGCGGCTTTTTTGGCGCGGGAACTGGCGGCGCTGGGCATCAGCGTGTATCATCAGACGGTGGTGGGGGACAACGGAAACCGGCTTTGTGAGGCGGTAAAGCTGGCTCTTTCCCGCAGCGATTTGCTGGTTATGACCGGCGGGCTGGGGCCGACCTACGACGACATTACCAAAGAAACCGCCGCCGCAGCCTTGGGGAAAAGGCTGGTGTGGAATCAGCAGGCCTATGACCGGATGGAGGCTTATTTCGCGCGCACCGGCCGGGTGATGAGCGAAAATAACCGTAAACAGGCCATGATGCCGGAGGGCGCCCTTGTGTTCCAGAACGAAAACGGTACGGCACCGGGTGCCGCCGTGGAATCCGATGGAAAGGTCATCGTGCTTTTGCCAGGCCCTCCCAGCGAGATGGAGCCGATGTTTTGCGATCAGGTGCGGCCCTATCTGGAGGGGAAAACCGGGCAGATTTTCCTATCCCAAACCGTGCATCTGTTTGGAATCGGAGAATCGGCGGCAGAGGAAATCCTGCGCAGCTGGATGGAAGCTTCTAAAAATCCAACGGTTGCGCCCTATGCCAAAACGGGCGAGGTCCTTTTGCGGGTGACCGCCGCGGCACCGGACCGAAAGCAGGCGAGAAAGCTGCTGGAACCGGCAGTGCAGGAGATTCAAAAGCGGCTGGGCGCATACGTTTACGGTGTGGATGTCGGCACCTTGCAAAATGCGGTGGTGCTGGCGATGAAGCACAGGGGCCTGACCGTATCGACTGCCGAATCCTGTACCGGCGGCGGGGTGGCAAAGCGAATCACAGAAGTTTCGGGCGCCTCGGCGGTACTGCGGGCGGGAATCTGCACCTATACCAATGAGATGAAAACAGCGCTGCTGGGCGTAAAGGAAAAGACGTTGAAAAGCTATGGCGCAGTCTCTGCCCAAACAGCGTTGGAAATGGCAAGAGGGGTAAAGGCGCGCACCGGCTCGGATATCGGCGTGTCAGTTACCGGTGTGGCGGGACCTCAGCCGTCGGAAGAAAAGCCGGTGGGGCTGGTTTTTGTGTCGGTGTCCAGTCCGTGGCATGAGCAGACGATGCAGCTGCATTTGGCCAGAGGCAGCGGCAATGAGCGGGAGCGGGTACGATGCTTGGCGGAAAATCACGCGCTGTATGCAGTGCTGCAGGCGGCTCAAAAGGCGCCGCAGCGCTGAAGTATAGGCGCAGGAGGGAAAGCAGAATGCGCAAAACTTATAAAATCGGCGAAGTGGCAAATATCCTGGGCGTTTCTGCCGATACGATCCGGTATTATGAGAAAGCAGGAATCGTATATTCCAAAAAGGACTCGTCCAACGGATACCGGTACTTTACCCCGGCGGATATCTACGCGCTGTTGGACGTATTGTTTTACCGCAGCATGGACATCCCAGTGGAGGAAGTACGCAATATCATGAATTCCTATCAGCACCGGGATGTGAAAAAATTGCTGGAGCAAAAGCAGGAACAGGTGCAGGCAAAGATACGGGAACAGCAGGTGCTGTTGGAACGTATCCGCGCCACCATCGAGGATTACCGGATCATGGAAGAAAACCTGGATGTATTTCAGGTGCGCCCCATGCCTTCGATGATTCTGTTTCATGAATCCCCGGCGGATAATCAGGCGTATTTTAACAATATGATCGAACAGGAAAACCAAAATCCGTCTCAAGCGGTGGGATCTTTGATTGAGTCAGGCTTTATTGTAGCCCGCGGCGGCAACGGGTGGGAAATGACCCGCCTGTTCACAGCAGCCCTGATGCCGGAGAAGCAGACAGGACGATTCCCGGAAAACGGCCGGCTGGTGAGCGCGCCCAAAGCGGTTTACACCGTATTGCGTTCCCCTTGGGGCATTCGCATGGAGCAGATGCTCGCGCCTGCGTTGGATTATGCTGCGGGGCAGGGTCTTTCGGTCAAGGACGAGATTTTCGGACTGTGGATTTTTACCGATTACAGCCAGCCGAGGCCGATGGATTATGTGGCTTTATATCTGCCGGTGGATTAACGCAAGAGCCTTTGTTTCTTGACATCATAAAGGGAAAAGGATAAGATAAAAGAGGTAAAAATTTGTTTTTTATGTTCCAATCCATAGAAATGGGAAAAAGAAGGGATGTTTATGATGAAACAGATTATTGCAACCAATAAAGCGCCTGGGGCCATCGGCCCTTACTCTCAGGGAACCAGCTGTGATCAACTGGTCTTTACTTCCGGCCAGCTGGGAATCAATCCCGCAACCGGTAAGCTGGCGGGTCAGTCGGTAGAAGAGCAGACGATGCAGGCACTGAAAAATCTGGGCGAGGTGCTCAAAGAGGGCGGCGCAGATTATGATACCGTGTTGAAGACAACGGTGTATCTGCAGAATATGAGCGATTTTGCATCGGTCAATTCTATTTATGCTACCTACTTTAAAACGGACTGCCCGGCCAGAAGCTGCTTTGCAGTAGGGGCTTTGCCTATGGGCGGCCTGGTGGAGATCGAAGCGATTGCGCTGAAGAAATAAGGTTTGCATTGCAGAAAAAGGATTTGCGGGGATTTTCCGCAAATCCTTTTTTCTTATCGCTTTCCCGGTTTCTTTCCTTGTACCGCCGTGAAAAAAAGTGTATAATAATGGCTGCTGAAGGTTTTCGGCCTTTTTGCAGGGGCAGACCGCTATCTCAATTGAGGATTGGCGGATCTGCAGCTTTCAAAATTTTCGATAATCAAAAAATGACTGCTGCGGCGCAGAATGAGGCGGGCGGCGCTTAGAAAGGAAGAATGCGGACAAGTGGGTACTTGGAAGAAGTTTTTAAAAGAATGGGTCCTGCCTCTGGGAGCGGAGGTGTTTGTCATTGTATTTTTATTAAAGGTTGTTTTTATGCTGGTATTGGTGCCCTCTGGCTCCATGCTGCCGACCATTCAGAAAAACAGTGTGCTGTTTTGTACTTATATCCATGATGTGAGCAAGGTCGAACGGGGGCAGATTTTGGTCTTTGAATCGGACGAACTGGGAAAAATCCTGATCAAGCGCTTGATCGGGCTGCCCGGTGAAACGGTGTCGATCCGCGAGGACGGAAGTATTACGGTGGACGGGCAGGTGCTGGACGAATCTTATGTGGTGTATCCGCAGATGGGGGAAGAAATGGAATTTGAAGTTCCGCAGGGGCAGTATCTGTTTTTAGGAGACAACCGAGCCGGTTCAGAAGATGCCCGTTATTGGGACGAACCGTTTATTGCGGCAGAAAAAATCAAGGCCAGAGCCAGATTTACTTTATGGCCGTTTCAAAATTTTGGCGGATTACGATAGAAAGGAAAGGCGAGCAATATGTTTTTATGTGTGAAGAATGCGGATGTTTACAGTCCGGGCCACCTGGGCAAAAGGGATATTTTGATCTGCAACGACAGGATTATTGCCATAGAGCCACAGATGGAAGCGCTGCCCCAGGGATGCCGGGTTTTGGACGCTGCCGGCCGCCGGGTAATCCCCGGGCTGATCGACCAGCATGTGCATATTACAGGCGGGGGAGGGGAGAGTGGTTTTACCAGCCGTGTGCCGGAGCTTCGCTTTTCCGACAGCGTAAAAGCGGGCGTTACTACGCTGGTGGGACTTTTGGGGACGGATTCCCGGACCCGCAGTGTGCAGAACCTGCTGGCAAAGACCAAAGCCCTTAACGAAGAGGGAATCACCGCTTACTGTCTGACCGGCGCGTATGAAATCCCCTCCCCGACGTTGACCGGATCGGTGGGAGATGACATCATGTTTTTGCAGGAAGTCATTGGGGTAAAGGTGGCCATCTCGGATCACCGCAGTTCCAACCTGACCAAGGAAGAGATGATTAAGCTGGCCAGCGAAGCTAGAATCGCCGGTCTTTTGAGCAAAAAGCCCGGCGTGGTCCATATGCACACCGGCGTAGGCCGTCAAGGCTTAAAAATGATCATTGACATTGTGAAAACCACCGATATTCCGATTCAGCATTTTCGTCCCACCCATATGCGCAAGATACTGGAGGACGATGTGGTTGAATTCACCAGGCTGGGCGGTTACGCGGATTATACCAGCAGCGAGGAGCCGGATCCCAAATCTCAGGAGATCCTGGATGTGTTGGCCCGCGGCGTTCCTCAGGACCATTTAACCATCAGTTCCGATTCCAACGGCAGTATACCCAAATGGGGACCGAATAAAGAGCTGATCGGCATTACTTATGCAAAGATGACCAGCCTGTTCGGCCAGATTCAGTCCCTTGTGAAAAAGGGGTTGCCCTTGGAGCAGGCACTTTGCTTTGTAACGCAGAATGTGGCGCAGGCGCTGGAGCTTTATCCCCGCAAGGGCTGTTTGGCGCCGGAGAGCGACGCGGATTTGGTCGTAATCGGCCCGGAAATGGAGATTCAGACGGTGGTAGCCAAAGGACAGGTGCTGATGGAAGAAGGAGAAGTGCTCAAAAAAGGCCTGTTTGAAGATTAGTTGACAGCTCGAAAATGAAAGGCTACAATATGACTTGTTAGTAAATGTTTAGGAGTTGAATGTTTTGGCTGAAAATTATAATCACGACTGCGCGTCCTGCGGCGAAGAGTGCGCCTCCCGGGAAGTGCCGGAAAACTGCACCCATGACTGCAGTACCTGTGGGGAAAATTGCCCTTCCAAGACAAAAAGCCTGAAGGATTTTTTAGAAGCACCCCATGAGATGAGTTCGGTCCGCAAGATCATTGCGGTGGCCAGCGGCAAGGGCGGCGTGGGAAAATCCCTTGTGACCTCCTTGCTGGCGGTTTCCATGAGCCGCCTGGGCTACCGGGTTGGTATTCTGGACTCGGATATTACCGGTCCGTCTATTCCCCGCGCGTTCGGGGTGCATGACCGGGCCATGTCCGATGAAGCGGGTATTTATCCTGCGGAAACGCGAACCGGTATCCATGTGATTTCTGCCAATATGCTGCTGGAGGAGGAAACTGCCCCGGTGATCTGGCGCGGTCCCATGATTGCCGGCGTGGTCAAGCAGTTCTGGACCGATGTGATCTGGAATGACATTGATTTTCTGTTTGTGGACATGCCTCCGGGAACTGGCGACGTGCCGATCACGGTGTTCCAGTCCATTCCTGTGGATGGCGTGGTGGTTGTGGCATCTCCTCAGGAACTGGTTGGCATGGTGGTGGAAAAGGCGCTGAATATGACCAATGCCATGCAGGTCAATGTGATCGGGTTGGTAGAAAATATGAGCTATGTGGAATGCCCGGACTGCCATAAAAAGATCAAAATTTTTGGTGAGAGCCATATCGACCGGATTGGCGAGGAATTTAATCTCCCGGTACTGGCAAAAATGCCGATTGATCCGCAGCTGGCCCAGCTGTGCGACGAGGGAGAGATTGAAAAAGCGCAAGCGGATTATCTGACTGAAGCGTGTCAGAAAATCGTGGAATACTGCGACAAAGAGGATTGATTTTTCTTTTGTCCCAATACCGGCAGCGGTGCTGCCGGTATTTTATTTTGCCGGATAAAAAAGGCTTTCTCCTGGCATGGTTTCCGGATATCCCGAGATTTTTTCTATTTTTTCTTGGCATTTTTTTCAGTTAATGATACAATGGTAAAAGATGTGCCGCAGTCATGAAAAAATAGTGACAAAACGGTGAAAATCTGATGGCCTTTGCAACAAATCGACTTTTCGCAGGTACTTATTATGCAGGACTTATGCAAAGGCATAGGAAAATACACAAAAAAGGGGACGCAGATATGCTTCCGAACAATAGAAAACCGTATAGCAGAACTAAGAAAACGTCTGCCAGATCCAGCGCGCCTTCTGCGGAGAAAACTGCGGCTGTATCCGGCGCCAGAAGGAAAAGAAAAATTCCCTGGTATAAAAAAATCCTTCGGATGATGGTGCCAACCAAAAAAGACAGCACCGTAGACAAAATCCGCAAAGTCATTTTTGATGTGGCAATTTTGGTCTTCATCGGCTCCTGTACTTATTTGATCAACTATTACGGTCAGTCGGACCATAACGCCAAATTTTATGACGGTGTGGCCGGCCTGCTGGGAAACGGAGAGGTAAGTGAGAACTATCCGCGGGCTTATTTGACGAAGTTTGCTTCTCTGTGGGAAATGAACGAGGATATTGTAGGCTGGTTGTCTATCGACGGGACACAGGTGAATTATCCTGTGGTACAAAGCGATGACAACGATTATTACCTGCATAAGGATTTTTCCAAGGCGGACAACAAGTACGGCATTCCGTTTGCGGACTACCGGGTGGATATTTCCAAACCCAGCACCAACATCCCGATTTACAGCCATAACATGAAGGATGGCCAGATGTTTGGTGAATTGATCAATTACCAGAGTTTGGACTATTATAAGCAGCATCCGGTGATTCAATTCGACAGCCTGTACGAAGAGGGAAAATATAAAATTGTAGGTATGTTTATTGCGTCCACCTTACCGGAACATGCGCCGAACTTTGAATATCACAATTTTATCCAAGCAGACACCGACGAAGAATTGATGAATTTTGCCAACGAAGTCATTTCCCGGTCGCTGATTGTTACCGGTGTGGACATTCAGCCTGGGGATCAGTTGATTACACTTTCCACCTGCACATATGACTTTAAAGAAGCCCGTTTCGCCATTGTGGCCCGCCGTGTGCGGGAAGGCGAGTCGGAAACGGTGGACACCTCGGTTGCAAAAGTCAATCCCAATCCGGTGATGCCAAAAGCCTGGTACGAAGCCAAGAAAATTGCCGCACTGGTAGCCGGTGTTTCCCTGTCTCCGGAGAATCTGTCGTTGAAACCGGGTGAAACAGCGGCTTTGACCGCAACGGTTCTGCCCAATACTGCGGTGAACCGCAACGTAACTTGGTCATCTTCCGATTCGTCAGTAGCCAGTGTGGATCAGTCTGGTAATGTAACGGCGTTGAAGAGCGGTACAGCAGTCATTACCGTAACTACGGAAGAGAGCGGATTTACAGCTTCTGCCACGGTGACAGTGGGAATGGGGCCGATTACGGCGATGCATTTTGCCGGTGAAGCGGTCAGCATTCCGGTGGATGGGAGCACCGATTTGAACAGCCTGCTGGTAGTGGAACCGGAAGGGGCGAATCGGGATGAACTGGCGTGGTCTTCTTCTGATCCGTCGGTGGCATCCGTTTCCGGCGGCGTGGTCAGCGGTAGGAAAATCGGATCTGCAACCATCACGGTATCCACGCCCAGCGGCATTTCCGCATCCATTACCGTGCAGGTAGGGACTTATATACCGGTGACAGGGTTGAGTATTTCCGGTCCTTCGGTTGTGGCCCCGAAAAAAAGCATCCAGTTACAAGCTGTCATTGCACCGGCGGACGCGACGATGCGGGCCGTGACATGGTCCAGCAGTGATGAGAGAATTGCAACAGTGGACAATACTGGAAAGGTCACCGGAGTGAAAGAGGGGAGCGTCCGGATTCAGGCAACACTGCATGACAGTGTGAACGGAGATTTTGTCGCCCGCTATAATATCACTGTGTCCAAAGGCGGCAAGATTGAGTTGGCTGCCAGCGAAGCAGAGATTTCTGTTGGAAAACGGGTCTACATTGAATTTAATGCTTCCAATGGAGAGAATGTTGTTTGGACAATCGTCGGCGGCGACGGTCAGGCGAATATCAGCGTAGATGGAAGCGATTTGGTAGTGAAGGGGGTAAAACCCGGCACGGTTCAGATTCAGGGAAGCTTTTCCGATGGCTCCGGAGCGGTGACATTGACGATTTATGTTACACCGGGAGCCAGTTCGTCCGGTTCTTCTGCTCCGGATTCTTCCTCCAATACGGAAGAGGAGCCATCTTCCTCTTCCTCTGAAACATCGCCTCCGAATCCGGATGAAGGCGGAGAAGGCGGGGATAATCCGCCCAGTGTACCGAGTATTTGGGGATAATCATGCAAAAAATGAAGAATTTTATAAAATTCGGCTAAAAAAGAGGGACAGAGAAATTCTCTGTCCCTCTTTTGCGTGGGTAATGGTATCTGATTTGATTCCTTTGTGCAAAAACAGCTCTTTTTAGCGGTATGTTTTTTAAAAACTGGAATGACAGACGATCAAAAGCCGGAAAACCGCGTCAGACAGTTAATGCTTTCAAAGGGTCTTTGGCTTTTTGGGTCGCGGCGGTAGCTTGCCGGCTGAGCCAGATGTATGCGCTGCTGTCGGGGAAGTATCGCCTTTTTTGTTGGGGTTTTCTGATATTGGGGCACTGCTTTGCAAAGCGGAACGCTCTGCTGTGAGCACTGGTTTCTTTTTCGTTGTAGCCTTTGAGGTCTCCCCCTTTTTTCTTTCGCCGCTTTTGGGCACTGCCTTTTTGGTGCTGAGCGTTTTACAACTGGAAGAAAACAACGGAGTCCATCCCAGCAGCTCCCCGTCTCCGTATTCGCCGTCCGGCAGGACCAGTACTTCTGCCACTTCGGCCCAGCGTTCTTTGGGATTGCCGAGAGTGTGGTATTTTCCCTCGCCGGCTACCGCCAGCTTTACGCCGTTGTCTAGCTCGACGCGCGTATTCCCGATTTCCATCCCGTCGACGATTTTGATTTTACGCCGGTCAACCTCCCGTTCTTCTCCGGTGAAACAGTTGATGACAATGGTCTTTTTGACAGATTTTGGCTTGGACATTTTGGGCAGATCAGACGGTTTCCTCTTCATCATTTGGAATCTCCTTATTTTTTCTAACCTTATCATACCCCGGAAAAGAAAATTTGGCAACGGGGTTTCTTTTCCTCCTAATAAATGGTATACTGAAAACAATCATTTATCGCAAGGAGGATTTTTTATGACCACGGTTTTGGACAGGTTTTTAAAGTACGTAAGCTTTGATACAGAGTCGGCACCCGGTGCGGACTGTTTTCCCAGTACGGCGAAGCAAAAAGTATTCGCTCAGTATCTGGTAGAAGAACTCAAAGGAATCGGCATTGCCGACGCGGCGATGGACGAGTTCGGTTATGTGACCGGTACGCTGCAGTCCAATGTCGATTTTGATGTTCCGGTATTCGGCTTTATTTCCCATATGGACACTTCTCCGGATATGCCCGGCAACAATATCAAGCCGCAGGTGATTAAAAATTATGACGGCGGTGATATTGTACTCAACAAAGAACTGGGTATTGTGCTAAGTCCGAAAAATTTCCCTAAAATGCTGATGTATCAGGGGAAAGATCTGATTACCACCGATGGGACGACCCTGCTGGGCGCGGACAATAAGGCAGGTATTACTGCGATTGTCGGTATGGTGGAATACCTGCTGGAGCATCCGGAAGTAAAGCATGGCACCATCAAAATCGGTTTTACTCCCGATGAAGAGGTTGGCACCGGTGTGGATCACTTCAATGTGGAAAAATTCGGTGCCCAGTTTGCCTATACGGTGGACGGCGGTACCATTGGAAGCTTGGAGTACGACAATTTCAACGCTTCTTCCGCAAAGGTACATATCAACGGACAGAGTGTGCATCCTGGTTCGGCCAAGGGGAAAATGGTCAACGCGGTGCTGGTTGCCATGGAGTTTCAGGGAATGCTTCCGGTATTTGAAAATCCTGCCTGCACCGAAGGGCACGAGGGCTTTAATCATCTGAATTCCATGAAAGGGAATGTGGAAAAAGCCGATATGTCCTACATCCTGCGCGACCATGATTCGGCTAAGTTGGAAAAGAAAAAAGAAACTTTCCGCAAAATTGCCGCCTATCTCAACGATAAATATGGGGCGGATACGGTTACGGTTACCATTACGGATTCTTACCGGAACATGAAAGAGCAAATCCTCAATCATATGTATATTGTGGACGCAGCCAAAGAAGCCATTGAAAAAGCCGGTGTAAAGGTGATCAGCGGCCCGGTGCGCGGCGGTACCGACGGTGCGCGCCTGTCCTTTATGGGATTGCCTTGCCCCAATTTGGGTGCCGGCAGCCACAGCGCTCATGGCAAATACGAGTATGTCTGCGTGCAGGCGATGGAAACGAACATCAAAGTTTTGACCAGTATCGCTTCGCGGATCTGTGAAATTCACGCCAAATAAAAAGTCCATCCTCAAAAAGCCCGCTTTTGCGGGCTTTTTGATTGATATGGCAGGAAAGATAAGATTTTCCTGATATGGGCTTTGCCGAATCAGGTGCAAAAAATCCCACTTTTCCAGGTTTCTCTCTGCGGGGCAGAAAGATCGGAAGAAGACTTCTCAACAGATATTGGGATACCCTTGACCAACCAACGCATGTGCGGTAAAATTTATTGTATAACCCAAGGAATCGGCGGGTATGCGAACGGGGGAAAGGGGAAAACGATGACAGATCTTCTGGTAAAACTTTTTATTAAAAATGCAGATCAGATCAGTTCGCCTAAGGTGCGGGAGCGGTATGGCATGCTCAGCAGCTGGGTTGCAATTGTCTGCAATTTGTTGTTGTTTGCGGCAAAGTTCATATTGGGGCTGATTTCCAACTCCATCGCCATTACAGGCGATGCGTTTAACAACCTTTCGGATGTAGGCAGCGGTGTTGTAACCTTTATTGGCTTTCGGGCGGCTGCGGCGCCTGCCGATGAGGACCACCCTTTTGGGCATGGACGGATTGAATACATCAGCGGATTGGTGATCACGTTTTTTGTATTGCTGGTAGGCTTTGACGTCGTAAAAAGCTCCATTGGGAAAATCATACATCCGGAGCCGGTAGAGTTCAGCCTGTTTGTGATTGCAGGGTTGGCGCTGTCCATTCTGGTCAAACTTTGGATGGGCGCGTTTAACCGAAAACTGAGCAAAAAAATTGATTCCGGAACCCTGTGGGCGGCGGCCCAGGATAGTTTGAACGACTGTATTTCCACCGGCGCCACAACGCTTGGCATTGTAATTGCACGTTTTTTGCCGTTTTCCATCGACGGATTTTTAGGATTGATGGTGGGCGGATTTATTCTGTATGCCGGATATGGGCTTGCCAGAGATACCATCAGTCCGCTGCTGGGGCAGAAACCGGATCCGGAATTGGTAAACCAACTGTATGACATGATTTTAAGCTATCCGGATATCACCGGCGTACATGATCTGGTGTTGCATGATTACGGGCCCGGACGGATGATGGGCAGCGCGCATGTGGAGGTTTCCCGCACACTGGATGTCATGCAGGCTCACGATATGATCGACAATGCAGAAAAGCATGTCCAGGCGGTGCTGCACATGCCTTTTGTCCTGCATTATGACCCGGTTGCGGACGATTGTGAGGAAACCCAGCTGATGCGCAAAAAAATGGAAGAGATTGTTCGGCAGGTCAACCGTGAAATGACCATCCACGATTTCAGGATGGTTCCAGGTCCGACGCATACCAATTTGATTTTTGACGTGGTGGTGCCTAACGGCGAAACGAGAAAAAATGCGGAGCTGAAAAAAGAAATTGACAGCTGCCTCGAGCAGGAGGACCAGACTTATTTTACCGTTGTTACTTTTGACCGGAACTATATTTGACCGAGCGGCAGACGACTCCTGCCGCGGGGCATTTTGCAGAAAACCGCCTCTGGACTTGTTTTCCAGAGGCGGTTTTTGCAAATTGCAGGCGGCTTTTTCGTTCCGGCTGTGGGAGACAGCTTTTTTGGGGACAGCGAAAAAGCAGGACCTTTGCCTGCCCGATGAGGCCGGCGTTTATTTGGGCCGCCGGTCTGAACAGCATCGGCAGACGGGCAATTTTTGATAAAATAGTCGAAAAAGGAATTTTCTCTCTTATTATAGTAAAGATATTTACTAAAAGCAATAGTAAATATCTTTACTATGCTAACATTTTGAAAAAGAATGTTGGTGAGAGAAATGCCGTCTTATATGCAACGCCTGCGCAATCTGCGGGAAGATCACGACATGACCCAGGAACAAATTGCGCAGATTCTGGGAACCTCCCAGACCATGTACGCCCGATATGAACGGGGAGGTAGTGAGCTGCCAATCCGCCATTTGATTACGCTGTGCCGTTATTATCAGGTATCAGCCGATTTTGTCCTGGGATTGGAGGCACCGCATCTCTCCTGCGAAAGAGGAAAGGTGCCGAAGAAGGGATAGGGAGAAGCGGAGAAGGAAATTTTTCAAAAAAAATGCTCAGAAAAAAACCGGTGAAATCATCTGCTTTCACCGGTTTTGCCGTTTATTCCATTTGGCTTTCGATATATCCGCCGCCCAGGACGTAGTCCTTATCGTAAAAAACGCAGGATTGGCCCGGTGCAGGCGCACGCTGGGGTATATCAAACAACACACGGGCGGCGCCATTCGGCAAGGGGGTGATCTGCGCCTCGGCCTCTTTGGCCATGGAGCGAATCTTCACGCCGGCACGAATCGGCCGGGTTGGTTCATCAAAAGGAATCCAGCGGCAGTCCCGCAGCACAACGCCTGCGGCGAATTCCTCGCCGGCGTCGCCTAAATAAATGCGATTGGTTCGCGGGTCCATGGATTTGATGAATACCGGGCGGCCCAGGGCGATGCCCAGCCCCTTGCGCTGGCCGACGGTGTAATGCAAAAGCCCTTTATGCCGGCCGCAAATATTCCCTTCCGGAGAGATGAAGTCCCCCTCCGGCATGGTCCCGAACCGTTCTTCGATATAAGACGGATAATTGTTGTCCGGGATAAAGCAGATCTCCTGGCTGTCCGGTGCCGAGGCACAGGGCAATCCGGCTTGTGCGGCGATGGCCCGCACCTGATCTTTAGCCATCCCCTCCAGTGGCAGACACAGCATGGATAACTGCTCCTGGCTGAGGCGGTAAAGCATATAAGACTGATCCCGGGGCAGAAATTTTGCCTTTTTTAACAGATATCGGCCTTCCCGCTCCTCGATTCCAGCATAATGGCCGGTGACGATGGTGTCGAATCCCCTCGCTTTTGCCTCCCGGCAGAGGAGGGCAAACTTGGTGGAGGGATTGCAGAGAATGCAAGGGTTGGGAGTCTGTCCCCGGCGGTAGGCTTCAGCCCAGGGGGTGACAACCTCCCGTTGGAACCACTCTTCTTCCTGCGCTACGATCAGCGGAATGCCCATGGCGTCCGCTGCGGCCTGCGCCGCTTCGACAGTGCTGTTGTGAGCGGGGGAGAGATGCAAAACCAATCCGGTTACATCGTACCCCTGTTCTTTCATCAGGTGGACGCAGACAGAAGAGTCGACACCGCCGGAAAGCGCCACCAGGATTTTGTTACATTTCACAGGCCAGATGCTCCTCGTCCGGATCTTTTAATTCCCCTACGAAAGGAGTAGGGTCAATGCCTTGCCGGGTATAGTAGTCAGCCAGCGCGGTTTTAATCGCCTGTTCAGCCAGTACGGAACAATGGATTTTAACGGGCGGCAGCCCCTCCAAAGCCTCTACGACAGCGCTGTTGGTCAGCTTCAGCGCATCTTCTACCGTTTTGCCTTTGATCATTTCAGTGGCCATGGAGCTGGTGGCGATGGCGGCGCCGCAGCCAAAGGTTTTGAACTTGACGTCTTCAATCACGCCGTTTTCGATCTTCAGGTACATTTTCATGATATCGCCGCATTTGGCGTTGCCTACTTCCCCTACACCGTTGGCATCCTCAATTTCGCCTACGTTGCGGGGGTTGGTGAAATGGTCCATGACTTTTTCAGAATATAACATAGCAAAAGCCTCCTTATGCTTTGATGATGCGTTCCCACAGGGGCGACATGGCGCGCAGACGGTCAATGACGCCGGGGAGCACCTTCAGAATATAGTCCACATCTTCCATGGTATTGTAATCGCTGAAAGTCAGCCGCAAGGAGCCGTGGGCCACTTCATGCACCAGGCCAATGCTTAACAGCACATGACTGGGGTCCAGCGAGCCGGAAGTACAGGCAGAGCCGGAAGATGCGCAGATCCCCATGGCATCAAGGGTCAGCAGCAAAGCTTCGCCTTCCACGCCCTCAAAAGAAAAGTTTACGTTGCCCGGCAGCCGGTGAGCCGCGTCGCCGTTCAGATGAACCCGTTCCATTTTGGAAATTTCCGCAATCAACCGGTCCCGCATGGCGCAGAGCTTGGCTGCGCGGCCGGGAATGTCGGCACAGGCAGTCTCGATGGCAACGCCCAGCCCGACGATGGCTGCGATATTTTCGGTGCCCGCCCGGTGGCCACGTTCTTGGGCGCCGCCGTCAATCAGGTTGGGCAGGCGAATGCCCTTGCGGCAGTACAGCGCGCCAATGCCCTTTTGGGCATGGATTTTGTGGCCGGACAGGGAGAGCAGATCAATGTTTTGTTCGACCACGTTGATCGGAACATTGCCTACTGCCTGCACTGCGTCGGTGTGGAACAGCACGCCGTGTTTTTTGCACACGGCACCGATTTCGGCGATCGGCTGAATGGTGCCGATTTCATTATTGGCGTACATAATGCTGACCAGCGCGGTATCCTCCCGAATGGCGTTTTCCACCTGCTCGGCTGTGATCAGCCCTTTATCATTTACCGGCAGATAAGTGACTTCAAACCCTTCTTTTTCCAGTGCGGCACAGGTGTGCAGAACCGCGTGATGTTCAAATACGGTGGTGATAATATGTTTTTTGCCTTTCGGCGCCATCAGATGGGCAGCGCCTTTGATCGCCCAGTTGTCTGACTCCGAACCGCCGGAGGTAAAGTATACTTCTACCGGATAGTCAGGCCGGGACGGGGGAATCCCCAAGGCTTTTTCCACTTTATGGCGGGCATCCTCCATAGCGATGCGGGCCTCACGCCCTTTTTTGTAAATGCTGGAGGCGTTGCCGTAGCCGTCGGTCAGCCAGGGCATCATGGCTTCGAGCACTTCTGGGGAGATTTGGGTGGTTGCCGCATTGTCTGCGTACACAAAACGGGTCATAATCTATCATCCTTTTTCTTTTGACATCGGTTTTTATCCATAAAATCGCGGCTGACGCTTCGATTTCAGCTCTATAATATAGTAAAACACTAGGAAATGCAATAGCTTTTCAAAATTTTCCCCGTTTCCCCCGTCCTGTATTCAAAACAAAAGCTTAGCGAGAAAAATGCGCAGTATAATAATCTACCGCCAGCTTGTCGCACCGCTCATTTTCCGGGTGCCCGGCGTGGCCTTTTACCCAGCGGAACGTGACGGCGTGAATTTCGCACAATTCTAAAAGCTGCTGCCATAAATCAGCGTTCAGCGCAGGGGATTTGTCGCTTTTGCGCCAGCCGTTGGCCCTCCATTTTTTGGCCCAGCCTTTTTCCATGCCGTTGACAAGGTACTGGGAATCGGTGGTCAAAAGAACCTGGCATGGCTCTTTCAGCGCAGCCAGGGCAGAAATTGCCGCCGACAGCTCCATTCGGTTGTTAGTCGTGGTTTCCTCACCGCCGCACAGCTCTTTTTCCACGCTGCCAAAACGCAGTACCGCACCCCATCCGCCGGGGCCGGGATTGCCGGAGCAGGCGCCGTCGGTAAAAATTTCAACCTGTTTCATGTTGTGGCCATCCCTTTCATTGTTGCCGGGCCCGGCCCGGTCATGCATGTGTGCTGCAAAAGTCTTTTGATTTGCAGCCGACAGGCTGATTATACTATGAATGCGCTGACAGGACAAGAAAAAAATCCCTGTGCCGGCTTAAAAGACCGCCTCCCGCGCTATAATAAAAGCAATAGAAAACTAGGTGGGCATGCCGCGTAAAAAAAACAGGCCGCAGGGTAAGGCCTTGACAGTTTTTATGGCAGCGGTTACACTAATCATAAGATTGTGTTCGTGTTTTCTTTTTAAAGTCTTTTTCCTGTCAGGGAAAGAGCAGGCTGTTCACGTTAAATGCAGTTTTATGGACAGTCTCGTTTTGTGATGCGTTACGGAAAATCTTTGTGTTTGGGCGGAGAAAACACAAAGAACAACTTCAGTAATCGGGAAAGGCGCGCCTGTTTTGGGCGCTGAACGGAAAAGAGAAACAGCCGCCTTACAAGTTGTCGAAATCAGGACAGCAGCTTTGAGCAAGGGCAAATCCACAGCCCGGCGGCAAAGAATTCATTCGTCTGGCCTTTTGGAAAGCCGGAGCGGTGGATTTGCGCGTTTTTATGAAACGCGGCGAAAAGAACAATCGAATAACAGTTCCACAGGATTTGGCGCGTGGAAAGAAAAATAACAAAAATTCGGAGGTAGTATTGTGTCAGTGAATCTGGAAGAAAAAATCAAAAAGGAGAATGAACAGCTACAAAAAAGTGAAAGTCTTTTAGAAAAAACGGTGAAAAAGGCGATGAATTTCGGAAGAAAACCGAAAAATACACAGAAAAAAACGGCGCCGAAAACATCCCGGCAGGAAATGCCGGAGGAAAAAGAGGCAGCTATTCCCAAAGAGACCGTGAAAAAAGAAAGCTCAAAAGAGGAATCAAAGAAAAAATCCCAGCCGGTAAAACGGTCCAGCAACGCAAAAAAGGCGGCAGGGCAAAAAACAAAAGATCAGGCGGCGCCAAAGCAGACCGCTGCGAAAAAAACGCCTGCAAAATCTCAGCCGACGGGGGAGAAAACAAAATCTACCGCCAAGTCCCAGACAGGGACCCGGACGAAAAAAAGCACCTCAAAAGGCGCGCGCCGTCAGCCGGTGCGGATCATATCTTTGGGCGGTCTGGGCGAAATCGGCAAAAACGTTACAGTTTATGAATCGGGCAGCGATATGTTTGTGGTGGACTGCGGTCTTGCGTTCCCGGAGGCTGATATGCCCGGAGTGGACTCGGTGATTCCCGATTTTACCTATCTTGTGAAAAATAAGGATAAACTGCGCGGTGTTGTGATCACCCATGGCCACGAGGACCATATTGGCTCACTGCCGTATCTGCTCAAAGAGGTCAATGTGCCGCTGTACGGCACCCGGCTGACTTTGGGCCTGGTAGAGGGCAAACTGAAAGAGCACGGTCTTTTATCCCGGGCAAAGCTCAACGTGATTTCACCTGGCGACATGGTGAAAATGGGCTGTATGTCGGTCGAAGCAATCCGCGTGAATCATTCCATTCCGGACGCGGTGGCTTTTGCCGTTCATACGCCTGCCGGGGTGATTGTCCACACCGGAGACTTTAAAATCGACTACAACCCCATCGAGGGAGAAGTCATAGATCTGGGACGATTTGGGGAACTGGGCAAACAGGGCGTTTTAGCGCTGTTGCAGGATTCCACCAATGCGGAAAAGCCCGGCAGTACCCCCAGCGAAAGCAAGGTGGGAGAGTCTTTCACCACACTGTTTGCCAGGGGGGAAAACAAACGGATTATCGTGGCCAGCTTTTCCTCCAATATTCACCGCATTCAGCAGATCGTAGATTTGTGCGACAAATTGGGACGAAAAGTGGCTGTGTCCGGCCGCAGCATGATCAACGTGGTGGCCAAAGCCATCGAATTGGGATATCTGCATGTGCCGGACGGTCTGCTGATTGATATTGATGCGATCCGCCGATATCCCGATTCCAAGGTGACCATTATCACCACCGGCAGCCAGGGAGAGCCGATGTCAGCCCTGACCCGCATGGCGGGCGGCGATCACCGGCAGGTGCAGGTGACGCAGAACGATTTGATTATTATTTCGGCTACGCCAATTCCAGGAAACGAAAAGCTGGTAGGCAGGGTGGTCAATGAGCTACTGAAGCTGGGAGCCGATGTCGTGTACGAAAAAATGTATGAGGTCCATGTGTCCGGCCATGCTTGCCAGGATGAGCTGAAACTGATGATGAACCTGATGCGCCCGAAATTTTTCATTCCGGTGCACGGTGAGTACAAGCATTTGCGCAAACACGCTAATTTGGCGATTTCTATGGGTATTCCGGAATCGAATGTCCATATCAGCCAGATCGGCGAAGTAATGGAACTGGACGGCGAAACGCTGAAGGTGACCGGCACCGTTCCGGCAGGGCAGGTATTGGTAGACGGTCTTGGCGTGGGCGATGTAGGCAGCATTGTTTTGAGAGACCGCAAACATCTGGCAGAAGATGGGCTGATTATTCTGGTTGCGGCTATCGACGGAAATACGGGCGCGCTGCTTTCCGGCCCGGACATTGTTTCCAGAGGCTTTGTCTACGTGCGGGAAGCGGAAGACCTGATGAACGAAACCCGCAGGATTGCCAGAAAAGCCATAGAAGAATGCCGGGCGGGCAATATCCGCGAGTGGGGTACGATTAAAAACCGGCTTCGGGATGATGTGGGGAGCTTTTTGTTCCAAAAGACCCGCCGTTCTCCGATGATCCTGCCGATTATCCAGGAAATCCGGCAGTAAACGGAATCAAAGGCCGCCTGTTTGAAAGGCGGCCTTGCTTTTTGAGAATGGTTTGGCGCGCGAAAGGCAGAAATCTTTTGCCAGATGTTGAGATTTCTCCCGACAATGTGCTATAATAACCTCACGGTACAGACGGAAAACCAAAGATTTTCGGCGCTTAGGAGAGAATCGGAGCGTGAGGAACCCGGCGGCAACAGTTTTCCGCTGTGTTGTGGCAGGTGTTTTGCCACTGTGGTCATGCGACCAAGTCTTATGAAACCTGCAACATGTGCCGCATGGTATGAAAACGACTGAGAATCAGGCGCGAGAAATAAAAATGCTGCAAAGAGAGCCGTCGTCGGACGCTGGGCGGAAAGAGGATTCGGCTCATTTTCCGTGGAAGGAGCGAAGGGTATGGAGAAAAAATATTGGTGGCTCAGGCCTGTTTTGGCGGCGCCTTTGGCTCTTGGCACTTTGTTGACCCTCTTATCTGCTTTTGTGAATATCTATCTGTTTTATCTGGAAGCGCTTCTTTTAATTTGCGTAACCATGTATGTTCTGTTTAAACTGCGTGGTTTTCAGCAGGATATGTATGCTTTTTTGTCTTACTTAAGCGATAACCTGACTTTGAGCCGCCGTGAGAGCATGGAGGTCATCCCTTTCCCCATCATCGTAGCAGATCAAAATGGAGAAATTGTCTGGTATAACCGCATGTGCAAGGACGATGTATTTTTGGGTGAAGATCTGTTCGGCATGCCGGTTACGGATGTGGTTGCCGGCGTGGACCCGTCGAACCCATCCAAATTCCAGGGGAGAGGCATTCGGTATAAGGATAAACTGTATACCATACACACGGCCTCTATCCTGTCCGAAAACGGCGCGCCGGTGAATGTCTTTTTTCTGGTGGATGATACGACG
The DNA here is from genome assembly GCA_934875375.1 of uncultured bacterium. GTDB lineage: Bacteria > Bacillota > Clostridia > Oscillospirales > Ruminococcaceae > UBA3818. The sequence goes on from CAKXHL010000010.1 coordinate 38,324, forward strand.
CTGAAAAAATACATGTTTGAGTATAAAGAGTCCCGCCCGTCGGTGGGAATTGTAGTGATTGACAATTACCAGGAGATCATGCAGGACGCCAAGGAAAGTGAAAAAGCACAGACCATCGGACAGCTGGAAACCATTATCGAAAATTACATGGCAGAGGGGAATTGCCTGCTGCGCCGGCTGGATCGGGACCGGTTTTTGATCGTAGCGGAAGAGCGGCAGCTTCGCCGAATGATCGAGCGGCGGTTTGACATTCTCGACCAGGTGCGGCAGGTATCTTTAAGCGACAACGTCCCATCTACCCTTTCCATTGGGATTGGGCAGGGCGCTTCCAGCCTGCAGGAAAGTGAACAGATGGCCCGACAGGCGCTGGAAATGGCGCTGGGCCGCGGCGGTGATCAGGTGGCAATCAAATTAGGCAGCAGCTTTGCCTTTTATGGCGGCACCTCAAAAGGGGTGGAAAAACGTACCAAGGTCAAAACCCGCATCATGGCTTCGGCCTTATCTGAACTGATCGGGACTGCCGAAAACGTTTTGATTATGGGGCATCAATTCGCCGACCTGGACTGCCTGGGTTCTGCCGTCGGCATGTATAAGGCGGTTCGCCAGATGGGAAAACCGGCGGCGGTTGTACTGAACCGGCAGCGGAATCTGGCATTTCCTCTTTACAACCGCCTGGCGCAGAACGGCTATGCAGATGCATTTGTTGAGCCGGATCTGGCCATCGACCTGATCGGAAAAAAGACCCTTTTGGTAGTGGTGGATACCCATTTGCCTCATATTTTGGAATCCAGGGAGGTTTACAGTGCCTGTAAAACGGTAGCGGTGATCGACCATCACCGGAAAATGGTGGGGCATATCGACAATGCGGTGATTTTCTATCATGAACCGTATGCCTCCTCCGCGTCGGAGATGGTAACGGAATTGGTACAGTATTTCGGCGATCATGTCAAAATCGGCAAGATGGAGGCGGAAGCGCTGTTGTCCGGTATTATGCTGGATACGAAAAATTTTGTGATGAAAACCGGCGTGCGTACCTTTGAGGCAGCCGCCTATCTGCGTAAGCAGGGGGCGGATACGGTAGAAGTGCGAAAACTGTTCTCCAACTCCATGGACGATTATCAGAAAAAGACCCGTCTGGTCGCGTCGGCGGAAATCTATCGCGGATGCGCCATTGCCAGCGGGGAATACAGCGAGGATATTAAGCTGATCGCACCCCAGGCTGCGGATGAGCTGCTGGGCATCAACGATGTAATAGCCTCTTTTGTTATGTACGAGTACGATGGGGGCGTTTCCTTTTCCGCTCGGAGCATGGGACTTATGAACGTGCAGGTGGTGATGGAAGCGCTGGGCGGCGGCGGACATATGACGATGGCCGGCGCGCAACTGAAGGAGATCGGTATGGAAGCTGCCCGTCAGAAGCTTTTGCAGGTCATCGACCAGTATTTTGAACAAAGACCGAAAGAAAAAGAAAAACAGCGGACATAGCGGACGCAAACGATAACGCAGCAAAAGGAGAAGTGTCATGAAGGTTATTTTGCAAGCAGATGTAAAAGGTTCCGGTAAAAAGGGGCAGCTGATCAATGTATCCGACGGGTACGCCAGAAATTTCCTGTTGCCCAAAGGGCTGGCGATTGAAGCCACCGCCCAAGCGATGAACGATCTGAAAAACCGGGCGGCAGCGGCGCAGCACAAAGCGGATGTGGAAAAAGAAGCGGCGGTTCAGCTGGGCCAAAAAATCGAAGGCAAAACCATTAAGCGCACGGCAAAAGCGGGCGCCGGCGGCCGGCTGTTTGGCGCAGTGACCACCAAGGAGATTGCCGAGGATCTGCAAAAGCAGTTTGGCAGCGCTATCGACAAGAAGAAGATTGTGCTGGAAAGCGAAATCAAAGCCTTTGGCACCTACAAAGCGGAGGTTCGCCTGCACCCAGAGGTTAAGGCGAGCTTTTATGTAACCATCACTGAGGAATAACAAAGGCGGTCGCCTGAGAAGGCGGCTGTCTTTTTCGTGAAATCGGGCAGGAGGAATCAAGTATGCCGCAAATACAGGATACGCCCTATTTGGAACAGAATCTGCCAATGCCATTTAGCCTGGAGGCGGAGCAGTCGGTGTTGGGCGCTGTACTGGTGGACTCGTCCTGTCTGACCACCGTTATGGAATATATCAAGCCGGAGTGCTTTTACGATAAACGACACCAGGGGATTTTTGCGGTCATGCTGCGCTTTTTCGGCGCTGGGCAGCCCATTGACTTTGTCACCGTTTTGGACGGCGTGATTTCCGATGAGGTTTTTGCATCGGAGCAGGACGCAAAAGTGTATCTGGCGCGTTTGGTAGAAGTGGTTCCCACCGTTTCCAATGTAGAGGCCTATGCCCGTATCATTCAGGAAAAGCACTACCTTCGCAGCCTGATTGGGGCAGCGCAGGGGATCATTGAAAATGCCAGAGATCCGCAGAATGAGGCAAAAAGCCTGTTGGATTCGGCGGAGCAGCAGATTTTTGAAATCCGGCAGGGCCGGGAAAGCCGCGGGCTGCAGCGGATTGATGAAATTATCATTGATACCTATGACCGGCTGCAAAAGCTTTCCAGCACCGATCGGGAACAGTATCTGGGTATTCCCACCGGTTTTACCCTGCTGGATCAGATCACAACGGGGCTTAATAAAACCGACCTGATTTTTATTGCGGCCCGCCCCGGTATGGGCAAGACGGCATTTGCGCTGAATATTGCCACCCATGTGGCCAAATTGGGGAAAAAAGTGGCCATTTTTAACCTGGAGATGTCCAAGGATCAGCTGGTAGGGCGGATTCTTTCCGGCGAAGCGAGGATTCCCGGCAATGCCCTGCGCACCGGCAACCTGTCCGGCGACGACTGGAACCGGTTGGCCGAGGCGGCGGGATATTTATCCCAGGCGCAGATTTACATTGACGACGCCACCGGTATTTCGCCGGGTGAAATGAAAGCCCGCTTGCGCCGGATGAAGGACTTGGATTTGGTGATTATCGACTATTTGCAGCTGATGACCACCGGGCGGCGGATTGATAACCGTGTGCAGGAGGTTTCGGAAATGACCCGTGCGCTGAAGGTCATGGCCAAAGAGTTGCAGGTTCCGGTGATCACGCTGTCCCAGCTGTCCCGCGGACCGGAAAGCCGAAAGGACAACCATCGGCCAATGCTTTCCGATCTGCGCGAATCCGGTTCCATTGAGCAGGATGCGGACGCGGTATGGTTTTTGTACCGGGACGCATATTACAATAAGGAATCAGAAGAGCAAAATATTGCAGAATGTATTGTCGCCAAAAACCGACACGGTGAGACCGATACGGTAAAGTTGGCGTGGGACGGCGCTTATACTCGGTTTGGCAATCTGGAGATGTACCGCAATGAGGAATAAGGCGCTGCTGACGGTGGAACAGTATCAAATGCTGCCAGCTGGCAGCCGGGTGACCGTCGCGCTGTCCGGCGGGGCGGATTCGGTGGCGCTTCTTCATTTTCTCTGTTCGCTGCGTCAAGAGCATCGGCTGACGATAAAGGCGTGCCATATCAATCATCTGCTGCGCGGGGAAGAGAGCGAGCGAGACGAGGCTTTTGTCCGCAAGCTGTGCCGGAAATGGCAGGTGCCGCTGCGCGTGTTCCGCGAGGATGTGGCCGCAGGGGCAAAAAACGCCGGGGAGTCGGTGGAGCTGTTTGGCCGACAGGTGCGTTACCGCTGCCTTTTCCAGGCGGCAGACGGCGGTTTGGTTGCCACGGCGCACACGCTGAGCGATCGGGCAGAAACCACCTTTTTGAATCTTTTGCGCGGTACTGGGCTGAAAGGACTTTGCTCCATTCCCCCGGTACAGGGAACGGTGATCCGGCCATTGATCCGATGCACGAGAGAGGAAATCGAAGCCTACTGCCGGGAAAATGAACTTTCTTACGTGACCGATTCGACGAATCTTTCGGCCGACTATACCCGTAACCGGGTCCGGCAGACGGTTATCCCTGCTTTGCAGGCAATCGGGCCATCGTTTTATTCCGTTTACGGCAGAATGCTGGCGCATTTGGAGCAGGACGAAGCCTTTTTGGAGCAATCGGCAGAGGAGGCATTCCAAAAAACGCAGCGGGATTTTGGCTTGGATGCGGAAACACTGCTCGGGCTGCATCCGGCGGTTTTGTTTCGGGTGATGCGCCGCTATTTTGATGAATGGCATCTCTCTTTGGAAACGGTCCAGATGCAGGCGATAGAGCAAATACTGCGGACAGGGAGAGGGCAGGCGCAGCTGGGAAAGGATTTTTGGCTGGAACTGCGCGCGGGCGTGCTTTGTATCCGAGAAGATGCAGACGGCTTGGAGCTGGAGCCGCTGGAAGTAGGACCCGGCGATCTGCCGGAAAATCCACTGGCCCAAGGAAGTCTTCGGCTGGTAAATTGTGAACAATTTACAAATTTACAGAAACATGAATGTAACATCTTAAAAAAAACAATTGACTATGATAAAATATACGGTAGACTTTTCCTGAGGCAAAAAAAAGAAGGAGATTATTTGCGCCTTGCGCACCGCAAGGTGGGAAAGCCGTTGCGCAAATGGTGGAACGAACAGAAGATTCCGCCGCGGCAGCGCAGCCGGATCCCGATTCTTTCTGACGAGCGCTCGCCGGTGTGGGTGTATGGGCTGGGCGTGGATAAAAGGGTTTTGCCGACAGAGGAAACAACGCGTTTTTTGGTGATTGACATAGAGGAGGAAGCGTTATGAGAGAAGACATTCAGTCGATTTTGTATTCCCAGGAAACTCTGGCCCAAAAGGTGCGGCAGATGGGCCAAAAAATTTCTCAGGATTATGCGGGAAAAAATCCGCTTTTGGTCAGCGTGCTCAAAGGCTCCGTCGTATTCATGAGCGATTTGATGCGTGCTATTGACATCCCCTGCCAAATTGATTTTATGATGGTTTCCAGTTATGGCGCCGGGGTAAAAACCTCTGGCGTGGTTAAAATAATGAAAGATTTGGACACTCCTTTGGAAGGCCGGGATCTGATTATCGTAGAAGACATCCTGGACAGCGGAAAAACGCTGCACTACCTCAAAGGAATGCTTGGCGAGCGGCATCCCAAAAGTATTCGCATCGCCACGCTGCTGGATAAGCCGGACCGGCGGGAGGCGCCGATTACGGCGGATTATGTCGGCTTTGTGGTGCCGGATCAGTTCATTGTCGGATATGGGCTGGATTATGCGGAAAAATACAGGAATTTGCCTTATATCGGCGTTTTAAAGCCTGAAATTTATGAGAAATAACCTTTCCCGGCGGAAAGAAACAAGGAGTGAAGCATTTGAACAGAAAACCGTCCAGAGGAATCGGCGTATACATTGTCATTTTGGCTATGCTGATGATGACAATTTATTTTGCCGTGTCCATGATGTCGGACCAAGAGCAACCCAAGTATTATGAAATTATCTCTTATTTTGAAAAAGAGCAGGTGCAGGAATTTACTCTTGACGTCAGCAGCGGCGAGATGAGCATGAAAATCAAAAATGACGCAGGCCAGACGGCGATTGTCAATTACCGGGTTGCCAGCGTTAATATGTTCTATGAGGATACGAAGGAACTGATTGACGCCTACAATGAAAAGCACCCGGATGCTGTAATGAAAACGGATTTCATCCGTCCGAAAGACGCGCCCTGGTGGCTGAGCATGCTGCCCTATCTGCTTTTGATCGGCGCGATGATCTTTTTGTGGTTTATGATGATGCGTCAAGCTGGCGGCGGCGCCGGTAAGGCGATGAGCTTTGCCAAGGCGAAAGTCCGGACAGCAGATGACGGAAAAAAAACCACCTTTGCCGATGTGGCCGGCGCGGAAGAGGAAAAAGCCGAGCTGGTAGAAATTGTGGAGTTTTTAAAAAATCCCAAGAAATTCAATGAATTGGGTGCGCGTATTCCCAAAGGCGTGATGTTGATGGGCCCTCCCGGAACCGGTAAGACTCTGCTGGCCCGGGCGGTGGCGGGAGAAGCGGGCGTTCCGTTTTTCTCGATCTCCGGTTCGGACTTCGTGGAAATGTTTGTGGGCGTTGGCGCTTCCCGTGTCCGCGACTTATTTGAGCAGGCGAAAAAGAATGCGCCCTCTATCGTGTTTATTGATGAGATAGATGCGGTGGGCCGGCACAGAGGCGCCGGTCTCGGCGGCGGACATGACGAGCGGGAACAGACTTTGAACCAGCTGCTGGTAGAAATGGATGGCTTTGGCAACAATTCGGGTGTTATCATCATCGCTGCGACCAACCGAATCGATATCCTGGATCCGGCGTTGCTGCGTCCCGGCCGTTTCGACCGGCAGATCGTGGTAGGCTATCCGGACGCTGCCGGCCGTGAGGCCATTTTGAAGGTGCATACCCGCAACAAGCCGATTGGCCCTGATGTGGATTTGTCGGTGATTGCAAAAACGACAGTAGGGTTTACCGGCGCTGACTTGGAAAATTTGATGAACGAAGCGGCTTTGCTGGCGGCTCGCCGCAGCCGTAAGGCGATCACCATGCAGGAAATAGAAGAAGCGACCATTAAAGTGGTTGCCGGACCGGAGAAAAAGTCTCACAAGGTCTCAGACAAGGATAAAAAACTCACTGCTTATCATGAAGCAGGCCATGCGGTATGTACCTATTACTGTCCTACACAGGATCCGGTGCATATGGTGTCCATCATCCCCCGCGGAATGGCGGGCGGCTTTACCATGTCTTTGCCGGTGGAGGAAACGGGATATGAAACCAAGCGGCATATGAGCGAAAACCTGATTGTGCTGCTGGGCGGCCGGATGGCGGAAAAGCTGGTGCTGGACGATATTTCTACCGGTGCCTCCAATGATCTGGAAAGGGCCTCCAAAATTGCCCGGAACATGGTTACCCGCTATGGATTCAGCGAAAAGCTGGGACCGGTGGTTTACGGACAGGATGAAGGGGAAATCTTCCTGGGGCGCGACATCTCCCAAAACCGTAATTTCTCGGAAAATGTGGCGGCAGAGATTGATGTGGAGGTTCGCGAATTGGTGGACAATGCCTATGAATCAGCCAAAAGCATCTTGACCGATCATATGGATCAGCTGCATTTGGTGGCAAAATATGTGTACCATCATGAAAAGATCGACGGGGAAGAATTCAGAAAGATCATGACCGGGGAAATGGAGTGGAGTCCGGAGGATTTGGCCCCTATGCCGGATACGGTAAATGTGCAGCCCCAGTCAGAGCCGGAGGAGCAGATTCCAGAACAGCCGGATTCTCCCTTGGACGCACAGTAAAAAGCAATTTAGATTCTCCGGGTCTGCCCGGAGAATCTTTTTGTCTGCGGAGGGAAACAATGGCAGGCAGGTCTGTTTTGCAAAAAGGAGAAAAATGTGGTATGATAGCCGGGAATCATCGCGCGGACATTTTGAAAGGATAAAGAAAAGGATGTCTGCCCTGCCCCGATGACCGTTTTTTGCAACGGTGGGAAAAGACAAATGGGAATTTAGGGAGGAGCCTATGGCAAAGAAGGCAGCATATGATAACGAGAGCATTCAGTCGCTGAAAGGGGCAGACCGGGTACGGAAACGCCCGGGTGTTATTTTCGGCTCCGACGGGATTGAAGGGTGCGAGCATTCCGTTTTTGAGATTCTGTCCAACTCTATCGATGAAGCCAGAGAGGGCCGGGGCGATCAAATTGTGATCACCCGTTTTGCAGACGGTTCGGTGGAAGTACAGGATTTCGGCGCGGGTATTCCGGTTGATTTTAATAAAAATGAGGGCCGTTATAACTGGGAATTGTGTTTTTGCGAGCTGTATGCAGGCGGCAAATATAAAACCAACGAAGGGGAAGGCTATGAATATTCCCTGGGGCTCAACGGATTGGGCCTTTGCGCCACCCAATATGCTTCGGAGTATATGGATGTTGAAATTTTCCGGGATGGGTACCGTTATACGCTTCGGTTTGAAAAGGGAGAAAATGTGGGAGGCCTGCACAAAGAGCCCACGCCCCAGAAAAAAACTGGAAGCCGGATTCGTTGGAAGCCGGATTTAGATGTATTTACGGATATTGATATTCCAGTAGAATATTATACAGAGGTGCTCAAGCGGCAGGCGGTCGTCAATGCGGGACTGCTGTTTGTATTCCGCAATCAGGTGGGAAAAAGCTTTGAAACGCGGGATTTCTGCTATGAAAACGGAATCACCGACTATGTAAAAGAGCTGTCTGGTGAAGAGACGCTCACCGGCGTGCAGTATTGGGAAGCGCAGCGCCGTGGCCGTGACCGGGAGGACAAGCCGGAGTACAAAGTAAAAATGCAGGTGGCCTGCTGTTTTTCCAACCGGATGAAGCTGTTGGAGTATTACCATAACTCCAGCCATTTGGAGCACGGCGGCGCACCGGAAAAAGCGGTCAAAGTGGCGTTTGTTTCCCAGATCGACGCTGTTTTAAAACAGCAGGGGAAATACCTGAAAAACGAGAGCAAAATTACGTTTCAGGATGTGGAGGACTGCCTGATTTTGGTTTCTTCCTCCTTTTCCACGCAAACTTCCTATGAAAACCAGACCAAAAAAAGCATTACCAATAAATTTATCTATGAAGCGATGACGGATTTCCTCAAGCATTCTCTGGAGGTTTACTTCATCGAGAACCCGATGGATGCGGCCAAAATCGCCGATCAGGTATTGGTGAACAAACGCAGCCGTGAAAATGCGGAAAAGACCCGCCTGAATCTGAAAAAGAAGCTGGCAGGGTCATTGGATATTGCCAACCGGGTGCAGAAATTTGTGGATTGCCGGACGAAAGACATCGGCCGGCGGGAAATTTTTATCGTGGAAGGCGATTCTGCGCTAGGAGCCTGCAAGCTGTCTCGCGATGCGGAATTTCAGGCGATCATCCCGGTGCGGGGCAAAATTTTAAACTGCCTGAAAGCGGAGTACGATAAAATTTTTAAAAACGACATCATCATTGATATTCTCAAGGTATTGGGCTGCGGGGTAGAAGTGCAGAGCAAATCCAATAAGGAAATCTCCAACTTTGACTTGGGCAATCTGCGCTGGAGCAAAGTAATTATCTGCACCGATGCGGATGTAGACGGCTTTCAGATCCGGACGCTGATTTTGACCATGCTCTACCGGCTGGTGCCTACTCTGATTCAGGAGGGATATGTTTATATTGCCGAGTCCCCGCTGTATGAAATCAATACCAAGGACAAGACTTATTTTGCCTATAATGAAACGGAAAAAGCAGAGATTTTGGGCCGGATTAAGGGAAAATACACCATTCAGCGCTCCAAGGGGCTGGGTGAAAACGAGCCGGATATGATGTGGATGACAACCATGAACCCGGAGACCCGCCGGCTGATCAAGGTGAATCCGGAAGAAGCCCACGCCACCGCGCGGATGTTTGATCTGCTGTTGGGAAAAGATTTGGAGGGCCGAAAGGAATTTATCACCGAAAATGGTTATCGTTATTTAGACGCGGCGGACGTTTCCTGATGGAAAGATTGCAGTAGAAAACGGATGGAAGCCACAGGCTGCTTCTTTGAAATGCGGGTATGAGGCCCAAATCAGAAAAAGATAGGAGGAAGACAATGGCTCCCAAAAAGAAAAAAATACCGGCACCAAAGCGTACGGCAAACATAGCGGCAGAAATCGAAAATGCCGGTGTTGTTATGGAACAGCCGATTACACAGACGCTGGAAACCAATTTTATGCCCTACGCCATGAGTGTGATTATCTCTCGGGCCATTCCGGAGATCGACGGCTTTAAACCGGCACACCGAAAGCTTTTATACACCATGTATAAAATGGGGCTGCTCACGGGAGCACGGACGAAGTCGGCCAATATCGTGGGTCAGACCATGCGGTTGAATCCGCATGGAGACGCGGCGATCTATGAGACCATGGTGCGCTTAGCGCGAGGCAATCAAGCGCTGCTGCACCCTTACGTGGATTCCAAGGGCAATTTCGGCAAGGCCTATTCCCGGGACATGGCCTATGCGGCTTCTCGTTATACCGAAGCCAAGCTGGACTCCATCTGCAATGAGCTGTTTGCCGACATCGACAAAGATACGGTGGATTTTCAGGACAACTATGACGGAAGTATGAAGGAACCGTCTCTGCTTCCGGTGCGCTTCCCCAGCATCCTTTTAAACTCCAATATCGGGATCGCAGTGAGTATGGCCAGCGCCATCTGTCCGTTTAACCTGGAGGAGCTGTGCGACACGACTATCGCCATGATGAAGAATGCTGACCACGACCTGCTTACGACCCTCACCGCGCCGGATTTTCCCGGCGGCGGTTATATCCTTTATAATGAAACCGAATTGAGGAAAATTTACGAAACCGGCCGCGGTGGCGTCCGGGTGCGCGCCCGCTACAATTATGACAAGGCGTCCAACTGCCTGGAAATCACCGAAATTCCGCCTACCACCACCGTCGAGGTAATTATCGATAAGATCGTGGAGTTGGTGAAAAACGGTAAAATGCGGGAAATTGCGGATATCCGGGATGAGACCGATTTATCGGGGCTGAAAATTGCCATCGATCTCAAACGGGGCGTTGATCCGGATAAGCTGATGCAGAAGCTGTTCCGCATGACGCCGCTGGAGGACACTATGTCCTGCAATTTTAACGTGCTGATCGGCGGATATCCACGGGTAATGGGTGTGCGGGAGCTGCTGGAGGAATGGATTGCCTTTCGGGAGGAATGCGTAAAACGCCGGGTGTATTTTGACCTGAAAAAGAAAAAGGAAAAGCTGCACCTGCTGCAAGGACTGGCAAAAATATTGTTGGATATTGATAAAGCCATTCACATCATCCGTCAGACGGAGGAAGAGTCCGAAGTCGTCATGAATTTGATGATCGGCTTTGGAATTGACGAAATCCAGGCAGAATATGTGGCGGAAATTAAACTGCGGCATTTAAACAGAGAGTATATTTTAAAGCGGACTGACGAGACTCAAAGCTTGAAAGAAGAAATCGCACAAATGGAGGAAATTCTGGGCGACCAGAAAAAGGTGCGGGGCATTATTGTTTCAGAGCTGCAGGAGATCAAGAAAAAATATGCCCAGCCGCGGCGCAGTCTGATTCTTTACGATGTGCAGCCCGCACGGGAAGAGGCGGAGGAAGAAACGCCCGATTACCCGGTACACCTGTTTTTTACCCGGGAAGGGTACTTTAAAAAAATTACCCCCCAATCTTTGCGCATGAGTTCCGAGCAAAAGCTCAAAGAAGGGGATGAAATCCTTTCGGAGATTGAGAGCACCAACCGGGCGCATCTGCTGTTTTTTACCGACCGGCAGCAGGTATATAAATCCCACGCATATGATTTTGATGACACCAAGGCCAGCGTAATGGGCGACTATGTACCGGCCAAACTGAGCTTTGATGAGGGCGAGCGGATTGTCTGCTTTGCGGCGGTGCAGGAATATACCGGCTATATGCTCTTTTTCTTTCAGGGTGGAAAAGTGGCCAAAGTGGAAATGAGCGCCTATGAGACCAAAACCAACCGCAAAAAACTGGCCAATGCATATAGTGGCAAAGATTCGCTGGCAGGTGCTTTTTATGTATCGGAAGACCGGGAATTTCTGCTGCGCGCTACCGGCGGGCGTACGCTGATTATCCATACCGGAGCCATCAATCCCAAGCAAACCAGAGATACGCAGGGCGTTGCCGTAATGACGCTGAAAAAGAATGCGGTGGTGGACACGGTTGTTCCTTTTACGGAGCAAATGCTCAATAACGCTCACCGGTTTCGTACCAAGTCTCTGCCGGCAGCAGGGGCGATTCCCAAGGAACAGGATTTGGGCGAACAGTTGAGTTTACTGGATTAACCGGCGCAACAAAAACCCAGTAACATTGCAGGATTGGCGGAAAAGAAAAAAGGCCGCCTGCGCAGGGCGCCGGCAGCCTGACGGTTTTGCCGGCGCCCTCTCAAACGCAACAGGGATAAAGAGCTCCTGCATAACCAGTAACAGTATTTCCGGCGTTTTTTCCTTTATGCACTGCAAAAAAGATTCCCAAGCTTTTTTCTAAAAAATGTTGCAAACATCAACAAACTATGCTATGATAACAATGTTAAACAGAATTACTCGGAGGTGCACTATGCAGGCATTTGAAATAATCGGCGGTATTCTGCTGATCTTGATGGCCATTGCAATCATCATTATGGTCCTGATGCAGGAGGGAAAAGGCGGCGGCGCTTCGGCGCTGGGCGGCGCTCAGCCCCAGAGCTACGGCAAGAACAGAGCAAAAACGTTGGATGTGCTCCTTTCCAAATATACGAAAGTGATCGGCGCGGCTTTTCTTGTTATAACTTTTCTGGTTTGGATTTTAAGTATTTATTTCTAATAATGTCCAAAAGCCCTGCCGTTGGCAGGGCTTTTCTATTGCATGCCTTTGCCCTTTGGAATTTGTCCTGAAAAATTCTGGAGGTTTTCGGGCGGAGGATTTTATTTTGGTCAAAACGTGGAAGAATGAAAAGAAAGAGAGAATCGGAAAGGAAAAGAATGAAGTATAATCAAACATCAAAAAAGAAGGATTCCCGGCCGCGCAGACCGGGAAAAAAGCCGGCAGTTCGGCCGGATTTTCAAAAGGAGATTACCCGCGTGTTGGAGCGGGCGGGCAGCCGGGGCGCTTCTGCAAAGTATTTACAGGAGCAGTCGGGTATAAGGCGCCATCAGACTGAAGCGTTTTTATTGGTACTGGCAGGTATGGTGAAAAGCGGTATGGTTCAGCAAAAAAGGGACCGCTATTATAAAACCGGCCAGGGGCAAACTGCCGAAGCGGTGGTAGTAAAGGTGACCGAAGGGTTTGGTTTTGTCCACCCGGACGAAGCCGAAGAAGATGTTTTCATCCCGGGGCGCTACCTAATGGGTGCTTTGCCGGGCGACCGTGTGAAAATTTCGGTACGGCAGGGACACGGCAATCTGAAAGAGGGAGAGGTGCTGCGCATTCTGGAAGAGGCCGATTACCATTTTACGGGAATTTTCCGGGTAGAGGATGGGCTGCCTGTGGTATATCCGGATGCACAGATGAAAGGACCGGTACCGGTTGGCAGAACCGAAACCGGCGGTGCAAAAGAAGGGGATAAGGTGTCGGCGCGTATTGTCAAACGCGGCCGGAGACATTTTGACCACCGGGCGGCGGTCACGGCGGTGTTCGGTTCCAGCCAGCTGGCGGCAGTTTGCTGCGAGGCAATTCTGGCGGACAACGGTATTGAAAAACAGTTTCCTCCCCAGGTGTTGGAGGAAGCGCGGCAGATACAGGAAAAGGGGATTTCCCAGCGGGAAATAGACAACCGGCTGGATTTGCGCGGGGAGATTATTTTTACCATTGACGGTGCGGACACCAAGGATATTGACGACGCCATCTCTCTGACCCGGTTGGAGAACGGATGGGGATTAGGCGTTCACATTGCGGATGTCAGCCATTATGTGCGGCCGCAGTCTGCGTTGGATACAGAAGCGTTTGGGCGCGGCACCTCGGTGTATTATGCGAATGCGGTCATTCCCATGCTGCCCAAGGAGCTTTCCAACGGGATTTGCTCGCTGAATCCGCAGGAGGACCGTCTGGCCTTTTCCGCGCTGATGCGTCTGGATGAAGATGGCGGACTGGTGGAATATGATTTCCGCAAAACCGTGATTCGATCCAGAGTCAAGGGCGTATATAGTGAGATCAACCAGATTTTAGACGGTACGGCGGAAGAGGCGATTCACAAAAAATACGATGGATTAGAGCCGATACTGCACCAGATGAAAGCGTTGGCGGATCGGCTGGCCCGCCGCCGGTCACAGCGCGGCAGTCTGGATTTGGAATCCACCGAGGCCAAAATCCTGATCGGAGAGGATGGGCGCGTGCAGGACATTGTTCCGCGGCAAAGCGGGGTTTCGGAAGGGATGATCGAGGAGTTCATGCTGGTGGCCAACGAGGCAGCGGCTTCCTTTGGCCTAGCGCGGGAACTTCCGTTTTTGTTCCGGATTCATGAAGATCCGTCAGCCGAAAAACTGGAGGCGCTGGCAGAGCTGCTGAAAGTGCTGGGATTGGATACGGTGCGAATCAAACCGGGCGTACAGCCCTCAGAACTGCAGGCTGTTTTAAAAGCGGTAAAAGGGACCGATATGCAGATGCTGGTGAACAGTCAGCTTTTGCGTTCCATGGCCAAGGCTCGGTATTCCGAGGTGAATAAGGGACACTTTGGCCTGGTGCTTCAAAAATATTCGCATTTTACCTCGCCAATCCGCCGCTATCCGGATTTGGCAATTCATCGGATTATGAGCGAATCGCTCAAGGGGACGGCTGCGCAGGAAATGCAGCGCTGCTTTGGAAGATTTGTGCAGGATGCGGCAGTGCACTCCAGTACGGCGGAGCAAAGAGCCATGTCGGTGGAACGCAGCTGTGAGGATTGCTACAAAGCGGAATACATGAGTTCGCATTTGGGCGAAAGCTACGAAGGCATGGTTTCCGGTGTGATAGAGCGGGGGATTTTTGTAGAACTGCCCAACACGGTTGAGGGAATGATCCGTATTTCTGAAATGCCGGGACATTTTGAATACGATGGCAAAATTGAAGTGAAAGACAAAGACAGCGGGAGACGGTTTCGGATTGGCGACCGCATCCGGATCAAAGTGGCACGGACAGATGTCTCCTCCGGAGAGATTGATTTTGTGCTGGATGAGACGACTCTTTTGACGGAACAAGAAAACTAAAATTTCAAAAATGCCCCTTGCCGCGGCGCTGCGGCAAGGGGCATTTTTGAAAGTACGGCCTGATTTAAATGGTTTGGCAGGGAGCGCCGCGGTTGTCAGCATAACTTTCTTTATGAGAACAAGTTTCGCGCTTCAGGCACTGTTCCTGGCGATTACCGTCGTTATCCCACCAAATTTCTACCGGGACGTTTCTTCGCTGGGCAGGGCAATATCGGTCCCCCACTGTACCAAAGTTTTTCATATGATTTCCTCCCTATCGGAATTTATGGATAGTATGTGCCGGAATTAGCTGGATAACCGTTTGGAGATTGTATAAATACTGGCATAAATGCCCAAGCTTTCCGCATAGACTTTTGTGGAAAGGCGGAAAGAGATATGGAGGGTATTTTAAAAAATATCAGGCTGTTCGCCAGGGAAAAAGAGGATCGGGAGGTGATGGAGCAGTACCGGGATCTTCTGCGGGATCTGGAGTTTCTACGCGCACAAATCGAGCGGGTCGATTCCAACTTCAACATGACCACCGACGAAGATTTGGTAGAGAGCTATATCTATGAGTCCAATGCACTTGCGGCCCGCTATCGTTTTTTGCTGCGGGAGGCAAAGAAACAAAAGTCCCGTTTGGGGAATCAGAAGTTCCCCATCGGAATAACGGAGTGAGGAAAATGCTGATCTGGATTGTATGCGGTTTGGGAATATTGATGCTTTTTTTGTTTGTGAAAACGGGCCGTCCGGTTCGCTGCTTTTTGACCAGCACCATTGGGGGCGGCTTGAGCTTTTGGCTTTTGAATCTGCTTTCGGGGCTGACAGGCGTGGCCTTGTCGCTTAATCTTGCATCGGCAGTTTCAGCGGTCCTATTGGGAGCGCCAGGAGTTTGTTCCCTGTGGCTGCTAAAGCTTTTGTGGAAATAGAAAAAAGAGGGGGTTTCTGGAAAGAGAAAGCCCCTCTTTTTTCTACGCTGGTACAAAGTCCCTTATCCGGGCAGGACCAGTATTTTTCCGTTTGTTTTTCCTGCCGGATTTTTGATTTCTTCTAAGCAATTAACGTGTCTGAACTAGGGATCAAACCGTCATATAAAGCAGATTCCAACGGGATGCAGAACGCAATCCTTTCTCCTTTTAGGCTGTACCGCAGTGACACGTCCCATGTTAAAAAGTTCTGCAAAAAAGTTTCATACACGATTGAAAAAACAACCGCAGACCATCAAACGATGAGCTGCGGTTGTTTTTATTGTTCCGCACCGACAGAGAACAGAAGACCAATTCCGTCCATGATAACAGCGTGCCTGTCAGCGGGGATTTTAAAATCTATACGACCAGGCATATAAGCCGAGTTCTGTTAAAAACAGCAATCTTTCTAGACCCATCGTCGCCGAGGGGTTCAAGCCACCTGGACGGGGCCCGCCGGGCAAGCGGTATTTCGCCCCTTTGCGGTGTTGCTTCGGATAGGGTTTACATAGCCGCATGGTCTCCCACACGCTGGTGAGCTCTTACCTCGCCTTTCCATCCTTACCGTTTAAAACGGCGGTTTCTTTCTGTTGCACTTTCCCTAGAGTCGCCTCCGGCTGCCGTTAGCAGCTACCCTTGCCCTGTGAAGCCCGGACTTTCCTCATGCGCGGCCTTTCGGCGCTGCGCATGCTGCTGTTCTGCCTGCTCGCAGAGAAACCAAAGGATTATTGCTGTAGCGGCATTCCGTTGCCGTCTACATTAATGCTGCCCGTCAAAAGCATAATGCCTTCGATAAAGCCCCAGATACCGGAAGCAAAGCTTAAAATACCACAGGACAGCAAGGTTAAACAAAGCTGAATTACGGCTTTGGTGGTGTATCCCAGATAGAAATTATGCACGCCAAAGGCGCCGAGAAAAATACCCAGCAGTCCGGCGGCCATTTTGGATTTTAGCGGGGTGCCGACCGGGGGATAAACCGGCGGCTGATAGCCTTGGCCAGGCGCCTGATAGCCGGGATCCGCTCCCGAATACGCCTGGTTTTGACAGGACTGCTGTGAGGGATCCTGATAATAGGTCTGCTGTGCCTGTTCCGGTGCAAACTGGCAGCCGCAGTGGGAACAGAATACCGCACCAGGCTGGCATTCGGCACCGCAGTTGGCGCAATAAGTACTGCCGGAACCGGAGGATACGCCGCAGGACGGGCAGACCGGTGCATCGGAATTCATTTCAGCGCCGCAATGTCTACAATACATATGGAACACTCCTTTAAAAGGTTTCTAATACAAAAACGAAGAAATCAGGCAAAAACCTACATTTCTTACTCAGAATAACATATTTTTAGGGGGTTGGCTAGCCGTTTTCCGAAAAAATTATCTTTTTATACAGTGGAAACGACAGGAAAACCAGCAAATATACACCATATATTAACCCCCTGCCATTTTTTGCATGAAATAGGAAAAATCCTGCAAAAAAATCTTGCAAACGAAATTGTTTTCGGTATAATGGATACATGAATGTTGTTGTGCCTGTGTTCATTACAGCCAATTATGCAAAAGGAGGAAAACGCATGGCTTTGAAGAGCGCTTATATGAAAGAGGTTTATGAAAAGGTCTGCAAACGGGATCAGGGCGAGCTGGAATTTTTGCAGGCGGTGCAGGAGGTTCTGGAATCGCTGGAACCGGTGATGGAAAAACGGCCGGATATCAAAGAAGCCGGTATTGTAGAGCGGATGGTAGAGCCGGAGCGTTTTTTGCAGTTCCGCGTATCTTGGGTAGATGATAACGGAAAAGTCCAGGTTAACCGCGGTTACCGCGTGCAGTACAATTCGGCGATCGGTCCCTACAAGGGCGGCTTGCGGCTGCACCCGTCGGTCAACGCTTCGATCATTAAATTTTTGGGCTTTGAGCAGTGCTTTAAGAACGCTCTGACCGGCCTGCCTATGGGCGGCGGTAAGGGTGGCTCTGATTTCGATCCCAAAGGAAAGTCTGACGGTGAAATCATGCGGTTCTGCCAGAGCTTTATGACCGAACTGTGCCGTCACATCGGGCCGGATACCGATGTTCCTGCCGGGGATATCGGCGTGGGCGCACGGGAAATTGGCTTTTTATACGGACAGTATAAAAAGATTAAAAATGAACATACCGGCGTACTGACCGGAAAGGGGCTGACCTATGGCGGTTCTCTGGTTCGGAAAGAGGCGACCGGTTATGGCCTTTTGTATTTTACCGAAGAGATGCTCAAAAACATGAAGCAGGATTCGATCAAAGGCAAAAATGTGGTGATTTCCGGTTCCGGCAACGTGGCGATTTACGCGGCTGAGAAAACCCAGCAGCTGGGCGGAAAGGTGATTGCCATGAGCGATTCCTCCGGCTATGTTTACGATCCGGCGGGTATCCAGTTGGATGTGGTCAAACAGATCAAAGAGATTCGCCGCGGCAGAATCTCCGAATATGCCAAGGAGGTCTCCGGTGCGGAATATACGGAGGGCTGCCGGGGAATCTGGTCGATTCCTTGCGATGTCGCACTGCCCTGCGCAACGCAGAATGAACTGGATGGCGAGGCAGCGAAACAGCTGGTGGAAAACGGTGTGATCGCCGTTGCCGAAGGCGCAAACATGCCCAGCACTCCCGATGCGGTGGAGCTGTTTTTGGCAAAGGGCGTTTTGTTTGGCCCGGCCAAAGCGGCCAATGCAGGGGGTGTGGCAACCAGCGGCCTGGAGATGAGCCAGAATTCCATGCGTTACGGATGGAGCTTTGAAGAGGTGGACAAAAAGCTTCAGGAAATCATGGTGGGCATTTTCAATAATGCGTACCGTGCTTCGAAAGAATTTGGTGCGGACGGAAATCTGGTCGTCGGTGCAAACGCGGCTGGCTTTTTGAAGATTGCCGATACCATGCTGGCCTATGGCCTGACTTTTTAAAGTTCGTTTGATTTGAAAAAATGCGGCGCGGGTGGGGCGGTTCGGCAAGGTAAGCCGTATTTTCCTTATCAGCGCCGTTTGTTTTGTCAGGCGGCGGGAGATGTGCACAAAAACGGCTGCCCGAATGTAGCCGTTTTTAGCGGGAAAACACTTGTATTCTGCACGTTAAAGTGCTAAAATGAAACACATATTTAAAAAATTTTCAGGCTGTATAAGAATCAATGGAGAAAAGGTGTGAATCAAAGATGAGTGAAATCAAGATTGTACGTACCACTACGCCGAAAGAGAAGCCGCAGGACGAAACCAAACTGGGATTCGGCGCTGTTACCACCGATCACATGTTTATTATGAACTATACCGAGGGCAAAGGCTGGCATGATCCCCGCATTGTTCCCTATGGCCCGATCGAACTGGATCCTTTTGCCAAATGTCTCCACTATGGCCAGGAGGTTTTTGAAGGATTGAAAGCCTACCGTGGTGACGAGGGACAGGTTCTGCTGTTCCGCCCAGATGAAAACTTCAAGCGCATCAACCGCTCTAATGACCGGATGTGCATTCCGCAGCTGGACGAGGCACTTTGCCTGGATGCTTTGCACAAGCTGGTGGAACTGGATAAAGACTGGGTTCCGCATACGCCTGGCACTTCTTTGTATATCCGCCCGTTTGTCATTGCGACAGAGGCGAAACTGGGCACTGATTCTTCCAAAACTTACCTGTTTTTGATTGTACTGTCTCCCTCCGGTGCCTATTATCCTCAGGGCTTTAACCCGGTTAAAATCTATGTGGAAACCAAATATGTCCGGGCGGTCCGCGGCGGTATGGGCGAGGCCAAAACCGGCGGCAACTACGCCTGCTCGTTAAAAGGGCAGGAGGTAGCCCACGAGCAGGGTTATTCCCAGGTTTTGTGGCTGGATGGCGTAGAGCGCAAATACATTGAAGAAGTCGGCGCGATGAACGTGTTCTTTGTGATTGATGACGAGATTGTAACCCCGATGCTGACTGGCAGCATCCTGCCCGGCATTACCCGCAAGTCCTGCATTGAGCTTTTGAAAAATTGGGGCTATCGGGTCAGCGAACGGCGCCTGTCGGTGGATGAACTGCTGCAGGCCGGAAAGGAAGGACGCTTGAAAGAGGCGTTTGGCAGCGGCACCGCGGCAGTCATTTCCCCCATTGGGGAGCTGAAGATCGACGAGCATGTTCTGCAGCTGAGCGACGGCAAAATCGGTCCGATTTCTCAAAAGCTGTACGATCAGCTGACTGGCATCCAGTGGGGACGCGTCCCCGGTCCGGAAGGATGGAGCGTCAAGGTCTGCGATTAATCCGCGCTGATCTTCTGTGCGGCCAGACAAAAGAGAAGACATAAAAAGGCGGCTGTTTCAGCCGCCTTTTGCATAGAAAAAAGCTTGGCCGTCTGGTATACTGAGAGAAAGGGAGGGACAGCTTTGAGCGAATTGATCTTTGAGGTTCCAGCCACATTCGACGGATGCACCGTCAACGATTTTCTCCGCCGGGGGAAAGGTGTTTCCTACCATCTGATTAAAACACTCAAAAGGCTGGATGGGCCGTGGGGACTGTTTTGCAATGAAAGGCCGGTCCGTACCGTTGATTCGGTGCGGACCGGAGACCGGATCATTCTGCGCTGGCTGGAAAAAGAGACGGAGACTTCTCCTTTGGCGGCGAAGGTTCCGGTATTGTATGAAGATGCGTCTCTGGTCGTGTTCAATAAACCCTGGAATATGCCTTGTCATCCCGTGAAAAGGCATCAGAACGATACGTTGGGCAATGTATTTGCCGCCCAGGGGACAGCGCTTCCATTCCGGCCGGTCAACCGTTTGGATAAGGATACCACCGGCATTGTTGTGGTGGCTAAGGATCCTTATACGGCGTCCCGGCTGGCCGGCAATGTGGAAAAGGAATACTTGGCCATTCTCTGTGGCTGCCCGCAACAGCGCTTGGGGACCGTAGACGCTCCGATCCGCCGGGTCGATCCCGTGCATATTTTGCGCGAGGTTTCACCGGAGGGGCAGCCTGCTATCACCCACTATGAGATTGTTGCCGAAGGGGACGGGTATAGCCTGGCAAGGCTTTGGCTGGAGACCGGCCGGACGCACCAGATCCGGGTGCATATGTCCTATTGGGGGTATCCGCTGGCGGGTGACGTTTGGTACGGCGGGGACTTAAGGATCATCCCCCATCAGGCGCTCCACTGCTTTCGCTGCCGTTTTCTCCATCCCATCAACGGAGAGCGGGTTGAGTTGACTGCCCCTTTGTATGAATCTTTCAAAAAGGCTTTGGAAAACGCCAAAATAGAGTGGCGTGAATCCGATTTCCCCAAAACGCTTGATGATTGACAAAATATGGATACAATCCCTCCGGATCGTGTAAATCCCCTTTTTTGCTGTTGAGCTGGCAGGAACAGCCTGAAGGCGGAGAGATTTGGGTCAAAAGGGAAAAATCGCTGCCCCAAACAGATGTCAGCGCGCTGGCGAGGAATCCGGATATCATGCTGTTTGATGAGCCGGACCGTTTACTGTATCCGGAAATAGTCAAACAATGCTGGAGCGGATGAAAGATCTGGCAAAAGAGGGATAACTATGATGGCGGTGGCCAATGCGATGAATCTTTCAATCGGAAGGTTGCCATGTGCCGATGGGAAAAAACGCCATTTTTGCATGGAATAAAGCCAAAAACTGCAAATTGCCCGAGACTTGGGTTCATCACAAGAAAAACACATTTGGATTCATATTGCACAATTTATATAGAGGATTTCAGAAACATATTTGTGGGATTTAACCACAACTTTTTTACATTTTTGTGAATTCGGTTGATTAAAAAGTCAGAGTGTGTATAATGAAGGAAGAATCAAGCGGAGTATCGTGCCGCGAAAGAAAGGAGAGGAATGCATGGAAAGCAGCCAGAATGCCGGTAAAAAGATGACAATGCCCAAACAGCATCTGCCGGAAAACCGTTCTTTGCAGGACATGGCGTGGAACGCCGTCTTAAAAAGTTATCGGTTTTGTTATTATACTGGCGTCCAGCTGATTCGTTATTTCAGACGTTATAAAAAGCGTTTATTCCGTTTTGCTGTCAGTACCCGTCTGGGGTTTCAGCTAAAGATCAAGAAACGCCTGATCCTTGTCGGTCGTAAATTCCGTTTTGCCATGAATGACGCCATGCGTCCATACCGCCAGGTACAGCGCCTGAAACAGAGTCAGGAAGAACGCCTTGCGCTGGCGGAAGAATTGGGGCCAAAAGAGGTCCGCAGAGAAAAAAGCCGGATATGGCGAGAGAGCCTGCGGCTTGTGTGCAAAACACTTGGCACGGTTTTTAACTATGTTGCGCCGGTGGTCAGCTTTATTATATTAGTCAGTCTCATTCACCAAAATACCAATCTTCAGTTTGCGCTGGAGGTGGAGTATAACGATAAGATGATCGGCTATATTGCAAAAGAATCGGATTTTGACGAATCGGAAAAAATGATGCAGAGCCGTATTGTTTATGAAGAATATCAGCCTCCGCTGGATACGGTCCCCAAATATACGCTGAAGGTTATCGACAAAGAGGAGCTTTCCACTGTCAACGAAATTGCCGATGAATTGATCGCAGCCTCCGGTAATGAAATAACCGAGGCCAGTGGCCTGTATGTAGACGGAACCTTTTACGGTGCGGTGGAAAATGCGGCGCCGATCCACGCGTTGCTTGATAGTATGCTGAATCAGTACCGCACCGGAGATGAAAACGAGCGGGTGGATTTTGTCCAGGATGTCCAGCTTTCCAAGGGCTTGTATTTGTTGAGCAGTTTGGTGGAACCAGAGGAAATGGAAGCAGTTTTGACCTCCGAAGTGGAGGGGAAAGTAACCTACACGGTTGAGGAGGGCGATGCGCCGACCCTGATTTCGCAGAAAATGGATATTCCTTATTTCCAGCTCAAAGCGCTCAATCCGGGAATTGAGGAAAGCCTGTTGGTAGGCCAGGAGGTTCTAGTCTCCAATCAGGTGAATTTTTTGACGGTAAAGCGCACGGTAACAGAGGTTTACGAAGAGGATATCCCGTTTGGAACAGAAGAAGTGGTAGATGCCAATTATGCCAAAGGATATCGGGCAGTTCGCAGTTCCGGTGTGCTGGGTAAGCGTTTGATAACTGCTGATGTGGTTTATGTCAACGGTCTGGAAACGGATCGTACCGAGATCGATTCGACGGTTCTCAAAGAGCCGGTGGACCAGGTGGTGACGGTGGGTACCGCCGAGCCGGTTCAGGTTCTCAGCAGCAGTTCCGGAAGCGGATATTCCAGCAGTTCCGGCGGCTTTATCTGGCCGGTTGACGGTGGATATCTTTCCTGCGGAATTAACGGCTATTGGGGCCATACGGGTATGGATATTGCAACGAGCCGCGGTACGATAATCCGGGCGGCGGCTTCTGGAACGGTCGTCAAGGCGGTGCGTCAGTACTACGCTTATGGCATTCATGTCAAGATCAGCCACGGCAATGGGATTTATACTCTATATGCCCATATGAGCCAGCTGGCGGTGTCTTACGGAGATTATGTCCAGCAAGGTCAGATCATTGGATATGTGGGTCAGACTGGCAATGCTTATGGGAACCACTGCCATTTTGAAATTATTATCAACGGAAGGTTTATGGATCCGTCCAAATATATTGGAACCTATTATCCGGGCCGGTAAAAGAGTAAAAGTTTTCCAGGGCGCCCTATGAAAAGGGCGCCTTTTTGCGTATCAAGAAATATTTCCCATTTTAACAATTGGGTAAAAGAGAAAAACAGTGCAAAAACAAATTCAAAGACGTATATCCAAATTTTTGCCGGGAAGGATTTTAAAGGTGAAGTCCGCCCTGAACCGGACGAAATGGAACAACGGCTCTTTCCCAAATGCCGCAGAGGAAAAAAGTTTTTTTGACAGTTCAAACTGCGGTGCCGGGCGTCCCGGTTTGTCGATAAAAGTTAAAAAATAGCGAAAAAACACAAAGAAAGGAAGCGGCGGCAGGAAGATGTTTTTCTTGTAAAATTGGGCTTTTATTTTGCAGGTGCCTGTGCTATAATACTACTGTTAGAGGTATGCCCGCAGGATTTCCTGCGTTTTCCATGGGGGAACAGAGAGAGAAAGATGATAAAGGAGAGACTGAAATGGAGAAATTTTTCATTGAAGGTCCCAGCCGTTTGGAAGGTGAAGTTGTCATCAGCGGTGCGAAAAATGCGGCGGTGGCAATTATTCCTGCGGTTTTATTGGCAGAAGAGCCTTGTGTTTTGGAGAATATCCCAAACATCAACGATGTAAATATCTCCCTGCAGATCTTGCAGGAGTTGGGCGCAAAAATTAAAATGCGCAATAAAACAACGGTGGAAATCGATGCTACCCATATTATTGCCCCTTCGGTGCCGTTTGATATTGCCCGGAACATGCGCGCTTCTTATTATTTTTTGGGTGCGCTGCTGGGGCGTTATTCCAAAGGCGCGGTGACAATGCCCGGTGGGTGCAATTTCGGCGGGGTGCGCCCCATTGATCAGCATATTAAGGGATTTGAAGCTTTGGGAGCGGATGTTTCCATCGATCATGGCATGATCTGCGCCGAAGCCCAGCAGCTGACGGGCAGTCATATTTATTTTGATGGCGTTACCGTTGGCGCAACCATTAATGTCATGCTGGCCGCTGTCCGCGCACAGGGGCTGACCATTTTGGAAAATGTGGCGAAAGAGCCGCACGTGGTTGACTTGGCCAACTTTTTGAATTCCATGGGCGCTGATGTACGCGGCGCCGGTACGGATGTGATTAAAATCCGCGGGGTCGAGCATATGCACGGCGCCACCTATTCGATTATTCCCGATCAGATTGAAGCGGGAACCTTTATGGTCGCGGCGGCGGCTACCAACGGCGATGTCTTGGTCAAAAATGTGATACCCAAACATTTGGAATCCATTACGGCGAAGCTGGTGGCGGCGGGCGCGACGGTGGAGGAGTTTGATGATGCGGTTCGCGTTACCCGCAGCGGCCCGTTGAAAAAAATCAATTTGAAGACCCTGCCGCATCCGGGCTTTCCAACCGATTTGCAGCCCCAGATGGCGGTGATGCTTTCCGTTGCGGAGGGGACAAGCATTATTACCGAAGGCGTGTGGGACAACCGATATAAATATGTGGATGAATTGCGGCGGATGGGAGCCAAAATTCAGGTGGATGGAAAGGTTGCAGTGGTAGAGGGAGTAGAGAGCCTCACCGGTGCGCCGGTAAAAGCCACCGATCTGCGGGCTGGTGCGGCGCTGATCATTGCCGGTCTGATTGCCTGCGGCCAGACGGAAGTGGAGGAAATCTACCATATTGAACGGGGTTATGAGTGCGTTGTGGAAAAATTCCGCGGACTGGGCGCCAGAATGGAAAAGATGGAGGTGCCGGACGCAGACGTGCAGCGGGCGATCGGATAGATTGAAACGGTTTCGGCTTTGGCCTATGGCCCGAGCCGATTTCTTTTAGAAAACGAAAAAACGGGTTATTTTTCTTCGCCTTGGAGCGGCGACTTGATGGTAGCGGGACTTGGACAGAAAGGATTGGCGCAATGGCATGTTTTTGTACGCTCGCCAGCGGCAGCAGCGGGAACAGTACCTATATTGGCAGCGGCGTTGGCGGCGTATTGATCGACGCGGGCATCAGCTGCCGTGGAATTCTCGCAGCGCTGGAGATGCGGGAAATTGACCGGGAAAGTATTGGCGCGGTGTTTATCACCCATGAGCATACCGATCATATCAAAGGGCTGAAGGTGCTTTTAAAAAAACTGCCGGTCCCCGTGTATGCAACTGATGAGGTGCTGGACTTTTTGGCGGATCGGGATTACTTTCCCGCGGGGGCCAAAGCAGTCCCAATGCCGGTGCAGGGGGTCTGTGTCGGCGATTTATACATAGGAGCTTTTGAAACCTCCCACGATAGTGCCCATAGCGTTGGATATGTGGCAGTCAGCGGGGATGACAAGAAGATAGCAGTTTCGACGGATCTGGGCATGGTCACCCCGATGGTGCGGCAGGCGGTCAGCGGTTGCGATCTGGTGCTTCTGGAGTCCAATTATGATCGAAATATGCTGATGGCCGGTTTTTACCCGTATCCGCTTAAGCGCCGGATTGACGGTGTCTGCGGCCATCTTTCCAATCTGGACTGTGCCGCGTTTCTGCCGGAATTGGTACAGTCGGGTACCAGGCAGATCGTGCTGGGGCATTTAAGCCGTGAAAACAATCTGCCGAGTTTGGCGCTGGAAACGTCGGTGTCATCCTTGATGCAGGCTGGTATGCAGCGGGATAGAGATTATCAGCTGGAGGTAGCGCCACGATATGAGCCGGGCAGAATGATTCGTTTATAGCTGCCCGGAACCGGGCCGGTGAAAGCTTTGGAGGGGGAGAAGAAAATGCAGGCAGTGACGATTGTGTGCGTCGGAAAACTGAAAGAAGGATATTGGCGGGACGCGGCAGTGGAATATCAAAAACGCCTGAGCGCTTTCTGCAGGCTTTCTACGGTAGAAATCGAGGAGGAACGGCTTCCGCAGAATCCGTCTGCGGCACAGATTGCCGCCGGGCTGGAAGCGGAGGGCCGCCGGATTTTATCCAAAATTGCGGCGGACAGTTTTGTAGTCGCTTTGTGCATTGAGGGAAAGCTGCAAAGCTCTGAAGAATTGGCCAGAATGCTGGATCGGGCGGCAGTCAGCGGAAAATCCGATGTGATTTTTGTAATCGGCGGTTCTTTCGGGCTATCCCAGGCGGTGAAAGAGAGGGCGGACCGAAGGATGTCCATGTCCCGGATGACATTTCCCCACCAGCTGGCGCGGGTGGTGCTGCTGGAGCAGGTCTACCGTGGCTATCAGATTTTAAGCGGCGGGAAATATCATAAATAAGACGGAGGTTAAAAGCCTCCGTCTTATTTATGATATTATACTGGCTTATGCAGTGGAAAAATCGAATGTGAACAGGCAAAAAATGCTGCGGCTTCTGCCTGCCGGTATGGGAACAAAATAAAATAGAAAGAGATTCCATCAAATGAAAAGGCAGCATTTACAGCCGCCTTTTTATTTTTATGCGTGGGAAATCAAAGGGAAAAACAGTTTTCGCGCTGCAAAGGGATTTTCTTTTTTGCCCAGTACAAACAAATGATCTTCGCCCGGCTGCCAAATCTGTCCGGGCAGCGTGTCCTTCGGGGTAAAGCCCAGCCCGATCTTGCGGATATGGGGCTGCGTCAGACGATTTAACGTTTGGAATAGACTGCCGCTCCATTCACCCAGCAGTTCGTGGCAGAATAAAGTGTCGCCGTCCTCTTCTAAAATAGCAACCGCATTTTCTTCGGGAGGCGTATAAAGAAAATGCCGGAAAGGACCCAGCGCGTAGAACAAAAGCAATCCTTCGTTGTTTTCCATGGAAAAAGCGGAAAAGGGGTTGGAACGGCGGTAGGATTGGATCAAAAGCGCCCGGTCTTTGGGGTTGTCAGGATTGATCCGGCGCAGGGGAATAGGCTGTTGCGGGGAGGACGGGGAAAAAATCTGTGCCTCCGCGGCTGGGAGGAATCCAAACTTTGGATAAAAATCCAATACCGTGTCATTGGCAAACAGATAAATCCCGTCACAGCGGTCAGACCAGTTTTGCAGAATCCATTCCATCAAAAAGCGGGACAATCCCATGCCGCGGTAATCCGGATGGGTCATGACGGTGCCCAGCTGCAGATAGGTTCTGCGTCGACCGTCCAGCTGAAAATCCATCCGGTTGACCGATACATTGGCTGCCACTTGCTCTCCGCAGACCAGCGCGTGGGGCAGATACCGGTCCTGCCAGCCGCCGCATTGATACCACGGCTCAAAGTCCAGATCAAAGGTCTGCCGGGCCAGCGAGAAAAAGCTTTTGCGCAGAGTTGTATTGTCCCGGATTTCAGTGGTAAAGACGAACGATTTTCCCCGAATGATATATTGCATAAAAAACCTCCTATCTGGACCAATATTTGCGGTCCAAGCTACGGTACTGCACCGCTTCGGCAATGTGGCGCCGGCTGATGACTTCCGCTTTATCCAGATCGGCGATGGTGCGGGATACTTTTAAAATGCGGTCATAAGCCCGGGCAGAAAGCCCCATGGTTTCAAACGCCCGGGACAGCAGGGCGGATGCCCCGTCATCCAGAGGGCAAAAGCGATTGACCGCCGGGGCGGGAAGCTTGGCATTGCAGGAGATGCCGATAGACTGATACCGCTCCTGCTGAATTTTGCGGGCCTGGTTGACCCGGCTGCGAATGGCGGCAGAAGATTCTTCCGGCCGGGTGGAGACCAGATTCTGGTATTCCACCGGCGCCACCTCCACATGCAAATCCAGCCGGTCCAAAAGCGGGCCGGATACCCGGGCAAGATAGCGGCTGACCGCTCCGGCAGAGCAGCTGCACTCCCGTACCGGATGACCAAAATAACCGCAGGGGCAGGGATTCATGGCGGCGACCACCATCATGGCGCAGGGATAGGTCAGGGTTCCGGCTATCCGGGAGATCGTCACTTGTCCATCCTCCATCGGCTGGCGCAGCACCTCCATGGCGTCCCGGGAAAATTCAGGCAGCTCATCCAAAAACAGTACCCCGTTGTGGGCCAGAGAAATTTCTCCGGGCCGGGGGATACTTCCGCCGCCGGATAGCCCCGCCGGGGAGATGGTGTGATGCGGCGCGCGGAACGGCCGCTGGGTAATCAATGCGCTTTCTTCCGATAAAAGGCCGGCCACCGAATGGATTTTGGTGGTTTCAATGGATTCCTCGAAGGTCATTTCCGGCAGGATAGAAGGCAACCGTTTGGCCAGCATGGATTTGCCTGCGCCGGGAGAGCCGATCATCAATAAATTGTGCCCGCCGGCCGCGGCCACCTCCAGCGCTCGTTTGGCGCCGGCCTGGCCTTTGACATCGGCGAAATCCAGATCAGGCAGATTTTCACTTGGCAAAGCCGTACTGCTGACAGCCGGGGAAAGGGCTTCTCCTTTTTGATACCAGTCCAGCAGCTGTTTGACGTGAGATAGGCCATATACCTCGATTCCTCGGACCAGCGCCCCCTCGGAAGCGTTGGCCTGCGGGAGGAAAACCCGGCGCAGCCCCTGTTTTTGGGCGCCCAGCACCAGCGGCAGCGCGCCGTTGATCCGCCGCACCTCGCCGGATAAAGACAGTTCTCCGAAAAAAGCGCTGTCTGCAAGGTCTGCGTCCAGCATACCGCCCGCCTTGAGTACGCCGAGGAAAATGGGCAAATCGTACAGTGCGCCATCCTTCTTCACGTCGGCGGGGGAGAGATTGACGATAATCTTACCCACCGGAAAGGCGAAACCGCAGTTGCGAATAGCGGAGCGCACCCGATCCCGGGATTCCTTGACCGCTGTTCCCGGCAGTCCCACAATCTCAAAAGCAGGCATGGATTGGGAGAAATCCACTTCTGCCCGGACCGGATAAGCCGAGAGCCCCAAAAGTCCCGAACTGTTGACCGAGTAAAACATAAAAACACCTGCCAATCAAACGATATCAACAGTATACCGCATTTTTTGGAAACTGGCCAGCGATCTGTCGGATTTCTGCCTTTAAAGTGGGATTTCTATGGATTTTGGGTAAAAAAGGGTAAAATGTCCATGAAAGAAATGATTTTATCTGCTGGATTTGGGCAGTCTTTCTAAAAAACTGTTGAGAAAATTTCGTAAATGCGTTATACTGATAAAAAAAGGACAACGATATTCCACTAAAAGTCGGAGGCGATCAGTATGACAGAAAAAATGCAGTATCAGCGTTGGCTGGACTTTCCGTTGGAGGATCCGGCGCTGAAGGAAGAATTGCTGAGCATAAAAGATCAGGACGAAGAAATTTTTGACCGGTTCTATCAGGAGCTGGCTTTTGGTACTGCGGGGCTGCGCGGTGTACTGGGTGCCGGGACCAACCGGATGAACATTTATACCGTTCGCAAGGCGACCCAGGGCATGGCGGATTATCTCAATGAGAAATATCCGCAGAGCAGTATTGCCATTTCCTATGACTCGCGCATCAATTCCCTGCTGTTCGCCGAAGAAACCGCCCGGGTTATGGCGGCTAATGGGATTACCGCTTATCTGTATGACCAGCTGATGCCGACACCGGCTTTGTCCTTCGCAGTGCGGGATCTGAAATGTCAGGCAGGCGTCATGGTCACCGCCAGCCACAATCCCGCTAAATACAACGGCTACAAGGCCTACGGGCCGGACGGCTGCCAAATGACCGACGAGGCGGCGGGCGCAGTGCTGGAAAAAATCGGCCGGATTGATATTTTTGACGGTGTGAAGGTCGCGGATTTTGCCCAGGCTTTGGGCCAGGGCAAAATCCAGTATATCAAGCAGGAGGTCATTGACCGGTACCTGGACGCGGTGGAAAGCCAGTCGATCCGCAAAGGTATTTGTGCGGACAGCGGCATGAAGGTAGTGTATACGCCGTTAAACGGCGCCGGAAATATGTGCGTGCGGGCGATTCTCGACCGCATCGGTATCCGGGATGTGGTCCCGGTGAAAGAGCAGGAACTGCCGGACGGAAACTTCCCCACCTGCCCCTATCCCAATCCGGAAATCCGGGAAGCGCTGCAGAAGGGCCTGGATTTGTGTGAAACCGAAAAGCCGGATCTGCTGTTGGCCACCGACCCGGACTGCGATCGTGTGGGCATTGCAGTGCCGCATGCAGGCAGCTATCTGCTTTTGACTGGCAACGAGGTCGGCGTGCTGCTGACCGATTACATCGCCAGCTCCCGCATCGAGCTGGGTACCATGCCCCAAAATCCCATTGTGGTCAAGACAATTGTGACGACCTCCATGATCGATCGGCTGGCCGAAACCTATGGTTTTGAGGTGGTGAATATCCTCACCGGATTTAAGTATATCGGCGAGCAAATCCTGCGGCTGGAGCAAAAAGGCGAACAGGACCGGTACATATTTGGCTTTGAAGAGAGCTATGGCTATCTGTCCGGCGGCTATGTCCGGGATAAGGACGCGGTGGACGCTTCCATGCTCATCTGTGAAATGGCTGCCTATTATAAAAAGCAGGGCAAAACATTGGCGGACGTTCTGTTCGGGCTGTATGAAAAATACGGCATGCATTTGAATACGCAATCCAGCTTTACCTGCGAGGGAGCTTCCGGAATGGAGCGTATGCGCGAGATCATGGAAGATCTGCGCAAAAACGCGCCGGATGAAATTTGCGGCAAAAAGGTGCTGTGGATGTCCGACTACCAGGCGTCGGTGAAAAAATCCGCCGCCGGGCAGCAGCCGATTCATCTGCCCCACTCCAATGTGGTGGAATATGGCCTGGAGGGCGACAATGTGATTGTGGTGCGCCCCTCCGGTACAGAGCCGAAAATCAAGGTCTACTTTATGGTTAAGGGGCAAAGCCGGGCCGAAGCCGAGGATCTGGAAGCACAGCTGAAAGTGCAGATGACCCGGCTGATGGGATTTTGATATTCTTATGTTTGACAAAATATCCCGCCGTCCCTGGAAATCTTTTTTCTAAGAGCAGTGTATCTTCTGTGGCCTTTCGGCAATCATTTTTTCGGATTAGAAGGGAAAGAAGGATAACATGGCAGAGCGGCAAGGCAAATTGTCTTTACAGTCCGCCAGATAAACCGGCAGAAGAACCATATGGCAAAATCTCAAGAATCCATTGTAAAAAATTTAGAAATATTTTTTGCGCGAAAAGAACGGAGCCGCTGGGCCAGTCCAGCGGCTCCAATTCTGTACGATTTTTCCCACAGGTTGCCGTGCAAAAGCTGCCGGAGGGCATATACCCTCACCAGTTGCCCAGAGGTATGTGTGCCATTTTAGGCAGTCAGGTATTCCTGGACGAAAGGAAAAAACATATGAAAGAAAAAGCTTGCTTTTGTTCTTTTGATGTGCTATCATAAATCTGTTAATCCGTGCATAGCAGAAAGAGGTGACTTACCCAATGAAACAAGGAATCCATCCCAACTACGAAAAAACGACCATTCGTTGTGCTTGTGGTGCAGAATTTGAGACCCGTTCCACTAAAAAGGACATCCGGGTTGAAATTTGCTCCAAATGCCATCCGTTCTTTACCGGCAGACAGAAGCTGGTGGATACCGGCGGCCGTGTTGACAGATTCAACAGACGTTTCAACAGAGGCACTAAAGCGGAGTAAGTCGTATTTTCGTGAAATAAAAAGACAAAGCGGTGCAGGAATGTACCGCTTTTGCTTTACCCAAAAACAAAGAGAGGTGAGCGTTTTGTTCCAACCCTACGAGACAGTGGCAGGCTATGCCAGCGATGAGTTTGTCGAACGAAAATCCCGGTTTATCGGGCACATTGCGCCGGTGAAGGATGAAGCGGAGGCGCTGGATTTTTTATCCCGTATCCGAGCAGAACATCGGGAGGCCACCCATAACGTATTCGCTTATATTCTGCGGGAAAGCGGCGTCAAACGCATGAGCGACGACGGAGAGCCGCAGGGCACGGGCGGTGTACCGGTGCTAGAAGTGTTGGAACGGGAAGGTCTTACCGATGTAGCGGTGGTCGTCACCCGCTATTTTGGTGGTATCCTGCTGGGCGCAGGCGGTTTGGTGCGGGCTTATTCCCACGGCGCCAAGCTGGCGGTGGACGCGGCAGTGCGTCGGCATATGAATCCCTGCACGGTGCTGGAGTTGTGCTTTGGCTATGACTGGTATGGAAAAATCAGCTATTTGCTTCCTCGATATAATGCCCAGACCCTGGAATCGGATTTTGGCGCCCAGGTGCGTTTGAGGCTGATGATGACTTCGGATAAGGTGCCCGCTTTTCAAAAAGAAATCACCGAATTGACCGCGGCCAGCGTTCTGCCGCAGACAGTAAAAGAAATTTGCGCGGATCTGGAATAAACTCCTGCTTGTTTGTATTTTGGAAGGAAAGAGTCCGAAACGGTTTTGTCCTATTTGGCCGAAGGATAGCTGCCAAACGGCATTGCTGATTTACGAAATCTGAGCAGTAAAATAGGGTGAGAAATCGAAGAAAATAGACGCTTTTTTTGAATGTTTTAAAATTTTTTTCGCAGAAAAGCAGGTTTTTTTTCTCTTATTTCGTACTATATCTTTAGAAGCTTGTCCAAAAAGGAGGGGGCCTATGACGGTTCGGGAGCAGACCCAGCAGCAGGAGGCGCAGTATCTTTCTGCCAGAGCGGTATTGTCCCAGCGCACCAAAGGCAGAGAACGGCCGGAAGAGGAGGACCCGATCCGTACCCCCTTCCAACGGGATCGCGACCGCATTATCCACTGTAAATCCTTTCGCCGGCTAATGCATAAAACGCAGGTTTTTTTAAGCCCGGAGGGAGACCATTACCGTACCCGGCTGACCCATACGCTGGAGGTAGCGCAGATTGCGCGCACGATTGCCCGGGCTCTGCGGCTTAACGAAGACCTGACCGAGGCCATTGCATTGGGGCATGATTTGGGTCATACCCCTTTCGGACATGCGGGTGAACGAGCGTTAAATGAGATTTGTCCTGGAGGATACAAGCATTATCTGCAAAGCGTGCGGGTGGTGGAAAGGCTGGAAAATGGCGGCCGGGGACTGAATCTTTGCTGGGAGGTGCGGGACGGCATCCGCTGCCACACTTCCGGGCAGGAAGCGGCGACATTGGAGGGGCGGCTGGTTCGCTTTTCGGATAAGATTGCCTATATGAATCACGATGTGGATGACGCTGTTCGGGCCGGAGTATTGAATGAGGAGGATCTCCCATGGGAGGTCAAATGGTCGCTGGGGCGCAAAAAAAACCAGCGTATCGCGGCGTTGGTCAGTTCTGTCATTGAGAACAGTAAAGAGACCATCGCCATGGATTCCGGAACCCAGCGGGCTTTTTTGCAGCTGCAGCAGTTTTTGTTCGAAGCGGTTTATACCAATCCGGTGGCGAAAAGTGAGGAAACCAAGGCGGAAAACGTGGTAAAAAGCCTGTATGCATATTTTATTGACCACGGGGAAAAACTCCCAACAGAGTATCGGAGTGTATGGGAGCGGGAAGGAATCCACACGGCGGTGTGCGATTATATTTCCGGTATGAGCGACCGGTTTGCCATTCATCTTTACACTGAGTTGTTTGTTCCCAAAAGCTGGCAGGGAATCAGTGAATAAAAAGGAATCGTCCGGCGAAAAAAACGCATCGTGGGAAAGGGGGAATGAACGGATGTTGAGCGAACAATTTATCGGGGAACTCAAAGAGCGCAACGATATTGAAGAAGTGGTTAGCTCCTATGTCAACGTGAAGCGGCGTGGGCGAAACCTGGTGGGCCTGTGTCCGTTCCATTCCGAAAAGACCCCGTCTTTCACTGTTTACCCCGACAGTCAGTCTTTTTACTGCTTTGGCTGCGGCACCGGCGGAGATGTTGTCACCTTTGTACGGCGGATGGAAAATCTGGATTATATTGAGGCGGTCAAATTTTTGGCGCAGCGGGCGGGTCTTGCCATGCCGGAGGACGGATATGATGACAGCTACGCGAAGTTAAAAACCAGAATTCTGGAAATCAATCGGGAGACCGCCCGTTTTTACCATCAATGCCTGATTTCTCCGGCGGGGAAAAAAGGGCTGGATTATCTGAGAGGACGGGGGCTTTCTGATAGGACCATCCGGCATTTTGGATTGGGATTTGCGCCGGAAAGCTGGGACGCGGCCATCAAGCATCTGTTGGGAAAGGGATTTCGGATGGATGAACTGACTGCCGCGGCCATCGCCGTAAAAAGCGCCCGCGGCAGCTATTACGACCAATTCCGGGGCAGGGTGATTTTTCCGATTATCGACATCCGGGGCAATGTCATCGCTTTCGGCGGCCGGGTGATGGAAGGAAAGGGCCCCAAATATCTTAATTCGCCGGATACGCCGGTGTTTAAAAAAAGCCGAAACCTGTTTGCGCTCAATTTTGCCAAAGGCACCAAGGAACCGGCGCTGATCCTGGCAGAAGGCTATATGGATGTGGTGGCGTTGCATCAGGCGGGATTTGCCAATGCAGTGGCAACGTTGGGAACCTCGCTGACTGCAGAGCAGGCGAGGATGATTTCCCAGTATGCGGACGAGGTGGTTATTGCCTACGACGCCGACGGCGCCGGGCAGAAGGCCACGAACCGCGCCATCAATATGTTTGGCGAAATCGGGCTGAAGGTGCGGGTTCTGAAGGTGAAAGACGCCAAGGATCCGGATGAATTCATCAAAAAATTCGGCGCTACCCGGTTCCGGCTGCTGCTGGAAGGAGCGGGGAGCGCCATGGAGTTCGAAATTGGCAAGCTGCGGCAAAAGTACGATTTGGATTCGCCGGACGGAAAGGTGGGCTTTTTAAAGGAATTTGCCCAGTTTATGGCGGGCATCCGCAATCCGATTGAGCGGGACGTTTATGTGGCAAAAGTTGCTGCGGAGCTGGGGGTTTCCAAAGACCCACTGATGGTACAGATTGATTATACCATTCGCCAGCAGGCGAAAAATGCCGAGAAAAAACAGGCGCGGGATTTGACGGTATTTGCAGCAGGTCCCCAGGATAGGCGGGATCCGCAGCGGGCTGCCCATTTAAAGGAGGCGTTGGCGGAGGAACGGTTGATTGGCGTTTTACTAAAAAACCCTGACTATTGCCGCCTGATTTTGGAGAAAATAACGCCGGAGGATTTTTTGACCGACTTCAACCGGGAAATTTTCCGTGTAATTTGCGAGCGGCTGGCTCAAAACCGGTCGGTGGAGCTCATTGCGCTGTCGGAACAACTGAGCGAAGAACAGATGGGGAAAGTTGCTGGGATTTTAGCAGATCCGGCATCATCACGGGCAACGCCCAAAGAGGCGCAGGATTATCTGGAAACCATCCTGGAAGGAAAAAGGAAAAAAACACCGGAGCAGCTTCGGCAGATGGACCGCGGACAGTTGGAACAATATGTGGCGGATCTGGCGGCGAAGAAGAAATAGCGAGTACTTTGTGTAAAACGCTTTGCGCTGGCGTGCTGAAAGGATAAAAGAATACTTCCGGGCCTTTGGCAGGCAGAGGTTACCGGTTTGGGATATGCCGTTCGCCGGCTTCGCGGGGCGGACAGGCGAGAAATTTTTTCGCGAGGAGAAATGGGAGAGCAATCTATGGCAGCACAGGACAAAAAATCGGTCATCAAAGATCTGATCGAATTGGGCAAATCCAAAGGGAAATTGACCACCAAGGAGATTACGGATGCACTGGAAGAACTGGATTTCGACGTGGAAAAGGTGGATAAGCTTTACGACACGTTGGAAGGGCTGAATATTGAAATCATTGAGGACTTGGAGCCGGACATTGATTTGGATCTGAGCACCATTCCGGTGTCTGTCGCTTCGGAGGAGGAAGAAGCACCTCCCGCCGATGGGGTGAATATCGACGACCCGGTTAAGGTATATCTCAAAGAGATCGGCAGGGTGCCGCTTTTGAGCTCGGAAGAGGAGGTCGAACTGGCACAGCGGATGGCACAGGGGGATGATTACGCGAAAAAACGCCTGTCAGAGGCGAATTTGCGGCTGGTCGTCAGTATTGCCAAACGCTATGTGGGACGGGGAATGCAGTTTTTGGATCTGATTCAGGAGGGAAACCTGGGCTTGATCAAAGCTGTGGAGAAGTTCGACCATACCAAGGGCTTTAAATTTTCCACTTATGCCACCTGGTGGATCCGCCAGGCGATTACCCGCGCCATCGCGGATCAGGCAAGGACCATCCGCATTCCGGTGCATATGGTAGAGACCATCAACAAAGTCAAGAAAGTTTCCAACCAGCTGCTGCATAAAAACGGCCATGAGCCGACGGCGGAGGAGATCGCCAAGGAACTGGATATGCCGGTAGACAAGGTGCGCGAAATTATGCGGGTTGCCCAGGAGCCGGTGAGCCTGGAAACGCCTATTGGTGAGGAAGAAGACAGCCATCTGGGAGACTTTATCCCCGACGATGACGCGCCGGCTCCGGCAGAGGCAGCTTCTCACACGCTTTTGAAAGAACAACTCAGCGATGTGTTGCAAACATTGACGCCCAGAGAAGAAAAGGTACTGCGGCTGCGTTTTGGTTTGGAAGATGGAAGAAGCCGAACTTTGGAAGAAGTGGGCAAGGAATTTAACGTGACCCGGGAGCGGATCCGCCAGATTGAGGCCAAAGCGCTGAGAAAGCTGCGTCATCCCAGCAGAAGCAAGAAACTCAAGGACTTTTTGGATTGACAGGCTGCTGTTGTTTTTCTCAAAGGAGCGTGAATGGAATTGCAGATGACATTGGAGGCGGACTACGCAGTTCGCATTGTTTACGAATTGGCATCCAGCGGCGGGCGGATTGATGCAAGCGCTTTGGCGGAAGCCTCGGGTGTGACAGTGCGCTTTTCGCTGAAAATTCTGCGGAAACTGGTAGCTGCGGGGCTGATTCTTTCCTATAAAGGCGCGGCTGGCGGGTATGAATTGGCAAAAAAGCCCCGGGAAATTTCGTTGTGCGATATCGTGGAGGCGATCGAAGGCCCGATACATATTGCCCGCTGTGTCAAAGGAACTTACCAATGCACAAGGGAGAAAGAGGGGACGTGTACGTTCCAATGCGTATTTGAAAAGCTGTCACAGGATTTACGGCAGCAGCTGAGCAGTTATACAATGGATCAGTTTATTTCGGAAAAGGAAAAAGGTGCGAAAAAATGAAGATTGTAATTTTGGACGGTTTTGCCGCAAATCCTGGCGATTTGAGCTGGGAGGGACTTGAGCGGTTCGGCGAAGTGATTTGCTATCCCAGGACAGCGCCGGAAAAATTGTTGGAGCGCGCGGCTGACGCCGACGTGCTTTTGACCAATAAGACCGTGCTGGACCGTCAGACCATGGAAAACCTGCCGCAGCTGAAAATGATCGGCGTTCTGGCAACCGGCTATAATATTGTGGATACTGCCGCAGCTAAGGAGCGGGGAATTGTGGTGTGCAACGTTCCGGCATACAGTACCGATTCGGTGGCGCAGCTGATTTTTGCGTTTTTGCTGCAGCATGCAAACCATGTGCTTGAACACACAAAAAGCGTGCAGAAGGGCGACTGGGCCCAAAGCCTTGATTTTTCCTATATGGTGGCCCCTCAGACAGAGCTGGCCGGTAAGACCATCGGCTTTGTGGGCTTTGGCAATGTGGCGCAGAAAACGGCGGACATTGCCGCGGCGTTCGGCATGCGGGTGATTGCCAACTCCCGCACGATGAAAGGACAGGAAAACCGAAAAAATTTTAGCTGGGTCGGCCTTGATGAGCTGTGCGCCCAAGCGGACTACATCAGCGTAAACTGTCCGCTGACCCCCCAGACGCAGGGGATGATTAACCGGGATTTTCTTTCAAAAATGAAGCCGTCCGCCATGCTGATCAATACCTCCCGCGGACCGGTGGTTGCTGAACAGGATTTGGCTGACGCACTGAATCATGGTGTGATTGCCGCGGCGGCGGTGGATGTGCTTTCGACCGAGCCGCCCAAGGCGGATAATCCTTTGCTTTCGGCACGGAATATCTACTTTACGCCACATATCGGTTGGGCAACCAAAGAGGCGCGGATCCGGCTTTTGCGGATTACCGAAGAAAATGTAGAAGCTTTTGCCAAGGGTTGTCCGCAGAACGTAGTCAACTAATCAGACAAAAAGATGGGAGAAAAGCATTTCGTTTTTCTCCCATCTTTTTCTTTGGCGATAAGATGTCAGGATTAGAAAATTGGCATGCAACAAGCACAAAGAGCCATTGCCTGTGCCGGTATTTTTGGAGATCAGAAGATCGCTGCCGAAAAATAACGGTTTGTTCGCACGATTCAAAGAGAAGCATCGCCAATGGAAAAGAGACTTTTTTCTGCCTTCGCCGAGCGCAGAAAAAATTGTTTTACGCAAAATAAAGATGCTTTTTACCTTTGAAACCGATTTTAGGGATAGAAAATCTTACTTCATCAATTTGACGAAGTAAGATTCGCTTCAAGTCACACAGGCCGATAAACGATAATTTGAATATCAATAAATTATGACCTCTTAACAGAGGTTACAGTGTTTTAATAAAATCCTCCAAAAGCCTGGCTTAACAGTGATAAGGAACTAATTCAAACTTATAACTGTTAGCCGACAGATTCTGGTGTGCAAGGTAAGCATCGCGCAGTAAACTCCCTCATGTTTTTTTGAAACATGAGGGAGTTTACTATTTCATCGCTTCCGGCAGGATTTCCACAAAAGTCTTATAGAAATCATATATCTTTCCATTTTCCTGTGCACAAAGCAGAAAACGACTGATGATTGCGCCGGTACGGTGCGATTTTTGAATGTGTGCCAAGTGTTTGGCTAAGTCATTTGGGAAACCGGCAGTCACTTCTTCGCTCATTAAAAAAGTCACGTATCGAGACGATTGCTTTTGCCAAAGAACACTGGATTCCGGAAACGCTGAACGCATATCGGCAGGAACGGTAAGTCCGCGTCGTTCCTGCGGCAGTGTTTGCGAGTGCTGCACTCGTGAATAAAGGTAGGGGCTTTCAATATATTGACGCAGCTTGTCTCGTTCAATCAAATCAAAAGACACGATGCATTCTGTGTCAATATCTGACTTCTGATAAGGGTGCTCTCTCAAATCAGTCAATGTTTTCACAGCTTGTATATGGCAGCGCAGCTTCTCCATTCGGCGAGCAAGCAGTTCTTGCTGTCGTTCCAGTTCTGAGAGCTTTTCAGCAAATAGTTTTCCATGCTGTTCGGGCGATGCGTTATCCATTCCGCGAATTTCCGTCAACCGTAAACCAAGATTTTTATAAAAAATAAACTGTGCTTTTTAGAAAAGCCTGTATTTATGCGGGTTTGCGGCGTTTATTGGCGTTCTATATGGCTTGTATTCACCAAATAAATCAACAGAAAATCAACAGGGCATAGAAAAAGCCGCCCGGCATAAACGGCGGCAAAGAGAAATTATAAAACTATATGTGGGGTATTCGTCTATTTGCAGTGACAACAGTGACAACGCCGAAAAGCCTTGATATTGCTTGCTTTTTCGGCTCTAATGGGCTGTTTTGTGCAGTGACAAAGCAGTGACAAGCTATAAAAAACAGTGACAAGCCGAAAGCAACCGGGCGCGTTGTCGTTCGGCGGTGTATTGGTGGGGCAAAGATATATAATCATGTTCGCCCGTGGGCGTTTGCCCTGTGCTATGTTGCCGGGGCTTTATCGGTAACAATGGAAATATACCGACCTCCCAATAAACGCGGGTTTTCCCGCCGTAAATGGCGAAAATGCCAAAAATATAAAAACGCTTTTTTGGTAGGAAAGTGGAGCAAGAAAAGCAAGCTAATTTGCTTTATAAGCCGTTTGCAAGGCTCTACACGGCGTTTTAATCGTCTCCATTAAGAAACATTTTAGAACGGCTCTAAAAGGCTTGTAGAGCAAGCAACAGAAAAGCCCCCGCGCATATTGCAACGGGGGCAAGCTGTACCGCTTTTCATTTGTTCAACTTGATTAACTCAATGAGAACCACCAATGGGAAAAGGACAATACAAAGAATTGTAAACATTATTTAACCTCCCTCCCCATTTCTACAATACTACAATACAGGTTTTCCGCGATTTCTGCAAGGGGCTTTAATGCCGTGGGCATATCCGTTAAAATGCTGCCGTTGTCGCTGTCATATCCGTCTACAATAGTAAGTAAGTACAGCTAAAAGGCTTTTCAGCTGTAAAGCGGCGTTTTCCATCTCGTTAATGTTCATGATTGTCATTGTGCAAATCCTCACTTTCTTTTTATGCCTGTTTTGTGTTTTTATAAAGCGCGTAGCCGCTGCAATATTTCGTGTGCCGTGCGTCGGTGGTCAGAAACCATTTTCCGCAGACGGCGCATTTCCTCGGTGCGTGTCCGACGCATAACCCCTCAAAAAGATCGGCGCGGAACATAGACCCGAAAGACATATAGTGCATCCGGCGCATGAGCTGCGGCGTGTCTTGAGCGGAGCGGACGGCAGATACATATTGAATTGTTGTGTTGGAAAATGCCTGCCATGACTTGTCATCCAGCGACAGCTTCGGCTGTCCGGAGAATATCCTGTCAAACACCTGCGCATAGCCGTCCGGAGTCCGCTTCCCCTTATGCAGCTCTTCTGCAAACGCCGTCATACCGCTTTTGTAGTTGCGAATGGTGGCGGGGAGCTCCTCCGCAAGGGTGATGATCTTCGTTATGCCAAAGCCCTGCCTGAACTGATCGTTGAAGGTGGCCAGCAGCCCAACCACGGCGGCAGCCTGCACATAGGCAAGGGTATTCTGAATCCCTTCCTCCGAGAAGATATGCTCCACACGCCCGTTGTAATAAGCAGCGTCGGCACGGGAAAACGGCGGTGTATCCTTCGCAAGCTGTATCATATGTAGAACACTGCCCTTGGCAGGACGAAGCAACTCGGCTGTCAGATTGTTCTCTTTGATTGCCGCGACGATCTTCTGCAAGGGGATACTTGCCTGTGCCAGCTTTTTCCTCAGCGTATCCGGGATGTTCAGAGCTTCACAGCCAATGGTGCCGCCGGGTACGGTTTTGCCCTCGTAGGTCACGCTGTCCTGCCAGTAGTCCAGCGTCAGCAGATTGTGGTCAATGATTGGTGTAGCCATGCGCTTCCTCCTGTCATGTCTTTGCCTTCAGATTCTTACTGGTGACTCCTAAAACGGAAGTTCAAGCGCTAAAGAGCCTTTTTAGGACATGCCTTTACACATTCCATACATAAGATGCACTCTGTACCATTCTTACGCTTCCTTGAATTGTCCGTCATATCAACATTCATCGGACAGACCTTCTTGCACCTTCCACATGAAACACACTTCTCCTTGTCGCATTTGATGCGGAACAAAGAAAAATAGCTCATAGGTTTTAGAAAAACTGTGATTGGACAGATGTACTTACAGAAAGCCCTGTTATCTTTGAAAATCAAAGCGAGTGAAATACCCAAAATGTAGTAAATGGCGTTACCGATGAGAAATGACCAAAACATAATCCTCTCCATATGCCCTACCCTTTGCAAGAACAAAATGGAAACAAAAAGGAATGATGCTGCAAATGAAATGTAGCGGATAAAGCCGATTGGCTTTCTCGGAGATTCGGGGACCTTATATGGCAGGAAGTCTAATACCATCGCTGTCCAACAGGCATAGCCGCACCAGCCCCGGCCAAAAATCAGCGGTCCAAAGATTTTTGCGACAGCATAGTGAATAGTTGCCGCTTCAAAAACGCCGTTAAACAGATAATACCAGAATCCCTCAATCTGCATATTTTCATTGCATATTAAGCCCAAATATACCAGCATGTAAGCTCCAACAAGAAGTTGAACCACGCGGCGTGCGTGTATGTAGTGAAGCTGGAATAGCAGGAGACCGAGGGCTATGGCTGTACCTATATAACTAAAATTAAGCAGGTAGAACAAGTTGCCCTTTGAAAGCCAAAGTACAATAGCAACCATTTCAAAGACGAGCCACATTAAAACTATCCCACCATATTTTCCATATTTTCTCACAAGTCGATTCTCCTTACCTTTTAATCTTAATCAAAATATATGAATGTTCTTCGATAGGAGGCAAAACCTTAGTACCAAACTTTATTATTTATTATACCATGAGAATATGAACGCAGAAAGGCCTGTCATGTTTTTTGAAATAAACTTGTCATGGCATCCGCCTGTCCGCAAAGAATCTGAACATAAAACAGACAGAGAGGTGAAAAAACAGCCTCTTGAATCTATTTTACGGAGGATACAGCATGAACCTTTTTCAAAACGTCAAGTATGGCGTGAACTGCCGGGAAACTGCGGAATGGTATGGGGTATTTGTCAATCGGCAGGGCAAAGCCCTCTGCCCCTTTCACAACGACCGGCACCCCAGCTTGCTTGTAGCAGACGATCACTATTATTGCTTTGCCTGCGGCGCACATGGGGACGTGATCGATTTTGCCGCAAACTTTTTTGCCCTGCCGCTTTACGAAGCTGCCCAGTGGCTTGCAGCAGACTTCGGTATTGACACGGACCGACCGCCGACAAAGGAAATTCTTGAAAAACGCAGACAACAAACAGAAGCACAGCAGCTCATGGAAAACGAGCGGCTGTGCTTTTCTGTTCTGTCGGATTACGCCCGTGTCCTCTGGAGATGGAAGGTGCAGTATGCACCTTCCATCTCCAGAGGGAGCACCGGATGAGCTTTGTGGAAGCCTGTCACAAGCTCGACGAGACGGAGTATTACTTGGATATTCTGTGCGCAGGTGATTCTCACGAACGTGCCGAGGTGGTCAGTTATCTGCTTGCAGATGGCCGGTTGGACAAGCTCAAGGAAAAATCAATGGGAGGGATGCAGCGTGAACAAGAAGTATGCCGGGTTGGATTTTCCAGCATGGTTCGATGGCAAGGACGCCAATGAGGCGGCCTTTTGCCGGGAATTTCTATCAAAGAACAAGCTCATCTATGCGGACAACGCATTTTTCACACCGGACGGACGGCTGACAGCCCCGCTGCTGCTGAAAGAAAAAATCTACGCCGAGCTGGAGTGCTGCGCCGCAAAGAACATTCCGCGCACCATTTCCAATATCGTGGCGATCATGAAGCTGGTGGCTCATACAGAGAGCTTTCCGCCAAATCCGGATGAGATTCATGTGCAGAACGGGACGCTCCGCACTGACGGCAATTTTCTTGCGGGACGGCCTGAGAT
>CAKXHL010000011.1 GCA_934875375.1 uncultured bacterium
CTTTATCCCCGTGGAAGAACTGCTGAAACAGGAAACGGCGTGACCGAAGCCACGCCGTTCCTGAGAAAATACGATATTACTTTCTTATGACCCCCGACCATTTTCTCCGGGGCCTTTTGTCTATTTCTTTTTATCCTGGCCGCTCTCTGTTGGAACAGCCGTTTTTTCCAGTGACATCTGCCTTGTCAACCGATCCAGTGGAAAGGGAGGAGATGCCAGCGGCTTTGCCGCGATGGACATCAGCAAAAGCGGATTGTCATCAGCGGCAATCCGGTTGGAATGGAATACGCCGCATTTGCGGCACCGGTGGATCAACGCCCACTCTCCGTTTTTACGCACCCACACTCCAACCGGATCCATAATGCCGCCGCAACAGGACGCCCGATCCCCGGGAACATGGTCGAGATGGACGCTGGACAGGCAAAACGGGCAATGATTGCGGTGACGGCTGCCGGCATTTTGGCAAACAACCAACGCGCCGCACACCTGACAGACAAAACAGCTTTCGCTTACTCCGCCGGATTTTTCTTCTTTTTTATTTTGAAAACGATCCACTTAACATCATATCCTCCTAAAGTTATCAACCACTTGCGGAGGCCCTGCAAAAATTAGTTCGCACAAACCTCCTGCTGTGCGACAATCTCCAAAACATATGCGATCAACAAAAAGCATTTCTCCTTTTTCTTATCTGTTTTGGCTTATCCTATCACATCTTTTTCCTGTTTGCAAGGAAAAATCCTGCTCTTGCCAAATGATGACGAATCAGGTATAATTTTTTCATCAAACCGATAAGGAGTGGAAATCATGACCGTAACAAAAAATACTTTGATCGGCGATCTGCTGGCAAATGATATGAATACCGCCCGTTTCCTGTTTGAAATGGGAATGCACTGTGTTGGCTGCCCCGCTTCTGCCATGGAAAGCCTGGAGGAGGCCTGCGCGGTACACGGTGCGGATGTAGACGAACTGGTTCAAAAAATTAACGACTATTTGGCACAGAACGCCTAAACGTCTGCGGGGGAATCTGCGGGATTTCCACGCTTT
Organism: uncultured bacterium; assembly: GCA_934875375.1. Classification (GTDB taxonomy): domain Bacteria; phylum Bacillota; class Clostridia; order Oscillospirales; family Ruminococcaceae; genus UBA3818. The sequence continues at coordinate 1,045 of CAKXHL010000011.1, forward strand.
TCGCTATGTGTTTGGAGGAAGCCGGTTTTTGTCTTTCAAACGGGATGGACAAAACAGGTGCGGCGCGCCGGGGTTGAACGGATTTTTGCCGGCTCTTTCTCCTTTCTGCCGCCCGTGTTTTTCAAAAAACGGCTATTCGTTTTTCGCCAGGCGAGAGCCGGTGAGGGCAGGCTCTCGTCCATCTTTTTTCAAAAAAAACGCTTGACCTGGAGTAGACTTTAAATTGTATGCTTTGAAAGAGACCTTTTCGAAAAGACAACAGGAGGTAGAAGCATGAAAAAACAATCGACCAAAAAGCTGGTGCTGGCGGCGCTGTTCCTGGCTTTGGCCTATCTGCTGCCCTTTTTGACCGGGCAGATTCCGGAAATCGGCAGTATGCTGCTGCCAATGCACCTGCCGGTGCTGATCTGCGGCTTTGTATGCGGATGGCCTTATGGCTTGGCGGTGGGCTTTGCCGCACCGTTGCTGCGTTCCTTTACGCTGGGAATGCCGCCCCCCTTCCCCACTGCGGTGGCTATGGCCTTTGAATTGGCGGCTTATGGGGTAATCACCGGCATCTGCTACAAAAAGCTGCCGAAAAAACCGCTTTTTCTTTATGTGGATCTTCTGGCTGCCATGATCGGCGGCCGAATTGTCTGGGGAGCAGCCATGATGATCTGTTTGGGTATCAAAGGCGGCGCCTTTACCTGGTCGGCCTTTTTATCCGGATCGGTGCTCAGCGCGATTCCCGGCATTGTCTTGCAGCTGATTCTTGTCCCGATTATTGTCGCCGTACTGCAAAAAGCAAAGCTGATTCCCGACGATCAATGAATTTTTGGGAACGGATTGTTTTAAAAAAGCCATGGCAAAAGCCATGGCTTTTTGTTATGGGAAAAATCCGCAGGTCAAACCTGCGCCAAGAACAATCTATATCTGTATGCAGCCTGTGATGGACACACCGGACAGACAGGAACGGCCATTCGCTGTAACCCTTTCCCGCCGGATTTTTTCGAACGATTCGGCAGATCCCTTCCCCTGACGGCAAAAAATCTCTGTCTTTTGCTGCCAGGGCCCTCTTATTTGTCCCCAGCCTTTCTTTTTCGCTTGGCGCTGATTTTCTCGCGGATTTTTTCCAACGCCTCATTATATCGCTCCGACTGGGCATTGGGGAACGCTTTGAGCAAGCGGACAGGCATTTTCTCCTGCATAATCCGCTCGTATTCCTCAGACAACTGGGCAAGGCGCGCCTTCTTCTCCTCGATAGACCCCAAAAAAGCCTGCTTTTTCTGCTCTGCCGTCAAGCGAAACTGCTCCTGCCGCGCTTCGAGCGTACCGCGAAACGCTGCGCGTTTCTGTTCCGCTTCTTCTTTCCACTGAGCAGAGGATTCTTTCAGCTTTTCCCCAGTTCCGGCCAGTTTCAGTGCGCCCTCCGCCAGGCCGCTGCCGATATCCTCAGACAGTTCGTGCATCAGGCCGCTGACCTCCTCCAGCCGTTTGAGCCGGCGGTTGAGTTTGAGAATCCCCGCTACCGTCACGTAAAAATCACAGGCAAAGCAAAACAAGCATATTCCCACTATAATCTGCCCGGCCAGCGTGGGAATCCAACGGACAAATCGGGTGATCCCCGGATGGATTAAGTCCATAACCATTACACAGCCCAGCCCCCACAGGATAGAAAAACGCAGGCAGATATAACCGCCGAGGTTAAAAGGCTGATTGGAATAGTCCCACCAGCTGGTGTGAAACACCTTTTTCAGCACGTAGCCGGTGATCCATTCCAGCGCGCTGGTCAAAAACATGGAGCCAAAAAACAACAGCAGCCAGTTCTTTTGCAGCGGCGTCAGGCAAAAAACGACGATTACCATACCAAAACCGTAGATTGGACAGACCGGACCGCTTAAAAATCCGCGGTTCACAAAGTGGCCCGTATTGATGGTGTTGAAGATGACCTCCGCGCACCATCCCAAAAACGCATAGATGACAAAAAAAGCCAGATATTCATAAAAAGAATACATCAAAACTCCCCCTTTCCCAACGATACCTTTATTATAGTCCAACCGCTTGAAAAAGCAACCGGCACCATCCCCAAAAGTAGGACGGTGCCGGAATCATGTGTGAGGCGTTTGCTGTGTTTAGCAAGGCAAAACAGCGGACAAGCACTTTTTAAGGCAGAAATAAGAAAAAATTCAAACCAGCAGCATCCGGTCATTGTCCAGCACCTTATGCTGTTTTGCGCGATACAATTCCATCAGGCCGGCAACGGTCATTTTTTCCCGCTCGACACCAGAAAGATCCAAAATAATCTTTCCGCTGTCCATCATGACAGTGCGGCTGCCGCTGGACAGCGCAGACTGGATGTTGTGGGTAATCATCATGGTAGTCAGGCGGTTCTTTTGGATGATTTGGTTGGTGATGGCCATGATCTTTTCGGCAGTGGCCGGGTCCAACGCGGCTGTATGCTCGTCAAGCAAAAGCAGCTTGGGCGGCACGATGGTACTCATCAGCAGCGTCAGCGCCTGCCGCTGCCCACCGGACAAAAGGCCCACTTTGGTATCCATCCGGTCCTCCAGTCCCATATCAAACTCGGCCAGGGCAGACCGGAAAAAATCCCGGTCGCGGCGGCAGACCGCCAGGCGAAGGCCCCGGCGCTGACTGCGGGAATAAGAAAGAGCCAGATTTTCTTCAATGGTCATATGAGGCGCGGTCCCTTTCATGGGGTCCTGAAACAGGCGCCCGATCTTGGCGGCCCGCTTATGCTCGGGGTCATAGGTAATATTCTTCCCGTCCAGGAAAATAGCGCCGCTGTCCGCCCAGAAAGAACCGCCAATCGCCGAAAACAGCGTGGACTTTCCCGCTCCGTTGGAACCAATGACAGTGACAAACTCACCGGGTGCCAGCGAAAGGCTCAGATGGTCCAGCGCCACATGCTCATTGGGGGTGCCCGGCGCGAACACCTTTGTCAGGTCATGAATGCACAGCATGGCGAAGCCCCTCTCTTTTGATTTTTCTGCGGGCCAGCATCTGCTTGACTGCCGGTACCGACAGCGCAGCGGCTACGATAACTGCCGATACAATTTTTAAACAGTAGGCCGGGAACAGATTGGTCTTAAGGGCTAAAGCGATCATCAGCCGGTAAATCACTGAACCTGCCACTGTGACGCTCAACCCCCAGGTTACCCCCCGGCGGCCGAAAATCCTCTCTCCGATAATAACCGAAGCCAGCCCCACCGCTACGATGCCAATGCCGGAGCTGATATCCGCAAAGCCCTGGTACTGGGCCAGCAGCGCCCCGGACAAGCCAATGCAGCCGTTGGCGATGGCTAATGCCAGGATTTTGGTATGATCCACATTAATAGAAGAAGCCCGCACCATATCCTCATTATCTCCGGCGGCCCGGATGCAAAGGCCGATATGCGTTTTCAAAAACAAAGCCAGCGCCGCTACCACCGCCGCGCAGAACAAGCCGGCCAACAGAAGTCTGACGATCTCTTTGTCCACGCCGGGCAGCAGATCAACGGCCAGCCGAAACAAGGTATCCAGTCCCACCAGGGAAATGTTGGAGCTGGACCCCATGACGGCCAGATTGACCGAATACAGCCCGCTCATGGTCAGAATGCCCGCTAAAATCGGATGGATACGCAGTTTAGTCTGCAAAACACCGGTGACTGCGCCGCCCAGACTGCCGGCCAGAAATCCCAGCAGCACCCCGGCCAGCGGATGTCCCGCGGCAGTCAGCGCCGCGGACACCGCCAGCCCGAAGGTAAAGGTCCCTTCTGCCGACAGGTCGGGGATATCCAGGATGCGGAAAGCGATATACACGCCCACCGCCAGCAGCCCGTAAATCAACCCAAGCTGCAAAGAGCCCACTATTAATGTCATAACCAAATCTCCTTTTGTACTGCTCCCTTCGGGAGCCCGGCAGATTGCCAATCGAAAAAACTACTTCGCATCCTCCACCAAAATAGCTTCAGACGCCACCTCTTCGGGAATATCGGCGCCGATCGCCTCCGCAGTGGTCTTGTTGATCACCACATCGGTTGCCACAACGACAACCGACGGAATTTCCGCAATGGGCTTGCCGCCGAGATACTCCACCGCCATATCCGCAGTAATGGCACCAATCTGGGTATCGCTGATGGCGACAGTGGCAAAGCCGCCGGATTCCACGGTGGTATTGGAGCTGCAGTAAACAGGGATTTTTGCCTCACGAGCAACCTCTGCCACCAGATTCATCGCACTTTGGATGACGGAGTCGTTGGGAATAAAGAACGCGTCTACTTTGCCGATGAGGCTCTGGGCTGCCTGCTGCACCTCTGACGAGTTTGCAACCACCGCTTCCTCATAGGAAAGGCCGATGGAATCCAGATACGCCTTGCTGCTTTCCACCGTGGTAACCGCATTGATCTCGCCGGTATTATACAAAAATCCGTAGGTCTTGCAGCCGGGGGTCAGCTGATCCGCCAGGTCAAAAATTTCGTTGACCGGAATGGCGTTGGAGGTGCCAGTTGCATTTTTATCCGGCTTTTCCATGTCGCTGATGATTCGGGCTCCCACCGGGTTGGAGACCGAGATGAAAAATACGGGGATATCGCTTTCCAGATTCACCATCGCCTGGGAGGCAGGCGTTGCGATGGTGACCACCAGATCCATGCCGTTATCCACCATTTCCTGACAGATGGTATTGAGATTGGTGGAATCCCCTTGGGCATTTTTATAATGGAAGTTCGCTTTGCTTTCGTCATAGCCGCGATCCTTCATCTGCTGGACAAATCCCTCGCGCATATCGTTAAACGCGCCGTTTTCAATCAGCTGGATGATGCCGATATCAATTTTTTCTGTCGATTGCTGCTGACAGCCGGCAAAAAGCGTAAGGATCATGCAAAGTACGGTAAGAATCGCTGCGATGTTTCGAATGGTTTTCATCATGGGTTTCTCCTTTTCAAAAATCATTTTGTCGGAAGAATCCGAGGGTTTCTCAGGCAGCGCTTTTTTACAACAAAAAAACATCTGTCCTTGAAAAACAAGGACAGATGTTATCATCATCTGCGGTACCACCTTGATTGGCATGCAAAGCACGCCCACCTCTGCAGAGTGCCGACACACTCCCCGCCCTGTAACGCTGGCGCTGCGTCGCAGAATACTGGGGGCCTTCGCCCTTTTCCCCGCGCCCTCCGTGGTCCATTTGTCAGTTCCGCATCTCTGCCGGGCTCTCACCTGCCCCGACTCTCTGAAAGCGCGTAAACCGTTTTATCTCCACTTCTCCGGTTTGTTTTTTGGTTTGACAATATAAAACCACAAACTTTACTCTTTGTCAAGCATTTTTTAGACGGATAAACATCCGGGCCGAGGCCCTGTTTGTCCCTGTATTTCTAACCTTTTTGGCTGACATAAGGCACAGTGCTGCCGCCGTGGGGCATCACGATCACATCTTTGCCGGTAAAATCCACCGAAGCCAGAAGCTGCTGCATATCAGTATACCCCTCGATGCCCATGTCCCGCAGCGTTTCGGGCGAAAGCTCGGTGAGCATTAGCACCCTGCCGCCTCGGATCACCTCGCAGCCCGCATAAAAAATATATCCTGCAATGGTAAAGCCCGCCCGCAGATCCGCATCCAGCGAGTTGGTTTTTAACGACCGGCTCCAGTCAAAAAAGTCCGGCGCACCGCCGCCATCCGGGCACTGGGCGACAAAAATCATCGTTCCGCCGGGCTTGACCGCCTGCCCCATATTGAGCAGTGTTTTGATTCCCTGATAAAGGTTAATGTCCTTGGGATATCCGCCGCAGCTGGCAATGACGATATCCGCCTTTTGCGAAATGGGTACGCCGGAGATCTGCTGCACCAGCCGGCAGCTTTCCTCCCAGGCCCTCTGCCACTGGCCGCACACCAGCCGGCATTGGCAGCCCTGCTGATTCATGACGATGTTAATGCCGAACACCGGATTTACCAAAGCGGCGGCCTCGGTCATATCCAGATGAACCGGATTATCCTCCAGCTTGCCCATGCCAATGCGGCTGGAGGAACAGGGCTTATCCGGGTCCAGGCACATCATGTGGTTGTGCAGAATGGTCTGTTTGCCGCTGATGCCAGGCAGAATACTTTTGCGGCCGCCGCCGTAGCCGGACATCAGATGGTGAACCGTCGCGCCGATGGTGATGACCTTGCGGCCCACCGCCAGCGGGTTGACCCAAACGGGGGTACCAAAACTGGTCTCACCCAGATAAGCCAGCGGACCGTCACAGTCATGGCAGACAACCTTGACCTTTTGATAAACCTCTTCCGACGCGATTTGGCGCAGTTCCTTCTCGCTCTGCTCCCGGTGAGTGCCCAACGCCACCAGCACGGTCATATTCTGGTGCAAAACGCCGCACTCTTCGTGCAGAAACGCCACCAATTCCCGGCAAACCAGATCCTGCCGAGACCAAAAGCGGGTGACATCGCTAATGACAATGGTCACCAGATCCTCAGACGACACCAGCTGTTCCAGCGGTGCCCCGCCTATCGGGCTGTGCGCAGCCGCGTAAAATGCCTCACGCACATCCTCGATGGCCGGCTGTGCCGCCGGTTCCAGACAGCGCACCGATTTTGCGCCGTCAAAAGCTGCCTCTACCTGCGAAGAACCGTAACCCAACCAAAACTTTTCCAAAATACCGCCCCGCTTTCCAAATCGATTGATGCTTTTTCCGGTATCGCACCGGAAAGAGAAAACAATTTTTTCATGATACGCTTCTTTTTTTCCGCTGTCAATCATGCTATACTCTTGAAAACAGGGCACCCTCTGCGGCGCCTTTTCCAAAGGAGCGATAACCATGTTCAAACATCTGGTCTTATGGCAGTTTTCTCCCGAAGTTTCCCCGGCCCGCCGGGAAACGCTGATCCGGGAGCTGGACGGCCGGTTCCGCGCCATGGTGGGACAGGTTGAAGGGCTGCAAAAAGCGGAAATCGGGCAAAATCTCCTACCGGACAGCGGATACCATATGATCCTTTACACGGAATTCACCAACCGGGAAGCGATGGAAGCTTATCAAAACCATCCGCTTCACCTGGCGGTAAAAGAAGAAATGAAAAATACCGTCTGCGGCCGCCTGGCGGTGGATTATCAGGTCTAAATCCCGCATCAGCATACAAAAAAGCGCCCCCTTTCTTAACATTTTCTTAACACGATTCTGCACCATTCTGCGTTTTATTTTTGTTATAATGGAACCAGAAGCATTTGATTTGTTCCGGGGCCGCCATCCTCTCTCGCCCCGGAAGTCCGCCTTTTTTATGCGGACACAGGTTCTTATGCTTGCAGGGAATTTTCCCCGACCATCTGGACATAGGAGGGGCGCTGATATTTGAATAAAAAACTCAAAGAAAAAATTCATGAATCCTTTTCGTCTGTCATCCCGATCACATTGATTGTGCTGCTGTTAAGCACTACGGCAGCGCCCATGAATCTGGAGACACTGATGCTCTTTTTAACCGGTGCGGTGCTGCTGGTGATCGGCATGGGATTTTTTACCCTTGGCGCCGATATGGCAATGATGCCCATTGGCCAGCAGGCGGGAGAGCAGCTGACCCGCACCAAAAAGCTTTGGCTGATTATTGCCTGCTGTTTTGTAGTGGGCATTGTCATCACCGTTGCCGAGCCGGATCTGCAGGTTTTGGCCCGGCAAACCCCGGCCGTACCGGATCTCGTGCTGATTCTGACGGTGGCGGTGGGCGTTGGCCTGTTTCTGGTGCTGGCTTTTCTTCGTATTTTGTTCCGCTGGAACCTTTCCACGCTGCTTTTGCTGTTTTACTCGTTGATCTTTGTCCTGGCCTTTTGGGTGCCGGATTCGTTTCTCGCCGTTGCCTTTGATTCCGGCGGCGTCACCACCGGGCCGATTACCGTGCCGTTTATTATGGCGCTGGGTCTGGGGCTTACCGCAGTACGCAGCGACAATGACGCCGAGGACGACAGCTTTGGCCTGGTCGCCCTGTGCTCTATTGGACCGATTCTGTCTGTGCTGATTCTGGGACTTTTGTATAATCCGGCCGGTTCTAGCTACACGCCGCTGGAAATCCCGGTTCTGTCAAGCACCAAGGAGCTTTTTGGGGAATTTGGGCGGGCTATCCCCGATTACGCACAGGAGGTCATGCTGGCCCTGACTCCTGTCCTGCTTTTGTTTTTGGTGTTGCAGGCCTTTTTTCTAAAGCTGCGCCGCAGACAGCTCATTAAAATCCTGATCGGCCTTCTCTACACCCTGATTGGGCTGACCTTATTCCTCACCGGCGTAAACGTGGGCTTTATGCCCGCCGGCTACTATTTGGGCGGGCAGATTTCCCAGCTTTCCTACAACTGGATTTTAGTCCCTCTCGCTATGCTGATCGGCTTTTACATTGTTAAGGCGGAGCCGGCGGTTCTGGTGCTGAACAAACAGGTGGAAAATGTGACCGGCGGCGCCATTTCCCAACGGGCGATGATGGCCAGTCTTTCCATCGGTATGGCGGTTTCTCTGGGGCTTTCCATGATCCGGGTGCTGACCGGCCTTTCGGTTCTTTGGTTTTTAATCCCGGGCTATGGTCTTGCGCTGGGTCTGTCTCTCGTTACCCCCCAGATTTTCACCGCTATCGCTTTTGATTCCGGCGGCGTGGCTTCCGGCCCGATGACCGCCACCTTTTTGCTTCCTTTCGCCATGGGCGCCTGCGATGCAGTCGGCGGCAATATTCTCACCGATGCATTCGGTATTGTGGCCATGGTGGCCATGACGCCGCTGATTACCATTCAGCTGCTGGGACTTTTGTACCGGCTGAAAACTCGCGATCATCCTGCTCTCGGGACAGAAAAAAGCACAGAGGATGAAATCATTGATTTTCACTAGGAGGAATCCGAAAATGCCTGAAAATAAAGCAGCCCATTTCCCGGTGAAATGGCTGATTACCATTGTGGACCGCGGCCGGGGAGAAATGGCGGCGGAACTGCTGAACCAGGTTCATAAAAGCGTTCATATGATCAGTCTGGGCAAGGGGACCGCCAGTTCTGAAATCATGGATTATCTGGGCCTGGATGAACCGGAAAAGGATATTGTCATGAGCCTGATTCCACAGCCTCTGGAAAAAAAGCTTTTGCAGGTGCTGGGCGATAGAATGGCGCTTTCCTCCCCCGGAAAAGGAATCGCCTTTACCATTTCTTTAGACAGTATCAGCACGGCTGTAACCCATCATGCAGACCCCGGAAACTGCATGCAGACATTGATTCAAAAGGAGGCCACCTTTGCCATGCCGGAAAACAAATCATTCGCCCTGATCGCCGCTGTTATTCCTCACGGAGAGTCGGATCTTGTAGTAGACGCCACCCGCGCCGCCGGCGCCCGGGGGGGCACCATGATCCGTGCGCGGGCGCTGGGCGCCGAAGAGGCCAGCCGGTTTTTTCACATCACCATCCAACCGGAAAAAGAGGTGGTCTTTACCATTGTCCCCTCATCCATCAAAAAGGCCGTCATGCAGTCCATCTGCAACCGTATCCTGGAAAAAAGCGGCGAACACGGCATTGTGTTCTCCCTTCCGGTGGATGAGGCGCTGGGGCTGCGCATGCCCCAAACAGAGGATGTCACCGAGGGTCTTTCCGGCCAGGCTTAATTTGCCATACTTTTGCTCTGCGTCCACTTCGTTTGGATAAAAAACGGGGCAGACGCTTTTTTTCTCAAAATTGTGCAGACAAAACCGCCTTTTCCGTCTGCTTGTGCAGAAAGAGGGAACAAGTTTGTATAAAATCGCTATATAAAATTTTGTCAGTTTTTAGTACAATATGGTTTAGTGGGTGTTTATTCCACAGGAATTTTTGAGAAGGAGAAAAACAATGGAGAAAATTTTTAAGCTGAAGGAAAACGGTACAAACGTAAAGACCGAAATCCTGGCCGGCTTGACCACGTTCATGACGATGGCTTATATCATCGCCCTGAACCCCAATCTGCTCACCGGCTTCGACAGGGGCAGCCAGCTGTGGAACGGCGTGTTCCTGGCTACCTGCATTGCCTCCGCCATTGCAATGTTTGTCATGGCATTTCTGGCCAACAAACCCTTTGCCCTGGCGCCCGGCATGGGGCTTAACAGCTTCTTTGCGGTTGTGGTTGCCAACATCGTCAGCCTGACGGGGTTGAGCTACCTGCAATCCTTCCAGGCGGCGCTGTGCATTATCCTGATTGAAGGCATTATCTTTTTGATTCTTTCCCTGCTGAACATCCGGGAAAAAATCGTCGATTGCATCCCCCTGGGCGTGCGGATGGGCATTGCGCCCGGCATTGGCCTGATGCTGATGAACATCGGCCTGGGTTCCAACGTGGGCATCTATTCGGCGGACGGCGGTCCGTTCTATGTCATGCGTGACTTCTTTGGCGCCCTGACTCCCTCGGTCATCAAAGGCAACATGGGCGATGCGTACCCGGAAATGGTATTGACCGTCGTTACCATGTTTGTCGGCCTGTTCGCCATCTGTATCCTGGCAAAACTCGGTGTAAAAGGCGCCGTACTGCTGGGTATGCTGATTTCCTGCATCATTTACTGGGCAGGCGAAGCGATCTTCCTAGGCAACAACCCGTTCGCTTCTCTGGCAACTGCTTCCTTTGTTCCGCCTTTTGCCGACATGGCTGCGACCACCCTGTTCAAATTTGATTTCAAAACCTTTTTCTCGATCGGCTGGTTTACGATCATCACCCTGATTATCACCTTCTGCATGATCGATATGTTTGATACCATCGGCACCTTTGTAGGTACCGCTTCCCGCGCCGGTATGATGGACAAAAACGGCAAAATGCCGAAAATGAAAGAAGCGCTGGTCGCCGATGCCGTGGGTACCATTGCCGGTGCTGTCACCGGTACTTCCACCGTTACCACTTTCGTGGAATCCGCTTCCGGCGTTGAGGCTGGCGGCCGCACCGGTCTGACCGCGCTGACCACCGGTATCCTCTTCCTGGCCTGCATCTTCATCGCTCCCATTGCCGCGATCATTCCCGCTGCCGCTACTTCCGCAGCGCTGATCTATGTCGGTGTTCTGATGCTCAGCGGACTGAAAAATGTTCATTTCGACGACCTGACCGAAATCGTTCCTGTTGCGCTGATGCTCATTTCCATGCCGATTTCCGGATCGATCGGCCATGGTATTGGACTGGGCCTGATTGCCTACACTGTCATCAAAGTTTTCACCGGCAAAGCCAAAGATGTTTCGTTTGTTACTTACATCATTTCCGTTCTGTTCTTAGTGAAATTCTTCCTGGTTGTGTAAGCAAAAATCCGCATTTTCCAAAAGAGGGGCCATTTGGCCCCTCTTTTTTTGTGTATATGATGAAAAGCCCGCCAATTTTTAAAAAATCAGCGGGCTTTTCATAACGTTTCAAATGATTTATCGCCTTTTGGGGGAATCGCCACCCACCTCATAGCATTTCTGTGCCCGGCAAAGCTGTTCCATCATTCCCCGCACCGCTGTTTCTGGTGAAAGGATGCGCACCCCCTCGCCAAGGGCAAAGATCCAACCGTAAAACTGGGGGCTCAGCACCACGCGGGTATAGATTTCAAAAAAGCCGTCCTCCTTTGGAAAAACGGTGACGTCTTTGCCGAACCGATCCATCACCACGCCAACCAGCCGGTTTTCAAAACGCAGCCGGACCATCTCCTCCTCGCCGCCGAACATGGAAAACACCTTCCGGGAATAGTCCGCCATATCCAGCTTTTGAAACTGCTCATTACCCTGCCTGGGCGCATCTAACGGCTGTATTTCGGTCATTTTATCCACCCGGTAGTGCTTTAAAATTCCCGCCTGGGCATCATATCCCAGCATATAGTAATTTTCATCGTCCCACGCTAAGGCAAAGGGACTGATGCGGTACTGGGCGCCGTTATGACGGAACCGCCGCTTTTTTTCCACCGTATATTCAAAATACCGAAATCCGATTTGGCGGTTTTGGCCAATGGCCATGTGGATCCGATCGATGTTATAATACACGCTCTCATTCATCGCCTTAATCCGGCCCGCCACAAATACCTGACGCTGTAGCTGCCTGGCCTGATGCACGCTAGTGAGGCTTTCCAGCTTTTTGATCAGCTCCATGGATTTTTTGCAGGTGATGAATTTAGACGCCTGCACGCTATCCACCAGCAATTTTAACTCCGCCAGCTGAAAGGTACGGTTCGGCACATGATAGCCGCTCCCTTTTACGAACTCCACATCCACGCCGAACTGACGCAGCTGCTCCATATCGTCATATAAACTTTTTCGCTCCGCTTCTATCCCCTGCTGCGCCAAAAGTTCCGTCAGGCGGGCCAAAGGAAGGAAATGGTCCTCATCGGTCTGCTCCAGCAAAATTTGCATCAAGCACAGCAGCTTTCTCTTTTGATTGGTCGATTTCGACACGGCAGTTTCCCTCCTCCTGTTTTCTTTATTGTATCAAATCCCGTGGTTTCCCGCAATCCAAGCCAGAAAATCCTCTGCCAAAGGCAGAGGATCTTCTCTGTTTTTATTCGATCTCTCTTCTCCTGCGGCGATGAGACGCCACCGCCCAGATGCCGACAATCAACGCGGTCAGGATACCGGCACCCGCCAAAATCACGCCGGCACTGATATGGAACAGGTCCTCTTCCGGCTGCGCAGGATCCGGCTGGTCGTAAGGGATCTCCGGCAGGCTTTCCGGCACATGCTCCGAGGAGGATGAGGAAGTCTCCAAGAGCAGGGAGCTTTCGACAGGCGGAACCGAAGAAGCACTGGGCTGCACGGCCGGCAAAGATGGCGCCGGTTTGGATAAACCCTCGTTATGGTGTCCGTCGGGCTCTGCATAAAGCTTTTCCAACTGGTACAGCGAATCATAACTCAAGCCGTTGTCCGGCTGCGCTTTTCCTGCCGGGATCAGAAAGGTTTTACCGCCATTCCAGTGGATTTTTAACGCCACGCCCGGATGATTACGCAAAGCGGACATGACCCGCCAATTCATATCGGTAAAATCGCCCGCGTCTACCGTGATGGTATCACCGCTTTGGGCACGCTTGATCTGGTTTGCCACACTCTCCCAAAAAGCGTCCTGCTTTTCTTCAAAGCTCTGCGGTTCATCCGGCTCCTGCTCCCCGGCGCCGCCAGACTTTTCCCAGCCAATGGCATAAGGCGAAAAACGGCGCAGATGCAAAATCAACTCCCCGCTATGAACCTCCAGGTATTCCCCATCCCTGTTTTCCAAAGCCGTGAGCGATTGCAGTTTTCCGCCGTGCAACCGGTAAGCAATCCAATCTTTCTTTCCCTGCAAAGACGATGGTATCGGGATATGGATTTCGACTGACTCCGGCAGGCAGTTCACCTGCGCGGCGGTCGCCTTTTTGTTTTCGACAGTCTGTTTCTGCACCGAAATATCAAACAGCAACTCCTGGCGGAACGTTCTTTTGGATTTCAGGCGGTCTGTCAGGGCCTTGCAGTCCAAACAGGCGGTCTCTTCGCCCTTCACTGTCATTGTCAGAATAACAGAACCGCCACTGGCCGCCGCAGCCAGATCTTTCTGCGTCACACCGGCGGCTGAGTCTGCGTTTTCTCCTACCAGATCCGGGGAGAACATGCTGTCCAGCCCGCCGACGATCCATTCCGTGTCGGTCAGAACCTGGACCACGCTGCTGGTATTGCTCTGCGGCAGCACCACATCCCAGCGTTTTGTCTGATCCGTGAGACATACCATGCTGGTCATGGTCAGCGACCCATCTGCCAGGGAAACGACCATCTGGTACAACCCCGGCGAAATGGTTTCGATCCCATAGCTTCCGTCGTCTTGCACCACCCCGGCCGCTATCACATTCCTTCCCCGCTTGAACGCTACCTTTGCACCTGCGGCAGGTTTTTCACCGCGGGTGACCTTTCCTGTCAAATCATAGGAAACCGCCGGCTTTGCATACAGCTGCGCGCCGTCTTGCCAAAGGGCAAAGCTGCCGTCATCACAGGCGAAGGCAGCCTTTCCCGCCAACGCCGCCTGCTCACTGGAAAATAACACCGCAGCGCCGGAGACCGGAAGAAAGCCCATCTCCCCAGTCAGGCGATAGCGCCCCACGCCAATCTTCGCGGCTGCATCCAAAGCCCCGGTTACGGACACCGGAGCGCCCGCTGTTTCGCTTTGTTCCAGATAAAGAAGGTTATTGTATGAAATCCGTTTGCCGGCGGCGTCTTCCACAAAATTGCCCCAAATCACCGCCGCACCTTCCACCTGCACCGATTCTGCCCGTTCAGCGGATACGCCGCCGCCCGTATGAACAGCCTTCCCCGCCAGCGTACCTATCACGGCGCGGTTTCCGCTGATGGAACCGTTGTCCGAAACAGTCAAAACCGCACGGTCCGACAGGGTGACGCCCCCGCCGGTTCCTGCGTTCTCAAAGATCCGGGCACTGCCGCCCAGCAGGATTTGAGAATCGGCCACCGCCTGCACACCGCCTACGCAGGACATCACGCTTTGTTCACTCCCGGCGACGGCACTGTTATGGCAGACAGACGCGTTTGCTTCCATCCGCAGCACACTTGCGTCCAGATAAACGCCGCCTGCATTGGCCGCCGCACGGTTATCCCGGACCGCTGCGTCTGCGGTCAGTACCAGTGTCCCTTCCAATACCATTACACCGCCGGCCGCCGGTTTCTCCGCCTTTTCATTGTCGTTGTTTTGCAGCGCCGCTCCGGCATCCAAAACCAAAGTCCCGCTCTGAACCACCGCCAGCGGAGATTGGGATTTTGCCCCGCCGTTTTGCCGGCGCAGTACGGACGTTTCGGCGCTCCAAATCGCGCCGCCGTCCAGTATGATATTTTTTAGCGTCAACTGTCCGCCGGATTCGACCGATACCAGGCTGCCGGAATAGGAATCTTTGCGGGAAACGGTATAAGATCCGCCATCTTTCCCGGTTAAGGTCAGTGCCTTGGCAGACACGGCAAGCGGCTGATCCAACGCAAGATCCTGCGCCAGCTCAATCACTGCTTTGTCCCCGGCGTCCTGTACGGCCTGCTGTAGGCTGGTGTATGGCGTCGATCCAATATAGGCTACCGGCAGTACCGTTTTGACCTGGACGGCTTTTGGCAAAACAGGCTGGCCGGCATCTACCGCGTCGCTGCCGTCCGCAGGCTGATAATGCGAAAACTCGCCTAACAAAGCTGCGGCCGACCCGGTGGTGGAGACCGCATTTCCCGCCGTCTGCCCCGCACCGCCTGAAAAAACGCCGCCGGTCAGCTTGATCGATTCTTCACCGGACAAAACGGCGAGTCCATTTCCACCGGTTCCCGCAGAGGACATGCCGCCGGTATAAAATCCGTCCTGGATTTCCAAATTACCCTGGCTGACTGCAATGGCATGGCCGCCGGCCATACTCCCAGCCCCTCCGGTTGCTCTGGCTGTTTTACCCATCAGAGAGGAACCGGCTTCCATCCGAATCGCAGCGCCGCCGGTATGGCCGCTGCCCCCGGTCAGCGTTCCGCTGCGAAGCTCCAATTTTGACCCTACCTGCAAATGTGCAGCAGAGGCGCCGTTGCCCTTTTGAGGTTGCTGCGGTGTTTCCGCTCCGCCGCTGCCGCCGGTTAAGGCCGCGCCGGACAGGACCATCGACCCGCTGTTTTTCACAGCGGCCTCTCCGTTTCCCGCCGGCAGGACCGTATCCGCAGGGGCACCGCTGCCGCCGTATACTTTCAGATTCTCTCCCAGTGTCAGATTGGTCCCGTCATTTTGAATTCCGATCCCGCTCTTCTGCTCCGCCGTGCCTGCGGCACCCTGTATGATGCCGTTGCAGATGGTTACATTTTTTGCGCAAACCCAAACCGCCGGCGCTCCAGCCGGCCCGGTAACCGTTTTTCCCTGCAGATCCAGCACCGTGCCATCCTGTGTAATCACGATGGTTTCCGGCACATTATGCGCGGCAAAATACGCCTGTAACAGCGAAAACTTTTGCCAATCACCCATCGCCTGCTGTTCGGGATTCAATGCGGCAAAGGCGTTTTCCGCCTGCCGCATCTGCTCCTTGGCCTGTTCCTGCTTCTCCCGGTTCATGGCCTCCACCTCGTCCGGTGCGGGCAGCCCGTCAATCTTTTCCCTTGCCGCCGTTACCGGACAGTCCCCTTCGTGTATCTGCCCGCAGACAGAACAGGGTACGTCTTTTGCACTGGCAGGCAAAAACGCCAGCAAAAGGCACGCTGCCAACAACAAGCTCCACCATTTCTTTCCTTTCATCATCCACCCTCCTCGCCAACAGATAAAAAAAGCAAGCTTTCGCAAGCCTGCTGTGTTTCTTTGACCGGGCCGGGACGGAACCCCTTTATCACCCGGCCATATCCTTTTCCGGAACCGCTTTGCAGGCCGTCCGCCTATCTCCGAATATCCCCATTGCCATTTTGCCATGGGCGAAAGCCATTTATTTTCCCAGACAGGAAAGCTCGTTCCCCAACAGATTTTTTCCTTTTAACTGCGTTGTGTCCAAGCTTTGCTTTCCAAAGCCCTTTTATCAGGAAAACCATGATTCAAGCAGCTTTGTTACAGTTTCCTACAAAATTCGGAGAAATCTCCGTGCTTGTTTTCCCCGCTGCAAAGTTCCCGCGCCCGCACCAAAGAGAAGCCCACGCTTTCCCCTCGTTGCAAAGCAAAAGTTATTCCAAATCAGTCAGGCTTTTCGCCACTTTTAAAAGCTTTCGTTTGGAAAGCCCGTTGGAACGGATCTTGGTAAAACAGTCGTTTTCAAAAATATAAATCTTTCGCCATCCTTCTTTCTCCACATACAGCGCCCGGTTCTCATTCACATCCAGATATTCTGTTTTGGCATCCTCCGTGGCAATCTGGATACTGGCGTTTCCGTCAATTTCCATATATCGCTGGGAAATATACAGAACCTTTTCGCCATCCCGATAATCGATGAGAATCGATCTGGGGCTGCTTTTGACCTCCTGCACCTCAAAGCCCTGCGGCACATAAGAAGGCAGATGCACCCAGCTGAAATCCCCCTCCCGCAGGCTGTTCTGGCCGGCGGCCTCCAGCAGGAACGACGTGTGGGTGGGAAACTGATCAATATGGATTCGCCTTTTTAATCCGATTCCGGCGTCAACTGCCGCAAAGCTCAGCAATACCACCGACAAAACAACTGCCAATCTGGGAATCCAGCGTTTGCCTGCGCCGGAAAAACCAAATCGCCGTTTTTTTTGAGCGGCGCAGCAGGCGCTGCATTTTTCTGGAAAACCGGCGGGAAGGGACGTAATCCGGCGGCAGGGCATCTTTACAGGCAAGCAAAAGCGCATCCGGATTCTCCCAATCTGACTGGATATCTGCCAGCGCTCCGGATAAGGCCTCTTCAAAAACCTTTTCATCCGCACTGTTCATTCTGCCCATTCTCCCTCCCAGCTGAGCTATACCCCCATGTAAGGGGTGCGCTGAGTAATTTCTTATTCAATTAGTGCGGGGGTTGTTTACCGCTTCAACCGGGCTCCCAGCTGAGCTATGCCCCCGTATGAGGGCACGTTAAGTTTATTTATTAAGTTAATGAGGGGTGCGTAACCGCTTCAACCGGGCTCCCGTTCCAGCGCCCGGCGCAGCTTTTTGCGGATGCGGGAAAGCTTAACGGAAACGGTTTTTTCGTTCATCCCAAACAGATCCGCCAATTCCTTGTAGGTATACTTTTTTAAGATTCCGTACACCAAAAGCTGCTGTTCTTGCTGCGAAAAGCCCTTTATAATAAAAACCATTCTGCTTTGCAAATGCTTCACCGAAAACTGCGACTACACCGGATCATCCTCCGGTTCCCGCTCCTCCTCTGAAATGGGTTCCGTGAGGTGCAGCCGCTTACGCGCCAAATGGGTATAGCATAAGCGGCGCACTGTAATCAGCATGAAATTTTTTGCTTCCCGATCCGTCGAGTTCTCTATTTTGGCGATGTTGCGGAATATACGGATAAACGCCTCCTGAACGATATCCTCTGCTTCCTCGGTAGACTTTACTATGGAATGGGCAAAACGGATCAGGTCCAGATGGTACCAGTTGTAAAGCTCTTCCAATTTATTCTCCTGCTCTTCTTTCAGCGCCAGCGTGAAGCAAAACATCATCCAGCCTCCTCGCTTCCGTTTTCTCCCAGCTATATTGTTATTATATCTAAAAATTTTACATATTTCAATATAAAATAGTGCTTTTTATCCATTTATCTCCTGGATCTTTTCTTTTTCCTTTGAAAATCCACCGCAAAAAAATCCCTGTTCTTTCGCTTTTAAACCAGCGGCGCATCCGGCAAATACCCCAAACAGCCCGCCATACGAAAATTTTTACAGAACAAGAAATCCATACAAAAAGGCAGGGGCGCTGCCGCCCCTGCCATAAAAATCCCTATGCCTTTTGGGATATTTCCGTTCGTTCTGCCGCACCGGGCCCGGCTTTTTTAAGAAACCTTGAGCGTCAGGCGGAGCTTATCGCTGAGCATGGCGATAAATTCGCTGTTTGTGGGCTTTCCGCGGGAATTGTGGATGGTATAGCCAAAATAGGAGTTGAGCGTATCCACATCCCCTCGATCCCATGCCACTTCGATAGCGTGGCGGATGGCCCGCTCCACCCGTGAAGGGGTGGTTCCGAATTTCTTGGCGACTGTGGGGTACAGCACCTTGGTCACTGCATTCATGACCTCCGGGTCTTCTACCGACAGCAAAATTGCTTCCCGCAGATAATGATAGCCTTTGATGTGGGCCGGAACCCCGATTTGATGAATCATTTCCGTCACCATTAATTCCATATCCTGTCCACCGGCACCCAGCGGTATCGTCTTGATATTTTTGCCGTTTTCTTCCGACGCGCTGCCCAACAGCTGCACAATCCGCTCGGCCAGCACCTCCGGATCAAAGGGCTTTAGAAAATAGTACCGTGCCCCGGACTGCATGACCTCGTTTTGCAGCATGACGTTGTCGAATCCGGAAAGAACCATAAACTGCGGCTGCGGCAGATCATCCTCTTCCCGCACCCGTTTCATCACGCCAATCGCGTCGCTGTGAGGCATGAACACATCGCATAAAACAGCCTGCGGCTTCTGCGCAACAATTGCCTCATACAACGCTTCTCCATCCTTCGGCACCAAAATGGCTTCTACTCCAAAACTTTTTAACAAACTTGCACAGGGAACGGCAAATTCCCGGCTTTCGTCTGCGATTATGACCTTTCTTGTAGCTTGCATGTCGATGATTCCTCCAAAAACGTTTTTCCCGCAACATTTTGTCTATCCAAATACTATCACGTTTTCCCTGGGGCTGACAATGAATGGACTGCATGAACTTTTTCCATGAAGTTTGTGCGCTATTTTGATCGCTTCGTCGCCGTATTTTGCCTGATTTTGCGCCCTTTTCCAACGTTTCGACAATCGCGCGGCGGCCAAATGTCGAAAAAGAAGGAATCGGTTCTCATCGCTGTCCGAAAATTTTACAATTTATTCCATATATCAAACGCGCCTTCTCTGCAAAAATCCGCCTCAAAAAAGAAAATCCATGGTTTTTCACGCTCTTTTCAACTGCTTTGTCTGCCGGTCAAGGCTGCAAAAAATCTGATATAAAACCTTATAACAGTAACTTTCCTACAAAAATCCGCAAAAAAGGTCCATAAACTTTCCCCGCATTTTTTATCGATTCTGCGGATACACAATATCGAAAAAATTTCGTATGATTAAAATATCATATCTTGCAGAAAACCCGCATTCCCTGGCGAGGCATCCCGGCAGAAGGAGGGAAATATGGGGCGAAACACGTTAAAAGCAAGGCTGTCGCGCACGGGATTATGGTTTTGCCTGCCGCAGCTGATTGGATTTTTATTTGTATTTCTCTGCCCGCTGGCCTTGTGCGTCTATTACTCCATGACCGCCAAAAGCGGGGGCTTTTCGGGGCTTGCCAACTACCGGGATCTTTGGAATTCCGGCACGTTCCGGCTGGCCTTGGGCAATACGTTCCGATTTTCGGCCGTCGGCGTTCTTCTTCTGGTCGGGATTTCTTTTCTCCTTTCGGTGGGATTCCATCATCTGCTTTTGTATTCCAGCCGGAAGATCAAATGGATGCAGAGCGGCCTGATCACACCGATGGTCATCCCATCGGCAGTCATCATCCTTTTTTGTCAGATTTTCTTGGACTCCGGCGGCATGCTCAACCAGTGGATGGGCAGTAAAACGCTATACTTACAGCAATCGCCCTATGCCTTTTGGATCCTGATCGCCCTGTATCTTTGGAAAAACTGCGGTTACTGCACGGTGATTCTGCTATCCGCCCTGGCGGGTATTGACCGCGCCCAATACGAAGCTGCCCGCTGCGACGGTGCCGGCGTTTGGACGCAGATTTGGCGCATCACCTTTCCACAGATTCTTTCCTCGTTATTTTTCAGCGCGATTATCGCCATTGTGGGCGTATTCAAGATTTTCCGGGAGTCCTATCTGCTCATGGGAGAATACCCTCATGAGAGCGTTTATATGCTGCAAAACTTTATCAACAACAATATGGAAACGCTCAACTACCAGCGGTTATCCGCCGCATCGCTGACCTTTTTGTGCATCCTGATGGTTGTGATCATTCTCTTTATCCGATTCAGCGGTATTTTAGAGGAGGGAGGAGAAGCAAGTGACAAAAAGGAAAAGAAGAAGACCCGGTGAAACACTTCTTTATGGCTTTATAGCCCTATTTTCCCTTTTGGTGATGGTGCCGTTTTTGTTTACGGTCATCCATTCCCTGATGCCGCCGGAGCAGGTGCGGGACGCTTATGGAAGCCTTGGCAGCGAAGCGATTCGGCTTCAGCTTTGGCCAAAACCGTTGGGTATTCGGCAGTATATCCGGGTGTTCTTCGGCACGGAGCTGGAGTGGTACTATTCCTTTCACAACACTCTCCTCCTTTCGGTACCGATTCTCCTCATGACCATTCTGCTGTGCACCATGTCCGGCTATGGGCTGTCTAAATTCCGGTTTCCGGGCCGGAAAGCCCTTTTGATCTCCTACATCATCATTCTGCTTTTGCCGGTGCAGGTGACTCTGGTGCCGTTTTTCATCTTTTTCAACACCATGCACCTGATGGAATCCCGGTTCCCGTTGATTGCATTCTGCTCTTTTTCTCCCTTCGGCGCTTTTTTAATGTATCAGTTCATTCGCAGCATTCCGGATGATTCCATCGAAGCGGCGCGGCTGGAGGGCGCATCCGAATGGCGGATCTTCTGGCGGATTGTGTTTCCGCAGGCCACGCCGGGTATTGCGGCGCTGACGATCCTGACGCTGATCGATTGTTTCAGCATGATCGAGCAGCCTTTCATGCTGCTGCGGGAAAAAAGCTGGCAGCCGATGTCCATTATGCTCAAATATCTGTCGCAGCAAAATATTTCCGAAGCTTTTGTGCTGGCCGTTGTCTTTGTCATCCCGGTCTTTCTCGCATATCTGCTGCTGCAGGATTACCTGATCGAAGGGATTTCTCATACGGCTCCCGGCCGGATCAAATGAGAAAGGAGGGGTTCTTTTGTCTGGAAAGAAAAAAATACTGGTCCTGCTGATCGGCTTTTTTGTCTTTTTCTATGCCTGCTGGGCGGTGGGGATGAGCATCTATACGGAAAACATGCCGGTGGTGAAGGCAAAAAGCGCCGTCAAAACGGCGCTGACCTTTGAGGGCACCATTGTTGCTCACTACCACCGGGTAGAAAAACAGCAGGAATATGTCTCTGTGTTTGACGCGACGGTGGAGGAAGTCCTTTTCGAAGACGGCGAGGACGTCGGCATGGGGCGGGTGGTCATCCGATTCTCCCCCGACGATATCCAAACGCAGCTCACCGAACTGGAGCAGCAGCTGAACGGCGGCCTTTTGGACGGCGTGGACGAAGAATCCAAAGAGGCGCTGAACGAACAATACCGGCTGCTCAAACAGGCGGCGGACAGCGGGGAACTGACTGCCCAGACATCGTGGAGAAAGGTGCAGGCACTGGTTTCTCCCGGCGACCGCGTCGCAGTGGGGACGCCGCTCTTTTCCGGTATTACCGTTACTGACCGGGCCTATCTGGCTTGGGACATGTCTGCCAACGACGCTATTTATTTTGAACGCGGCACCCCGCTTGCAGGCATCCAGCTGCAGGTACGGGAGAATAATCGGACGGTGCCCACCAAAATGGATCTGTCTGTTACCAGCAAGGTCTATGAGCCAAAGACTAACCGGTATATTTACCAAGCCCAATTGCCGGAGTCGATGGATTACGGCATGGTAGACGGCGCGGCAGTGGCCTTTACGGCCCAAAGCCAGGGCAAGCACGAGCATGGAGGCGTTATCCCCACATCCGCCGTGACCTTTGACGAAACCGATGCCACCTTTTTTGTCCTCAGAGAACGGGAACGGGTCTGGGGTACCGAATATTACGTGGAAGAATGCCACGCGGCGGCGGAAGAGGTTGCCGGAGGGCAGGTGGCGCTGACCTACTTTCCAAACGACGGCCAGGTCATCTACGAAACCAGTAAGCCATTGCAAAATGGGATGGCCGTACGCCTGGAAAAATAACAAAAGCGCGCTTGTATCATTTGGTGCAGAAAGGAGCGATGAAATGAAACCGTTTTTATGGCTTTTTCTTGTTTTTATGCTTCTTTTCTCCTTGTTAGGCGGATGCAAAATGCAAACCATACAACCGCCGGCCGACTCCTCTTTCGCAGATAAAGAAAAAGAGCTGGAAATCTACTGTCTGGAAAGCGCCAATCTCTCCGGCAGTTTATTGGCTTTTCGGGAAGCATATCCGGATGTGCGCCTGTCAATCGAGAAGTTTAAAACATCCCGGCAGATGGAGGATGATCTGATCGGGCGCATTCACACCAAAGATGCGCCGGATGTTGTTTTGTTCGATTATTCCACCACACTGGATTTTGAAAAGCTTGCCGGCGCGATGGCATTTTATCCTCTTACCCAGTTGATTGCAGCAGATGAAACCTTTTTTGCAGACAACTATTTGCCGGCGGTGACGAAGGATCATTCGATTGACGGGGAACAATACTTTTTACCGTTCAGCGTCATGTCTTTTGCCGCCTTCAGCCCCAAATCCCTGCTGGAAGAGCTGGGATTGGAACAGGGCGTCACCTCTCTTACAGACTATTTTACAGCTGCTCAAAGCCACGCGTTACAACATGAGAATGATCCTTTTTCCTTGAGCTTCTACCGCTATCAGACGAATATTGACAACATTTCTCTCATGATGGCTGCCAATGGCATAGAATTCTCCGACAGAGCGGATACTCCCGATTGGAAGGAGAATATCCGTCAAGTGGTGACTGCGCCCTTTTTATCGACAGTCAATCACAAAAGGCAAATGCGGCCCGGGAGCTTGACTGGACAAAGATTTACTGGGAAAATACTTTTTGTATTTCTTCGCTTTACACCGATCTCGGCAGGGATATCATGAAAGGCCTTTCTGCTTACCAGTCCTTTTTTCAGGACGGGGTAGGATATTTTGCCCTTCCATCGGCGCAGGATGTTTTTCGCCTTTGGGAATCCATTGGCGATTTTCAGCTGCCAAATCCCAAATACAAAGAGTTTTTCGCAACCTCCTTTGCCCCCTACTTTCAGGGGACAGACTCTTTTGGCGCGTGTTATGATTCGTTTTGCAACCGTCTTTTTTTATATGGCAATGAATGACGGCCGGTTTTTCTCCGGCAGCTCCGCGCGGCAGCCGGAAAGGAATTTTTTCGTCGATTCATAACAGAATGCTCCCTGCTGTCCGACCGAAACGGGGATAGCTCAAAACATTTTTGTCCGCAAAGGAAAACGAAGCCGAAAGCAATCCGCCAAAGGATTTCCAAAGAAAAGCAGGGGGATTCCCTGCTTTTTTGATTCCATATTCTTCTTCGTCCTCGCCTTCTCAGCGGCGGCATTTGGCAGCTGCAAACACAGCCAGTGCTATCAACAGCAGGCACCCGCCCAGCAAAAGCCAGCTTTGGGCTGAAACAGTAGCCGATCCTGTACCTCCCGCCGGCATATCCGAACTACCCGGCATCTGCCCGCCGGGTTTCCCGCCTTGGCGCCCTGCGTTCCCGCCGTTCCAAGCGGAGGATTCTGCTGCGCCGGAATCATTTTCCGCCCCGGACACCTCAGTGCTTTCCGAGGAAGACGGCTCTTGTTCCTGGCTGGGCAAGGACTCCATGGCGGCACCTGCCTCACCCCTGTTTGGCAGCATTCCCCCGCCGTTTTGGGGCATTCCCTGCCCGCTTTGGTTCGGGGCGGGAATTTCGCCGTTCTGCTGCGGCGGACGGGTCGCATTTTCTCCGGACGGCAAATCCGCCGGGCCGCTGTTATCCGGCGCCGCGGGGGCAACCTCCCCGCTCGTTGGACCGGATACGGCGGAATCTGCGTTGCCCTGCGGACTGGTTCCGTCATCTGCTGTGCTGTTCTGCTGCGTATCTTCGCCGCCGGTCCCATCCTGCCGCGGGTCGAAAACCCGGAATGCCGCCGCGGCCGCCGCCCATCATGCTGCCCATGACGGACAGATCAATGGAGGACGTTTCCATCAAAAGGGAGGGATTTTCCTGCTGTTCTGCAGTGGTGGCAGGAACGCTGCCCCCAATCTGCCCTTTCACGCTTTCGGCCCGCAAAAGCACCGTCTGATACAGCATTTGCGCCGCCTGATCGTATTCCTCATAGGTGTGGTCGTCTGCTACCAGCGTATCAATCTGGCTGCGGATCCTTTGATATACTTCATCAAACCGCCCGCCATCGACATACTCCTCTACCAACTGCGACAAATAGGCATGGTACTGCTCCCGGTATTCTTCCAAATTTAAAAGCGCCATGAAAAACTGCCGATCCTCTGTCGAAACGCCGGAAGAAAAAGGAGTATCCACCGGGAAATTGATCGTCGATGACGCATCGGACGACTGAAAACCGCCGAAGGCCAGATTATAATCCCAGGGGATTAAGCTCAACTGGCCGTTTTTCTCATAGAGGTAGTAATTGTGTGCCATATTTCCGCTCAGGCCATCCAGATTTACCACAAAGGTCTGCACCGCCATATACCGCAGAACGCTGTCCACGTCCATTGCCTGCTCCAGATTTGTCCCCTCGCTGATATTTTTCAGTGCCTGCACCACGCGCTTGTGGTCGCTTTTTGTGCTGGAAAACACCTGCGAATCCCAAATCACCGAATAGCTGTCCAGATCGTCGTCGATATAATGAAGCGCCGCCGCGCTGCCCGAACCAAATCCTCCCGTCCCGCCTCCAAAATTCGGACTGCCTTCCCATGGGGTTCTGCTGTCCGGATTTCCGGTTTCTTCTTGCTGCGGCGCGGCAGTACCGTCAGGCCCGCCATCCGCTTGTTGGGAAACGGCATCCTCCGATGAGGCAGAATCAAAGCCGTCCAATCCGTCGGGCGGCGCGGTGAAATCCTCCATTCCCTGCGGCAGTTGGGGCGGCTGACCGCTAGGAAAATCAAACGTTCCCCCGGAAAAATCTGCATTCCCGCTTTTGTAAGCCTGGCTTTGCCCGCTTTCGCCCGTTCCAAAGCCGAACCAATCCTCAATCTGATCCAGATCCACATCCTTCATCCGGCCGGCGCCGCCCATTTCCATGCTGTCGGGCTTATACAGATTCCCGTAATGGGTGCCGTAATTGCGCAGGGCAAAGGATTCCTCCACTGCTTCCAGCGCCAGATATACGCCCCAATATTCCCCGTTGACAGAAATCCGGGCATAGTTGTAAAGACTGGCGTCCACATCTAAAAAGGCGAACATATCATAAACAACCGCCTCTTTCATCATGGTCGCGTCAGAGTAATTATTGTTCAGCACCAGCTTATCCAGGCCATAACAGGTCTGCCCGTCCACGTATTCGTCGAATTTCACTTTAAAGCTGTACCGGTCCGAATCGCTGGAGGCCACCATGGAAAGACTGGTATTGCCCTTTGCGCGAATGCCAACCCGGTAATATGTCTCTCCGTTGATTTCGATGTCACAGCAGTAATAGGTCTCCGAAATGGCCGTTTCCAGCAAATCATCCCACTCGTCCTCATCTATCCGGATGTTGACCGTCATCACCTGATCCGTATCAAAAAGCTTTTCTTCATAGGACAGAGAAATGCCCGACGAAAGCTGATTGGAAAAGGCAGCTAAAATCCCCAGCACCAACACAGCCGTCAGCACAGCCGCCCAAATAACTTTCTGGATATGTCTGCTTGTTATCACGGGCGCTCCCCCCTACCAGGACATATATTCCCCATTGTAGCTGACCATCGACACGCTGTGCATTCCTTCCACGGCGCTCAGCGCATTGACAAAGTTTGTGGACGCGTCTTTCAACTTCACTTCCACCGACAGTTCCATGCTGTCCCGGGTCACAGTCTTCGCTTTTACCTTGCTGCGGCATCCAGACTGATCCAACAGGGCCATCGCCGCGGTTTCCGCATTTTCATTTTCACAGCGCAGAACCAGCATATAAGGTTTGTCGCTGTATTTGCGGTTGGCCAGCAAAAGCAGAATCACGCCGATGATGACGGAACCGATGATGGCAAGCGGGATCATGCCTGCGCCGATGACGATACCCGCCGCCAGGAACCAGAACAGAAATACAATTTCCACCGGCTCCTTGATTGCCGCGCGAAAACGCACAGTGGATAAGGCGCCGACCATACCGAGGGAAAGTACCACATTGGAAGTGACCGCCATAATAACCAGCGTTGTCACCATCGTCATACCCACCATCGTCAGTGCCAGGCCGGAGGAATACATCACACCAGTCAGCGTTTTTTGATAAATCAGAAAAATGAATAAACCCACTACCAGGGCAAAAACCAATCCAATGAGAGTATCTAAAAGTGAAAATTCTGTGATGCTCTCCAAAAAGCTGGACTTAAAAATATCATTAAAACTCATGATCCTATTCTCCCATTATTCAAATTTCCGGCAGACGGCGTATTTGGAAAACGCGCCTGTCCGGATATGGCCGATTTGCAGGGCATCGGCGATGAAAGACGGCAAAAACGCGTCGTATTTCACCTCCAGTACCATGCGTCCCGGCTCTATGGCCGGTACAAAAACTGCTTTCGGATCCAGAAATCCGATACCGGCCAATCCGCTTTGGAGCGCCATGTCAAAGGTAATGCGCACATTGCCCGCTTCATAAACATACGGCTCCCACAGATAACGCACCAGCGTTTTGGGGCGCAGCAGCTGGCTTTTCATCTGAAAGTCCAGTTCCTGCAAAAGCGGATGTCCGTCAGGCGGCAGCCAGTCCGGTTCCCCCGAGAGCAGCCTGATACAGACATCCTGCGGTATCCTGCAGCCAGTTTTCAGGCATAACCCATTGACCTTCTGCTTTTTTTCCAAAAAAAGTGCCGAGCAATCATCATTATAGCGGCGCAGCCGGAACTTTTCCCGGCGGTTGATCCCATCCTGTTTTTCCCGCAGCGCCTTATCGCAGCAGTTGTCAAAATACAGGCTGACAATCTGGTAGCGTCCGTCCGTTCCAGCATGGGAATCCCGGCGCATAACAGTCGACAGCCGCTGACGCAGAACCAAATAGGAAAACGGATCGATTCCATATTTTAACTCATGGCGAAAGCCCTGTGCCTTTTGCATTGGTCAGATTCCTCCTTCCCTGACTTGTTTTACAGGAATTTTACAAAACGAACTTTAAACGAAACTTAAAAAAGTCGCCTGTTTGCAGAAATTTACACTTTATTCATAAGCAAAAAATATAAGGTTTACCGGCGAAATATCGAACACGCCCCTTAAAACAGAGCAAAAAAGGCAGGCTGTATCTGACAGCCTGCCTGGTCTTAAATAATCCGGCAGAATCTACGACTGCAACGGCTGCGCCTCACCGGCGGCCGCCGCGTCCTCTCCGGGCTTTTTGCGGCCCAGATTTTGAATCCAATCAATCAGCAGGGAAGAGACCGTTACCGTCACCAGAGAATAAGCAATCCGCTGAAACGGGATATAGGTCAAAGAAAGCAGCAGTACCGACAGGTCCGTTACCAAATACGCTCTGGACAGCCGGCACCGGCTTAGCTTGGAAATCACCAGTGCCAGCGCGTCGTCGCCGCCGCTGGACCCACCTTGGCGGACCACTAGTCCTACACCGATTCCCACAAAAAGGCCGCCCAGCAAAGCCGCTGCCAACGGATATGCCGAAAGATCCGGCAGCATTGGCGCAAACTGCTCCCATAGCCGGAAAAAAGCGGACATTCCCAAAGAGGCCACTGCGGAAAGCTTGATGAAATCCCATCCCAGAAAGCGCAGGCCCAGCAAATAACAGATGATATCCAAAACCGGTGTCATCAGCCATGGGGGAAGCGAAAGCTGGTGATCCAACAGCAGCACCATGCCCAAAACGCCTCCCTCGGTAATACCCACCCGCCGGTGGATATTATGCATCCCAAAGGAGAGGATCGCCGTTCCCAACAGCAGCAGCGCCAGCTGCTTTGGCGAAATCCAAGACAGCATCTGCCTGTTCCAGCGCCTTGTTTGGTTGCGAAAACTCATTTTTAACAAACTCCTTGTCTTTTGCAATAAATGGTCGATTTTTCCCCGATGACATTTAGTATAAAGGTTGGTATAATACCAATGTCAAGCATTCTTTCAATCCGCCGTTTCCCCCCAAACATCTTGGGAGGATTCCCCGGCTGGATTCCTGTTACCAAATGGAGGATTCGATGAAAAACGAATATATGATCAAGGAGCTGGCCAGACTGTACGGCGTCGGCACCGATACCCTTCGCTATTATGAGCGCCTTGGCCTGATCCGGCCGCGCCGCGGCGAAAATGGATACCGCCTTTACAGCCTGCGGGACATTTACCGGCTGACCATCATCCGGGATCTGCGGCAGCTTGGTTTTTCCACCGATCGGATCAGCGCCTATCTGGACGATTTGAACATCAGCAACACCCAGGCCCTGCTCGCAGAGGAGCAGCGTCTGATCCGGCAGCAAATCCAGCAGCTTTGCCAAATTGACCGGGCCATTTCCGAACGGCAAAAGCATTTGAAAGAACACGCCGCCCTGCTCGCCGGCGAAATCTCTGTCCGGTCCATCTCCGAACGCCCTTGCCTTTTGTTTAACACCGATATCTCCCGCGATGAGGAGGTGGACTTTGCCATTAAAAAACTGCATAACCGCCACGCGGATACCATCCGGAACCTGGGTGGGCAGGCCATCGGCGCCGGGATGCGGCTGGAAGAAGTCCGCGCAGGACGATTCGGCCACTATCATTCGGTCTTTTTCCTGCTGGAACAGGACGCAGGAGAATACGACCTGCTGCTGCCGGAGGGGGAATATGCCTGCCTGGTATACACCGGCAGTTACCGCGCTGCGCCATCCCACGCCCGCCGGCTGCTGGAAGAAATTCATGCGCAGGGAATGCACGCCATAGGGGACCTGCTGGAGCTGTACCATATCGACAACCGCTACACCCGAAAAGAAGAGGAATTCGTTACCGAGCTGCAAATCCGGGTTACGCGCTGAACCCAAAAACAGGGCCGGGATGAAAAAATCCCGGCCCTGTTTTCTCCATTATTCCTCCCGGTACAAACGCAGTTTGCCAAGAAAGCTTTGATAACAACCCTCAAAATCCGATTCGCCCTGCCAATAAGGGGCAAATTCACTCTCTAAAAATCCCACGAGCTTGGGGGCTGGCAGCCAAACCGAATGAACCGCATCATAGCATTCCAGCAAAAAGCTGCCCTCTTCCGCCGTCAAAGCCGGAATCGTTTCCCCGCTGGACGAGATGCGCGCCTGCCCGGAAAAATATTCGATGGACGAAACGATATTAGCCCGGCAGGCAGGCGTGTACCACATGGAATTCACAGCGGGCTGTGTGACATGATCGTAGCAATCCATCACCATCCGCAGAAAATCATACGCCTCTTGGGGATGAGCCGCATCCTTGGTCACTGCGCCAAACAGCGCCAACAGCCCGGAGAGCTGTTCCGGATCGTCGGCAGAAGGCGGCATAAACCAGGAAAGCTCCTCTCCGTTATAAAGTTCCCGGTCGGTAACCCGCCGGATAAAGTAGGTCATCACCGGGTCGTGGGTGCTGTAAGAATAGGTAAAAGTCCGGTCATACTGCAGCACATCATCCGAAGCGGACCGCAGCTTCTCGTCCTGACGCCGGATGAGGCCGAACCAATCCACAGCCCGGCGTACCCGCTCCCGGGACGAGTCCGAATCGTCGATTTCGTCCAGGTCTACACCGCACAGAGCCAGCATCTGATGGGCCGGCGAAAAACCTATGCCGTCCATATAATCAATCCAGCACCGGAAAAAGGCAATGACGCCCGCCTCATCCCGGTGGGCTTTTTCATAAGTATCCAGCATGGTGTAATAGTCATCCAAGGAGGTTTTTCCCTGAACGATTCCCTGTTCCTGCGCCGTTTGCCGGGTATGCTCATTGAGCATCAGCATAAGGCCGACAGGCAGCAGATACTGCTTTTGGTCGAACCGGCAGCAAGCCATCGCCGCCGGCAAATAGTCCTCCGGCCGGTAGGAGGCGTCCGCCTGCAGATAGGGCTCCAAATCCAGAAACGCTCCGGACCGGGCCATTTTTCGCACGTCCAGGCCGGTGGAATGGTTGAAAATCACAATATCCGGCCCGCTGCCGGTATTGAGCTGCGCCACCAGCTGATCCTCCATTTCCTGCACCGAATCAAACCGCACAAGATCCACTGTAAGCTGAGGATTTTTACTGCGGAACGCGGCCAGCGCGTCTGACAAATCGGTATACTCTTCCTCAGGGCAAAAGATCCGCAGCGCCTGCTGCTGTTTTTGCAAAGCCGGATCGGACACAGGCGTTTTTTCCCCGCAGGCACAGCAAAAAAGCAGAAAAGCTGCCATCAGCGCAAAAATTTTTTTCCAGGCCATTCTCCACCCCTCATTTCCACTGCATTTCACGGTAACATTTATTTTCAGTATAGCATAGATGGAAAAATCCGTCAAAACATCTGCATTTTTACGTCATGGTGTGGGATTGCTCTGTTTTATTTCAGAAATTCCGACTTCTCTTTTCTTTCAAACCGGATATTCTTCCGCTCCCTTCTTGCAGCACGCCCTCCTCTTCCCCTTTCCGGCCGTCCCCGGTGGACAACAGGCGGAGGCTTTGCCGGGCAAAACAGGACTAAATCATCGGTTTTTCGTAAAAATGTAGTGTTTTTCCCCTTTTTTCGTAATATTTCAGGGTAAATATTCCATCTTATCATTCACCAATATGTTGGCGTTAAAAACCTGTATCTCGGCATTGCTTGTTTCGGTCTCTCCCTTTATCGTGAAATAAAGGAGGAGATTTCTTGAATATAAAGAGGAATTTGTCTGAAACGCTGAATGTTTACCGGTCTCTGGAACAAAAATCTATGGTCGATTTTTCCGAAGAGCTCTCAATTGGCAAAACAACTTTGCAGGATATCGAATCCTACAAGGCCAATCCAACGCTGGACACCGTCCAACAGATTGCCGACAGGCTGTATGTCAATCCGCTCTCCCTGCTTTCCGATTGCTATGACGCTTCTGATTTGTATATGGCGCAGACGCTTCTGGGTTCTTTGGATCGGTTCGAGCGTTTATCCATCGAGGACCAGAAAAAGGGAGTGATTCTTTTTGATGAGCTTGTCCAAATCTTATCCAGAGGCCAATGAAGAAGCCGACCGTCCTTTTTCCGCCGGGACGCAGCTTCTCTGTTCCGCTTTGGACGAGATGCAGAAACGGTTCACTTTATCCTATTCGCTGGGAGAATTGAATCCGCTGCAATATCAAACCGCTTACCAAAACATTACCGAAATCCGTAAGATTCTTTTGCGGATACACCAAAATCAGAGCGCTGACACAGACTGGTGAGCAAATGGCAAAACACCGGCATCCATCTAAAACCGCTTATCCGGCAGCAGAAGATGTTTTTCTCTGCTTTGTCTTTGATTGGAAAAAGGCTGGACAAACTGCCTGGTTCCACGGGCAGAGGGAGCACCGTCATTTCGCCTGCACGATGCGGTAATAAGTTTTGGAGGTTACGTGATAAACGGCATAATACAGCAGTGCAAAAAGGAAAACGGCGCAAACGGTACACCCGAAAAACAGCGGTTTGTTTGCCATTTGAAAAGCGAGCAGCAGCTTGCACAGAACCGGAAACGCCACTGAAATATGAACGACCGCCATACCCAACGGAAGGAAAAAGACCATGAGAGCCTGTTTGTTAATGGTACTGCGCACTTTCCGGTCGCTCATACCAACCTTGCGTAAAATGTCAAAACGGCCACGGTCGTCAAAGCCTTCGGTAATCTGCTTATAATAGATAATCAACACCGTTGCAATTAAAAACAGGGAAATAAAGAAAATCCCTACGAACAGCAAGCTGCCATACAACTGATAAAAATCTTCCCGGGCCATATCGGCGCTGCCGGTCTGCGCCAGGCGGTTTACGGTTTGCAAAAGATCCTCCCGCAGCGGTCGTAATACGCCTGCGGCGGCTCCGCGGACAAATCGTAGCTGTAATAATACATCAGATTGCAGCTAGCCCGTCCGGCAAACGCCTCATTGACGCGCCGCACCAAATCCTCCAGATGAGAGTAATCTGGCAGCACGATCAGCGCCCCCGGATAACCGCTGAAGCGGCTGAGAAACGCCGGCATTTCTATTTTTTCGCGGATGTGGTAAGAGACCCCTTCCAGCGTTATTTCCTCTTGATCCAGCTGCATTTCAGACAAAGCCACCAGCACCTGCTGCCCGGACAGCTGCAACTGGGTGCCCATGATGCAGTTGTAATCCGCCAAGGAAATGGCATCCATTTCATACAGCGCATCCCCGCCGTCCGACGCCGAAAACTCCCCGTTTTCACAGCGGGCCGGATAATTGAAATTGGCATAGCCCACATTGTTTTGGACCGATATTCCATAGTCTTTTGCATGGCGGCGGGAGGCCTGCACCAACTGTTCGCCGCTTTGGCGGGTCTCCACCACACAGCTGGTTATGATCTGCCTTGGATAGCGGGCGCGTAAAATGTCCTCCTCGCCAATAAACAGGTTGACAGTAGAGGAAAGGGTGACCAGGACACAAGTGGAAAGAATACAGATATTGGAAAGGCCCACAGCATTTTGTTTCATGCGGTACATCATACCGGAAACAGAAATAAAATTTTTCGGCTGATAGTAAAAGTTTTTGTTTCGGCGCAGCAGTTTTAAAATCAGAATGCTGCCTGCTACAAATAAGCAATAAGTGCCAATGATGACCAAAAGCACCGCCGGAAAGAAAACCGTCAGCGCATCGAACGGGGTTTTGACCGTCAGCGCCAGCCAATATCCTGCGCCCAGCGTGACAAAGCCCAAAGCCGCCAGGGGCCATTTTGTCCTCGGTTCCCGTTCCCCCTCTTTTTCGCTGCGCAGCAACGCGATGGTATCGGTGCGGCAGACGCTTATGACATCATAACCCAGTAAAATCAAAAAGCCAATGCCGAACAGTACAAATGTTGCCGCCGCCTCTTGAAAAGGGATCACAAATTCCAGCGCCACCGGCAAGCCGACGATCTTGAGCAAAAGCAAAAACAAAAGCTGGCTGAACAGCGCCCCCAGCACAATACCGCAGAAAATGCCGATGGCGCCGGTGATCAGCACCTCCCACGCCATTACCAGCGCGATATGGCGTTTTCCATACCCAGAATGCTGTAAAGGCCAAACTCTTTTTTGCGCCGCTTCATAATAAAGCTGTTCACATAAAACAAAATCACCAGGGAAAGGATACCGCAGATCCAGGAGCTCATCTGCAGCATAGCGCTCATGGTAACGCCGCCTGCGGCGGTGCTGTTCGCCACCATAAACGACACGGAACGCAGACTGTAAAACAGCATGACAATCAGCGACGCGGCCATAAAATACGGCAGATAGATGTTTTGATTGTTTTTGATATTGGTCAGCGCCATGCGGATATTAAAGTTTCTACGCATTCTCTTTCCCTCCCGTCGCCAGGACTGTGAGGGTTTCGGAAATTTTACTATACAATTCTTCGTTATTCATCGCACCCCTGCGCAGCTGATGGTACACCACGCCGTCTTTTATAAATAAAACCCGTCCGGCATGGCTGGCTGCCCGGGCGGAATGGGTCACCATCAGAATCGTCTGTCCTTCGGCGTTAATCTACCCAAAAAAGCCGCAGAAGGCTGTCGGTTGCTTTGGAATCCAGCGCGCCGGTGGGTTCGTCGGCCAACACCAGCTTGGGGGTTGTAATCAGCGCCCGCACCACCGCTGTCCGCTGCTTTTGCCCGCCGGACACTTCGTATGGAAATTTGTCTAGCAGATCGGAAATCCCCAGTTTTTGCGCGACGGGCGTCAGCCGGCGGGCCATCTCCGGATAGCTCTTTCGCGCCAGCACCAGCGGCAGCAGGATGTTGTCCCGGATGGAAAAGGTATCCAGCAAATTAAAATCCTGAAACACAAACCCCAGGTTATCCCGCCGGAATGCAGCCCTCTGTCCGTCTGGGATGCGGACAGTGTCCTTGCCTGCGAACAGCACCTGCCCGCCGGTGGGCTTGTCCAGCGCCGCCAGGATATTAAGCAGCGTGGTTTTGCCAGAACCGGATTCCCCCATGATCGCCACATATTCCCCTTCCTCCACTGTAAAGTTTACGTCGGTCAGGGCTTGCACCTGATTCCCTCCAAAACGGGTGGTGTAGATTTTTTTCACGTTCTGAACCTCTAAAATCGTCATGTCAAAACCCCCTGTTTCTTTTTTGCCCTTTCAGTATAAGCAAATCGCTTTTTCCCTTCCATCGAACCGGCTTACATTTTGCCGGTTTTCCCTTACAGTTTTGTAAGAATCGGTTTTACTCCGTTTCCAGCTCCTGCCGGGCAAGTCCGATCTCTACCGTTGTGCCGCACCCCGGCTGTGACCGGATTGCAATGGTGTGCCCCAGCATCGTCAGCGCCCTTTTGCACAAATTCAACCCGATTCCGGTGGATTGGGACTGCATGTGTCCGTTGCAGCCGGTATAGCCCCATTCAAAAATCTGCGGCAAATCCTCCTGCCGGATGCCGATTCCCGTGTCGCGGATATACAGTGTCGTCCCCTCATACCAGACAAACACGCTGCCTGATGACGTATATTTCACCGCATTGGTTAAAAGCTGGCTGATGACGAATTGCAGCCATTTGGAATCGGTCAGGACCTCTTCTTGCAGGCTGCCCAGAACCAGCCTGATCTTTTTATGAATAAAAGGGATTGAAACTTCTTTCACCGCCTGCTTGACAATTTCCTCCAGCACGCACCGGCGCAGCAGCAAATCGTTGGCAGAATCGTTCAGCCGCTGGTATTGCAGCGCCATGTCTATATACTGCTGCGCCTGAAACACAGACTGCTCCAGCGCGTTTCGGTCCGGATGTTCCTCCTGCAAAAGCAGCTGGATTGCCGCCAGCGGCGTTTTGGCCTGGTGCGACCAAAGTGCGTAATATTGGGCTGCCGCCGCCTTTTCCCTCTTTTGGCGCTGCTCCATATTCTGATAATCGGATTTTATTTTTTCGATGATTTCGGCAAACAGCATTTCCTCCGGCCCATGGGCGGGATAGTCCCAGGCTTCAAACGGCGCCTGCGCCTTTTTTGCTTCCAGGTTTCGGATCCGGCCGGCAAAGCGCCAAAAATCCAACGCGATAAAAAGCAGTAAGACACTGCCCATCAAAATCAAAGCATAGAAAACCGGCCGCAGCGGCAGCCCATACAGCCAGCACACCAACGGCAGCAAAAAAGCCTGACACATAGCCAAAACCATCCATCCGCCGCGGCTGGCGCAATAACCTGAAACCAAATCCCGCCGCCTCACAGCTCGGTCCTCACAAAATAGCCGACCCCTTTTCGGGTTTTGATAAAAGACGGAAGTCCCAGCTGCTCCAGCTTTTTTCGCAGCCTGGCCACATTGACCGTAAGCGTGTTGTCATCAATAAAGCTTTCGTCTTCCCAAAGGCTTTTGATGATGCTCTCTCTTGTGACGGCCCCGCCCCGGGCTTCCATCAAAATTTGCAAAATGTGGCTTTCATTCCGGGTTAATTCTATGAAAGCGTCTTCCCGCCAAACCTTCCCGTCGCAGGGATTTAAGGAGACATCTGCATACCGCACAAGGCTTTGCCGCGCGCCAAAGGAATAGGTGCGGCGCAGAAGCGCCTGAATTTTTGCAAGCACTACCTCTATGCGGAAAGGTTTCGGAATGAAATCATCCGCTCCCAACTGAATGGCCATAACCAAATTCATATCGTCTCCGGCCGAAGATAAAAATATAATCGGCGTTTGGCTGGCACGCCGGATCTGGCGGCACCAGTAGTATCCGTCAAAAAAGGGCAGGGAGATATCCAACAGCACCGAGTGAGGCTGGAATTCCTCAAACTGCTCCAGGATATTCTGAAAATTTTCCGCTGCCTGCACTTGATAACCCCATCGGGAAAGATGCCGCCCAACGCACCCCGAATCGCAGCGTCATCCTCAACCATCAAAATTTTATGCATTCTATCCTCTCCCTCTGCCGTTTTCACTCTCGCCAAAAGACGGGTCCTTTGGATAAAACGATCTGACAAAAGGATTTTCGACGTAGGTTCCGCCCGCCTGAAAAAATACCGGCTTCTCCGCCAAAAGGAAAGTGCTACATGCGTTTTTCAAATATTCCAAGATGGAGCAAACCGACTTTTCTTTTCGACAAACCGGGCCTCTCTCTGTGTCCGGTTTGATCCTTACGTGTCTTGTCTGCCGCTTGGCAGATACAAAAAACGGCGGCGCTGCCTTATCGGTCAGCGCCGCCAAAACCTTTTTTATCGCGAAGCCTGTATCAAAAAAACCGGATTTTGAGCCATCAGCAGGTGAAGCTGCCCGGCCGGCCGGGTTCGGCTGACTGCGATCTGCGTCACCTGTATCTGCGTCAGCCCTTCCTGCTTGCAGGCATCCAGGGTCTGCTGCAGCGTTTCCAGTGCAATCGCGCTGACCAAAAGGCGGACAGACGGATTTCTCTGGCACACCGTCCGGATAATATCCCCCATCCGGCCTTTGCTGCCCCCGATAAAAACAGCATCCGGTACCGGCAGATCCTGTTCGTCAAAGATATCCGGCGCCGTCCCCGGTACAACCGTCAAGTTATAAACCCCAAAGCGCCCCCTGTTTTGTTCGATCAGATCCAGCGCCTGCGGCGCGTTTTCAATGGCATAAACCCGAACCAGCGGAGAAAGCCGCGCCAGCTCTATGCCGACCGACCCGGTTCCCGCACCCACGTCGTAAACCGTTTCCCCCGGCCGGACTGACAGCTTACCCAAAATCGCCGCCCGCACCTCCTGCTTGGTCATGGGCACCTCGCCGCGTAAAAACTGCTCATCAGCCAATCCAAAGCCGGCGGGTGCATCGAGCGCCGGACGGCGCACCCAAACGGCGCTGAGCGGCGCAAAGGTCTGTTCCAAAAGCGCCTGCGCCGGCTGGGTGATAATCCGTTCATCCGGATAGGACAGCGCCTCTCCCACCGTCACCTGCGCGCCGCCCAATCCGGCGGCGCACAGGCGGTGGATAATGGTCTGCGGCGTTATGTCCCCGCCGGTGAGAAAAAAAGTTTCTTCCCCGCATAAAACCTGCCCTACCACATCGCAGTCCACGCCATGGGCGCTGACCAGGCGGACATCCTGCCAGGAACGGCCCAGCTGCGCTGCCAGATACTGGACCGTGCTGACGCCGCAGTGGATTTTCACCTCATAGCCCTTTTCCTGCAAAAGAGCGGTCACTTTTTTCGCGCCGCTGTAAAACCCGGTATCGCCGCTGAAAACAACACAGATTTTCTCCTGCGGCGCTTCTTCAATCAGCCGCAGGATTGCCTGCGGTGCAACGGCTTCCAGGCGCAGCCCGCCAAAATGCGGCGGCAGCGCCTCCAGCAGCCGCCGGGCGCCGATCATCCGCTGGGCCTGTTCCAGCGCGGACCAGGCGGCCCGGGTCAGCGTATCGGGATTCCCCATCCCCATTCCGACCAGTGTAATTTTCATCCTTTTTCCTCCCGTCTGTTTTTCGAGATTTCATCAGGCGGCTGCCTATTTCTCCCGGGCGCTTTTTTTCCCGTATCCCCGGGGCGTTACCATCCAGCTCTGGACAACTTTCGTATCCCGGTTGCCGATAAACACGGTGCAGAACATGTCCAGCTTTTCTTCCGCCAGCTGCCGCAGCGTCAAAATCTTCTGCTCCTGGCCCGGCCGCCCGATATTGCGCACCCAGCCGCAAACCGTATCCGGCGCTTTATGCCGCAGGAAAATTTCACAGGCCCGCCGCAGATGCCCGGTGCGCTTCCGGCTGGCCGGATTATACAAAGCAACGCAGAAATCCCCCAGGGCCGCCGCTTCCAGCCGCCGCTCGATCACCTGCCAATCGGTCAAAAGATCGCTGAGCGAAATGACCGCAAAATCATGGCCCAGCGGCGCTCCCAACACTGCCGCGCCGCTGATTGCCGCCGTTACGCCGCCAACGACCTCGATCTCCACCGGCGGATACTCCTGCGCCAGCTCCAGTAAAGGCGCGGCCATGCCGTACACGCCGGCATCCCCGCTGCATACCATCGCCACCGTTTCCCCGCAGGAGGCTTTTTCCAGCGCCCGGCGGCACCGCTTGATTTCTTCGGTCATCGGGGTGGTAAACACCGGCGTATCCGGGCAGACCGCTGCGGCCTGTTCTACATAAATACCATAACCGCAGATCAGCTGCGCCTGTTTTAAAGCGGTTCTGCCCGCCAGCGTCATTCCGTCGGGATTGCCGGGCCCCAGCCCTATGATAAAAATTTTTTTCATCTTTCCAAACCTCCTGAAAAACGAACGGTATAAGGCGCCACGGCCATTGCCATTGTCACACCGTTTCCCGCATTTTTCTTACAATACAGCGTCCCGCCGCTGCCGAGAACGGCGCTGCGTTCGCAGACGTTGTCGGTGCCGGTGATCTTCTGCACAAAGGCGGAGGCGGAAAAATCCCCCTGGACAGCGTTGAGCGCATTGGCCGAAAAGGTGCGAAAAGGCAGTCCTTTGTTTTGGCAGAACGTTAAAAGGCCCGGCTCCTTGGCCTTGAGCGATATGCTGCAAATTTCCCGCACGGCGGCCGGATGAATGTTCCCCTTGGCCAAAAGCATTTGATAGGCCTGCTCCAACACCTCATCGCTTATTCCCTTGCGGCATCCCACTCCCACCGAAGCCACCGGTGGGATCAGAATAAGAGCGGATTTTCTGCCCGCCGCTTTCATGGTAATCCTTACGTCATACTGTTTGTCCGTCACCAGCACCACACCTTGCGGCAGCGCCCCCTCCAGCGGGAAATCGCAGCGCAGCCGAATCTGACCGCCGGCCAGCAGACTGCCGGAGACTTTTCGGATTGCGCCGGGGTTTTCGATTTTCATGTTCTGCTGCGCCGCCCACTCGTCAAAGGCAAAAACGCCGTTCCGGTCCGTCGCAGTGGTGATGACCGGCTGCGCTCCCGTCAGCCGCGCAATCCGCTGCGCCAGGCGGTTAGCGCCGCCGATATGGCCGCCTGCCAGCGGGATGCAAAAGCGCGCTGTATCATCCAGAGAAAGGACGGCGGGATCGGTGGTTTTGCTGACCAGATAGGGGGCTGCGGCCCGCACCGCAATCCCCGCCGCGCCGATGAATAAAAGAGCGTCCGATTCCGAAAAAGCCCTTTGGCACCATTGGCTCAACGGCTGTTTCTCTTTGCCAAAGCCGCAGGCAAGGCGCGCCTGTTCCCCTTCGTCATTCAAAATCCGCTCCAGCTTCTGGCCCAGCCGATACCCTTGCTGGGTAAAGGCGATCATATCAATCCGCATGCGTCCCCTCCCGGAATCCGGTGGTAAAGGCCGGGTCGTACAGCTTGGAGCGGCTGTATGACTCGCCCAAGAAATCTCCCACCACGATCAGCGCCGTTTTGGATATGCCGTTGGCCCTGGCCGTCTGCTCCAGCGTTTCCACCGTACAGCGCAGGATTTTTTCATCCGGCCAGCTGGCTTTGTAAACAATCGCGGCCGGCGTGTCCGGACGATAAGCACCGGACAGCAGTTCTTTTGTCAGCGGCGCCAGCAGTCCGGCGCTTAAAAAAATCACCATTGTGCAGCCATGCG
This sequence comes from uncultured bacterium, assembly GCA_934875375.1. Classification (GTDB taxonomy): domain Bacteria; phylum Bacillota; class Clostridia; order Oscillospirales; family Ruminococcaceae; genus UBA3818. Next base: position 41,034 of record CAKXHL010000011.1, read on the forward strand.
CCGCCATAAGCGCCATCTTTTCCTTTTCAGGCACCGGGGTACGCCCTTCCATCCGTGTAATGATGACACTCTGGCTGATATCCGGCAGGGTGTATTCCGCTTTCAGCGCCGCTGCCGCCGCGCAGAAGCTCGACACCCCCGGCACCACCTCATACGAAATTCCCTCTTGCTCCAGCAGATCCATCTGCTCCCGGATAGCGCCGTATACACTGGGATCGCCGGTGTGCAGGCGAACCGTGGTCTGGCCCTGCGCCTCGGCCTGCCTGATGGAAAAAATCACCTGTTCCAATGTCATTTCCGCACTGTTTTGGCAAAGGCATTCCTTTTTTGCATAGTCCAGCAGCGCCGGGTTCACAAGGCTGCCCGCGTAAATAATCCGATCCGCACCGGCCAAAAGCCGCGCGCCCCGCACCGTAATCAAATCCGGCGCGCCGCTGCCCGCGCCTACAAAGTACACCATTTTTCACCCATCCTCTCAGCTGAAATGTTCTATGATTTGCCGCGCCTGTTCGGTGATAAACAACGCTCCCTGCTGCTGGCTGTAAAAAACCAGCCCTGCCTGATAGGCGCCGCCCACCCGGCGGCTGACATGCCACTGGGCTTTGTCCGCCAGCGTTTCCACTACCTTCTGCCGCAAGCCGCAGCTTTCCAAAAGATCCAGGCAGGCGTCGGTCGTGGCCGCCTGCATCAGCGCCTCTATTGTTTTGCGGTCGGCGCCATGCAGCGCCGCATGGGCGCTGATCAGCTCCATCCGGCAATCCGCCCAGCGGGAATGGGTATTCATGATTCCTCCTGCCAGTTTAACGAATTTCCCGATGTGGCCGACCAGCAACACCTGCTCAAAGCCAAATTCCGCCGCGTCGTCCAGCGAATCCCCCACGAAATTGGCGCACTGCACCACCGGTATTTTGGCAAGTTCCAAATGGGAAGCAACAAAATCCTCGCCGTAGTGGCCCGGTGTCAAAAGCAGCTGTTTGGCTCCGTTTGCGGCCAGCTGCCGGATTTCCAACCGGATGGACTCCCGCAGCGCCTGCATGCTTTTGGGCTCCACAATGCCGCTGGTTCCCAAAATCGAAATTCCCCCTTCGATCCCCAAATGAGGATTGAAGGTTTTTTCCGCCAGTTCCCGGCCCTGGGGCACCCAAACGGTTACAGACAGCCCGCCGCCGTATCCCGCCTGCCGGCAGACCTGCCGCACTTCCGCTTCTATCATCTGCCTTGGCACCCGGTTAATGGCGGCGGCACCCACCGGCTGTTCCAACCCTTTTCGAGTGACCCGCCCGACCCCTTCGCCGCCGTCAATGCGGATGCCGGGTTCCGAAGAATCGGATACCCGCGCACAGATCAGCGCCCCGTCCGTCACGTCGATGTCATCCCCTGCGTCCTTATAAACGCCGCAGGCGGCTGACCGCCCGTCCTGGGAAAGCGCGCAGATATCCACCTCAACCCGGATGCCGGACGGCGTTATGATCGCCTCCGTCCGGCTGTTTTCCCCCAGCAGCAGGCGGCGGGCGGCGGCCTTCGCCGCCAGCGCGGCACAGGACCCTGTCGTATAGCCGCACCGCATCCGAACGCCTCCCTGATACAGGTAATGCTCAAATTTCGCCATCTTTTTCCTCCTTTGGCCCTGCCGGAAAAAACAGGTATCCCCCGCTTTTCTGCAGGCCGCCTTTTTGAATCCGAACCCGGAACACCTGCTCCAAACACCCGCTTTCCAATACCTCCTGCGGCGAACCGGCGAAAACGAGCCGACCGAACTGCATAACTGCCAGCTGGTCCGCATAGGAAAGGGCCAGCCCCAGATCGTGCAGCACCATGATCACTGTTTTGCCCGCCTGCTCAAGCTGCCGGGTCAGCTCCATGATCTCAAATTGATGGGACAAATCCAGATAGGTGGTGGGTTCATCCAAAAACAGCACCTGACTGTCCTGGGCCAGACACATGGCAAAATACACCTTCTGCCGCTCTCCGCCGGACAGGCGGGACATGTCCCGCCCGGCCAGATGGGTAACGCCTGCCCATTCCATCGCCTTTTGGACCATCTGCCAGTCCTCCTTTCGGTAGCGCCGGGGATAGCCCAAATAGGGAAACCGGCCGTGCATCACCATACTTTGCACCGATATGCCGGGAACCGGGCGGGACTGGGGCAGATAGGAAATCAGCTGCCCCAATTCCCGGCGGGAAAAGCCGGACAGGGGTCTTCCTTTCAGCAGCACCTGCCCGGCGGATGGCGGCACGATTCCCGCGGCCATCCGCAGCAGCGTTGACTTTCCGCATCCGTTGGGGCCTACCAGCGCCGCAACCTCCCCGCTTGGGAGCGTAAGGCTGAAATCCTGTACTGCCATTTGTCTGCCGTAGCTGCCAGTCACGCCGATCAGTTCAACCATTGTCTGTCCGCCCCCCTTTGCGCCGGATGAGAAGATACAGAAAAAACGGGCCGCCCAAAAAAGACATGACAATCCCCACCGGCAGCTCGAACGGCGCAAACAGAATCCGGGCCAGCACATCGCAGACACAGACAAAAGCCGCGCCGGACAAAGCGGACACTGGCAGCAGCCAGCGGCTTTCCGACCCGACAAAAAAACGCGCCCCGTGGGGTACAATCAACCCTACAAATCCCAAAAGCCCTGCAAAGCTCACAGCGGCGCCCGCCAGTACCGACGCGGTCAAAAGCAGCAGAAAACGAAATTTTCCCACCCGAAGCCCCAAACTTTTTGCCGTATCGTCGCCCAAGCTCAGCAGATCCATCTCGCAGTGCAGAGAAAAGGCCAGCGGGATTCCGGCCAGGATGTATGTGCCTGACACGGCCAGCGTCCTCGGCAGGCGCACATGAAGAAAAATGCGCAGCACCGCCGCGTCCGCGCCGCCGGCGGCGGCTTTCCACAATTCCGCCGGCGAAAAGGCGGCCGAACCCAGCAATAAACTGAGCACCGCCGCCAATAAAAACAGCGCCAGGCTCATCAGCAAAATCCAGATGTTATGCCGCTTCTTCTGCATAAAGGTAGTCGGCAAGGATCTCATAACTTTCCCCCCAGCGATGATTGGGCTTGTTGTGAAACAGTTCTTTGGGCAAAAGGATATACCGTCCCTCTTTTACCGCGGTCAGCCCGGCCCAGGCCGGATTGGACTCAATCCCTTCCGCCAGCGCCTGCATGGCCTTTTCGCTGGAGGCGCCCATGGTGGTGACAAAAATAAAATCCGGGTCCTGGCGGATGATTTCCTCCATGCTCAACTCTTCCAGCAGGCTGCCGTTTTGATCGGCAATGTTCACACATCCCAGATCGCGCAACATTGCGCCGGTCATGCTGTCGCTGCCCTTGGCCTTGGCGCCGGTGGAATACGCCCGGATAAACAACACCGTCGGCGCATCCTGCCCCTGGCTTTTTGCGATGGCCCGGTCGATCCGCGCCTGCACTGCCGTACCGTTTTGTTCGTATAGATCCGCGCGCCCCATAATGTCGGTGCAGATTTTTAACATATCCAGATAATCCTCAAAGGTTTCCACATCAAAATAGGCGGCGGGAATGCCGGATTCTTCCAGAAAATCCCGCAGCTTCACGTGTTCCGCTACATTGGCGGACAAAATGACAAAGTCCACCTCCAACGCCAGCAGCTGTTCGGTGTCCGGCGATTTCATCGCGCCCAGATTGGCGGTTGCATCCGGAAGCGCAAAGCTTTCTTCCTCCAGCGCGTCCTGGGTGGCCGCAATCAGCTGGCCGCCGAAAGGTCAGCAGTTGGGGATCTCCCGGCCCAACGCTGACACCGTAAAAACAAGCCTTTTCCATTTGGCCGCCTCCTCAGCGAACCGGCTCTGCATCCCGAAGGTGGCGCAGATAAATTTTCCGGATATCCGCCAGCTCTCCCAGGCCCTGCAAACAGCAGGATACTTCAAATCCCTGTGAGGTAAGCACGCTTTTCCAGCTATCCGGCCCGTCGCCGGCCATATCGTTGCAGGCGTGATCGCCGGCCACCAGCATCATGGGCGCAAGCAAAACGCTGCCGCATCCAGTGCGCCGCAGGGCAGGGAGCACATCCTCCAGCGCGGGACAACCCTCCACTGTACCAACGAAAAGATCTCTCCTCCCCTGGCTGTGACACAGCTGTTCAAACGCCGCGTAAACCGAATTGGCCTCGTGCGGCGTTCCGTGTCCCATCAGCAGAATCAGCCGGCCCTGCCTTTGCTCGAATCGGGTGCAAATGACGGCGGCAGCCTCTTGCCTATCCGCGGCGGAGGACAAAAGCGGCATTCCCAGCCGAAGGGACTCAAACCGGTCCTGAAAAGCCCTTACCGCTTCCCGCAAAAGGTCAAATTCTACGCCGCAGATCAAATGGGTGGGCTGCACGGTTACGTCGCTTATCCCCTGCCCGGCCATTTGCGACAACGCCTGCTCCGGAGAAAGAACCGCCTCTCCCCGGCTTTCCCAAATGCGGCGGATCACCCCGCTGGTATAAGCAGAAAGGATCTCCGCTTCCGGATACGCCCGGCGGATGGTTTCTTCCACAGCTCCAATGGTCTTTTGACGGGTAGAGACATGGCTGGTGCCAAAGCTAACGATCAAAATGCCCTTTTTTTGCATATTTCCACTCCTTTTTCTGCTGTTTTTCACGGCTTTTTTGCCTTTCAAACCTGGAAAGGGCTCAATGGGTTCCCCTGACCACCTTCATCCCTTTTTCTTCCATTTTGGAAAGAATCTTGGTGATCTGGGAGCATTCGCTCCCATCATGCTTTCGGGTGCAAATACCGGCGTGGACAATCTCCACGCCGATTTGCTCCAAGCGCTCCAGTTTTTCCAAAAATCCCGGGTCGGTATCGTAATCGCACGCACAGCCGTTGCAGTGCAGAAAGGCCATCAGCTGCAACGGCTCGCCCTTGTAAGGCGCAAACGAACGGGTCCGCTCATTCATCGCTTTTAGGCAGCTGGCGCCGGTACAGACGGAATTGCTTTTGATACAGGTTAAAATCGCAATTTTTTTCAATGAAACCGCCTCCTGTTTTGGGCCTCATCCGGCCGATTCGTATAAAATGTGCATTTGCCCGGTTTCCGGGTCGGTGTAAAGTTTGGCTTCCACCTCATAGACCTGGCGGATAAACTCCCGGGTCAACACCTGTTTAGGCGGGCCGAAGGCGATAATACGGCCATTTTGCAGCACAAACAACTTATTGCAGTACATCGCCGCGATGTTTAAATCGTGGATGGCCGCGACCACGGTCAGACGCAGGGAACGGACAATGTCCATTAACTGCAGCTGATACTTGATATCCAGGTGGTTGGTCGGTTCGTCTAAAATCAGGCATTGGGTCTGCTGGGCCAGCGCGCGGGCCAGGATCACCCGCTGCTGCTCGCCGCCGGACAGGGTGGAAAAACTGCGCTGGGCAAAGCCGCCCATATTGACCTTTTCCAGCGCTTCGCGCACAATCCGGTAATCGTCCGCGTTGTCCCGCTCCATGGCCTTTTTGTGCGGGGCACGGCCCATCAGCACCACATCCTGCACCGAAAACTCAAAATTATAGTAATTGTGCTGGGCCACCACCGCCATTTTCCTGGCCGATTCTTTGGGTTTATAGCTGTTCAGGGCGTTGCCGTCGAGAAAAACCGTACCGCTTTGCGGCGTCAGCACCCGGTAGATAGATTTGAGCAAGGTGCTTTTGCCGCTGCCGTTGGGGCCGATGATCCCGACGAAATCCTTGTCCGACACTTCGATGGAAACGCCCTTCAGGATGTGGCTGCCGCCCAGTGTCGCCTGCAGCTGTTCGGTTGTGATCTTCATGACTGCCCTCCTCCGAATCCGTATTTCTTATGGGTCATGAGGAAGATAAAGCAGGGCCCGCCGATCATGGAAATCAAAATGCCGATAGGCAGTTCCGTATGGGGGATGACAACCCGGCACAGCACGTCCGCCCAGACCAGAAAAACCGCGCCGGTCAGGGCGGAAAGCGGGATCAGCTTTTTATGGTCGGTGCCGAAAAGCATCCGCACCAGATGGGGAATCACCAGACCGACAAATCCGATCATCCCGGAGGCATACACCACAAAGCCGATGACCAGCGAGGTCAAAAGCAAATATCCCTGCCGGCGGCGGTGCAGGTCGGTGCCCAGGGTAATGGACACTTCGTCGCCCAAGAGCATGAGGTTCAAAGACCGGTACTGGGTCCAGAAAAACAAAACGCTGACCAGCACGATGGGAAAAAGGAAGAAGAGGTTCTGCCACTTGGCGCCCGCCAGGCTGCCCATGAGCCAGTAGGTCAGCGTCTGCATTCCCTCCTTATCGTTGGCAAAATAGACCACAAAGCTGGAAAAGGCGGAGCAGACGGAACTGAGCGCCATGCCGGCCAGCAACAGCTTGATGGAGTTGGAGCGCCCGCCGATATTGGACAAAAGCAACACCAGCAGGGAAATACCGAATGCGCCGGCAAAGGCGCAGATCCCGATGGAGCCAGCCCCCAAAAAGGCGCCGACCCCAGCATGATCGCCACTGTTGCCCCCAGCGATGCGCCGGAGGATACTCCCAGAATATACGGGTCCGCCAGCGGGTTTTTCACAATCGCCTGCATCACCACGCCGCAGACCGAAAGGCCCATCCCCACCGCAACGGCTAAAATTAACCGCGGCAGGCGGATCAGCCAGACGACATCGTGAATCGATCCGCTGCCCAGTTCGGAAGAACCGACTCCGAACAGCTCGTGCAGGATCACCCGATACACCTGCGAAACCGGGATTTTAACGGTGCCAAAAGTAACCGCCGAGAGCACGGAAACCGCCAGCACCACCAACAGCACGGCACAGGTCAAAAGATAAAGCGGGGTGCTTTTTATCAGCCCTGTTTCCTGTGAAAATTTTTGTTTCATCATCCGTTCCTACTTTGCCAGTTCCGGATACAGTCCGTTGGCAAAAATCTCAAGCCCGTCGGCAGTGCGCATGGCGCTGGTATACATATCTCCCAGCGGGATGGCATAGACGTCGCCGTTTTTCACCGCGGTCAAGCTGGACAGCGCCTCATTATCGGTGATATTGGCAACCGATTTTTCCGCCATGCCCTCTTCGTCCCCATCCATATACACCACAAAAATCACCTGCGGGTTCAACTCAATCAGGTCCTCCAGGCCGATGGTCTGTTCCGGCGTATCCAGCAAATCCGCGCCGACGGTGATTGCCATATCGCCGCCCAGAGTGGTTTTATCATAGGTATAGATGCTGTCCCCCAAAAATTCGATGATGAGGGCCGAGTGCTTTTCCATATCCTTGGACTGATCGACAATCTGCTGGACCTGCGCCTGGATTTCATCCACAATGGCCTGCGCCTTGTCCTCTACGTCAAAGATTTTGCCCAAATCGAGGATATAATCGTATTCATTTGCCAGGGTGCGGTACTCCACAATCGAGTTGGAGTTTTCGGCCATATAGGTCTTGACCCCACGCTCATTCCAGAAATCAGTGCCGTCCAGCCGCTTCTCTCCAAAGGTAGACCACCACCCCAGGATCATATCCGGCTCCAGCAGCAGCACCGATTCCCGGGAAACGGTAAAATCCGTCAGATAATTGATTGTTTCAAAATCCGCCTGATATTCCGCTTTCACTTCATGATCCAGCCCGGCGGCCGCTACGATTTTATCGCCCAGCCCCAAAGCCAGCATGGTTTCGATGTTGTTTTGGTTCAGCACCAGAACCTTTTCGGGGCAGCGTTCAAAAGTGATGTCCACCGGTTCCTTGGCATAATTATAATTGGAAACCGTTACAGGATAATGGGCCGCCTGCGGCTGTGCGGCGGAGCTTTCTGTCTCTGTTTGGGAAGAGCCCTGCGATTCCGGCGCGGAACCCGCAGTGCCGGAACAGGCGGTCAGGGACAATAGCAGTACTGCCGCCAACAATGTGCATAACCATTTTTTCATGTTTCATTCTTCTCTTTTTTGTTTTCATGGACAGAAAAAAGGAACCCGGTTTTGGCAATCGGTTTTCCGGAAACAGCTGTCCGTTTTGTTTTCCACCCGGCGCTTACCCGCCCTGTGGACGCACAGGGCGGGTAAGCTGAAAAAGCCCGTAACACAGATTTTGTCTGCGTTACGGGCTTTTCCATGTTATTTTCCGTTAAAAGAGGAGAATCCGCCAACGATAAAACCGTTGCCAGCCTGTCATGCCGTCCCCGAACTCCCTGATAATTCAGCAGAAACAACAAATTCCGTCCTCGCAGAATTGCTACAGCGGTGCCGCCCCGTTCACACGGTCCGGCGCTCAAAAAGGCAGGTATTCTGGCTTAGGGATCGACACACGGTTTTCGTCTTCCCAGCGCACGGTACGCCAGTGACATGCTGAAAACCGCATTCCTCCAATACAGCAACGGGATTGCGCGGGATTCTCACCCGACTTCCCTTTTCATCCGCACGGCAGCCGCCGCACGAAACCTTTATGACCGACTTCAGTATAAGGGCAACCGTGAAAAATGTCAATAAAAAACGGATCAAGGGGGCAAAAGTTGCCGTTGTGGGGGATTTTCATTTAATAAACTTTCCCTGCGACAAAACCGTTCTCCAGTGCTACTATGTCCCGGCTATTCCGCTGGAATATGTAAAAGATCCCTCGGTCTTTGGAATGCAGTTTCGAAATTGGAAAAGCAGGGAGTGATCCCGGCCTGCCGAAATGTTCAGCACAACCAACTCTCTTTTGCTTTTTCTCCCGTTTATGATATAATTGTAAGAAAATAGAAACATGATAAAGGAGGATTTTGGCATGCTGTCTGTCATCATTTGTGAAGACGAGCCAATCCAGACGACCCTTTTGGTCAAGCTGGTGCAGCAATGGGCAGATCAGTGCGCCCTCCCGGTTCAGATTTTATCTTATCCCAATGCGGAAAGCTTTCTTTTTTCTTATGAGGAACAGCCTTTTGGGGATATTCTCCTGCTGGATATCCAGATGGCCCAGATGAACGGCATGGAACTGGCAAGGAAGATCCGGGAACGCAACCGGCGGATACAGATCACCTTTCTGACCGGCCTGCCGGATTTTATCAGCGAGGGCTATGAGGTGGACGCGCTGCATTATCTGATTAAGCCCATCCAGGAGAAAAAGCTCTTTCAGGTTCTGGACCGGGCGGTCTTGAATCTTCAGCAGGCGCCCAAGGTGGTTTTGCTTCCCATCAACGGCAGGCCGGTTCGGATTCCAATCACCGATATTTTTTATGCGGAGGCCTTTTCCCACACGATTCTGCTGCATCTGGCCGACGGGGAGGAATCCCTGCGGATGCGGATGTCCGATTTGCAGGAGCTGCTGGGAGAGGATTTTTGCCGCTGCCACCGGTCCTATATCGTATCGCTGGAGCATATTCGGCATCTGTCCCGCTCGGCTGTATTTCTGGACAACGGCCAGCAGATTCCCCTGGCCCGCAGCGCGTATGACGGGATTCATCAGGCGTTTATCCATTTTCATTGAGGAGGGCTCTGGCGTGCGGATTTTTGATTTTTTCTTTCAAAAGGCGATCAGCCGCCGGATCTCCGCCTTTCAGGATGAGATGATGAACCGCCATGTGGCCGAGGTGGAAAACCTGTACCGGCAGATGCGGGGCTGGCGGCATGACTACCACAACCACATTCAAATGATAAAAGCCTACCGCGCTCTGGGGCAGGATGACCGGCTGGACGCTTATCTGGACGAGTTGGAACAGGATCTCAAGGGCTTTGACGTACTGATCCGCTCCGGCAACGTGATGATCGACGCGGTATTAAATTCCAAGCTCTCTTTGGCCAAAAGCCATGGCATCGCCATCAACGCCAAGGCGGTTGTCCCGCAGGAGCTGTCCTTTCCCGATATTGATTTATGCGTCATCCTCGGCAATCTGCTGGACAACGCCATTGAGGCCTGTCAATGGCTGGAGGAGCCCGCTTCCCGCTTTATTCGGGTTTATCTGGATTTAAAGGGAGAAAACCTGTATTTGTGCATCACCAACTCCACCGGGAAAATCCAAAAGCGAAATGGGAAATACGTCAGCCGGAAAGCCGGACGGCACGGATTCGGACTGCAGAGGGTGGACCGGCTGATCAGCCGGTACCAGGGATATCTCAAGCGTGCGGACGAGGAGGGTGTGTTCACCTGCGAGGTGCTGCTCCCCCTCGGCAGCCCTCTTTAAAACAAAACAGCGGCGCTTCGGAACATCTGGGGCGCCGCTTTTGCTGTTCACGCTCAAAATCAGACATTTGGCGCCAAAAATGCCCCACAGGATCTTTTTTCTGTTATCATAGCCTAAAGGAGGGAGCGATATGGCAAAACAGACCTCAAAAACCGCTTATTCTTTCGGCAACAACCTGATTTATATGCTGAAAAACATGTGGGCGCACAGCAGGCGATACACGTTCATGGCCTTTTTTCAGGCGCCGTTCGGCGTATTGGAGGCGCTGCTGACCATCTATCTGTCTCAGGCGGTGGTGAGTGCCGTAACGCAGGCGCTGGAGCCCTTGGAGGTGCTGGCCCAAACTGCGCTGATTGGCGCTGCGCTTTTGCTCTGCGCCTGCGTGAAAAAATATATGTACGCGCATATGGAGCCGTTTATGCTGGATCACGACATCCGCTATAATCTGATGCTATTCCAGCACACCATCTCCGCCGACTATGAGGCAATGGAATCCCCCGAGGGGCTGAACCAAATGGCACAGGCATTGAAAAACACCGACTCGGACACAAGCCCTACCCGGATAGTGGTGAAAACCATGTCCTCCTTTTTGGAGAACAGCATTGGCATTGTGGCCTATGGGGGGATTTTGGCCAGCCTCAGCCCCTGGATTCTGCTGACCGTCAGCGTTACCACCATCGGCAGCTTTCTGCTGATGCGCCAGAACTCCGACTGGGCTTACCGCAACAAGGGCCGCTGGCTGGGCGCCGACCGGCGGCTGGCATATGTGCGGGATCGATCTGCCGACTTTTCCCAGGCCAAGGACCTGCGGCTGTACGGCATGTCCGGCTGGCTTCGCAGCCTGTTCGACCAGGCTTTGACCGACCGGATGGGCTGGCACAAAAAACAGCAGCAGGTGGGCTTTTTTACTGACGGCGGACAAACGCTCATCGCCTTTGTCCGGGAAAGCATATCCTACGGCGGCCTGATCTGGGCCATTTACGCCAAGGGGATGAGCGCCGCGGATTTTGTCCTGTATTTTGGCGTAATCGAGGGGCTTTCCAACTGGCTGTTCCAGCTGGCCCGCAACCTCGACCAATTATACCGGTCGCACCTCGGATTTTGTGAAATCCGGGAATTTCTGGACCTTACCCCCGGCGACCCGGCGGGCGAGGCGCCCCTTCCCGCCGCGCCTTTCTCCATCGAATTCCGCCATGTCAGCTACCGCTACGCCGGCAACGAGGAGGACACCATCCACGACCTGAGCTTTGTGATCCCCAAAGGGGAAAAACTGGCGATTGTCGGTCTCAACGGCGCGGGAAAGACCACGCTTGTAAAACTGATCTGCGGTTTTTACACCCCTTCTGCCGGCTCCGTTTTCATCGACGGCACCGATATCCGGCAATTTGGGCGCAAAGCGTATTACAAGCTTTTTTCCGCTGTGTTCCAGGAAATTTTTCTGCTGCCCGTATCAGTGGCCTGCAACGTCTCCGCCCTGCCGGTTGAAGAGACGGACCGGGAAAAAGTGCAGCAGGTGCTGGAGCAAGCGGGGCTTTGGGAAAAAATCCAAAGCCTTCCCCAAGGGATGGACACCCGCCTGATCCGCAGTGTTCAAGATGACGCGTCAGACCTGTCCGGCGGCGAAACCCAGAAGCTGGCTTTGGCCAGGGCGCTTTACAAAAATGGGCTGGCTCTGCTTTTGGACGAGCCCACCGCCGCCCTGGACCCCATTGCCGAAAGTAAAATTTATCAGCAGTACAATCAAATGACCGCCGGGCACACCGCTGTCTTTATCTCTCACCGGCTGGCCAGCACCCGCTTTTGCGACCGGATTTTCTTTCTGGAAAACGGGCGGATTGCCGAAAGCGGCACCCACGACCAGCTGATGGCGCAAAAAGGAAAATACGCCCAAATGTTTGAGGTGCAAAGCCATTACTATCAAAAGGAGGTGCCGGATCATGCGTTTTAAAGAAAAGCTGACGCTCACCCTGCGGGGCTACCGTATGCTGCACCAATTGGTGCCCGGGGCCATGCTGTGGGCTTTTGTCCAAAACCTTGTCCGGGCGCTGACCCCCTTTCTCAACGTCTACCTGTCCGGGCGGATCATCGATTTTCTGGCCCAGGGGCGCCCACTGCGGGATCTTTTGTGGCTGGCGGGGATCACGGTCACGGTCAATGCGCTGCTGAAGCTGACAGAGCAGGCCTCCGGCCGCACGGTGGATTACCTGATTGAAAAACTATGCGCCGTATGGGAAAAGCCGCTGTACGAAAAAATTCAAACCATGGATTATGCCCGGGTGGAGGATGTCCGCACCCACGCGGCGCTCAGCGAAATTGAAATCATGTGCAGCACCAGCGGATTCGGCTTTATGCGCCTGTATTTTTCTTTTTTCCACGGCGTTCGCGGTTTTTTCCTGGTCCTTTTTTCACTGACCCTGACCATCGGCGCTTTTATCGCCCAGCCGGCCAGGGAGGCCGGCGGGTTCCGTTTTCTGTTTTCCCCCTGGTTTACGGTGCTGATCTTGCTTGCGACTTTGGGGCACGCCGCCTTTTCCGGCCTTTGCAGCTACCGAAAGACAAAGAAAAGCAATCGCATTTACCGGAGCACGGAATCAATCAACCGCCAATGGATGTATTGGTGGAGGCAGATCAGGCAGTATCAGATGGGAAAGGATTTGAAAGTTTATGCCCTGGACCGCCTCATCGACAGTGCCTACATTCAGACAACAATCCAGGATTTTCACGCTGTGAACGATCAAGTACAAAAGATATTTCGATTTTATGAACCGCTGGAAGGGGCTTTATCCGTAATTGTCATCTACGCCTATGTGGCGCTCAAGGCGCTGTTCGGCGCCTTTGGCGTCGGCAGCATTGTCCAATATGTAGGCGGGCTTTCCCAGCTCAGCAGCGGCACGGTACGGCTGATTCAGGAAATATCCGTCCTGATCACCAATGCCGATGCACTGAAAGCGTATTTTGATTTTACCGACGCGCCCAATCAGAAGTACCAGGGGACGCTGTCGGTGGAAAAGCGGTCGGACAACGAGTATGAAATCGAATTCCACGACGTATCGTTCCGCTATCCCGGCACTGAAACCGACGTGCTGCGCCATGTCAGCCTCAAATTCAATATTGGACAGAAAATGGCGGTCGTTGGCCGCAACGGCAGCGGCAAAACGACAATGATCAAGCTGTTGTGCCGCTTATATGATCCGACGGAAGGCTTCATCACCCTCAACGGCATTGATATCCGCAAATACGATTATGAGGATTATCTGGGCATTTTCTCAGTGGTTTTTCAGGATTTTAAGCTGTTTTCCTTCTCTTTAGGACAAAATGTTGCCGCCAGTGTTTCCTACGACGCGCGTCGGGTGCAGGAATGTCTGCACAAGGCCGGATTAGAGGATCGGATGCCCAAGGGGCTGGACACGGTACTTTACAAGGATTTTGATGAGGACGGAGTGGAAATTTCCGGCGGCGAGGCACAGAAAATCGCCCTTGCCCGGGCGCTTTACAAAAATGCGCCGTTCATCATTCTGGACGAGCCCACCGCCGCCCTGGACCCCCTTTCCGAGTTTGAGATCTATTCCCATTTCGATCAAATTGTCGGGGACAAAACAGCCGTTTACATTTCCCACCGCCTTTCCTCCTGCCGGTTTTGCAGCGATATCCTCGTCTTTGACGAGGGCAGGCTGATTCAGCGGGGCAGCCACGATCAGCTGGTTGCCGACCGCTTGGGCCGGTACTACGAGCTGTGGCACGCACAGGCCCAGTATTACGATACGGCGGCCGAAAGAAAGGCATAGAAAAAACAGCAGGGAGCGCTCCCTGCTGTTTTTTCTATGACCCATGCTTATTTTCCCGGCACCAGCTGAACCGATGAAATCTCTTTTGCGCAAACGCACAGGGTATAATCGCAGCGAAACGGCACAAACCGAAGCTGCAGGCCATCGACCCGGGACAGAATCCCCTGCGGTCCGGCAACGGAAAACCGGCCGAAATTTCCGCTGATCCCTTCGCCGGAAAATTTGACAAAACTCTCCTTTGCCGCCCAGACCCGGTAAAAATCCGAAAATCCGAAAGCCTGCAAATACCGGTCCTCCTCCGGATGGAAAAAACGGCGGGACAGCGCCGCCAAGCGGCCTGGCTTGTGAATCTGCAAATCAATGCCGATCGGCTCGCTGGAAAAAGCGCCGAGCCAGTAATCCCCGCTGTGGGTGACGGAACAATGGGTTTCGGGTGAAAGCGGAAAAAAAGGCTTTCCTTTTTCGCTTTCCTGCACCGGCCAGCGCTCCTCGGCCCCCGCCAGCGGCTCACCGGCAAACAGGGCAGCACAGCGCACCAGGCACCGGCGGGAGGCAGGGCGCTCCGGCCCATACCAGTAAATCGTGACTGCCGCCATCCGGCTATTCCTCTATTCCGCGCTGCCGCGCATATTCGATCACGTCCCGTACCTGATGCAGTTTCCAAACATCGCGGGTGGGAATGGTCGTATCAAAGTAATCTTCAAACGCGCAAACGATATTCATAACATCAAACGAATTCAACCCCAAATCCCGCACAAAATCCGTATCAATGGTGACCTCGCTTTTTCCGGTTACCTCAAAAATGATTTTTTGAATGATTTCCAGCATACGGTTTCCTCATTTCCTCACACAGGATAATTTCCTAATTATTCCATTACATGAATCATACCACACAACTGGAAGATTTTCAAGCCCCGCCAAAAGACAACGCCCTTACAGCCATTTTTACTCCATGCCGCAACCGGTTTTTATTCTGCCCGCAGAAAGGCTCATACCGTGTGGCGTTTGATTTTTTTCGAAGCGGTTTTTGCAAATTCCTGATCCCGAATATGGATCATCTGGATTTGCTGAAACAACGGGAGGGTTGTGTTGAGCTGATCAATCTTTGCCTGCAAATGCTCTAAAATTTCGTAAGAGGACATGCCTTTGGACAATTCCGGGTCCGGATAGATGCTGGCTGCCACCACCACGGTGTCTTCCGAGGATCCATTGGCGGCGCCGTACACCATCACCTCCCGCACCATAGGAATTTTCCGCAGCTGCTCCTCCAGCTTTTCCGGAGATACTTTTTTGCCGTTTTTAAAGACAATCAGGTTCTTTTTCCGTCCGGTAATATACAAAAAGCCGTCTTTGTCCAGATGCCCCAGATCCCCGGTTTTAAACCAGCCGTCTTCCGACATGGCCTCCTTTGTGGCCTGGGGCTGTTTATAATAGCCGCTCATCAGCGACGCGCCCTTGACCCAAATTTCATCCTCGACCGTTTTCACCTGATAATGCTCCATCACCAGCCCGACCGATCCCATTTTGCAGTACTGGTTTCCGTTGGTGGAAACCATCGGCGCGCATTCGGTAATGCCATACCCCTGCAGGATCTGGATGCCGAACAGCTCAAAATCCTCACAAATCTTTTTTTCCAGATGGGCACCGCCGCAGACAATCACATGCAGGCTGCCCACCATTTTCTGCCGGATGCCCGACAGCGTTTTATTTTCCCACGGCAGGTGCAGTTTTTTGAGTATCCGGCACACCTTGAGCAGGCTTTGCAGCTGATCTGCCTTTCCCTCTTTTTCCGCGCTGAGCCACAGCTGTTTATACAGCATCTCCACCACCAGCGGAACGGTAATCATCGAATCGGGTTCGGACAGGTACAGATCCCGCATCATCGTTTTCAGATTTCCATTGATACACAGCTGCGCGCCGCGCACCAACGTATCCAGCACCGCGCCGGTCATTCCGTAGGAATGATAAAAAGGCAGCGCCGAAAACACCCGCGGGCCGGCGTTTACGTCCCGGATGGCGTCGCTGGCATTATACAAAATCGCCCGGTGGCTGAGCATCACCGGTTTGGAAAGGCTGGTGGTACCGGAGGTATAAACAATAGCCGCCGTCGCATCCGGGTCGCTGGCCAGCTCGTCAATCCGGCTGTCCTTCTGCCCGATCAGCGACTCTCCTTCCCGGCACAGATCCTGCACGGTTTCTTCATCATCCGGCCCTTTCCCCAACAAAAACAAATCCCATCCGGCAGGCGTTCCATCCTCCTGCATGCGGCAGATGGGCAGGTAGGTTTCCGAAGCGAACACACCAACGGCGTCTGCCTGCGCTATCATCTGACGAATGTTCTCATCCGATTGCTCCACGTCGATGCAAACGGCCGCCGCTCCCGCGCTGGCGATGGCAAGATACGCTACCAGCCAATCGTAGCTGTTTTCCGCCACGATGGCCAGATGCTTTCCGGCGTATCCCCGCGCCTGCAGCGCATGGGCTGCGCAAAGCGCCTGCCGCGTCAGCTGCGCGTAGCTGGCAGTCACCGCCTCCTGTTTGCGGGTAAAATAAGTAATCGCCGGTTTTTCTCCGAATTTTCGGGAAATTCCGTCCAGATATGCGGGAAAAGTCTCATAGTAATCAGCCTTGTTCAGCGGGATTCTTTTCATATGGGTTCCTCCTGTCTCTTCCAACCATTGCGCCGGTCTTCGGCAAAGCTGCCGGACCGCCTATTCCTCTAAATCGGCCAGATCCTTTTATAACCTTTGCTTGTCCTGCAAAACCCGCAGGAACACCTCTACCAGCGTTGCGTCGAACTGGCTGCCCTTGCCGGCGATCAGCTCGCCGACCGCCCTGTCCTGCCCCAAACTGGACCGGTAACGCCGGTTGGAGGTCATGGCGTCATAGGAATCCGCCACCGCTATCATCCGTGCTTCCAGCGGGATCTGTTCCCCGCGCAGTCCGTCGGGATACCCTTTTCCGTCCATTCTTTCATGGTGGGCACGGACAATCGGCACAATCGGCTGGAAGCGGCTGAGCGAGGACAAAATCCGCGCGCCGTCGGCCGGATGCTCCTTTATTTTGGCATATTCCTCGTCGGTCAGCCGCCCGTCTTTAAACAAAATTTCATCCGGCACACCGATTTTTCCAATGTCGTGGAACAGGCTCGCTACACGCAGTCTCTCGCAAAAATCCTCGTCCCTGCCCATCTCGTGGGCAAGGCGCACTGCATAATAGGCCACCCGGTCGGAATGGCCGCGGGTGTAAATATCCTTTGTATCCACCAGCAGGCGCATGGCGCTGATGATCTGCGTATAATTTTCCCGCAGAACATCGTTGGCTCTGACCAGTTCCTCGTTTTTCTGAATCAGCAGCCGGCGCAGCACCCTATTCAAAACCACCGACGACGCCTGCCGCGCAAAAATCTCCAGCAGCTGGCGCTGGTAGTGCTGAGGGGCCCCTTCTGTCTGAACGCCCAGATATCCGGCGATTTCTTTTTCATTGACAATCGGCGCGATAACCCAATTTCCTTCTGTTTGAACGATATCCTGCCCGATTTGCTGTTGGAAAAGCGAATCTGGATTCTCCAGCGGCGGCGAGCCGATGGAGCGAATGAAATAGGGGCCGGTCTGCTCCGCCGGCGGCTGCTCCAGAAGGCTTTTCCACTGTAAAGCCAAATACCCGCTCCGGCCGTCCAAAAGCTCTTTTGCCGCCTGCACAAGCGCGTCGGCAACCTCTTCCCGGCCACGCAGGCTGTAAATCCGCGGCATGGTCTCGGTGATTTTGGTCAGCCCTTTTTGGTAGTTTTGAATGGTGCGCATCTGCTTGATGGATTTGATGCAGGATTCCACCAGAAGTTCCAGCTGGTCGAACCGGTCGCTTTTTTCGTAATATCCCTGGATTTCCAAATCCCGGATGGTTTTAATGGGAGGCGCCATGCTTTTATGCCCGGTGAGCAGGATAATAAACAAATCCTGGTTAAAGCTGCGGATCTGCTCCACCACCTGGTCACCGCAGATAGGCGTCATCAAAAAGTCCAGAAGCAGAATGTCGTAATGTCCGGTACGCACCCGCTCTATGGCCTGATACGGATCGTTTTCCGTGTCCACATGATAGCCGGAACGCTGAAAATATGTTTGCAGCGTCAACGTCATGGTAGGGTCGTCATCCAAAGCCAGAATCGAATAGCTGCTGACGACGTCCGCTACCTTTTGATGCTTTCTCATTGCCTGCTCCCCCCTTTGTCATTGGATTGGGCCACCGAAACTGCGCACAGCGGGATCGACATGCCGAAAATCGCGCCGCCGCCCGGATTGTCCTCCACCCACATGCTGCCGCCGAATTTTCCGCGGACCACGGTATTGGAAATATACAGCCCCAGCCCGGTGCCCATAGTCCCTTTGCTGGTGATCATCTCTTTAAACAGCCGCTTTTTCACCTGCGGCTTCACGCCCGGGCCGGTATCCTTTACATAGATTTTCAAGTCGTCCCCGTCCTGCTTCACGCCGATGGTAATCACCCCGCCGCCGGACTGTTTCTGCGCATATACGGCGTTGGACAGCAGGTTGTTGAGCACCTGCACCAGATTATTGATGTCCCCGTGCAGGGTAAAATCCCGGTTCTCGTCCTCGCCTTCCACCTCCAGCGTACAGTTGCCGCTTTGCAGCTCATGGCGCATCAGCAGCCTGGAGCGTTCCACCAGTTCGCTGATGGTGAACGAGGTGGATTCGGAAAGGTTGACCGTGGCCGCCTGCCCTTTGATCGCGGTGATGATATCCGACATATACGCCGTTGCATCCCGGATGCGCTGGAACCATTCGCCCATTTCGCCGTAGATTTCCCGGTAATTATCCGGGGTGACTTCCGCATCCCCCAGGCTGCCGGAGCATTCCTCCACCAGGTCCTCCACGGCGGAAACACAGCCGGAAATACTCATAATCGGCGTTTTCAGGTTGTGGGTCAGGCCGCCCATCATCTGCCCCAAAAAAGCCATGCGCTCCTGTTCCATCATTCTCCTCTGACTGTCCTGCAGCTGCTGCATGCTCTTTTTCAGCTGGGTGATGTCTTTGTAAATCACCACAAACCCGGAAAGTTTTTCATGAATGATCAGCGGCGTCACATCGGTGATGTAGTAATTCTTTTTATACAAATCCCCTTCGTACACGCCTACCGCCTGTTCATAGGAAACGGTGGAACCGCTTTGGCGGCAGGAGTCGATGGCGGTCATGAGATTATAAACCGCCGTCTTTTTCGCCACGTCCTCTTCCTGCACGCTCTCGGACAGGTAATGGTTTTCCGAAATGCCGAAACGGGAAGCAAACATCTCCTCAAACGGCTTATTGTAGGTGATGACCAGCCCCTCGTCGCTGAGCACCAGATAACAGTCGGTAATCCAGTCCAGGATATGCTGGGTTGCGATGGGCTTAATGTCCAGCAGATGCAGCTGATAAATGGCGATTCCATTGCACACAATCGTCGCCACAAAGCTCAAAGGCGTTGCGGTAATCGGGATATCAGGCGGCCCGAAGGTGGCGATTGAGCTGACCACCAGAGGAACGATGCCGCCGACGGAAAAGAGGATACACTGTTTTAAATACAGGCGGCTGTCGTTTTTTATCGCAAAGCTGATCATCAAAACAATGCCGGTGACCAGGCAGAAATAGGTATAGATACCGGAAAGATAAATATAAGGCCCGAACACGATCTCACTTTTGACCACGGAAAATACCCGGTACTGCAAATGGTGAATCGGGTTCGTCCAGACGATCAGATTGGTCAGGAAAGGCACCAGCAAAGTTGCCCAGCCCAAAGGCCGCATTCTCTCCCAGCCTTTGGTGAACACCAGCGCAATGCACAAGGTGAAAGCCGGAGAAAAGGCAACGCCGATATAGGTCAAAGAATCCCACACCCAAAGCATCGCCGTATTGGCCGGGTCGGTATATTTCATACATAACAGCGCTGCCAGCCAAACGCCAAAGGACACTGCGATCCCCAGATAAAGTTTATGGATCAGCGGCAGATGCCGCATTTTTACGCTCCATATGATAAAAAGCCCAATGGCAACAAGAATAACCGTAAATATGGTTGCCACCCAATCGGAAATCATCCTGCTCTTCCTCCTTTAGCGATCTTGAGAAAATGCCCGCAGCAAAACCGAAGGTTCCGCCGGCGCACGGGCAATCCCCAGCGCGGCCAGCTGCCGCCGGGTCTTGACATCACTGACCTGAATGCGGACCGCCGGCCCTGCGCAGGCGCGGTTCCACAAATCCACAAGCGCGGAAAGGGCCTCCGGGCCGTTGGTTTCCAGCCCCTTTGCCAATATCCCGGGAAATGCTTTCTCCGGCACAACGGCAAGCTGCGGGCAGACCGCCCGGGCCGCAGACTCCAGCGGATAAAGGCGCCCCAGCAGATGCCAGACCCTGCCGCCGCCCTCCCGCAGGGCAACAATTTCCCGGGCGCAAACGTCTACCGGCGTCAAATCCACCGGCACCGACGCCAGACAATCCGGCATGGCGCCCAGGACGGCGATGCTCCGCAACAGCCGGAAAAATGCGTTTTGCTCCGGATTTTTCTGGAACACACCGTCGCTGGCGCGGCCCACCAGCCTTCCCACCCGGTAAATCCGGGCGTCCAGGCCGTTCTGCACCGCCTGCCGTACCTGCTGCTCTGCCAGGAATTTGGACTTTACATATCCGTTGTCCTGCCAGTTCTGGCCAATATCCAGATCATTCTCGTCAAACTGCGCGGCAGATTCCGGCAGATCCAGCAGATATTCCCCGCTGACGCTTGCCGTAGAAATATGGTGCAGGCGGGCGTCGGCCTTTTGGGCAAACGCGATCATCTCTTTTGTGCCGCCCAAATTGACTGCCAGCAATTCCTTTTCCTCCGCCGCATAGTGGCGGACATCCGCCGCGCTGTGGTAAACCTCCTCCACCCGCGAGGCCAGCGACGCGTAATCCGTCTGCGCCATGCCCAGATTGGGAAGCGTTATATCCGCGCGGAGAATTTCTATTTTCGCGGTATTTTCCTGTATCCAGTCATACCCGAAATCATCGCACAGTATCTGCAACAGCCGCGCGCCGTTTCCGTCCCGCAGCAGGCAGATCACTTTCGGTGCGCCGGCCTGCAGCAGCGCGGCCAACAAATGCGCGCCCAAAAATCCCGTCGTGCCGGTGAGCAGCACCGTTCCCAGCGGCCGGGCTGCTGCAGGCCTGGAACGCT
Organism: uncultured bacterium; assembly: GCA_934875375.1. Lineage (GTDB taxonomy): Bacteria > Bacillota > Clostridia > Oscillospirales > Ruminococcaceae > UBA3818. The sequence continues at coordinate 62,138 of CAKXHL010000011.1, forward strand.
GCGGCTTCTGCAAAGAGGCCGGGCCCGGGCTGCGGGCAAGGGTGCCGGTGAGCAGCGCCGCCTGCTCCCGCGCGGTTGGATGGGCATAAAACTGCGTCAGGGTCAGGGCATATCCTTTATTGAAGTAACGGCTGAGCACATTGAGCGCCGCCAGCGAACTGCCGCCCTGCTCAAAGAAAGAACGGTCCGGCAGCAGATCGCCGCTGCCCAGCACCTGCTGCCAAATTTGCAGCAGCTCGTCCTCTCCGCCCAGATGCCGGTCCGGCTTTGTCCCGGCAGCATCCGCCGGGCCGCCTGACTGCAAAGGCCGATCCGAAACCGGGGCCTCCTGCGCCGGGGCAAACGGCTGCTCCTGCGGGAAAGGCGGCTGTGCCGGGCTTTCTTCCGCTTTGGGGCCTGGTTTGGATTCTTTCCTGCCTTCTCCCGGCAGATCCTGCTGCTGTGCCAACTGCCGCAGAGCGGGCAGATCCAGCTTGCCGCTGGCCGTATAGGGCATCTGCGGCAGGCGCCGGTAAGAGGACGGAACCATATAAGAGGGCAGCTGCTCCTGCAGCCGCGCTTGGATCTGTTCTGCGGCGGGCGGATTTTCCCCAGTGCAGGTAAAAAACGCCAGCAGTTCGGCTGAGCCGTCCGCCTTTTTCAAGGGCAGCACCGCCGCCTCGGATATGGGCTCTATCTTTCCGATCGCTTCCCGAATCTCATCCAGCTCTACCCGCTGGCCATTGATCTTCACCTGCGCGTCCCGGCGCCCCAGAAAATCCAGATTGCCGTCGGCCCGCAGGCGGCCCATGTCCCCGCTGCGGTACATTTTTTCTCCGGGGAAAAACGGGTCCGGCAAAAACGCCTGCGCCGTCAAATCCTCCCGGCCGATGTAGCCCGCCGCCAGACAGTCGCCTGCCAGGTACAGCTCGCCGCACGCGCTGGGGAAAACCGGATTTCTTTTTTCATCCAGCACATAAACGCGGCAGTTGCGCAGCGGTTTGCCGATATGAACCGGAACCCCTTCCTGCAGCTGAGCGGCTGTCACATAAACGGCCGCCTCTGTCGGTCCGTACAGGTTGAAAACTTTTGCCTTGCTCACCGAGCGAAAATCCCGGAACAGACCTTCGCTCACCGCTTCCCCCACCAGGATGATCCGGTCCAGGCCGGGCGCTGCGGCGCAAAAGGCGTCGCTGCCCAGGCAAAGCCGCAGGCGGGAGGGGGTAAACTGCATCATCTTCACCGCGTACCGCTCCATCAGGGCCGCCGTTTCCCAGGGCAAAAGCATCTGCTCATCGTCCGCCAGCACCACGGGAATCCCCATGGCCAGCGGCAGCAGGCTTTCGGTAATAAAGGTATCGAACACCACATTGGTGGTGCAGAGGATCGGCCCGTCCAAACCGGCCATCCACTCTTTCATGCCGCCCAGCAGGTTGGACAGCGCCCGGTGGCGCAGCATCACGCCTTTGGGCTGCCCGGTTGAGCCGGAAGTATACAGCACATACATCAAATCTTCCCCGCCGGTTTCACAGGGCAGATAAGGCGCGCCCGCACCGGAATCCAGCGCAACGCACCGGCAGGGCAAATCCTCCTGCGCCAGCTTTGCCAGCGCCGTTTTTCCGCACAGGGCGATCTTCACCCCGGCAGTCTGCATCATATAGGAAATCCGTTTGACCGGATTGGTTTGCAAAAAAGGCACATAGGCGCAGCCCGCCAGCAAAATCCCCAGCATCCCCTCGAAAACGCCTTCCTCCCGGCGGCAGCAAAGGCCGATCCGGTCGCCTTTGACGGCGCCCTCCTGCCGCAGCCCGGCGGCGATCTGCCGCGCCCGCTGCATCAGCTGCCAGTAGGTAACGGCCCGGTCCTGACAAAAATAGGCGGTCTCATCGGGGGTAAGCTGCGCGCGGTTTTCGATCATCCGATGCACCGGCTGATTCAGATAAGGGGAGGACAGAAGGTTCGGCTCCTCCCAGTAGGTCAGCCGGTCCCGCACCGAAAGCTTTGGCAGCTCGTCCACTGTCTGCGCCGTATCCCGCACCATCCCGCTCAGAATGGCTTCATAGCTTCTGGCGTACAGCTGCGCCGTCTCCGGCGCGAACAGGCTGGAGGCGTACTCCAGGACAAAACGGTAGCCATCCTCCTGCTGATAGGCCTCCATGCTCAAATCCAGCTTGGCGCTGCCGGTCGGGACCGGCAGATAGGTAAGCGGCTGCCCGTCCAGCACAAAGCGGTCGGCCCGCAGGGGGCGCAGGGAAAACAACGCCTGATACAGCGCGTTCTGCGCAAGGCTGCGCGGAAGCTCCAGCATCGACACCAGCTCTTCCAGCGGCATGGCCTGATGGTCCAGCAGGCCTGCCGTTTCCACCCGCAGCTGCTCCAAAAGGTCGGACACGGACATCTGCTCTGTCAGTGTCAGCCGCAGCGGTAAAGTATTCAAAAAAGGGCCGCAGACCCGCCGCAGCTGCGGCTGCAAACGCCCGGAAACCGGCGTGCCGACCAGCAGATCCCGCTTGCCGCTGACGGCGGACAGAAGGATGCCGTAGGCCGCCGCAAACAGCATAAAAGGGGTGATCCCCTTTTGACGGCACAGCTGCTCGCACGCTTCGCTCAGCGGCTGGGGTAAAGCAAAGCTCACCTGCCTGCCTTTAAAATCAAAGACCGGCGGGCGCGGATAATCGGTGGGAAGCTCCAGCCCTTCGGGCGCAGCCGACAGTTTTTCGCTCCAGTACTGCCGGTCCGGCAGGCTGGAGGTTTCCTTTTTGGACTGTTGGTAAGCCCAGTCGATATAGCTTACCTGCGGCATCTCCGGCTCTTTCTGCTGATACAGCCGGTCCAACCGCTCCATCACCAGCGGCGTGCTGAGCCCGTCGCCGACGATATGGTGGCTGTCCATCAGCAAATACCAATGATCCGCGCCGTCTGTCCACAGTGCCGCCCGGAAAAGCGGCGCCTTTGCCAGATCAAACGGGCGCAGAAAGCCGTCGGCCGCCTGCTCCAGTGAAAGGGCCTCCAGCACCGGCAGCTCAAACATTACCCGATCTGCCAGCTGGCAATACAATCCGTCCGGCCCCATGTGAAACGACGCGCGGAACAGCTCTTCCCGATCGGCCAGCGTTTGGAACGCCTGCCGCAGGCGGGAAATGTCCGGCGCAAAAGAAAGCGCAAACGCACCGGGCATGTGGTAAGCATAGCCGATTTCCGCCCGACAGGACTGCACATAGATACTCTGCTGAACCAGCGAAACGGGATATCTGCCGCACAGCGGCGCTTTTTCCAGTAAATCCGCCGCCGCTTTGTCCGCCTGCTGACCGTCTAAAAACGCGGCCACCTGCCGCGCCGTCCGGCAGACATACAGATCCGAAATTCTCAGGCTTTTTCCGGTTTGCCGGGCAATTTCTCCAATGGCCTCCATCGCGTTGAGCGAATTGCCGCCATGAAGGAAGTAGTCGCTGTCCGCCCCCAGAGAAGGCTGGGACAAAATCCGCCGGAAAATATCCAAAAGCTCCTGCTCCCACCGCGTATGGGGCAAATCGTCCTTTTCTTCCATCCTCGGCGCGGGCAGGCTGTTTTCATCCACTTTGCCGCTGGCGGTATAAGGGAGTTTTGCCAGCCGGACGATGGAAGAAGGAACCATGTACCGCGGCAGGTATTCCCCGATGAACCGCATCAGTTCCCCTTGGGGAAGCGGTTCGTCGGAGGTATAGTAAGCGGCCAGGATCCCCTGCCCGTTTTGTTCCAATACTTTTGCGGCTGCCGCTTTTACCTGCGGGTGGGCGGCCAGGCGCGCCGCAACCTCCTGCGGCTCAATCCGCAGCCCCCGCAGCTTCACCTGCCGGTCGGTCCGCCCTGCCAAAAGCAGCTCGCCCTCCTGCGTCCAGCAGGCCAGATCTCCGGTGCGGTAGATCCGCTCTCCCGCTTCAAATGGGCTGGCAAAAAAGCTTTGCTCGGTCAGCTGCGGCGCGCCGCGGTACCCGCGCCCCACGCATATGCCGCCTACATACAAATCCCCGTATACGCCCACCGGCAGCGGCTGCATCCAACGGTCCAGCACGTACAGCCGACAGTTTTCCATCGGCTTGCCCGCTGTGATGGCAGCGCAGCCGTTTAACCGTTTGATACTGACGGCCACCGTCGTCTCCGACGGGCCGTACTGATTGTAGATATCAGCGGTGGTCAGCTGCTGCAGGCGGTGCAGAAGATCCGCCGGAAAAGCCTCTCCGCCGCAGATAATGCTGCGCAGTCCGCTTACCGCCCGGGCAAAATCCGGCTGCTGCAAAAAGGCCGACAGCCGGGAGGGGGTCAGCGACAGAAATCCCACCCCAAACGACCGGATCAAATCCGCCAGCTTCTGCGGGGATTCTTCCTCTTCTTCCCGAGGCAGTACCACCGTGCGCCCGTCCAGCATGGCGGCGGCGCTTTCCAATACAAATGCGTCAAACCCCACGTTGCACACCGAAAGCACCGCGCCAGCGCCGTATACTGCCTGCATGGCCTGCGACAGGTTCAAAAGGCTCCAGCGGCTGATCTCCACCCCTTTTGGCACGCCGGTGCTGCCGGAAGTGTAGACGACATATGCCAAGGCATCCGGCGGCACGGCCCGCGCCGGCGCCTGGCTTTCCGGCAGGTTTTCCATATCCACGCAGGCGATGGGCGCCGGGTCCACTCCCAGCCGCGCCAGAATCTGCGGCGTGCTCAACACCGCCTGCGCGCCGCTTTGGGAAAGGATTTGCCGAATGCGGCCGGCGGGCAGATCGCAGGACAGCAGCAGGTAGGGCACTCCGGCGCGCATTGCCCCCAGCATTGCCGCGTACAGCTGCGGCGTGCGGGGCAGAAGGACGGCGGCCAAAGGAGGCTCTTTTTCCCGCTTTTGGCCGTCCAGCGCGTTTTCCAGCACGGCGGCGACCTGCGCCGCCTGGCGCTCCAGCGTTTGATAATCCGTCCGGCTGCCAGCAAAAATCAGCGCCGACCGGGTGGGGTGCGCCTGCGCCGCAGCAGAAAATTTCTCGTAAAGATCCACAGGGGGAAGCGGCGTTTCGGTCTGGTTAAAAGCATACAGCACCTGATCCCGCAATGTACGGGGAAGAATCCCCACCTCTGCCAGGGGTTTTTCCGGATCGTTGAGCGCTTCGTCCAAAATCCGCGTCAGGCACTGATGCAGCACTTCGATCTGCTGTTCGGAAAAAACCTGGGTCAGATAGTCATACTCCACCGAAAACTGGCGGCCGCCCTCCATATTGCTCAGGTGAACGCACAGCTGCTCCGCCTGAAAACCGCTGTAATACCACCGTCCGGAAAAAGCGGCGGCCTCGCTTCTCTGGGTAAAAATCCGGCTGTCCTGATAGGACAGGGCAATCTGGAACAGGCGCCCTTCGCCCATTTTCTGCCCGCGCGCCAGCCGCTGAATGCGCCCAAACGGAAGGCGCTGGTGCCGCAGCAGCTCATACCAATGCTCCGTAAACACCTCGCTGAACTGGGAAAATCCCTTTGTCTCATCCATCGGGCACCAAAAGGGAAGGGTGCTGACAAACATGCCGGTTGTCTGTTTGGTTGTAAAATTGGAGCGGTTAAACACCGGAACGCCAATCACGGGATTTTCCAGGCGGGCCGCTTTTTTCAGATAGATGGCCAAGGCCATGTAAAACACAGCAAAAGGCGCCACCCGCCGCTGCTGGCAAAAACGCATCATCGCATAGCTGACACTTTTGGGCAGCAGATAGCTTTTGCGCTCTCCCACCGGGCTGACCGCCGCGCTGTGAACCTGCTGGAGCGAGGCCGGCTCGCAGCTTTGCTCGAAGAGCGCTGCCCAGTAAGCCTCATCTTTTCGGCAGGCGGCGCTTTGCAGATACTGCTGCTCCTCGCTGACATGCAGCCGGTATTCCGGCGCAGGCGGCAGCTGCACCGTGCGCCCTTCCAGCAAATCCAGATAGATTTTTTGCAGTTTGTTGCACAAAAGCACCTGAGACCAGCCGTCGGAAATCAGGTGATGCAGTTTCATCAGGATCCCGCCGTCGTTCTCACCGGTTTTAAACAGCCAAAAACGGCACAAAGCGCCGCCCAGAACCGGCATCGGTTCTCGGGCCAGTGCCTGCGCCCAGTTTTCTACGCCGTCCTGCCCCGACAGAGAAAAATCGAACACTGGGACCGCCTCTTCCTCCATCGGCACAATATACTGAACCAATTTTCCTTCCCGCATTTCGATACGGGTGCGCAACGAAGAATCGGACTCCAGGAGCAGGCGGATGCTCTTTTGCAAAAGATCCAGCCGGAACGGTCCTTGAATCCGTACCGAGGTTGTAATGTGATTGATTGAAGTGCCGGAATATGCCCTCTCTAAATCCCAGATATTCTGCTGACTCTGGGACAAAGGGAAAGCTGCATTTTCCTCATGCATCCGCTGTGTCACGATATCCTCCATCTCATTCATTGCCAAATTGAAAAAGGCCCGTTTGATTTTTTCTGTTTTTCACAAAATACACGATATCCCATTTTTATTTATACCTTGAAATTGACGAAAAAGCAAGAAAAACAGGAAAAAAGTCTGCATAAAAAGAGGGAAAATCAGGATTTTTGCGGGAAAGCGGCAAAGTTGTGGAATAATATGTATTTTTATTCCATACTTTCATCCATTTTCCTCCTCCCTCCGTCTTCTTTTTCCAGGGATAAGCGACCAGGACGCTCACAGATCCCGCTGATTTTGCCATTTACTTTTGGGGAAATTTGGGGAAAGGGGGATGTATAATAGAGTTCCATGTTCTGCGGCTGCAAAAAATCCCGGTTCGGACCAAAAGCCGCATTTTTTCCGTAACCCAAAACAGAAAGGCAGGAGATTTTTATGAAGCAGTATATCGTAGACGCTTTTTCGGACAGGGTATTCCACGGGAATCCGGCTGCCATCTGCGTTTTGGACCAATGGCTCCCACAAGAGCAGATGATGGATATCACAAGGGAGAACAATCTTTCCGAAACCGCCTTTGCCGTAAAAAAGCAAGACCGGTACCATCTTCGCTGGTTCACCCCTGCCGGGGAGATCGACCTGTGCGGCCACGCCACGCTGGCGGCGGCTGGTTTTGAGCCGGTTCAGCAGTCGGCTTTTCACGGCGGGGCGGGTTTTCCGGTTTTTTCGGATGTTTTGTGCACCCGCCGAACCGACATATATATCCCCGGCGCAGGTTCCGGGAAACCCAAAACGGGGCCGGGGCGAAGAATGGTCCGGCCGGAGGGCCTTAGCTGTTGAAGCAGCGGCGTCCGCTAAACCGGCGCCAAAACACAAGGCGGATTCACCGGCGCTTCCTGCCGCGAATCCGGTTTTTTGGCGCAAACCTGTGAATTTTCCACTGTTTTTTCCGTGATACGGATAGAAAAAAAGGCCCGGCTTGGGAGCGTTGTTGTCAGAATACCCGCAGGGGCGGCATCAGCCGCCCGCAGGCGCATACTGTGCGCCCATACAGGATGTTTTCTGATCTCAACGCCCTTTTGCCGGGCCTTTTTACGCCGCTTTATCCTTTCCGGTGCTTCTTATTCGGGATAAACCAGGTTTTCCTCCCGAATACAGTACAGGCAGGTGTCCAAATATTTTTTAGCCTGCCATTTTGCCATACCGAGATTCTGGTCCAGATAATTGCCGCAGTCTTTTGCCGCAGCGCCTGGGATTTCCCCCTCAAAATCGCGGATAAACTCGAACATGCCGGTAACCAGGGACAAAATATCCCGGGAAGCGTAATCACCGCTTAAAATCAGGTAGTTCCCGGTCCGGCAGCCCATGGGGCCGAAATAAATAACCCGCTGCGCCCAGTCCGGATGATTGCGCAGATAAGTGGCGCCCAAATGCTCGATGGTGTGCAGTTCCGCAGTATTCAGCACCGGCTCCCGATTGGGTTTTGTCATCCGCAGATCAAAAGTCGTCAGCACCGCTTCCCCCGCTTTGTCTTTGCGGGATACATAAATTCCCGGCAGCAAATCCAAATGATTGATGGTAAAGCTTGCAATCTTTTCCACACAGGCACATCCTTTTTTCCAGATTACTGCCCTTTATTATAGCGAAAATGCCGCCGCTTTGCAATCGCTACGGCCCTGGATTTTCTTGCATCCGTTATGATTTTGTACTATGCTCAATCACAAAAAAGCAGGGCGCGTTTTGGATAAAAAAGCCCAAAGAGCGCGCCGGAAAGGAAAAGAAGATGCAGAATTGGTTTGATACTGCGCCGGACCACCGGAAAAACGGGTCCTACCGCTGGGAACAGCCGGCGGGCCGGGAGGACGTCATCGGCATGGGCACCGCCGACCTGGATTATTGCTGCCCGGAATGTATAAAAAAGGCCTGTCTTGCCGTCGCGCAGGAAAATGTTTACAACTGCCGCAAGCTGCCGGATACCTATTTTCAGGCGGTAACCGGCTGGTACCAAAGAAAATACAGTCTGAACCTGGAGCCGGACTGGCTTTCCAATATCCCCAGCTCTATCGGGGCCATCCGCATTGCCCTTTCCGCTCTGACCTGTCCGGGAGATACCGTTATCATGCAAAGCCCCTTTTTCGGCCCGCTCGCCCAAGCGGTAGAGGGGGCGGGATGCCGCTTGGCGGAAAACCCCATGACAGCCAAAGGCGGGGTATATACGCTGGACTTTGACGATTTTGAGAAAAAGCTGCGGCAGGAAAAACCCAGCGTCTTTCTGCTGGTCATTCCCCACAATCCCACCGGGCGGGTCTTTTCCCAGGCGGTACTGGAAAAACTGGTTGCGCTGTACGAAAAATACAATGTCAAAATCATTTCGGATGAGGTACACGGGCTGATCATTTACCCGGGCAAAAAGCACATCCCTATCCTCTGTGTTTCGGCTGCCGCCCGGGCGCGGTCTGTTCAGGTGACCAGCATGAGCAAAGGATTCAATCTGATGGCCCTGCCTCACGCCATCATTGCTATTGCCGACCCGTCGCTGCGCGAGGCCTGGCACAAAGCGGCTGACCCCTTTGATTTTTATTACGCCTCCAACCCCTTCAGCGTCGCGGCGGTCACAAAGGTAATGGATGGCTCCGCAGACCAGTGGCTTGCCGGCGCAACGGATTAGCTGCAAAAAAACAGGAACATGGCTGTTTCCTTTTTGCAGAGGGAGGTGCCCGGCATGACGGTCGCCGTCCCGGAAGGCAGCTTTTTATTGTGGATTGACTGCAGCGGCCTGAACCTTGCACATCCGGCAGAATTTTTGCTGGAAAAGGCCCGGGTCAGCGTCAACGACGGAGCAGCCTTCGGAAATGCCTATGGGCAGTTTATCCGCGTCAATTTTGCGCTGATCCGCCAAAAATTGCAGGAGGCGTTGGAGCGGATCCATCAGGCGCTGGACGAAAAGGCATAAAAAACTGCCGGCGCTGGACGAAAATCGCTGCAAAAGCGCTTCTCCCCAGATGAGATTGGGGCCGCCGGGAAAACGGCGGTTTCCCGCACTTTCATTTTTGGTTTCCCCGCTCAAAGCGCTTCCCATTGCCGGGAAGGATCAAAACAAAAGCAGGATGCCGTTTTGTGCTCCTGTTTCAAAAATCCATCTACTAATACAAAAAAAGGAAGGGGTTTTGCCATGCGGGGCGCCGTCGGACGAAAAGGTGCGCCACACCGTTTACCCGGATGTTGTTTGAATCCCGTTTTTCTTCCCGCGGATAAAAAAGGGGTTATCAGAGTCCCGCCTGCCTTGATTGGCAAGCGGGCTTTTTCTATTTCACCATATTTTGCGCCTTGCTGATGATTTCCTGGATCCCGGCTTTCAGGGCTTCTACTTTCTGAACCTCCGCTTCATACAAGGCCTTGTAGTCTGTTTCTGTTTTTTCTACCAGCTTCGGCACATCCAGGTCATTCTGTGCGATCCAGCCGGAGGATACGCCGCTGCCGCCCCATCCGTCATGCAGCGCCTGTCCCGGCCCCACATACCACACTTTTGACGGGTCTGCCGTAGTATCCTTGGTTCCCTTTTTGATAATGTTCCCGCTGGCCTTGATGCCAACCGCATACTGCGGATACTGCACGTCCGTGTCAAACTCTACATGCAGGTGCGGGCCGCTCGTATTGGCCCCGGTATTTCCGTATACTCCCAGCACATCGCCCCGCTTGACCGTCTGTCCCGCTTTCACCGCGATAGAATCCAGATGGAACATGCGGCAGGCCAGCGAGGTGGTGTTCCCGTCGTTTCGCTCCACATCCGGGAACACCAGCACAATGGCGTTTCCCATGCGCTGCGCCGCTGTCGCCCCGTCCATGCCGCAGGCGATCACCGTTCCGTCCCCTGGGCTGTAAATGGTCCGTTGTTTGTCCGGGTTCCCCAAGTCAATGCCATAATGAGCAAATCCCCACTCTTTCACGTATGCCGCCATTTTGTATCCCGCGTTGACATTGCATTGATTCAACGGCAGAATCAGCTTTTGGCTCATTGGGTCTCACCGTCCCGATAGGGTTTTTCATAAGCCATAGCTCTTTGACTGTCTTTCAGTCCGGCGGTGGTTGGGTCGTTCACAGCATTCCAAACGCTGGCAAGCACAGCGGCAAGCACAACCGGGTTTTTCACCGCCTGCAGCAGCAGGTTCCCGATTGCCGCCCAGCTGGTCATATCCTCCCATGTCAGGCCGAAATAGGTCAGGATGGGCAAGACCACCGCTATGGCAGCCTGCACCCAGAACACCGGGTTTTTGATTCTGACTTTCCAGTTAATACGGTTCATATGTATTCCTCCTTATTTGATCAACATCGTAGCAATGGCCACAACCAGCCCCCCGCCGATGGCAGAACCGATGGCGGCCAGTATGCTCTTTACCGTAACGTTCCAGTTTTCGCCGGGCTTGCCTTCCAGCTTGTCCAGCCGTTCCCCCTGCCGTTCCTGCTCCTTGAGCATTCCCTCCATGTTGGTGGCCAGCCGTTCCACCGAGGACGCAATCCGGCCAAACCGGTCAACACTCTGTTCCAACGCTTCAATGCGCCGGTTCTGGCGGGTGTTTTCCGCGTCGATCCGCTTGGCAAATTCCTCATGCTCTGCCCGTACAATACAGTCTTCCATTTACGCCACCTCTTTCCACAGGCTTTCGGTACCGATTACTCCCGGTTCCCATACGTTGTTGTCCACCATGCTTTCCCACGTCTTTCCGTTGTGCGTGACCTTATCTCCTTTGGAATATCCGTTGGTACTGCCCGGCTGTTCCCATTCGGGAATCACCGACGGATCTGGAATCAGCACCTTTGCCCACAAAGACGGCGACACATCCGGCGCCCGGCTTTCCCGCGCCGTGTGCGCTGTCAGGCATTTATACAAAACATCCGCGTACTGCACCCGGTCTCCTGCTTCGTAGGCACTGTTGGGATCCCATGGTTCAAACGCAAAAGCTGCCGTTGCCGCGACTTCATCCGGTGCATACCGTGCAAGCTGCACGATGGACACTCTGAGTTTTCTGGCTTCCGCTACATAATCAGTCATTTTTATCTCTCCTTGCCTGTCAAAATATTGTAAGCCTTTTCTATGATGGTATAAACGTCGTCCATATCAAATGGCTTTTTGTCTTGAAATCGGTCTGAATATATCCTCTTGACCTTCCGGCCTTTTGGGCGATATACGCCTGATCGATCTCTCTTTCAAACATCAGGCTTTTTAATTTCCGGTAGTATTTTAAATTGACTGCCATATATGTTCCTCCTATCCTAATTGTTGGCTTCCCCTGGCCTGCATTTCTACCCTGCCCATGGCCCCCATTTCTGCCCTGCCTGTGGCCTGCATCGTTGCCTTGCCTGTGGCCCGCTGTGTTTCAGCCCTGTTTATGGGACAGCGTCTATGCCATAATGGATTTACCGGGAATGGCTCCGGCGCTGGACAAAAATCTGTTCCATCGCTTTGCGAAACCGTTTTTCTGCATGGGGTGGTTCCCGATGCCCGTTAAGGACCATCCTCACGTATTCCGGCGTGACCCCGTTTGCGCCGCGAGCTGTCTTTGGAAAATTTTGTTGATCGAAATGTTACAGGCAATCTCATCGATCCATTCGCAGGCATAGAAACAAAACCTTCTTTCACGTGTTGAAATGATGAAACACATATGATATGATTTCATTGTTGTTAAATAACATAAACGCGTTGGCTTAATTTATTAAACTTTACATCTTATTATAGCTAATTTTATTAAACTTTTCAACAGTTTGAGTTTAATTTTTTAAGCTTCTGCTTTTTTCACAAATTTGAGGAGGTCATCTTGTGTTTTATGATCTGTTTTGCGAATTGTGCGCGAGAAAGGGCATTGCCCCAACCAGAGCCGCTCTTGATATGGGAATGAGCAAGGCAACCCCGACCACATGGAAAAACAAAGGGACAACGCCGCAAGCCGCTCAGCTGCAAAAAATCGCCGATTACTTTGGTGTATCGGTAGACTACCTGTTGGGGAACACCAAACAAAAAGAAAAGCCCCTCGTCAATGAAGACGAGGAGCTGACGGAGTATCTGGACGAGCTGAAAAACCGCCCGGAGATGAAAATGCTTTTTTCTTTGGCAAAAGGAGCCACGAAAGAAGACGTGGAAAAAGCCGTAAAGATAATTGAAACACTATTGGGAAAATAAGGTGATTGTTTGGGAGATGTATTTATCAAAAAAGCACCGCTGCCTGCAAAAATCCGCGGCGTTACCATTGTAAGGGATGATGACTACATCGTGATGGTGAATGAAAATCTAAGCCCGTCCGCACGCAGAAAAGCCATCCAGCACGAAATCCGGCACATCAAGCGCGGCCATTTTGATAATGACGATCCGGCAGGCGCCAATGAGCAGGATGTGGGCTGAGCTCTTGCCAACCTGCCTTTGACGGCGAATCCGTATGGCGGTTGTGAGATCCATTTCCCTTTCGGAACAGTTTTGTCAAGATAGAAAACGGAGATATTACAGATAATTTTCACTTTAGAAATTGGCGGCTTTTACATCTTCACGCATCAGCCGTTTCACCTTGTCCTCCAAGGTGTCCTTGCTCTCCTTGCTGAAATGCACGCCGACAATATAGGTGGTGTTTCCCACCCGCATATTGAACGAGCCTGCCGGGATTTCCTTGGGTGCTTTTGTGGGTGTAGTGTTTTCTGCCATTCGATACCTCCTGTGTGAAAAAGCCGGACAGGGTGTGTGTCGGCAACGAAGTCCGGTAACGGGCTTCAAAAAACCTGCAACATCGTCCTGTCCGTCTCTTATACTATTTTTATTCTTTTCTTTGATTTCTCTGTTGCTTTCGTTGTCAGAGAAGAAAAAAGCCTTATAGAGAAAGGGTTTTAAGAAATTAGCCCGGCAACGGGGTCGGCAACGGGATAGCAACCGGGTCGGCAACACGGTCTGCCTTTCAGAACGGAAGCTCCATCTGGCTGGCTTCTTCCTCGGTCAGCTCACGAAAGCCGCCCGGCAAAATTGAGCCTGTTGCCGCTGGCTCGTTGCCGGAAGCAGCTCGCTCCCAGCCCCGCTGTCTGCCGTACCTGGCAAAGGTGCGGGGATTGGAAAACGCTGTCCAGCCCTCGATGCTGTTGTTCATTATCTCGTTGATTTCTCGGATTTCCCATTGCTTCGGCTCGTCAAAGGAATGGTTCAGAGCTTCCGCATAGATCAGCTTGGAGCAGACCTGTGTGCCGCTGTAATTGTCAAGGAAGGACTGTATCAGCCCCGCCTTGGTGTCCTCCGGCATGAACTGCCTTTGATAGGCGTTGCATCCGATTTTGAGATAGACGCTCTGGCGGCGCGCGCTCTCACAGGCCATGGTCGCAATGATCTGCTTTCTACCGGTTTCCCGGTTATATCTGTGCAGGGGCCGCTCCTTCATGATGAAACAGCACTGATCGGAAACGAAAAACGGCGCATCCAGCAGGATACGCCATTTCATGTATCGTTCATTGTATTTTGAGGGCGTACCGTCCCGGTTCAGGCCGTTCAGGTGGCAGAGCACCCATGTGCCGCCCTTTCTGGCGTAGCGGATACGCCGCGCCACATCCTTGGATATGACGGGATAGCCGTATTCCAATATGACCTTTGAAAAGGGCATCTCCGGGCGCAGCCATGTTACATTGGGAACGGTTTTGACAAACTCCCGTATCTCCGGGTATTCCAGCCCCGTGTCCACAAACACGGCGGGAATGTCGGGGAACGCCCGCCGCGCAAGGTCCAGCAGCACGGTGCTGTCCTTGCCGCCCGAAAAGGAAACGGCGACCTTGCCGCCGTAGTGGTGATACCACTCGATGATCTTCGCCTGCGTCACGCGAATTTTCCGCTCCAGCGGCCACGCCTGCATGACGCTCAGATCCTGCCGGGTGTAGGCGTTCATACCGCGACACCTCCGATCCGTTTCTCTGCCAGCTTGCAGTAGTCCGGGTTCAGCTCAATGCCGATGTAGTGCCGTCCGAGCTG
>CAKXHL010000012.1:0-275 GCA_934875375.1 uncultured bacterium
GTGATATATTTTACCGGCGGAAATTCTTTTTTTCTTATGGACCGGCTCCGTAAAACGGGAACTGATGGGCTGCTGAAAAAGGAATTGGCAAATGGAAAATTGATGATCGGCGAGTCGGCAGGCGCAATTATATGCGCTCCAAGCATCCAATATATCCAGCAAATGGATGAAAAGCCGGAGGACTACTCACAAGAAGATGATGCAGGGCTTGATTTGATTGATTTCTATGTTCTTCCGCATTATCTTACAGCACCATTTAAGAAAGTTACCGAGAA
>CAKXHL010000012.1:285-74716 GCA_934875375.1 uncultured bacterium
CCCCTGATATGATCTTTGCTCTGGAACGACGAACCATTGGAGGAAAGGTAAAACAGGTTCCGATTATCCGCTATCAATCCGATAAATGAAGAATAAAACGGTCTGCTTCGGCAGGCCGTTTTGCTTTTCAAGGAGGTGAACACCCATGGCAACCACGCGCCTGATGCCTCTGCACACCGGCAGAGGCCGCACGGTGGGACAGGCCATCAGCGCCATCATCGACTACACCGAAAATCCGCAAAAGACGGACGGCGGCAGGCTGATAACAAGCTGGCAGTGCGACAGCAGGATCGCCGATGCCGAGTTCCTTTTCGCCAAAAATCAATACACCCAAAAGACCGGCAGAGTGCGCGGCGAGGATGATGTGATTGCCTACCATCTGCGGCAATCCTTTGTCCCCGGCGAGATCACACCGGAGGACGCGAACCGTTTGGGCTGTGAGCTGGCCAAGCGCTTCACCAAAGGCAATCACGCCTACATTGTCTGCACCCATATTGACAAAGCCCATATTCACAATCATGTGATTTGGAACTCCACCGCGCTCAGCCAGACCCGAAAATTCCGAAACTTTTGGGGCAGCAGCCGCGCCGTGCGGCGGCTCAACGATACCATCTGCATCGAAAACGGCTACTCCATCGTGGAGAATCCAAAGCGCCACGGCAAGAGCTACAACAAGTGGCTGGGCGACAAAAAGAAGCCCTCCCACCGGGAGCGAATCTGCGCGGCCATTGACGATGCGCTGGCACAAAAGCCCGATAGCTTTGAAGCGCTGCTGGAGCTGCTGCGGCAGGCCGGGTATGAGGTCAAGGGCAAGAAACGCCCGTCCCTGTTGGGCGGCGAACAGAAAAAGTCCATTCGCATGGATACCCTCGATGACGGCTAATGTGGGCAACAGCACCACGACAACGATAAGGCTGTACAGAAGACACCGGGTTCTGATCCTGAGTGACAGAAACGACCCGAGCAGCGCGATCCTCCACCTTGGCGTGCCGCACGGGTCTGAGCTGAAGTTGCCGTTCGATCATCTGCCGAAGGAAGCGTATTTTGTCGATCTGGATAACGAGAATATCAAAATATACCGCGAAGAGAATAATGAATATAACTTTGGCATCATCAGCTCGAACCGGACGTTCCTTCAGGTGATTCCGGAGACTGAACTGCCAACGCTGGAGTTAGGGCTCAGAAGCAGGCGCTTCTGGGGCTATCACGCAGACTCGGAGAGCGATTTCTGCTATCAGAAAGAGACGGGGCCTATCGACATTCCCGGCAGAACGCCTTCCGGCACATCTGCGCCTCAGCCATCAGCGACTCCCGCGGGCGAAGTCATCCCCTCGGTGGACAGGCAGGCAGAGTTGGCGGAAGCCAGAGCGAAGAATCCCGACACCGTGGCATGGCTGTATATTCCCGGTGCGGAGGTAGACGATCCCGTGATGCAGGCGGAGGACAACGGCTATTACCTGAAGCTGGATGAAAACGGTGAGTATGCCATGTGGGGCTGCTATTATGCCCATTGTGAAAACGAAATCGGCGGCAGGGATAAGCTGGACAAAAACACCACTATTTTCGGCCATTCCGCCAGCAACTGCGACCCGGACGGTGTGCGGTTCACCAAGCTATACCGCTATATGGACGCAGATTTCGCAAAGGAGCATCCGTATATCTATCTCTCTGTGGATGGCGAGGATCTGATTTTCCAGATCACTGCCCTGTTTATAACGGATATTGAATTCGACTATATCAATCCCAATCCCATCGGCGGTGAACTTACCAACTTCTTCCAGACCGTGGAGAGAAAAAACTGGCTGGACTTTGACGGCGTGACCTTCTCCGAGGAAGATACCGTCCTGACCCTTTCCACCTGCTGCCGGAAGTATGACAAGGCCAACAGCGGCAATCAGCGGCTGGTGGTCATGGCGAAGCTGCTGCCGGAGGGGGCGACCGCGCAGGAGTTCAGCGTGTCCCTTGTGGATAGTCCTGAAATGCCCTAAAAGAAATCAGAATATACTGCGATGAAGCTGGTGGCCACAGAAAGAGTGCTTGGGAGTATGTTTGCTGTATTGAAGTGCTCCAGAATAAAATAGAACAACAGAGTTACCAGTGCTGTTGCCAGATACATCGCAGAATATTCCCATTTGCCGATCCGGTTCACGGCAACCTCAGCCCGATTGCCCTTGTAGGGATTCCGCAGCCAAGTGATCAGGGCAAACAGGGCCATAGGTGCAGTCATGCCGAGATAGGTTATCATCTCTCCAAAGTAGGAAAATGTATACGAGATGGCACCGTAAAGCAGGCTGAACACGATCATCAATGCCTGCCCGATGGGATTGCCCTTGGCATTGAAGATAAGAGAAGTGGTGCCAATGAGGGATGCAGCCAGGGTCATAAAATTCACACGGTCGAAGAGGAAAAAGGATGCAAGAATCAATCCGGCGGAGCTGCCCCACAAGGTCAACTCACTCTTTGAAAAATAGGTGGTCAGTTTCTTCATAAGCCCTCCAAAACATAAAAAATAAGCCCTCGCTTACACATCTTCTAAGACCTAACGATGTGCAAACGAGAGCTTTCGCTCACTACCCGGTGGCAGCAACATATTCTATTGGTATTATATTCAATAATGCAGAAAAGTCAAGAACCATTATCAAAGGCTTATACTCTTACCTGTGAGGTTACATATTTGAGAGCTGGGTTACATCATTATAAGAGCTTCGGTTACAAAATCTTGAGTGAGGTTACATCCGTTGGAGCATCAACGTTTATTGTATTATTAAATGGTAATTTGAGAACAAATTGCCCTATTAATAGAGACTGCATGGCCGCTCTGCGCCGTTTATTCCAGCTGTCCGGGTAGTCTCCGTTTTTCCTTGGGTGAAAAACAAGCATCAAAAGCCTCCGCATCCGCGTCGTCCACGAAGTAGCCCTCCGGATCTTTGTAAGTGCCGGTGACGCCATCCAGATAGCCTTGTTTTAATTCACAAAGCAGGAAGTAAGGTACCTGTGCGTCCCGTGGTTCGGTAAAATAGTGGATGCCTTTCGTACTTGCTACTATAAAACCGAACTTTCCATAAAAGTTAATATTGCCGGAAATGAGGATTGCCCCTACCCCCATCTTCCTGGCTTCCTCCATGGAATGATGCAATAAGGCAGTGCCATATCCCTGGCGCTGGTACGCCGGCGCGATGCTGATAGGACCGAATGTCATGGCGGGAATCACTCGGCCGTCGTCAGCACAGATTTCGGATCGCATATACATCACATGCCCTATTATCTTTCCATCCTTCTCCATCACGAAGTCCAACTCCGGGACAAAGGCGGGGTCCTGTCGGAGCATATGCAAGATATA
Source organism: uncultured bacterium (assembly GCA_934875375.1). GTDB lineage: Bacteria > Bacillota > Clostridia > Oscillospirales > Ruminococcaceae > UBA3818. Next base: position 3,626 of record CAKXHL010000012.1, read on the forward strand.
GTGCTCTGTACAACCGGGCCGGTATACATTCCAGAAGGCTTCGCGAGTCAGGTTTTCCACCTCACGGTGATCGTCGGATTTCTCAAGACGGATGATATCGTTATTTTTCATAGTATTTCCTCACTTTGCAACACAACTTCCTTTTGTATTAATATACCACATAGATTTGATCGCTGTCATGCTTTTTGTAGTTGGCAAAAGTCTTTCCGCAAAACGGTTTGTATGGTAATACTGACAGAAACAGGGGTGAATATTATGACAGCAGACGAGTTTTTATTTTTTAATATCATGCCAAATGCACTGCCACTGTATGAAATTCTGCGGAGTAAATTGCTGACCGAGTGCCCAAACACCTCCCTAAAGGTGCAAAAATCCCAAATCACCTTCAAGGCAAAGTACGGCTATGCTTTTGTTTCTCTAAAAAGGATGAAAGGTTGCCCGGAAGTATTCATAATTGTGTCTTTCGGCTTGTTTCACCGACTGAATTCGCCCCGCATTGCCATAGCCGTAGAACCCTATCCCAATCGCTGGACCCATCACATGATTGTGTTCGAGGCAGAACAATTGGACGATGAGCTGATAGGATGGCTGCGGGAAGCCTATGATTTTGCGCAAACCAAGGAAAGGAGCCAATATGCGGTAAATGTGCTTCAGAAGTTGGCCGGCGAAAAAAAGATTGGGTTAAAACTTCGAAAAAACGGGGGGTTCTGGATGATCCGAGAAATTTGTAAAGATAGAACTTTTCTTGCCCGAAAATCCGAGCCGGCAACAGCGGAAGACCTCTGTGTGGCTCAGGACTTACTGGAAACGCTGAAAGCTCACAAGGAGGGATGCATGGGCATGGCAGCTAACATGATCGGTATGAACAAACGCATCATCGTCTTTGACGCTGAGGGTGCCTACATGACTATGTTTCATCCTGAGATCATCAAACGATCCGGTCCCTACGAGGCGGAGGAGGGCTGCCTGTCTCTCACCGGTACCCGCAAGACAAAGCGCTTTCATTCCATCAAAGTCCGATATCAAAACGAAAAGTTCCAAACACGATTCAAAACTTTTACCGGCTGGACTGCCCAAATTATCCAGCACGAAATCGACCATTGCGAGGGCATTATCATCTAAGGAGGATTTATCCATGATTGTTTATTTCACCGGCACTGGCAACAGCCGTTACTGTGCGCAGATGCTGGCAGACAAACTGGATGATGAAATTGTTGACGCTTTTCACTTTATTCGCAACGGCATCCCGGCCGAACTGATTTCCGGCAAGCCCTGGATATTTGTGGCTCCCACCTATGGCTGGCAGCTGCCATGCATTTTTTGTGGATTTCATTCGCAGCGGCAGCTTTTTGGGCAGCAAAGACGCTTATGTCGCTAACGGTATTTACTCTTCCTATCTGCCTCTGTGTCGAATCACCCGCAAAATCGAGCAGATTATCCGAGAAGAAATGGAACGAATCGACGGACAGGAAGTGCAATTCCCAGTGGTTCTGCCCACCTCACTTTGGCAGGAATCCGGCCGGTATGAAAGCGTGGGCAGCGAACTGATGCGTTTTTCGGATCGCAACAACACCCCGCTGGTTTTGGGGATGGCACATGAAGAAGCCGCCGTCCATCTGGTACGGGAATATGGATAAAACTATGGTAAATACCTTTTTATGGCCTATCAAATCCAGACCAAATTCCGGGACGAAGCCCGTCCTCGGGCGGAGCTCATCCGGGTGCGGGAGTTTACCATGAAAGACGCTTATTCTTTTCACTCCAGCCAAGCGGATCTGGAATCCTATTACGTCCGGTGCTTTCAGGCCTATGAACGGATCTTCTCACGGGTCGGAGTGCCAGAAGTGGTTTCGGTCTCCTCCGATTCCGCCATGATGGGCGGTAATCTATCCCACGAATTTATGCTGCTGACCCCGGTAGGAGAAGATTCTATTGCCATTTGTGAAAGCTGCGCCTACCGCTCCAGTCTGGAGGCGGCGGAATCTATTGTAAAAAAACCACCGGGATGAAATTTCTCGTCCACTGGAGCTGGTTCATACTCCCAATATCCACACCATCGAGGACATCTGCGAATTTTTGGGCACGTCCAAAGAAAAGAGCTGCAAAGCAGTTGTCTATCAGAAAAATACGGACAACCGTTATGTCGTGCTGTTCATCCGCGGAGATCTGGACGTAAACGAAACCAAACTGACCAACTTTTTGGGCTGCGAAATTCATCCCGCGGTTATTGATGAGGATTGCGGCCTCCACGCCGGATATATCGGGCCATACGGCCTGCAGGAAGATTTGACGGTACTGTTTGATCGGTCACTGCAAGGCGCCAACAACTTATGTATTTTCAAAAACTGCCTCTGATTCAAAGGACAATTCCTGTGCAGAACCGAACAGCCTGGTATAAGCCGGTTCGCTAGACATTACCAGCTGATAATCCGCCCGTCTGCCGAATCCATATCCACCGCCAATGCGTAGCAGGCGCTGTTTTCCGCGTTCAGTTCTTCAAACGGCATCTGTTTACGTAGATAGTCCACCGTCAGTTCTATGCCTAAAACGCCATGAGGCTCTCCTCCTGGCGTTAAAAGCGGCTGGGAATAGGTGATGATTTTAATATCATTCTCGTCAATCGCAAACGGAAGAGACCAATATCCTAGGTCGGAAGAGTCAACACTGGGATATTTTAGGGCAGCCAAAAAAGGTTCATAATAAGTCTTGTCACTGTTGTCCAGACAGAATTGCGGCGTCCAAAAAATATCCAGCGGGATTCCCAACGCCTTGCTGATACGGGAAATGCCCCGTTCCATCATAATATCCGAATAATCAGATGGGGTTGACACTGGGTCTGTATCCCGAAAATGTACACCGGAGTAAGCGGCAGCCTGCCCACTTTGAGGTGCAGAAAAACCGGTTTCTCCGTTGAACACAACAAAGGCGCCGGTAACAGAGTTGCGGCGCATTAAATGCAAAAGGTCCAGTGAAATCAATTCCAGCAATTCAGAAGTCCATTCCTCTTCCGCCGTTAATGCGGAGTACGCAGCCTGATTTTGCTCCAGCATATTGCTCACTTTTGATTAATCAGCGTCTCCGCAGCTGCCAGATCGCTCCACCGCTGGACCATTTCATTTTCCAGGTAATTTTTACGGTTTGTTACCCACTCGTTCAAAATTTCAAAACTGTTTTGTTCTAAGCGGTCAATGGTTCCGCCCCACAGAATGGAACCACCGAACAGGACCGATTGCAAAATCATCACAAAGGACAAAGGAATCCACATTCTTCGCATAACGGAATGCTTTCTACCTTTCGCTTTCATCTGCTATCCCTCCCTGCTCCTCGCTTTATCTGCCGGATGGCATGTGCTTTCTGTCATTCCAATGCCGCCTGTAAAGATTCCTCCAGCTGCTGATACCACTGTTCAAAATTTTCATCTGTATCAAAAGCGGCAACCGCATTCTCATAGGATTCTCCCTGTTCCAGCAGCGTTAGAACCTGCGCTCGGTCTTCTCTCTCTTTATCGCTCATCGCAGTTTCCAACACGGCGCGGGCGTCAACCCCTCCGGCGAAAGCCTTGCTGGTATACAGCTCGCAGTCCGCAAGCTGATTCATCGTTACCGTAAACATTTTTTAGCAATTCTTTGGCCGAACCGTTCTCCACCGATTCTAAGGCTGGCAGGATCTTGTCCAACTGGTTCGCCTCATTTTTTACCGGCAGATACCCGGAAGATACAGAAAAGCCAATGTTTCGCTGCGCTTCGGTAGCCCACTTTAAAAAGACGGTCGCTGCATATTCTGTGCTTTCGTCCGATTTTGTCACTACCATGCCGGCTCCCTGCTGCACAATGGCACTTTCTCCTCCGGCAAAAGTGGGGACTGGGAGCATGGTACATTCAATTGCATAACTCGCACCGTCTTCCATATTCACCTGATCCGGAAAATAGGTTGCTCCCGTAGTAGAGCCGACCAGCGCAATAATATCCCCAGTTTTGGCATCATCCGAACGGAAACGCCCGAACGATCCAAAATATCCTTTTACAGTGGGCACATAATAGCAATCCCACAGTTTACGCATGATTTTCCGATCCAGCTGGAGCGTCATTTCTCCATCGCGCACAGAAAAGATTTCCAACCCCAGTTGTTTGCAGCCGATAATGATATAATTGGCCATTGCATCCCTGCCCCCAAAGGCCTTTCCATCATTGGGCATTTCGGTCAGGCTGTCGGTCCATTCATAATATTGCCGTCCAACTTCTACTACCCCTTCCATCGTTTCCAAATCAGACAGCTGTACGCCGGTCGCCTGTGCGAACGGTTTCCAATCCGTGCTGTTGAGAATCTTGACCTCCGTCGACTTGGCGGTAGGAAATATCTTCAGCGCACCGTTTTTGTCAAAGCGGCCCTCCTCCAGATATTCTGAGCGGTACTCATTCAGCTCCTCCTCGGTCAAATACCGGTCTAACTCCGCTACCAGCCCCAGCTGATCTACCACATAAGCCGTATCGGCATAAGCGGCAAAAATATCAGAAATATCCTCCGCCCCACCTTTTTATTCGCAGCGTCCACAACTTTTTCTGTCAGATCCGATATATTGCCCTGACTGAATGCTTCCACGATGATTCCTTTTTCCAGACCAATGGTTTCATTGAACTCCTGCACCATATGGTCGAATGCTGTTTTTTGAACGCCGTTGTAATAATGCCAAATTTCCAAATTCACTGGTTTTTGGGGTCCAGCTGCGGCAGAAAAATCGCCGTATTTTGTAAAGCTGATTGCTCCGGTTCAATCCGGGAGCCGGATCCTGCGCTACAGGCAGTCAGCAACAGCAATGCCGCCAGAAAAAACGAAAAAATCTTTATGCCTCTCTTTTTCATAAACCCCCTCCCATTCTCCTCGTTTCCCTATTATCGTACACGATCCTTCTCTTTACCAACAAAAAACGTCCGGATTTCTCCCGAGAGGGCTTGTCCTTTTTATTCCCGCCCGCTCCAGCAGTAGGTGCACAGCTTGCAGGGTTCAATCCCCACCGAATCGATCATGTCATCCAGCCTATGATAACGCAGGGAAGTGAATTTCAGTTCTTTTCCGATCTCGTCCACCATTTCTTTGTAGTTGGTGCTGTCCGGATTCGCATAATCCAGCAAAGTGTCATAATCAGTAATTCCTTCCCGGTGCTGAATCACGCGCCGGCCGATCAGTTCCAGTTCCGAATTGGAACGCGAAAAATTCAGGTACTTACAGCCAAACAAAAGCGGCGGGCAAGCCGGTCGGATATGGACCTCTTTGGCGCCGTTCTGATACAAAAGTTCCGCGCTTTCCCGCAGCTGGGTTCCCCGCACAATGGAATCATCGATCAGCACCATGCTCTTGTTCTGAATCAATGCGTTAACCGGTATCAGCTTCATCCGGGCAATCAGGTTCCGCTGGGTCTGATTGGGCGGCATAAAGGAGCGAGGCCAGGTCGGCGTATATTTGATGAACGGACGAGCAAATGGAATCCCGGACCGGTTGGCATATCCAACCGCATGGGCAATACCGGAGTCCGGCACGCCTGCCACCATATCAGTGCGCACCTCGTCCCGTCCTGCCAGCTTTTCTCCGCAGCGGTAGCGCATCTGCTCTACGTTGACTCCCTCATAAGTAGAGGTTGGGTATCCATAATAAACCCACATAAAGGTGCAGAATTTCATCTGCTGTTGCGCCGGGCTTACCGTTTCGGCCCCTTCCGGCGTAATCAGGGCGATTTCTGCCGACCCCAGTTCTTTATAATCCTCATAGCCCAGATTAATAAACGCGGAACTTTCAAAAGAAGCACAAACTGCGCCTTTCTTTCTCCCCAGCACCAGCGGCGTCCGGCCCATTTTATCCCGGGCAGCGTAAATCCCCTGCGGCGTCATAATCAACATCGTCATAGATCCGTCGATCAAACTCTGGGCATAGCGAATCCCCTCCACTATGCTTTGCTGCTGATTAATTAGAGCCGCCACCAGTTCAGTGGGATTAATGCTGCCCCCACTCATTTCCAAAAAGTGAATGTTTCCCTTTTCAAAGGCCAAATTCACCAGTTCGGCGCTGTTATTGATCTTACCGACAGTCGTGATGGCAAATGTCCCCAAATGGGATCGGACCATCAGCGGCTGGGGCTCGTTATCCGAAATACAGCCAATTCCCAAATTACCGTGCATTTCCACGGATTCCTTTTCAAACTTGGTGCGGAACGGAGAATTTTCGATATTATGGATCGCCCGGTCAAAACCTTTCTCTCCATACACCGCCATACCGCCCCTGCGGGTTCCCAAATGCGAATGATAGTCCGTACCGAAAAATAAATCAAACACACAGTCGGTGCGTGACGCTACTCCAAACAGTCCACCCATATTCGTATCTCCTTCTCGCTTAATATGGTTATTATAAGAGTATCTGCCTGATATTTCAAGAAAGGATTTTTTGGTGCCTCTTTCCTGCTATAAAAACTTGCTTACAAATGAGTTTTATCCGTCTTTTAGGAATTTTTGCAAAATGATTCGATAAAAAAACAGAGTTTTTTTACAAAAGCTCTTGACATCCTCATTCTTCTTTGTTAGAATAAATCACGTTGCTGGATTTGCTGGTGTAGCTCAGTTGGTAGAGCAGCTGATTTGTAATCAGCAGGTCGGGGGTTCGAGTCCGTCCACCAGCTCCATATAGAAATGAATAATGGGAGAATTCCCGAGTGGCCAAAGGGGGCAGACTGTAAATCTGTTGCGTTTCGCTTCGATGGTTCGAATCCATCTTCTCCCACCAAAATCCGACATGTTTTGACATGTCGGATTTTATTATTATAACGAAAGAGAGGAATAAAATGATAAGTTATTACGATGCAAGTAGACATGACAACTTTTGTAAATGCGCTCATTCTTCATCTGTTTTTACAGAAATGGATGAGTGGGGATACTGGGATACATGTAGTAATTGCCATAAACCCATTGAAGATACATATAGGTACAATAGTGAAGATTATTTAGAAGAAATTATGAGCCGTGATGACTAAAAAATTCAAGTAAGTATCTAAAGTGTCCACCCCTTCCAATGCTAAAAGAAGTCTATTTCTGGAAAGAGATAGACTTCTTTTGTTTTTTCTGATAAAATGTAAACGAAACTGTGTGTATTGTTTGGTTATATTACCATTGCGTTATAATAAGCAATCTTATTGAAGGGAATTAGCAATGGGTAACATTGCAACTAACAATCCAATCTACAAGCGATTCAAACCCGGAAATCCTGCCATACACGGCTGTTTGATAAAGAAAAAATGAAGAAAGAAGAAAACTTCTTAACCTTACTTAAAATGACCAGAGCCAAATTTTCCAAAGGTCTTCTGTTCCTCAAAAATCTGATTGCCGGGCGCTTGTGAAAAAACTTTTGTCAAAGGCGCTGCAAAACGTGTTCACGCCCCTGGTTTTTCCGTTTTATCCATACAGCACCCTCAACAGGATGCGCTGTCAGATTGTTTTTTCGTTTTTCCATCCTTTTGTTGCTTCGAAACGGAGTTGACTTTCATGCCGAAAATTCTCAAAAACTGTATCCTCTTTTTTCGCAGAGAAACCGTTCTGTGTATTGCGGCCCTGCTGGCGCTGCTCTCTGTTTTTTTCGTTCCACCCAGTGCCGTTTATATTTCATATATCGACTGGGACACCCTTGCCCTTTTGTTCAGTCTGATGGCGGTGATGAAAGGGTTTCAAAAGGCAGGACTGTTTGTTTTCCTGGGAAATCAACTGTTAAAAAGAACTGGGACCACACGAAAAATGCTGCTTGTTCTGGTCTCTTTACCCTTTGTCTTCAGCATGGTCATCACAAACGACGTTTCGCTGATCACTTTTGTGCCATTCGGTATCATCGTTTTGCGGATGGCAAAGCAGGAGCATCTTCTAACGCCGCTGGTGGTTATGCAGACCGTTGCCGCCAATTTGGGCAGCATGCTGACTCCTATGGGCAACCCACAGAACCTCTATTTATACGCCAAGTCCGGGATGGGATTTGGTGAATTATGCTGGCTCATGACCCCCTATGTCCTGATTTCCGGCCTTTGTCTGGTGCTGTTAGTTTTTTTCCAAAAATCTGTTTTGCTGCCTGTGGTATCCGTTAACGTAAAGCTGGGAAGTTCTTGGGAACTGCTGTGCTGCACATTGGGATTTATAATCTGCCTGTTAGGCCTTTTTCAATGGGTCTCTCCATTGGCGGTGGCGGCAACCATCTTTCTTTTTTTACTGTTTGCCAACCGGTGCCTGCTGGCCGGAATTGACTATTCGCTTCTGGCAACTTTCTTTTTCTTTTTTATTTTTATTGGAAATATCGGAAATGTAACCTCTTTCAAGAACTTTCTTTCTTCCGTTCTTGCCGGTCATGTGTTGCCGGCGGCAGTGCTGGCAAGCCAGGTTATCAGCAATGTACCTGCGGCACTGCTGCTGTCCGGATTCACTACTCAATGGGATGCTTTGATCGTCGGATGTAATCTGGGCGGACTCGGCACCTTAATCGCCTCCATGGCAAGCTTGATCTCTTATAAAATTGTGGCCAAAGAATATCCCGACCAGCGCAGAATATATTTTATCTGGTTTACCGTGTGCAATATCTGCCTGTTGGCGCTATTGCTTCTGGCAAGTTTTCTGCTGGCATAGTTGCACATCTCCATCTCCGGTAAAATCTCCCCCAAAAACCTTGTTTGTTACTTTTTGTATCGGGGTTAAGCGCTATCTCTGCCCGTTTTACCCTACTGCTCTTTTTACAAATTGAATACAAAATAAAAGCCAACCGAACCGGTTGGCTTTTATTTTGTATTCAATTTTCTTTTCTCTGAAGTCAGTCCGGCGATATAGTCCAACGAAACATTATAAAACTTTGCCAGCGTGATCAAATGCCGCAGGGGAATCTCATTCTGTCCTTTTTCATACCGGGAATAAACTTGTTGCGTTGTCTTTAATAATCTTGCGATCTGCGCCTGCCGCAGGTCATGATTCTCCCGTAGGTCCCTGATGATTTCATAATACGGTTTCATATGAATCCCCCAAACCGGGCTGCACATTTCTTTGAAATCATTCTAGCTTACACTAAATATGACGTATTAACATTACACCAAATATGGTGTATCCTGTTTTTAAGTATCAAATCATTTGCAATTTTTTACAAAAATTTTTAAGATGGTCTCTACATCCTGTAACTGCCGTGGAGTCAGTCCCTGCAGAATATCTCCAATGCTGTTCTCCAGCGCCTTGGAAGGATCTGGAAGAAGGATATAGTTGGGGCTGACCTCTAAAATGTTGCATAAAGAAAGCAGTGTTTGCACGGAAAGCCCCGCATTGCCGCACTCGATTTGACTGAGGAATTTTTCTCCGATGTTTGCCTGTGCCGACACGTAGTCCTGCGTATATCGCTTTGCTTTTCGTGCCTCCTTGATTCGTTGTCCGATCAGATGGGTATCATACTCCATAAATTATCCCCCTACTTATAGAGTAGTGATTTCATCTGGGAAAAAAACTATATAAAAATTGGAAAGTATTTCTTATAGATTGATTTTTTTGTTGGATGACCTTATAATAAGGAAAAACAGGTAAGATTTCAGATGACGAAGTGAGGGTCTATGGACATTTACAATTATTTTGCCGAACAATTAAACTGTTATGAATCGGATCTTCGCACCAATAAAAGGCTTTGCTGGGATGAATCTATTATCCGCAGTATTCCGGAAGATCAATTTTCCCTGGAAAACTGGAACGCTTTTTTATCCTATGTTTTTTCCGAGCAGCTGGCTTTTTCCAGTGTCGATCAGGCAAAATCCTTTTTAATCGAAAATAAGGTTCAACAACCTGTATAAGCGTAATTCATTTGCGTTTCGTGCCACCGCCATGAGGCGGCTTTTTTGTTGTGTAAAAGCATTATTTTAAAGCGCCTTTGCCATTGGATATAGATCTCAGTGCATAAGCCGGGACGGTTCATATACCTAAAACTTCATGCGCCATCCACTTTGATGTGCTTCAGCCGCATGAACTTTTTTCTCCATTTTCTGCGTTTTTCTTTCTTTTTTTGCAAAAAGCAGATATACTAATCTTGTTGAATTTTAAGAATTTAAACATTTTAAATGCAAAAACGAAAATTTTTCCTGCCCATAGTTTGAGAATTTCTGTGCATACTAATGGCGAAATCAAATTTCCGATTTCACAATAACATTCATGGAGGTCCTATCATGAAAGTGAAGAAAACACTTGCTGTGGCTTGTGCCATGGCTATGCTTCTGGCTTTGAGCGGCTGCACCTCCGGGGGAAGCTCTTCTTCCAGCCGTTCCAGCACTTCTTCTTCCGCTTCTTCCAAAACCAGTTCCTCTTCTTCTGCCGCATCCTCTTCGATGAGCGAAGGCAGCAGTGTCCTCAGCGATCTGGAAAGCCGCATAGAAAGCGGTCTGGAAAGCATGGAAGAATCCGTATCCCCAACTATGAGCACCGATTTCGCCGAAATCGGTGCTTTAAACGGAGAAGCGCTGGGCTGGGGCCCCGGCGGACCGGTAGACAGTGAAAACCGCTCTCAGGGGGCCGTCGCTTATCAGGAAAAGTATGGAAAATATGATGCTTATTTTATTGCGCCATCTTCCGAAAAGATCTATCTTACTTTTGACGAAGGATATGAAAACGGCTACACAGCTGATATTTTAGACACCCTAAAAGATAAAGGCGTACACGCAGTATTTTTTGTTACCCTGCCCTACGTGAAAGAACAACCGGAATTGGTACAGCGGATGATCGATGAAGGACATATTGTCGGCAATCACAGCAACAAGCACATCACATACCCTTCCCTTTCTCTGGAAGAGGCAAAGGAGGATTTGATGAGCCTGCATCAATACATGTTGGATACTTACCAATACAAAATGACTGTTTTCCGTTTCCCCGAGGGGAATTTCTCGGAGCAGACCCTTGCACTGGTGCAAAGCTGCGGCTATAAGTCTCTCTTTTGGAGCTTTGCATATAAAGACTGGTATACCGACAACCAGCCTAACCCAGCGGATGCGCTGTCTTCCATGTTAAACAAAGCACACCCCGGAGCAATTTATCTGCTCCATGCCGTCTCCGCCACCAATGCGCAGGTCTTGGGTGATTTCATCGACGGCATGCAGGAAAAAGGATATGTTTTTTCCGATTTTGAATGATTCGGATTTTTGTTTTGATTTGTGCATAGAGATGTAACAAACCCTGCGTATGCAGGGTTTGTTACATAGGTGTTGAAAATATTGACGAAGGAGCATTACATATGAACTGGATTAACTGGACTTGGATTGGCGGCGGCCTGCTGGGCAGCCTAATCGTCGGACTGATTATCGGACGAATCGTCGCGGGAATCAAATACCCCAATCCGGATAAGCCGCATATTTTCACCCCGAAACAGTCTGTTATCATTCTGGTAGGCGTTGTGGTGGCTGTGGCTTTGATCGTATTTGCCGTGCTGTACCAGCCAAAGCCCAAAAACGGAGGAGAAGACCTTATGCCTTCCGGTATGCCTTCCGGTATGGATGGAATGATGGAACCCAACGGCGCGCTGCCGATGGATGACACCGGATTGGAAGAAAGAACTGCTGAACCGGCAGATACGCAGCTGGACGAAGAGGATTTAACGGAAGGCAGCACTGCGGAAGATGGCAGCGAATCTGAAATAGAAGGGGATGGGATCAACGCCAATCCCGAAACCTGATCTTTCTTAAAAAGCAGCTTTTGCTGCTTTTTTCTGCAAAATTACCCTTGACGGTAGTTGGTTTGATGGTATACTGTTTATTACTGGTATTTTTTATCGCCACCGTTTTTGCGTGTGTGAAAGAAAGGAAAGGTATTATGAAAAAACAGATTTCCGTATTGCTTGCCATGAGTTTATTGCTGATTGCTTTGCTGAGCGGTTGCAGCAAGACCCCTGCTGAAATTTCTGCGCCGGAATGGGAAACCGCATCGGGCACGGCCAGTGGTTTTTCCTATGAAGTTCCTGCCGACTGGACCACAACCGAGGATGTAACCGGCCAGGGCAGCATTATTTATATCCCTGCCGATGCAGATGTTTCCGTCGGCACCTCCAATGTAAACATTCTGGTACAGGATGTTTCCGGTCAAAAAGCCGTCAGCATGAAAGATATGAAAGCTGCTTTGGAGTCCGATTTGGAAAATCAGTTGATCTCTAACGGCTTTGAAAAAGTGGAAAACCTGAAAGTAGAAGAATTGGAGGCGCCCATCGGCAGTGTGTGCTCTGTTTCTTATGACACTTATCTTAGCGGTATGAAATTTACACAAACCCAGTTTTATCCGCTGATCGACGATTATATCATTGTTATCACTGCCACCAATGTCGGGGACGAGGTAGCTCCTTCTGTGGAAGAGGTTGCGGAATATATGGCTCTGACCTTGAAAAAAGCGGAATAATATTCCTTTTTGACTTAAATAACCAAAAACGATATACGCCCCGTTGGGGCGTATATCGTTTTTCTTTTTATCATGGTACCTATCCTCTTCCCTTTTGACCCCACCCTTACAAAGAACCTTTAAACAAAATTCCTGTTTATGATGGCCTCCTCTCCCTACCTGGCAAAGGCAGACTCGGTTTATATCATCCGGCCAGAAAATCTGCTTTTGGTATCAGCTGTTCAATCAGAAAGAAGTATCCCTATTTTTCTTTTCTCGATTCAAATCATTTTACGATTTTCAGAGAAAAACTGGGATACTGCTAAAACAAATTACAATGTCTTCCCGTCTGCTTCTCATGCACAATAAAAAAACGAGGCGAATTGCCTCGTTTTTTATTGCTTTAGAATGTAAAATGCTCGTCGAGGATCTTTTGCGCTTCCTCATAATTGTCACAAATTACCAAGATTGCATAATCACCAGAAGTCAGAACCAAAGCATTTTTGGTGTTTTCATCATTGTTGTTAACCGGATAAAATTCAAACTCGGAAATGCGGTTCTGCTTTCTTTCTTCCAGTGAAGCTTTGACATCCTCTACTTTTCCCTCTTTGGCTTTTACTACCAGGATATCAAAGGCCTGCACATTAATCATCGACATTTCGCCCACATAAGAATCTACATTTTCCGGGTCCACCATATAAAGATCCTTTAACATGGCGTCGTCAATCGGCGTTAAGCTTAAATCGCTGTATAGATCCTTCATTGCCGTCATGAAATCATCCATTGTTTTACCGTCTTTCATCCCTGTTCCGGCAGTGGCGGATTCCTCTTGGGAAGATTCTACAACAGAACTCGCGGCGGACTCTTCGTGAGAAGACAGGGAAGAACCTGCCTGAGAAGAAGCGGAATTACCACAGCCTGCCAAGGCCGCTGTCATCAGGGCTGCAAGAACAAATGCAAATACTCTTTTCATTTTTATCTCCTTTATTTTTTAGAGTCTGCCTTATAAGTAACCGTTTTTCGGCAGATTCATGCACGGAGACGAATTTTTAACAAATTATTCATATTTTTCCTGCAATCCTTCTTCCGACTGTTTCGAAACCACCGCTTTTTTCTTCCAGCGGCCAGTAAAATAATAGATAATTGCCATGGTCATACCAATCAGCCAGCCGCCGCCATAGCTGAAAAAGATGTATTCTTTTCCAAACCAGTACGAAAACAAATAAGCCATCGGCAAACGGATAATCCACAAAGACAAAAGGCTGGTGATCATAGGGAATACCATATCCCCAGCTCCGCGCAGCACCGACAGAACGGTATTCATTATCGCAAACAGCAGATAACAATACATAACCGGGCGCAGATAGTCCATTCCAGCTTCCACAACAGCGGCCTCCTGGCTGAACAGATGCATCATATTCGGCCCGCAGGTCAGCACCAGTACCATAGCGCCAATACCGCATAAAACGCTCATCAGCATGGTCGCGCGCAATCCTTCCTTGACCCGGTGCATCTTTCCCGCACCGATATTTTGACCGACGAAGGTCGTCAATGCCATACCAAAGCTTTGCGCCGGGAAAAAGGCAAACATATCGATTTTGTTGGCACCATTAAAACCAGCCATAAAATCGGACCCATACCCGTTGACCAGGCTTTGCAGCGCCAGTGTGCCGACCGAAAAAAGCATCTGCTGCAATCCGGCAGGAAGACCGAGTTGGATGATTTTCTGAAACAGCCCTTTATCAAAGAAAAATTTCAACAAGCTCACATGAATGTACTCATATTTGCGGTTAATCAAAAAAATGCCTACAATCCAGGAAATTGCCTGGGCCAGGATGGTTGCGACCGCAACGCCTGCAACGCCCCAATGAAACACTATGACAAATAAAAGATCCAATACAACATTTAGTCCGCAGGCAATGGCCAGCAGAAACAGCGGCGTTTTGCTGTCCCCCAGCGACTGCATAATAGCACTGTTCAGATTGTAGCCCAAAGAAAAGATGGTTCCGGCAAAAATGATAATCATATATAGCCGGGCATCAAAAAAGGTATTGTCCGGTGTGTTAATCAGCCGCAGCAATGGTCCGGACAAAAGAATCCCGATCACCGATATCGGCAGCGCCCCAACGATTCCGGTGGTATAAATGGTATCCACCGTGTCAGAAACTTTTTTCAGATCCCCAGCGCCGAAGTACTGCGAAATGATAACAGTCGCGCCATTGCCAATCCCCATAAACAGCGCCACCATCATATAGATGATTGGAAAACCTGTTCCAACCGCCGCCAGTGCAGTTGTCCCCACATAGTTGCCGACTACGATGCTGTCCACCATGTTATACATTTGTTGCAGGACATTTCCCAACAGCAAAGGGATAGAAAAAGCCAAAATCAGCCGCATCGGGCTGTCTGCTGTCATATCCCCTCGAATCCCCTTTGATTCGCTCATACGACCCCTCCTTTTATAACGTTATAGGATGTTTATTGTATTATACGCTTTTTCTCCTTCAAATGCAAGACAGCCTTTGCATATTCTTTTTTCATCCCGCCCAAACTAGGGGCAAACCGAAAGGAGAGATCGATATGAAATTGGAAGGAAGCAAAACAGAAGCAAATCTGATCGCCGCATTAGCCGGAGAAAGTCAGGCTTCGGTAAAATATCAGCTGTACGCCAAAAAGGCACGGCAGGATGGATACGAAGAGATGGCGCAGATTTTTGAAACCACTGCCCGAAATGAAAAAGCGCATGCACAGCAATGGTATGAATACCTGCACGGCGGCCAAATGGCCGACACCAAGGAAAATCTGAAGCTTGCCGCATCCGGCGAGCATTACGAATGGAGTGACATGTATCCTTCCTTTGCCAAAACCGCTAAGGAAGAAGGATTTACGGAAATCGCAAAAAAAATGGAACTGATCGCCTCTATCGAAAAGGATCATGAGGAACGTTACCGCATGCTGGAACAAAATATTCAGGATGGCACCGTATTCCGGAAAAATGACAAGGTTTCCTGGATCTGTCGCAACTGCGGCTATATCTATGAAGGCGAGACCGCACCGATGGTCTGTCCGGTCTGCAAGCACAAACAGTCCTTTTTTGAAGTGAAAAAACCGGGTTGCTAACCCCACATCCAAAATGATAAAAAGGGGAGCGGCAGATTAACTGCCGCTCCCCTTTTTATTTTTTCCTGGCCGCAATTATCAGCATCATCGGCCGCCGCATCTCGTCCTTCATGCCCGGCTGATCCCACATTTCTTCCGGTGGCTGCGGTTCTATCACCCGCTTAATTGAAAAACCGTTTTGCAAAAGCCCATCCAAATAAGTCGTCAGTGTTTTATGGTATTTGACCACTTTTTCTCCTAAAAAAATTGCCTGCCGCGGTCCTTCGTAATAATAATTGTCTACCGGGAAATGGAGAATTTCCCCATTGTCTGCATAAATCCAATCCTGAGAACCGTAGGCCGTAAACACCGGATGCTCCACCGAAAAAACAAAATCTCCTCCGCATACCAGATAGGACGCAACCTTTTGCGCCACCTTTTCAAAAGATTCCACATAATGCAGCGCCAACGAACTCAACACAATATCAAAGCTTTCCGGCGAAAAAACAATGTCTTCGATGGCGCACCGCTGATACTGCACCTGTGGAAATTTTGACTTTTCCCGCGCCACCGACAACATTCTTTCGGAAAGGTCTATCCCCACAACGGAAGACGCCCCCTGCTCCGCCGCATACATGCAGTGCCAGCCATAGCCTCAGCCCAAATCCAATACCCTTTTCCTCGCAAAATCCGGCAGCAGCTTTTTAAACGCGCCCCATTCCCCAGCACCGGACAATCCCTGCCTGGAACGGTTCACCTGGCTGTACTTTTCAAAAAAACACCGCATCATCATACCGATTTTCTTTCATATGCTTCCTTTCCAATCTTTCTATTTTTCCAGTATCCGCTCCATCACAATCCGGCAGGACCGGTCATGCACAAAACCGTCCCGTTCCAACTCAGCACGGATTTTTTCATTTTGCGGCGGATAGGATACCGTCACCGCCGGCAGCCCCTGTCTTTGCGTGTATGCCTTTGCAAATTGCAGGCACCGGCGGCCGTCTCCACCGTACATGGCTATATGCAACCCTCGCTGCCGCAGCATGCGGGCACCAATCACAACAAAGTTATACTGTGCGTCTGCGAAAACCATTCCCTGCTCCCATACATAACGCCAAGTCTCTTCCCCGCAGCGAAAAAAAGTATTATTCATCACGATAAAGTCTTCCATTTCCCAGCGGCCGCTTTCTAAAAGCGTCCGGGCCAAACGATAATCCGTAACCGGCATAAAGCCCCTCGGCAAATAAAGCTCTCTGGCAGGAATTTTTGCCGTAGCACCGATGTAGGTTCCCGCAAGCGAAAGGCCAAACCGTTCCGCCAGTCCCCGGCTGCGGACATTTTTGGTGCCAGTAAACATCCGGACAGCCGGGCATCCCAGTTGTTGCGCTTCCTTCAGCCAGCGGTTGTAAATGGCCTTTCCTACGCCCTGCCCCTGCCAGTCCGGGCGCACCCGCAGCGTCTCCAACCAACCGGACCCATCCGGCAACAGCGATAGTTTTCCAATCCCTACCGGTTCGTCGCCTGACAAAACCAGCGTCAGCTCCCCTTTTGTCTGATTCAAAAAATAATCGCTGTTATCCCGCAAATAACAGCTGTTGGGTAGTGTTTCCTCTTCTACACACACCGCTTCTCCTATATTTCCCCAATTCACCTTTTGTAGCGTATATTCCATTTGAAAATCTCCCTTTCGCTTTTTTTAATTATACCATACGTTTCGCCTGTATATGGCATTCTTTTGCCCCTTTTTACTGCCTTGCCTGTTCAAAACTCTGTTTTCACTGTATTTTATCCTTTTTATGACATGGTTTTTTCGTAGAGAATGGAACGCTGGTCCGGCTTTGAGTCTGCCTCATCCAAAAAAAGCGCAAGATTTCTGTTATATTTTCCTATAAATTATATGTATCGTGCAAAATAATACAGGTTTTTCTACAAAATATTTGACTTTTTTCGTTGTGATAACCCTTTTCAAATGATATACTTTTGAATGTAAGGTCTGTTGGCAGGCCTTGCAAATTCTACAAGACGGAGGAATCTTATGAGCTGGTCAACCGAATTGTTTCAAACTTCCAAGCCGATTATCGGGCTTTTGCATCTGGACCCTCTGCCCGGAGATCCTTTCTACAAGGGTTCTATGGAGCAAATCATAGAAAATGCAACACACGACTTAAAGGCGCTGCAAAATGGCGGCGTAGACGGCGTGCTGATGACCAATGAATTCAGCGGCCCCTTTTTCACCGATACGCCCAAACCGGTATTCGGAGCCATGTGCCGTGTTTTCGGCGAGATCCGCCATCTGTTTACGGTTCCATACGGAGTGGAAACCATCGCTGACGGCGAGGGTTGTGTGGAAATCTGCGCCGCTACCGGCGCTTCCTTTACCCGCTGCCTGTTCACCGGCGCTTGGGCTGGCGATACCGGCCTGCAACAGCGTAACATCGCCCGTACCCTGCGTCTTCGCCGGGAATTGGATTTGGACGATCTGAAGCTGTGTTACTTTATCAATGGCGAGGGTACTACCCCCATGGACTGCCGCCCGCTGGCACAAAAGGCCAAATCTTTGCTGAACGGATGCCATGCAGAGTGTCTGGTCGTTTCCGGACCCGGACCGGGCAGTCAGCCTGACGTTTCCCAGATTGTCGAAGTCAAACAGGTCGCCGGGGACACCCCCGTTTTCTGTGGCACCGGCTGTAATGAAACGAACTGCGACGCCATTCTTGCCGCGGCAGACGGCGCTTTTGTCGGGTCTGCCTTTAAAAAAGATGGTGTTTTCACCGGCCGTATTGATGAAGAGCGAGTTGCCCGCTTTATGCAAAAGGCGAAAGCCCTGCGAAAGGACTGATTTTGTGGACAGAAAAAAACGCTGCTTTATGGGCATCGATGTGGGAACCTATGAAAGCAAGGGCGTTTTGATCGACTCAGACTGCCGCATTATCTGTCAAGCTTCGCAAAAGCATGGGCTGGAAAATCCGCAGCCCGGCTGGTACGAGCACGACGCAGAAGAAGTTTGGTGGAAGGACGTCTGCAAAATCTCCCTCCAGCTGCTAGAACAGTCCGGCCTGAATCCGGCTGAAATTGAGTGCGTTGGCCTGTCCGCCCTGGGGTGCGATTGCGTCCCGGTGGATGAAGAATGCCTCCCTTTGTGCAAGGCCATTTTGTACGGCATTGATTCCCGTGCGCAGGAAGAAATCGAAGAAATCAAGGCCTGTTACGGGGAACGTTTTCCGCAGGTCTTTTCCCATCCGCTGGTATCCTCCAGCATTTCGCCCAAGATTCTCTGGATCAAAAAACATTTGCCGGATGTTTACTGCAAAACCTATAAATTTCTTACCGCTTCCTCCTTTTTAACTGCTAAAATGACCGGCCGCTACTGTATCGACAAATACCTCAGCGGCTCGTTTGCGCCATTGTATGACGAAAATGGTGTGAACGAAGCGGAATGCGGCCTGTTCTGTCGGCCAGATCAACTGGCAGAAATTACGCTTGCCACAGACATTGTCGGCACGGTAACGCCCCAAGCTGCCGCCTGTACCGGCCTGTTGCCAGGTACCAAAGTGCTCACCGGCACCGGGGATTCCGGGGCGGAATCGGTTTCCTGCGGCGTTTTCACGCCTGGCACCATCATGATTCAGCTGGGCTCCACCTGCTTTTTCATCTATAATACCGACCGCTCCTCCGCTGACAGCCGCATCCGGCCGGGCCCTTATCTGATTCCCGGCACCTACTGTGTGGCAGCAGGTACCAATAACGGCGGCACCCTGACCAAATGGTACCGGGATCAGCTGTTTCCGGTGTTGTTGGCGAAAGAAGAGGCGGGAGGTGAAAACGCCTACGCTGCCATGGCAAAAATCGCCGCGTCAGCTCCCGCAGGCAGCGACGGGCTGTTTACATTACCTTATTTCGCCGGGGAACGCACCCCCATCAACGACCCCCAGGCCCGCGGCATAATCTTTGGCCTGCACTCCCGCCATACCAGAGTGCACCTGTACCGGTCAGCGTTAGAAGGGATCGGATATTCCATCGCCCAGCATTTTGACCTTCTGGAGCAAAACCAGCTGCCGGTAAAGAAAATCATGGCAGTGGGCGGCGGAACCAAAAACCCACTGTGGCTGCAGATTATCGCCGACATGCTGGACCGGGAGATTCTCGTGCCGGAGGTAACCATCGGCGCCTGTTACGGCGACGCGATTTTATGCGCCCTTTCCTGCGGCTGCTATGACAATTTTGCGGCCCTTGGTCAAAAAATCAAGGTGGCCCAAACCATCCGGCCCATTCCGGAAAACCACGCCGTTTACCAAAAGGGGAAACCGATATTTCAGGCACTATACGATACCACCAAAGAGCTGATGCATCAATCCTTGTAACTTTTGCAAAGGAGGTACTTTTGTGAAAATCCAGAAGAGGCAGATTGCCGGAATGAACCTGGTTTATAAATTTTATTCCTTTGACTACTTTCTCGACGCGATGGAGCGGTTGGGATATGAGTCAATCGAGCTGTTGCCCAACGCACCTCATTTCTATGTACCAGACCTTTCTGCAAGCGATATGTCTGCCATTCGCCAGAAAATTCACGACCATCACCTGACAACCATCTGTTATACTCCGAATCAATGCAGCTATCCGGTTAATATTTCTTATAACAGCGAAGTAGGGCGCCGCCGTTCCATTCAAAGCCTGACCCGTCAAATCGAGGTCTGCTCCTACTTGGGCAGCGGCCAAATGCTTTTAACTTCCGGTTACGGATATTTTGACGAGCCAAAGGAACAAGCTTGGGCGCGGATGGTCGATAGCTTGGGTCAGCTTTCCCGCAAAGCCGAAAAAGAGGGCGTGGTGCTGGTGCTGGAACCGATTCGCACCGATGAAACCAATCTGGTCACTGATCTGCCCAGTTTAAAAAGAGCCATTCGGGAAGTGGATTCTCCCAATTTAAAAGGAATGCTGGACACCAGCCCCATGTACTATGCCGGAGAATCCATTGCCCAGTATGCCCAGGAATTGGGCGACGATCTGTGGCATATTCACCTGATCGACGGCCGTCCTGCCGGGCATCTTGCCTGGGGTGATGGTATTTTCCCGTTGGACCAGTATATGCGTGAAATCGAGCAGGCGGGATATAGCCGATATATGACGCTGGAATTGACTTCTGCCGAATATTATAACAACCCCAACCCCGCTATGGAACAATCCATGAATGCCCTGCGCCCGTATCTGGAATAGAAGGCGCCAATCCTTCCGTTGCTATGCCTGGTTCCGGTTTCCGTCAAAAACGGCGCTCCGTCTGATTTTGCAAAAACAGAAGCGATATTCTTTTTTCTTTGCACCCGCCGGGGTGGGACAAATGCCGCTGTTATGGAACTTTTTCCCAATTCAGGTTAGTATTATCGTTTTCTTTGAAAAAAGCGAACCGGAATATCCCGGTTCGCCTTTTTTCCGTCACCGAATCTTTCGGCACTCCAAATAAAATCGCTTATCTGGTGCGCTTCCCACGGAAAAACTCTTCCGGCACAGCACGCCATGACGCGCCACATCGGGAAAAAGTTTCTCTTTATCGAATTTCTTCCAAGCAATCGCCAGCCGATCCGATGCCTGACCCAACCGTCGACAGTCAGCCTCTCCATGGATGTATTCCAGCTGCGCTTCGGGGTGCTGGCTCAGCCATTCATCCAGCATTGGCTGCAGCTTCTGCAGCTCAGGCGGGTTTTCAGCGTCGAAATCCAAATCATGTTGCACTGCTTTGGGATCCACACCCATCAGCAGCCGGTGAATCGGTTCAAAAGCCAGCGCCGAATCATATAGATTCACCAGTTCCACTAAGCCGAACCGGGCGGGGTGCCATTCCCGTTCGTCTGCCGTTAAACTGGTTTTCAGCGTATCCCAGTGAGCTTTGGCTGCGGCAAACGAATGATTGCCGTCCCCCATGGCGTATAACATTCCATCAAAAACTTCTTCTTTTAGAGAAAGCAGCACATCTGCTACCATGTCAAAAATACTTTCTTCTTTCAAAAGCCATCCTTTTAGCCGTCCGCTGTTCATCATTAAAGGAAAATCGTAAAAAGGTTCTCTGTTGGCTGTCATACGGTCCAATCCGCCCATCAGCCGGTTTTTCCGGTCATCCAGCAGCACCATGATATGCGGCATTTCCAAGGTCGCTTCCGCACGAATGGCCACGCGGGCGGGCAACCGCTCCAGAATGGTCCTTTCGGTTGCCCGGATCAGCGAGGAGGAACCGGGAGTAAAATCATACTGTTCCAAATCCAGTGACAGAACCAGTCCCCGACGAATGCCTGTTGTAGTGGTTCGATGCAAAAACATCATCCCTTCGCCGATTTCCCGAAGCGTTCCATCCGTCAGATATTGCTCCATTCGCCCCGGCACTGCTTGGGCATGGGTCTGATTTTTTCCCAGCCAAGCCTCCGGCATCATGAGCTGCAAAGCGGATGGCGCAGACCCCACGAAATTCTGCACTGCATCCCAATATTCCTTCTGCGCGCTGTACTGATCGCAGGCGACTACCGCGAATTTCTGCAGATTGACCTGCTGCTGCGGAAACCACAGCCGCGGTACCGCCGCACCAACGCTGGCCAATTTTTCCCTTGTTGTTCTCATTGTCCATCTCCAATCAGGCGGACTCTCACCACGCCGTCAATATCTGCCAGCGCGTCCAGGCATTCCTGGGACGGCTGTTCCAATAAATCAATCAATGTATAAGCCCAGGCGCCACGGCTGTGGTTCAGCATATGCTCGATGTTGAGACAGTTTTGGGCCAGTACCGCCGTAATCTGCCCCACCATATTGGTTACGTTTCGGTTGATGATGGCAATGCGCCATCCCTCCCCGCGAGGATATTCGCAATCCGGAAAATTGACGCTGTTTTTGATGTTGCCGTTGCCTAGATATTCTTCCAGCTGGGCGGCAGCCATCCGCGCGCAGTTCTCTTCTGCTTCCGGTGTCGATGCGCCCAAATGCGGCATTGCGATTACATTGTCCATGCCGATAATCCGGTCATCCGGGAAATCGGTTACATATCGGCCAAGCTGTCCGGACTGCAAAGCCGCTAACACCGTATCGTCTTCGATCAATCCGCCCCGGGCGAAGTTGAGCAGTACTGCGCCGGGCTTCATGGCGGCAAGCGCCTGCCCATTCATCATCCCCTTGGTCTTGGGGGTCTGGGGCAGATGCAATGTAACAAAATCGCTTTTGCCCAACAACTCTTCCCGGGTCTTTGCAAGTTTCACGTTGCGGGATAGCCGCAGCGCTGCGTCCACCGATAAAAACGGGTCATAGCCAATAACATCCATCCCCAGCGCCACCGCTGCGTTAGCCACCATCACGCCGATGGCTCCCAGTCCGATCACGCCCAAGGTCTTTCCAGCGATCTCTCCACCGACAAAATCCTTCTTGGCCTTTTCCATCCGTTTATCCACATCAGCGGCCCCCTCGTCGTGCTGCCGCTGTACCCACTGAATTCCCGGCACAATCCGCCGGCAGGCCAGCATCATGCCGCACAGCACCAGTTCCTTGACCGCATTGGCATTGGCGCCGGGCGTATTGAATACAACAATCCCTTCTTCGCTGCATCGATCTACCGGGATGTTGTTGACACCGGCACCCGCCCGGGCGATGGCCAAAAGCTGCTTGGGAAATTGGATCCGTCCCAGTTCGGCGGAACGGACCAGCGCCACGTCGTAGTTCTCCCCATCCTCTATAAAACGATAGCAGTCCTGGGGCATTTGGGTATAGACAATATCGGAAATGGGGTTAAATTTTTTTACCGTTAACATCGAAAACTCCTCCTTTATTTACGCAAGCCCGCTTCGTAATCCCTCATGCAGGCCGCCAGTGCCTCCACGCCCTCTTTGGGCATGCCGTTGTAAATCGACGCCCGGCACCCGCCAACGCTGCGGTGCCCTTTCAAATTGATCATACCTCGTCCCTGCGCCATCTGTAAAAATGCCTTGGTGTCTTCCGGGGTCGGCAATGTAAAGGTTACGTTCATGATGGACCGATCCTCTTTCGCCACCGGGTTTTGGAAAATTTCGGACTGTTCAATCAGGTCATACAGCAGCGCCGCTTTTTCCCGGTTGCGCTGCTCCATCGCTGCCACACCACCCATTTTTTCCACCCACTGGAACATCAGGCCCGCCATATAAATGGAAAAACAGGGCGGCGTGTTATACATGGAATG
The DNA here is from genome assembly GCA_934875375.1 of uncultured bacterium. Lineage (GTDB taxonomy): Bacteria > Bacillota > Clostridia > Oscillospirales > Ruminococcaceae > UBA3818. The sequence goes on from CAKXHL010000012.1 coordinate 27,299, forward strand.
ATTCTCTGCCATAACTTTATAACGCAACATCGTCGGTACAATGGGATCTACTTCTCTCTCCAGCAAGTCACGGCGGAGGATTACGACCGTCAGGCCGGCAGGGCCCATATTTTTTTGGGCGCCGGCATAAATCAGCGTATGGGCCGTCACATCAATCTCGCGACCAAGGATCGCGCTGGACCAGTCGGTTACCAACGGAATACCGCCGGTCTCGGGCAGGGTATTGTAGCAGGTGCCGAAAATGGTGTTGTTGCCGGTAATATGTAAATAAGCCGCATCCGGGCTCAACAACTCCGGTGTGATTTTCGGAATGTAGGAAAAAGTATCCGCCTTCGAAGAAGTAACTGCAACCGCTTTTCCCCATCGTTCATCCTCTGCCAGCGCCTTGCCCGCAAACTGGCCGGTAACTGCATAGTTGGTAGTCTGTCCCCGTCTTGCCAGATTCATCGGAACAGCGGAAAACTGCATAGAAGCGCCACCCTGCAAAAACAACACCGCATAATCATCCGGAATGTGCATCAGTCTGCGCAGGGAACTTTCTGCATCGGCGATGATTTTTTCAAAAGCGGCAGAACGATGGCTCATTTCCATCACGCTGCACCCTGCGCCGGGATAAGAAATCAGATCTTCTTTTGCCTGCTGTAAAATCTCAACCGGCATCATCGAAGGGCCTGCAGAAAAATTGTAAACGCGTTCCATTTGTCATGACCTCCAAATTTAAAAACACAAACAAAAAAGCCGAAGAGCGTATGCTCTTCGGCTTTCACGACAGATCAAGATTGTCCGGCTTTCCATTTCCTGCTGTTCATTCAAGGCCTTGACAATCAATCGTTCCGAAAAAAGCGTACGCCAAGCGCAGGCACTACCGAAGTGTCTGAACAACAAGATGATGAAATTGCAGTAAAGCAAACTTTCATCTGCGTACGTCCTTTCCAAAAGTTTATGGAGCTATCTTACATCTATCTTATGTGGCTGTCAAGGATTTTTATGCATTTTTATTTTTCTTTATCCCGTAACCGAAGGCTGCAAAGATACATGGCGGCCAAAAACTCCTCGGTCACCGCTGAGCAGAGTACCCGGACAGCCGCTGGGGAAAAGCGGTCTTCCATCATTTCCTCCAAACAGCGGCAGCAGTATAAAAGCACCAGCTGCTTCTCCAGCCCGACCAGATGCCGTGTCAATTCCTTGGACGACCGAGCAGCCAGAATCTCCGGGATTTTTTCCACGTCCTGCTCCAGCTTTTCATAGTTTTCGGCTAACTTTTCTTCCATTGACCGGGCCGTATACTCCTCCAACGGAGTCAAATTCAAAAACCTCGCCGCCGCCTCGCAACAGGCCAGTGCAATATTGATATCATCCAATCTCCCATCCTGCCGATCCAAAAGCTGCCGTAGCTTTCTCTGCGCTCTGGCCTGTGCAGGATAGACGTTTCCGGGGATCAGGTACATTCCGCTTTTCGCCAGCAAAAGTTCCGCCTGTCTTTCCACTCTCCGGTGCAGCGCGGCCGTTTCACCGGGTAAAAAGGTATATAGGCAGCCTTCCCGTTTTCCAAACGCTTTCAGGGTTTCCAAATACCCCAGCCGGATATTCCGAGCGGTTACATCACTGTCGAACAACAAAAAAATCCCCAAATCCCACCGGCTTTTTAAGTACCGCAATCGCACTGCGGGAAAATTCATCTTTCGCACAATACCAATTGCCTCTAAATCCACCGCCACAACATCGTCGGCACCCATTTCCACCGCCATCTTCACCGGCACATTATCCGAATATCCGCCGTCGATATAGGTTTTTTCGCCGATGACCCGCGCCTTCATGGCTGGGAAACAGGCAGCGCTGGCCATCAGATAGTCCACCATTTCTCCCTCGGGGACTGTCTCTTTTGTCAGGATTTTGGGTTCCAACCGGGGATATTCCACCGTCATAAATCCAAACGCCACCTGCGAAGCGCGCAATTTTTGCTCATCAATATAAGCCCGCAGCATCTGCTCCAGCGGCCGCGGATCGGCGCCGCCGTTTTTGACGATCTCGCTGATAAAGGCGCTCACCTTACTAGTGAGATCCTTTCTGCCTTCTATTTTATCTGTAACCGCCACATCCATCACATCGCGGGTCTTGAGCTTCTGCCACATCTTCTGAGCCAACTCATAATCATTTTGCACCATCAGTGCGCCGTTGAGCGCTCCTACTGAGGTGCCGGTGACAATTTTGTAGTCAAAGTCCAACTCCCGCAGTGCTTTCCAAACACCCACCTGATAGGATCCACGGGATCCCCCGCCGCCCAGTACTACTGCTTTTTTCCCCATATCAGCCCTCCTCTTTTGCGTGGCAAAAGCCTTTTCCTCGCAATCTTCCCGCTTTTCCGTAAAGATTTTATTCCATCCCATTGACAGACAACCCTATTTTTTGCTATACTGGTCAAACTACATAATACATATTAATACAATTTCTTGCGATACCAAATTCGTTGTTTTTTCACAATCCATGTATTTTCAAAGCCGTTCAGGCCGATTTTACCACAAAGAAAGGAGCCGTTATGTCGAAGCTGAACGTCAGAAGTTTTTTTGGTGACAAATTCTTTTACAAAGAAGTGACTGGAATCGCCCTCCCCATTATGGCACAGCAGTTTGTTACCTCCTTTGTCAATCTGATCGATAACGTCATGGTCGGCGGCGTTGGCCAGACTGCGCTGACCGCCGTCACAGTTGCCAACCGCTTTTATATGATTGCTTCCTCTATCATGTTTGGGCTGTGCGGCGCCGCTGGCATCTACATTGCTCAAAACTACGGTGCCGGCAAGAATGAGCGATGCCAGAAAATTCTCAACATCAACCTTTCTGTGGGGTTTGTCATCATGGCCCTTTTCACCAGTGTACTGTTCGCCGCCCCCGAATGGACCATTCATCTGTTTTCCCGCACGCCGGAAATCGTTGATCTCGGCTTAGAATACATTGTCTTCGCCAAATACACCTACATTCCTTATGGTATTTCCATTACCTGCATGATGGCAATGCGCGCCATTGGGCTGAATAAAATCCAGCTGAAAGTTGGTATCATTACGGTACTGACCAATACTATCTTAAACTATATCCTGATTTATGGCAAGCTGGGTGTGCCGGCTATGGGTGTCAAAGGCGCTGCGCTGGCCACCATGATCGCCCGTCTGCTGGAAATGATCATTTATCTGATGCTTCTAATCCGTCAGCAGCACTTCTACAAGCTGGATCTCAAGGGTTTGATTTTTCTGGATTGGAATCTGATGAAAAGTATGCTGGCCAAAGCGATCCCTCTAACTGCCAACGAGCTGTTTTTCTCGATCGGCACTTCTTTGGTGTTCAAATCTTATATGCGCACCGATGAATTGCTGGTAGCGGCCATTTCAGTGGTTGATACAGTTATGAATCTGGCATTCATCGTCTTTGGCGGTCTTTCTTCTGCTGTTGCAATCTTTATCGGGGGAAAACTGGGGGCAGGCAAGCTGGAGGAAGCCAAAGCGGACGCCAAAAAAATTATTGTTTTCGGCGTAATGGTTTCCATTGTGTTGGGGGCAATTTTATTCTGTGTCGCACCCTATATCCACAATCTTTATGTCCTCAGTGATGAAGCGATCCACGCGCTGGAGGTGCTCATCCGCATTAAAAGCTGCCTGATGCCCATTTATGTCGTCAACGTCTGCACTTTCTTTGTGCTGCGCGCTGGAGGGGATACTTTCTCCACAATGCTGATTGATTCTGGTTATCTGTGGGTCGGTCCGGTGACGATTTCTACCCTTTTGTCCATTTTTACTCCAATTGGCGTTGTCCCACTGTATATCACCATTGAACTACTGGATCTGGTAAAAATGTTCGTTGCGTTCTGGTTTTTAAAACGAGGCCGTTGGGTCCGCAACCTGGCTGCTGATTAATAGACATTTGTGGGCCGGGAGCATCGTCTTTCGGCCTTGTTTTTTTTAGGAGGAAAAATGATGCCACTTTCTCTTTCGCTCGGTTCTTTGTTTGAGGCTTACGTCAAAAAAGTTATGTACACTTATGATGCCAGCGGCATCGCCGTCGCTATTGTCGATCGGGAACAGCCGGTAAGGGAATTGTTTTTCGGTTTCCGCGATCAGGAGCAAAAACGTCTCATTGACCAGGATACCATCTTTGGACTGGCATCCGTCACCAAATCCTTTACCTGCCTAGCGGTCTTGCAGCTGGCGCAACAGGGAAAAGTTGACCTGGATGCTCCGGTCAGCCGCTATATTCCCGCTTTTCAAAATGCCCATCGCGAAAAACCGGTGCTGGTTCGCCATCTGATGAGTCATGCCGGTAGCTTCTGGCCGGTAGAACGCAAAACAGTGGAACCACTGGCCCGAAGGATGGGGCTGTGGAACAGCGGCGTCGATCTGGCTTACAGCGCTGCCTTTTCTCAAGCCGCAGTGCAGGAAGTCTGTGCGGACCTGGACGCACAGCAAACACCGCTGGGGGAACCCGGTGAGTATCTCAGCTATTCCAATGACAGTTTCGGCCTTTTATCCGATATTATCCGAACACAGGGCACAGAGGATACCTATGCCGATTATATGAAAAAGCATGTTTTGCAGCCATTGGGTATGAGCCGCAGCGGATGCGGCTTTCTTTTCCCTGCCCGTGATTCCAATGCTGCGATTCTGTACGAAAAGCGCGACGACAAACTGCTGATTACCCGGGATTACCACGATAATGCGTTTGTTATGATGGGCGGAGGCGCCATGAAGTCCACCCTCCGGGATATGGAACGCTATCTTCAGCTTTTTCTGCGCCGGGGAGAACCTTTGCTTTCGCCGGACTCCTTTCGGCGCATGACAGCAGCTTACGTTTCTTACCGGCCTAGTGTTGGCTATGGATATGGACTTTCCGTAGGCCAACTGGCTGGATATCCGGTATACGGACACGGCGGCAGCCTAACGGGCGTGTCCTCCGCCATCAGTTTCTGTCCCGATGCTGGATACGGGGTCGTCGTGCTGTGCAACACCACCGGTGTCCCCGCCACTTCGATTGCCGAAGCCGCTATGCTCTGGTGCCTTGGGAAAAATCCCTGCCCCGTAGAACCGAAAGCCTGCGAGCCTTGGGCGCAGGATCTTCAGCGCAGAGCCTGCGGCAGATATGTTTCTGCCGAGGGTGATACCGTTGAAATCACAATGAACAGCACGGATCTGGAGGTTCTTTCCTCCGGCAAACCCCGTCCTTACCGTTTTTCAGAGCCCGGTGTTTTATTCCTTCAGTCCAAAATGACCTGGTCGGATTTGACCTTGTTTCCCAACGCACAGGGAGAAATCTTTGCCGTGCGGTATGGCGGACGGATGCTATCGCGGGTATAAAGTACGCAGCCCCTCTCCCATCCCAAACCGTTTGATGCAAAAAAGGAAGGCTGACGCCTTCCTTTTTTATCGGTTATTTTTGCAAGTTTAACTCAAACCGCTCAAAAAATCCGATCAGATTCCCCTTTTCATCCCGAACCCCCTGCATATAATAGCGTTGATTGCGGGCATTTACACCGATGAAAACTTCTTTTCCGTCGCTCTTCATTTTTTCATAGGCCACTTTGATCCGCTCCCGGGACACCTCCCGATCGTGACAGTCAAACAGACTTTTTCCAATTAGATCTCGGTAACCCCCCTTTCCTGATAGTAATGATATTGGGCATACCGGTTCAAGTAGCGGATGATATAATCATTATCTACAAATACAATTGGATAAGGATAACTGTCCAAAATTCCTTTTAAAATCGTCTTTTCGTCCATTGTTGCATTTTCTCCTTTTTTCCGGAAATGAGAAGCCGAAAGCAGAATTCTGCTTTCGGCTCTTTTCTGTTTATTTGTAGTAGTCCACCGCACCTTGGAAAATCAGGTTTTGCAGCATCTTATCCGGGACGTTTTTATACAGATTTTCACCGTAACGCTCCGAATGGCCCATTTTGCCGAATACACGACCATCCGGCGAGGTGATTCCCTCAACGGCCTGAACCGAATTGTTGGGATTAAAGCGGATATTCGAAGTGGGATTACCTTCTAAATCTACATACTGGGTGGCGATCTGACCATTCTGCGCCAGCTTTTGCACCAACGCCTCATCCGCCACAAACCGGCCCTCTCCGTGGGAAATCGCCACGGTATGGATATCTCCTACCTTGCTGTGCATCAGCCACGGGGACTTGTTGGAAGCGACCCGTGTGCGCACCAGCATGGACTGATGGCGGCCGATGGTATTAAAGGTCAAGGTCGGGCAGCTGCCGTCGGTATCGATGATCTCGCCGAAAGGAACCAGACCCAGCTTAATCAGCGCCTGGAATCCGTTGCAGATACCGCACATCAAACCATCGCGGTTCTTTAACAGCTCATGCACCTGCTCCTTGATCTGCGGATTGCGGAAGAATGCCGTGATGAACTTGCCGGATCCCTCCGGTTCGTCGCCGCCGGAAAATCCACCGGGAATCGCAATGATCTGGCTTTGGGCAATGGCTTTTTCAAACGCCTCCACCGATTCCTCAATGTCTTGCGGCGTTAAATTGCGCACAACAAAGATTTCTGCTTCAGCGCCGGCCCGCTCAAAGGCCCGCGCCGTATCGTACTCACAGTTGGTTCCGGGGAATACGGGAATCAGCACATGGGGTTTCACGATTTTTGCCGGCGCTTTGGATGGGCTTGCACAGGCGTAAGAGAAAGTCTGAACCGGTTTCTCTTCTTCGCGGCTTAAATACGGGAACACAGGCTGCAGTTTGTCCTCATAGGTCTTCTGCAGTTTGTCCATGTTCACAGTAGCCGACGGCGTTTGCAGTGCATAGCCTTTTGCGGTGCGGCCCACCAGGATAGCAGACCCGGGCAGATCTACCGGCCCATCTAACTCACACAAAAACGCGCCGTAACACTGTTCAAACAGTTCGTTTTCATTGAAAGATTCGTCCAGCTCAAAGCCGATGTGGTTGCCCAGCATCATCTTCATGACGCCTTCCGCCGCGCCGCCGGCGCCCAGCGTCCAGCAGGACAGCACCCGGCCTTTGGAAATCAGGTTTTCCATCTGCTCAAACACAGCTTTTACGCTGCCGAAATCCGGCAGGCCGTTGGGATAATAAAAGGGCTTCATCAAGTAAACCGGATGATCCACACCCTTAAACTCTGTGGAAACAATGCGGTCGGCCTTCGCCGTGGATACCGCGAAAGAAACCAGCGTCGGCGGAACGTCGATATCCTCAAAGGTGCCGGACATGGAGTCTTTCCCGCCGATGGAACCGATTTCCAGCTCCAGCTGCGCTTTCAGCGCGCCCAAAAGTGCCGCAAAAGGCTTGCCCCAGCGCTCGGGATCGTTTTGGGTGCGCTCGAAATACTCCTGAAACGTCAACCAACAGTTTTTAGCGCTGCCGCCAGCAGCTACAACTTTCGCCACCGACTCGATAACCGCCATCATGGCCCCGTGGTACGGGCTACGGCTGGACAGATACGGGTCAAAGCCCCATCCCATCAAAGAACAGGTGGTGGTTTCGCCGCCCAGCACCGGGATCTTGGCCGCCATGGCCTGAGACGGGGTCAGCTGCCATTTGCCGCCGAAAGGCATCAGCACCGTTCCGGCACCAATGGTGGAGTCGAACCGTTCCACCAGCCCTTTTTGCGAGCAGATATTCAGATCGTCCACCAGTTTTTCCATCCGGCCTGCAAAATCCAGATGCTCCAGCGTTGCCGCTTCCGGCTGCGGCTGCAGCACTGCGACGGTGGTAAATTTCTTCGCGCCGTTGGAGTTGAGGAATTCTCTGGATAAATCTACGATGGTGCGGCCGTCCAATTCCATCACCAGACGAGGCTGTTCGGTCACTTCGGCCACAACGGTAGATTCCAGGTTCTCGGTAGAAGCCAGCGCGCGGAATGTTTCCGCGTCCTCTTTGGCTACAACCACCGCCATACGCTCCTGGGATTCGCTGATGGCCAGCTCGGTGCCGTCCAGACCCTCGTATTTTTTCGGAACCTTGCTCAAATCAATATGCAGTCCGTCGGCCAGCTCGCCGATGGCAACCGATACGCCGCCGGCGCCGAAGTCGTTGCAGCGCTTGATCAGGCGGGTCGCTTCGGGATTGCGGAACAGGCGCTGAAGCTTGCGCTCTTCCGGCGCATTACCCTTTTGCACCTCGGCGCCGCAGCTTTCCAGCGACTCCAGCGTGTGGGATTTGGAGGATCCGGTTGCGCCGCCGCAGCCGTCACGTCCGGTGCGTCCGCCCAGCAGGATGACTACATCGGACGGCGCGGGACGTTCACGAATCACGTTTTCCTGCGGAGCCGCGCCTACCACCGCGCCGATTTCCATGCGCTTTGCCACATATCCCGGATGGTAGATTTCGGTTACATGCCCAGTAGCCAAACCAATCTGGTTGCCATAGGAGCTGTATCCTGCCGCTGCGGTGGTTACAATTTTTCTCTGGGGCAGCTTGCCTTTCATGGTCTGATCCACCGGCAGCAGCGGATCCGCCGCGCCGGTCACGCGCATGGCCTGATAAACATAGCTGCGGCCGGACAGCGGGTCGCGGATGGCTCCGCCCAGGCAGGTAGCCGCGCCGCCGAAAGGCTCGATTTCGGTAGGGTGGTTGTGGGTCTCGTTTTTAAACATCAAAAGCCAATCCTGCTCTTCTCCGTCTACGTCCACTTTGATTTTAACCGAGCAGGCATTGATCTCTTCCGACTCGTCCAGATCGTGCATTTTTCCAGCGGCTTTGAGCACCTTGGTGCCGATGGTGGCAAGATCCATCAACGTTACCGGCTTGTCGCTGCGGCCGGCATACAGCTTTTTGCGCAGCTCCAGATAATTTTCGTAGGTCTCTTTGATATACTCCGGCTGGATATTCGCGTCTTCAATAATGGTGCTGAAAGTGGTGTGCCGGCAATGGTCGGACCAGTAGGTGTCGATCATGCGGATTTCGGTGATAGTGGGGCAGCGTTTTTCCTCGTCCTTAAAATACTGCTGGCAGAATTTGATGTCATCTAAATCCATGGCCAGGCCGTATTGCTTGATAAAATCCGCCAGGCCCTGCTCGTCCAGTTCGTTAAAGCCGTCCAGCACTGCAACCGGATCCGGTTTTGCATAGTTTTGCTTGATGGTAGCCGGTTTTTCCATGGCTGCTTCTCTGGCTTCTACCGGGTTAATCAAAGTCTCTTTGATTTTATGCTTTTCCTCATCGGAAAGTTTGCCCTTGATGTAATACACCCTTGCGGTTTTTACTTCCGGGCGCTCTTTACAGGTGGACAGCTGGATGCACTGGGCGCAGGAATCGGCCCGCTGATCAAACTGGCCGGGCAGATATTCCACTGCCAGCACCCATTCGTCTGCTGCCGGTACCGGGGCGGTTTCCTCGTAAACGTCGTCTACCTGCGGCTCGGACAGGATGGTTTTCTGCGCCATCTTATAGTCGGCCTCTTCGATATTTTCAATATCGTAGCGGTTGAGCACCCGTACGCCCGTAATCTCCTCGGTGCGAAGCGCGGTGCGTAAATCACTCAGCACCCCGGCCGCTTCAACGGCAAAGGGCGTTTTCTTTTCTACAAAACAACGATAAACTGCCATATTCTCTCTCCTATTTTTTGCCGATGTCGGTACGGTAATGGACCTTTTCGAAGGTGATCTCTTTCACCGCGTCATACGCTTTCTCCAGCGCCTGCGGCAGATTGTCTCCCAGTCCGGTCACGCCCAGCACCCGGCCGCCGGCGGTTAAAAATTTTCCGTCCTGCTTTTTGGTGCCCGCATGATAGACGATCACGCCGGGATGTCCGCCGTCTTCATCCAGCCCCTCAATGGGGAAGCCGGTCTCGTATTTTTTCGGATAGCCGCCGCTGGCCAGCACCACGCAGGCCGCCGCGCCGGTCGACCACTGGATATCCAGCTCGCTTAAGTGCTCGTCGCGCACCGCACGCATAATGGTGAACAGGTCGGTTTTTAAAAGCGGCAGCACCACCTGCGTTTCCGGATCGCCGAACCGGCAGTTGTATTCGATCACTTTCGGGCCCTGTTCGGTCAAAATCAGGCCGAAGTACAAGCATCCTTTAAAGGGGCAGCCCTCTTTTTTCATCGCTTCCACGGTGGGCAGGAAGATTTCTTCCATGCAGCGTTTGGCCACGTCCGCCGTATAGTAGGGGCTGGGGGCAATGGTACCCATACCGCCGGTGTTGGGTCCCTCGTCGTTATCGTAGGCCCGCTTATGGTCCATGGACGACACCATGGGCGACACCGTGTGGGAATCGGTAAAGGCCAGCACCGACACCTCTTTGCCGGTCAAAAACTCTTCTACCACTACCTGGTTGCCGCTTTTGCCGAAGATTTTATCCTCCATAATGGAATGAACAGCCTCTTTGGCCTCTTCCAGATTCTTAGCGATAACCACGCCTTTGCCCAGCGCCAATCCGTCGGCCTTAATGACTGCCGGGAAACAGTTCTCCCGCTCGATATATTCCACTACTTTGCCGGGATCGTCGAACACCTTATATTTTGCGGTGGGAATGCCGTATTTTTTCATCAGGTTTTTGGCAAACACCTTACTGCCCTCGATCTGGGCCGCTTTTTTGCTGGGGCCGAAAGCGGGGACCCCTGCTTCTTCCATCGCGTCGGCCATTCCCAGCACCAGTGGATCATCCGGGGTGACCACTGCGAAATCGATGCCCTCTTTTTTCGCAAAGGCAACCATGCCCTCCACATCGGTTGCTTTTATATCCACCGGCGTGGCCTGCACGCTGATGCCGCCGTTGCCCGGCGCACAGTAAATGCGTTCGATCTCCGGGTTTTCTGCCAGCTTTTTTACCACTGCGTGCTCCCGGCCGCCGGAGCCAACTACTAAAACTTTCATGCTGCTTCCTCCCGCCGATTAGTGATGGAACAGACGGATTCCGGTGAACGCCATAGCAATACCGTATTTGTTGCAGGTATCGATCACGTTGTCGTCCCGAATGGAACCGCCGGGCTGCGCGATGTATTCTACGCCGCTTTTATGCGCCCGCTCGATGTTGTCGCCAAAGGGGAAGAACGCGTCGGAACCCAGAGATACGCCGGTCATGGTGTCCAGCCAGGCACGCTTTTCCTCCCGGGTCAGTGGCTCAGGTTTTTCGGTAAAGAACTGCTCCCAAACGCCGTCGGCCAGCACGTCCATATAATCGTCGGAAATGTATACGTCGATGGTGTTGTCCCGGTCGGCCCGGCGGATTTTTTCTTTAAAAGGCAGCTCCAGCACTTTTTTGTGCTGCCGCAGATACCAGACATCCGCTTTGTTGCCTGCCAGTCTGGTGCAGTGAATACGGGACTGCTGTCCGGCTCCTACGCCGATGACCTGTCCACCCTTGGTGTAGCAAACCGAGTTGGACTGGGTGTATTTGAGGGTAATCAAAGAAATCACCAGGTCGATTTTGGCCTCTTCCGGTAAATTCTTATTTTCAGTTACTATATTTTTAAGCATTTCGCTGTCGATTTTCAAATCATTGCGGCCCTGCTCAAAGGTCACACCGTAAACCTGCTTGTGCTCGATTTTGGCAGGCACATAATTGGAATCTATTTTGATGACGTTGTAGGTTCCCTTGCGTTTGGATTTGAGAATCTCCAGCGCCTCATCCGTGTAGCCGGGAGCGATTACGCCGTCGGACACTTCCTTGTGGATCAAATTCGCAGTGTCGGCGTCACAAGTATCGGAAAGGGCGATAAAGTCACCGTAAGAACTCATGCGGTCGGCGCCGCGGGCACGGGCGTAGGCGCAGGCCAGCGCAGACAGCGGCTGATCGCCAGTAAAGTAAATCTTCCGCAATACGTCGGTCAAGGGCAGGCCAACCGCCGCACCTGCGGGGCTGACGTGCTTAAACGACGCTGCCGCCGGCAAGCCGATGGCTTCTTTCAATTCTTTTACCAGCTGCCAGCTGTTAAAAGCGTCTAAAAAGTTAATGTATCCCGGTTTGCCGTTGAGCACCTCAATGGGCAGCTCGCTGCCATCAGCCATGAAAATACGGGAAGGCTTTTGATTGGGATTACAGCCGTATTTTAACTCCAGTTCCTTCGCCATGGTTCTGCCTCCTTATTTATTCTTATTATAAATCTTTGTCTCGGTTTTGCCAGTGGCCAAATCAATGGAGCGGACAAAAAGCGAAACCTTGTTGTCTTCGTTTAACGCATTCCACAGCTTTTCGCCGAATGCTTCAAATCCGTCTTCCATATTCACGCGCACCGGCTCGCCCTCGAAAGAGGGAATGGGATTTCCGTTTTCCCGGTAGGTGTGGATGACATGGCCCTGGCCGGGCAGTGCGTCGGTGTAGTCAAAGAAAAAGCGATGCACCGCGTCCGGGTTGCCGTCGGCACTCTTCAAAATAGAAAGCTGATAGCCCGCGCCGCAAACGGTGCCGGAAATACGGGGAGTAAAGTTGGGGCCATCCGGTTCAAAGGTCCGGGTGCGAAGAGCATCCTCAAAGCTCATGCCCTTAGCCATAAAATCATAGATGGTGTCCGTCTGATCGCCGTTGGTCACAATGGTGCTTTTGCCCAGCACCCGAACCGGCGAGTAAATGATCAGCGACGGATCGGACAATTTAGCCGGATCAAACGCCTCTGTCCGGATTCCTTCCCCCTCGGTGACAAAAACCCGGTTGCGGCTGTTTTCACTGCGTCCCATGATAAAGTATCCAATCAGCATATGGCGTTCGTCTGCCGACCGTCCCAGCACGATTCCACGTCCGGGATATTCGTTGCCCGAAAGATAGTCGTACAAGTTCATCGCTTTCATCCCATTTGCCCCTTTCCAAAGCGTATAAAAAATCATAAAGTACAAATTGTATTTGTTAATTTCCTGTTTCCGCGTCCAGCTGCTCGCACAGCATTGCTACCGCCTGCGGTAGCAGCTTCCACTCCGCCTGCTCCATAACCCGGCGCTGCAAAACCTCCGGCGTATCGCCGGGCAGCACCTCCACAGCCTTTTGCAGCAGGATCCGTCCGCCGTCAGGGATTTCGTTAACCAGATGAACCGTTGCGCCAGTGACCTTTACCCCGTAATCCAGCGCCGCCTGATGGACCCGCAGTCCATAAAATCCGGCACCGCAGAAAGACGGAATCAGTGACGGGTGGATGTTGAGAATTCTCTCCGGATATGCTTCGATCACCGGTTTGCCCAGGATGCTTAAAAATCCTGCCAGCACCACCAGTTCAATGCCGCGGCTTTGCAGCGTTTCCACCACCGCCCGGTCATAATCCGCCGGATCGACAAAGCTTTTCCGGCTCACCACCACCGATTCGATTCCTGCGTTTTTCGCCCGTTCCAGCGCATACGCTTTCTGGTTGGACGCCATCACCAGTGCGATCTCCCCATTGGGGAACGCCCCGGCCTTCTGCGCGTCGATCAGCGCCTGCAGATTTGTTCCGCCGCCGGAAACCAAAACCGCAATTTTGATCATACCCTCACCCCCTTACCGAAAGGAAACAGTATGCTCGCCTTTTTGAATCTCGCCGATCACTTTAGCCTTTTCCCCACAGGCGCAGAGAATCTCCACCGCTTTGTCCGCGTCTTCTTTTTTGACGACAACGCACATGCCGATGCCCATGTTGAAGGTGTTGAACATATCCCGCTCCGGAATATTGCCAACCTCCTGAATCAGCTGGAAGATCGGCAGTACATCCACCGCATCCCGGTCGATAACAGCCTGGAATCCCTCTGGAATCGCCCGCGGAATGTTTTCATAGAATCCGCCTCCGGTGATGTGGGAAATGGATTTGACCTTTACTTGTTCCAGCAGCCGAAGGATCGGTTTTACATAAATCCGCGTAGGGGTCAACAGCGCCTCACCCAGCGGTTTGCCCAGCCGGTCGGCATAAGCGCCCAGGTCGCTGTGTTCCACATCAAACACCTTGCGCACCAGGCTAAACCCGTTGGAATGGACGCCGGAAGACGCCAGTCCGATGATCACGTCTCCTTCTGCAATGGTATTCATGTCCAGGATTTTGGATTTGTCCACCGCGCCAACCGAGAATCCCGCCAGGTCATATTCGTCTTCCGGATAGAAGCCGGGCATTTCAGCGGTCTCGCCGCCCACCAGGGCGCAGCCCGCCTGTACGCAGCCTTCCGCTACGCCGGAAACAATCTGCGCTACTTTTTCCGGATAATTTTTTCCCACCGCCACATAGTCCAAAAAGACCAGCGGCTTGGCCCCGGCACAGATAATATCATTGACGCACATGGCCACACAGTCAATGCCTACCGTGTCATGCTTATTCAAAAGAAAAGCCAGTTTCAGCTTGGTTCCCACACCGTCGGTACCGGAAACCAGCACCGGTTTTTCCATGCCGGTCAGATCCAGTTCAAACAACCCGCCGAATCCGCCGATGCCGGAAAGGCTGCCTGCGGTTTGAGTACGGGCCACATGGGCTTTCATCAATTCCACCGCCTTGTATCCGGCAGTTACATCCACGCCTGCGGCCTTATAGCTGTCGCTAAAGCTCTTTTCCATAAAATCAATACGCTCCTTCTGTTTGCGCCGCAGAAAAAGCGGCGGTATTATAATCCATTACAGGCAAAGCGGCAAACAAGTACAAACCCGCCATTGCAGCAGGCTGTTTCGCCTTCTGCCCAAGCCGCAGGGGCGGCCTTTTCTCATGCTTTTTTGATCTTCTGTTCAAACTTGGATTTGTCCATTTCCTTCGGCGTGACTGCCGGATATTCCCCGGTAAAACAGCCGCAGCAAAAGTCGCAGCGGGCGCCGTCGGCAATATGACGGACACTCTCTACACTCAGATATCCCAGCGAATCTGCGCCAATCACCCGGCAGATCTCCTGTTCACTCATCTGGCAGGCAATCAGGTTTTCCTTGGAGTCGATGTCGGTACCGTAATAGCAGGGGCTGATAAACGGCGGGGCTGATACCCGTACATGAACCTCGGTAGCTCCTGCGTCCCGCAAAAGGGTCACGATCCGGGCGCTGGTGGTGCCGCGGACAATGGAATCGTCTACCATTATTACCCGCTTGCCTTTAACCACCGACGCCAGCGCATTGAGCTTGATGCGCACCGAGTTTTCCCGCTGTCCCTGCTCCGGCTGGATAAACGTCCGGGCGATATAGCGGTTTTTTACAAACCCCATACCATATGGAATCCCCGATTCCTGAGCGTATCCCAGCGCTGCATCCAACCCGGAATCCGGTACACCGATGACCACATCCGCTTCCACCGGATGCTCTTTGGCCAAAAAGCGACCCGCCTGGCAGCGTGCCTCATGAACGGATTTCCCCTCGATTACCGAGTCAGACCGGGCGAAATAAACAAATTCAAATACGCAAGTGTGGGCCTTTCCTTTACAATGGGTGCGAATACTGCGCACCCCGTTTTCATCCACTACTACGATTTCTCCCGCTTCTACATCCCGGACAAATACCGCTCCGATGCTGTCCAGCGCGCAGGTTTCGGAAGCAAAAACAATCTGGCCCTCCGGCAGACGGCCCATGCACAGCGGCCGAAAGCCGGTAGCATCCCGGGCAGCGATGAGTTTTTGCGGTGACATAATCACCAGGCTGTACGCACCCTCCAGCTGAAACATAGCCTGCTCCACTGCCTTTTCAATGGACGGTGCGTTCAGTCTTTCCCGGGTAATGATATAGGAGATGACTTCCGAATCGTTGGTTGTGTGGAAGATGGCGCCGGACAATTCCAGCTGACGCCGCAATTCCGCCGCGTTGGTCAAATTGCCGTTGTGGGCCAGAGCCATCTGCCCCTTCACATGGCGTACTACCAGCGGCTGCGCATTTGCCCGACTGACCGCGCCAGTGGTAGAATATCGGGTATGCCCCACTGCAATCTGTCCCCGTCCCAGGGCCGTCAAATGCTCCTTGGTAAACACGTCCCGCACCAGGCCCAGATCCTTATGGACACTAATCACCCCGCTGTCGTTGACCGCAATGCCGCAGCTCTCCTGTCCCCGGTGCTGCAAAGCGAATAGCGCATAGTAGGCGTTTGCCGCCACATCGCTCCTGCTTTCTTTGTCATAGATGCCAAAAACGCCGCATTCCTCATGAATTTCGTTTTGCATACTTCTTTCTCCCGAACTGTGAGCAGGGCCGGTATTGCCCAGCCCTGCCAGTCTGTCTCCTCTGTTTGGATTACTCGCCCAACAGGCGCTTCATGATTTCATGATATGCGCCCTCCACATTACCCAGATCTCTGCGGAAACGGTCTTTGTCCAGCTTTTCACCGGTATTGCTGTCCCAGAAACGGCAGGTATCCGGAGAAATCTCGTCCGCCAGGATGATGGTGCCGTCGGGGGTTTTTCCGAACTCAATCTTGTAGTCGATCAGTTCAATGTTCAGATCCTTCAGGTAATCACTTAACAGCTTGTTGATTTTAAAGGAATACTCCGCAATCAGATCCAATTCTTCTTTGGTCGCAATACCCATGGCATAGATATGATAGTCGTTGACCAGCGGATCACCCAGCGCATCGTCTTTATAGCAGTATTCCAGTACGGTATGTTTCAATTTAGTGCCTTCTTCCAGACCCAGCCGTTTGGACAGGGATCCGGCGGCGATGTTGCGGATGATTACCTCCAGCGGAATGATGGTCACTTTTTTTACCACAGTTTCCCGGTCGGAGATTTCCTCTACCAGATGGGTGGGAATCCCGTTTTCCTCCAGCATTTTCATCAAATGGTTAGACACCCGATTGTTGATGATACCTTTGCCTTCGATAGTACCTTTTTTCAGGCCGTTAAAGGCGGTGGCGTCGTCTTTATAGTCCACAATATACAGATTGGGGTCGTCGGTTTTGAATACTTTTTTGGCCTTTCCTTCATACAACTGTTCCAGCTTTTTCATAAGTAATCTCCTCCATATTGCAATAATCGCCTTTCGGCATTTTCATCATCCGTTTGGTCCGCTTTTTTAAAGCGCCGCCGCTTCCGCCTGCAGCTTTTTGTCTTTTTCCAGCACCTGCCGCGCCATTTCCTGTTTCTGGGCTTCCAGCTTGTCCGCCAGCGTCGGCTCTGAAACCGCCAGGATCTGCGCAGCCAAAAGCGCCGCATTGTCCGCCCCGTCAATGGCAACTGTAGCAACCGGCACCCCTTTTGGCATCTGTACGGTGGCCAGCAGCGCATCCATTCCATCCAATACCGATGCTTTCATCGGCACGCCAATCACCGGCAAAGTTGTGTGCCCTGCCAAAACTCCAGCCAAATGGGCCGCTTTTCCGGCGGCGGCAATGATCACGCCAAAGCCGTTTTGCCGGGCCGAAGAGGCAAATGCTCCCGCTTCCGCCGGCGTCCTGTGGGCGGAAAGCACATGTGCTTCCACTGGGATTCCCATATCCTTGAGTGACTTGACTGCGTTTTTCATCACCGGAAAATCGCTGTCACTACCCATGATAACCGCAACTTTTTTCATTTTGACCCATCCTTTCTAAAAAAAGAAAGCAGCCCGTGGACCGGCCACAGGCTGCACTTATTTTGTTTGAGAGGATGCACTGCTCCCGCTGCAAAGACCCAGATGGCTACACTTACCCCTGAAAATCCGGAAAAACGCCAAAACACATCCAGAATTTTCCTGTTTATTTCCTGCCAGCAGTGCCGCCTCGCCTGTCGCCATCGCTTGCATCCTCCTTGCCCTTTTGATCGGACCGCTTCCAAACGGACGCTGTCCCCAGCCAGCAGAGGCTCTGTTTCCATAGTATACGAAAATCATCAAAAAGTAAAGTCCATCCAAAAAAAATCGTCGAAGAATGCAACTTTCCAAGCCGGTAATCCAGCTGGTTTGTATACTCTGTCCCCGCCCGGCAAACACTTCTTATGCAAGTATCTGCGCCAGTGTGTCTGCTACCCGATCGATCTCCTTTTTCCCCACCCAGTAATGGGTTACAAAGCGGTATTTTCCATCCTCGAGGCCGTTGATCAAAATCCCTTTTTCCCGCATAGCCGCCGGAAACGCCTGATGGTCAAATCCAGGCTTGTCGATGGTAAAAAAGATCATACTGATCTGCACCGCATCCATATCCACTGTCACACCGGGCAGCGCCTCCAGCTTTTGAGCAAAATATCTGGCGTTTTCGTGATCCTCTTTCACTCGTTTGGACATCTTTTCAATGGCGATGATCCCGGCCGCAGCCAAAATGCCGCACTGGCGCATTCCGCCGCCTAAAATCTTCCGGTTTCTCCTGGCCCGTGCGATAAAATCCGCGTCGCCGCATACCATGGATCCGACCGGCGCACACAGCCCCTTGGACAGGCAGAACATTACGCTGTCCCCATATTGGGCAATTGCTCTTGCCTCAACGCCCAGCGCCGCCGCCGCGTTGAAAATCCTGGCGCCGTCCAGATGAACCGGCAGCCCGTGCCGGTGCGCCGCCTCATAAACCTCTTTCATCTTTTCCAGCGGCATTACCCTGCCGTTGGAAAGAGCGTTTTCCATCTCTACCAGGCCGGTCCGGGGCATATGGATATCGTCCGGCCTTACCGCCCGCTCCACCGCTTCGGCCGTCAGCTGATCGTCATCGCTTTTTACCGTCCGCAGGCAAACCCCCGAAAGTACCGCCGTCGCCCCCACTTCATGAATCACGATGTGGGCGTTTTCGCTGCAGATTACCTCGTCCCCCCGGCGGGTGTGAGTCATGATAGCAACCTGATTTCCCATTGTACCGGAGGGGACAAACATCGCTGCTTCCTTGCCCAGTGTTTTTGCCGCCAGTTCCTCCAAACGCCGTACAGTGGGGTCGTCGCCATATACATCGTCTCCCACCGGTGCGGCGGCCATGGCCTTCCGCATTTCGTCAGTAGGATGCGTAACGGTATCGCTTCTCAAATCGATAAAATCCATCCAGATTCCTCCCTTTTCTGTTTTTCCCTAATTTCATCCCCGGCGCTGCCGCACTTTTTTGGCATCCCTTTTTATCTGTTTTCGCCGGAGGTTGCGCCTCTGATTTTTATTCTACCGTCTTCGGCTCGCTTGTCAATCAACTCCTTGTAATAATTTGTTGGAAAAGTCCGAATTTTCCCAAAAAAGATTCCAGACAACGGCAGAAAATGCTATAATGACCGTACAAAACACTTTTATTTGCGGATTTGTTTGCCCGCCGGCCAAGTTTCGGCTTGCCTTGCGGATTCCGAATCCGGAATATCATCAGGAGAACAAAACATGTCAACACAGCGAAAAAATGACCTACTTCGGCAGGGAAGTATTTTGGCCGTTGCCGGAATTTTGGTACGGCTGATCGGTATTTTGTACCGGATCCCCATGTCCAATCTGCTGGGCGATGTGGGCAACGGCATTTATTCTGTCGCCTACGGTATTTACGGTGTCACCCTGACACTGGCTTCCAGCAGTCTGCCGCTGGCAGTCTCCAAGCTGATTGCCCAGCGCTCCATTCAAAAACAGCATCAAAACGCTTACCGCCTGTTTCGCATCGCGCTGATCTTTGCTTTGATCGTCGGTGCGGCCGCAGCACTTTTTCTCTTTTTCGGCGCAGATTTTTTAGAAAAACTCTACGCACGGGAAGGGCTGGCAAAACCGCTTCATATTATAGCTCCCACCGTTCTGGTCATGTCGGGGCTGGGGATTCTCCGCGGCTTTTTCCAGGGAAAAAACAC
Source organism: uncultured bacterium (assembly GCA_934875375.1). Taxonomy (GTDB): domain Bacteria; phylum Bacillota; class Clostridia; order Oscillospirales; family Ruminococcaceae; genus UBA3818. The sequence goes on from CAKXHL010000012.1 coordinate 46,868, forward strand.
CATGATTCCCACTGCGATTTCCCAACTACTGGAGCAAATCGTAAATGCCGTCGTCAGTATCGCAGCGATTTCCTGGATGATGAAAACCTACGCCCAGTCGCAGCAGCAGGCGGCCTACGGCGCAGCAGGCGGTGTGATGGGAACGTTGGCAGGTGCGTTGACCGCCCTTGCTTTTCTGATTTTTATTTTCTTCCTCTGCCGCCCCCATCTTCACCGGCAGTTGCAAAGCGACCCTCACGGTGTTACCGAATCCCCGCAGGATATCATGAAAGCGCTGATGGTTACCGTCATCCCGGTTATCCTGAGCCAGACAGTTTATCAGATCGGGTTTACCTTGGACGACCTGATGTTTGGCAATTTAATGGCCGCAAAAGGGGTTGACAACACTACAATAAGTTCTTTCCAGGGTGTTTTTAACTCTCAGTATAATATTTTAATCAATGCTCCAGTCGCAGTGGCCACTGCCATGGCCTCGTCCACCATTCCCAGCATTGCTGCCTCTACCGTCTCCGGCAATCAAAAGGAGATTCACAGAAAAGTGCGCGGGGTTGTCAAATTCAATATGGCAGTCGCCATTCCAGCCGCTGTGGGTTTGGCTGTGTTGGCCCGTCCGATTTTAACGCTGCTGTTTCCTTCTCTGACAACCTATCGGGATCTTGCCGCCAACCTGCTGGTCTACGGCTCCTCCGCAGTGGTGTTCTTCGCCCTTTCCACCATCACCAGCGCTGTGCTGCAAAGCGTAAACCAGATGCGAACGCCGGTGATTCATGGTGCCCTTTCCATGGTGCTGCATGTAATGCTTCTGTACCTGCTGCTTCGTTTCACCGACCTTGGCATTTATGGGCTGATCATCGGTAATGTAACCTTCCCGATGGTGATTTGCGCGTTAAACTGGCGTTCGGTGGGCGCTGCTCTTTCCTATCGACAGGAAGTGGGGAAAACCTTTCTCATCCCCCTGATTGCTTCGCTCGTTATGGGCCTGCTGGCCCGCGGCACCTACTCTATCCTTTTCTCCCTGACCGATCGCAATACGCTCAGTACTGCCGTTGCCATCCTGATCGCCGTATTATCCTACAGTTTTTGTTTGCTGCGGTTTCACTGTTTTTCCCGTCAGGAACTGTACGATCTCCCCTTTGGCAGTCGGATCGTCCGCTTGGCTGGGCGGCTGCATCTGCTGCCTTGACCCTATCTAAAAATGTGTCCCACCAAAAAGGGACGGGTTATGCCGTCTCTTTTGGGTGGGATTTTCAGCAATAAAAATTTTTCTGTTTATATCACAGGGAATTATAAACCGTAACAATTCGATTCCAAGTAATCCGTCCGATAATGCCGTCCACCGTTAATCCAAACAGCCGTTGAAAAGTACGTACCGCATTGGCGGTGGCATTTCCGTAAATTCCGTCGGCCACTAACGTCGGAATACCCGTATAAATCCGCCCAATAGCGTTGAGATAATTTTGCATGATCCTCACATTTTCTCCGCGGGATCCTACCCGCAGCAATTCTCCCGGATAAGCCGGCGGCCCGCTGGCCCCGGCATTGATATCTCCCTCCAGATTGCTGTAAACGCTTTGCAACTGCCGCCAGGTCATCGGCCCGACAATGCCGTCCGCCGTCAAATTAAAGGTGTTTTGAAAAGCCTTTACCGCATTTTCGGTAGCCGCCCCAAAAATGCCGTCCACAGCGGAAATGACCGGAATGCTTTCATAAAAACGCCCTGCGGCCCGAAGCCATACCTGCAGCTGCTCCACCGATTCCCCTGTGGAACCAATCCTTAACGGATATCCCGGATACTCCCCGGCTACCGGCGCAAGCATGCTCCCTTCGGAAGAAAGCTCTGCTAACTTGGTCACCGCCACATAGATGTAGGAAATTTTGTACCAGGTTGCTTTTCCCACAATACCATCTGGGGTCAGGTTAAAAATCCGCTGAAATGTCCGAACCGCACTTTGCGTTGCACTGCCAAATTGGCCGTCCACCGTCATCTGGGGGATAGCGGGATAGTTGCGCCGGATCCGGTTGAGCTGTTGCTGCATCACCCGCACAGCGCTGCCAACGGATCCCAGCCGTAGCGGACTTCCTGGATAGGATTGCGGCGTGCCGGAAATCTCCGGCGCTTGTACTAGTGAGATGTCATATCCATAGTAATACTGTAAAATCCCCAAAGGCGTGTAGCCTTGATTGGCCAGTGTTACCGTCCCCCATTGCTTTAGCCCCGGACAGGTTACCTGCCTGCCATCACAATACTCTGCGTAGAATGGCTCTGTAAAATTACTTTTTTGAATGTAAGTATCAAAAATTTCGTCTACAATTTTGCTGATGTTGGTAAAAATATCCCGATTGTTTACAAACGCCTGATCGTATGAGGTAGAGCTGGTAATATCAAAATTATATCCCCGGCTCTGATACCATTCGGTGAAAATACGGTTGAGTGTCAGTGAAATCTGGCAGTAGATATTGGCTCTCAGCGCATTTTCCGGCCAGGTCGGATAAATTTCGCTGGATGCGACATTTTTGATGTAGTTGCGAAAGCTCACGGTTACATTGGCTGCCGAGGCGCTAGGCCTACCCAGATGAACGGTCACATACTGGGGTATGACCACTCTCGCGAGAATTCGCGCGGTTGAATATTCCGTCAGATTTGGCTGCGGCGGACCTGCAAGGTTATGCACCGGGATTTGTGAAATCCGTACCTGTGGCTGTCTCTCCTGGGTCGGCACCATTTCCACCTGCTGAAGCGCTTCCACTCCGGCAAAAATTTGTACGCCCAGCACTAGCTGAGACTGGTACCCGCTCATCTGCACGATGATATCGTAAGTGCTGTAAGGGATGACTCCCTCGTATGGATTTTGAGACAATTCCGCATCGGGGGCGTTAAGCGTTACCGCCTCCGTCTGACCGGATTCGTCGGCTGTCAATCGGGCAATCGGGGGCCTCCCCGTCTGCCATTCGTTTTCATTATAAATCTCCACCAGCGCACCAGGTAAAGGCAGCGCCTCCCGCGCGATATAAACTTCAACGCGCAATGTTCCTGTGCTCAAAAAAGATTCCTCCCGTCTTTTGGAATGAAGATGCAAGGCTTCTTTTCATAGTATGCGCGCCGTGTCGCCACCGTCACCGCCACAGAAAAAGGGGCGCTTCGAAAGCGCCCCTTTTTTTCAAATCGCTTTTTAATCCCGGATGACTTCTTTCCATTTGCCGGTACGATACCGCAAAAAGAACAGAATACAACGTACGCACTGATCGGCACACATGGCCAGACAGGCCGCCTCCAGGCCAAAGTTCAGTACCCGGATTCCGATGACCGTGCCTAAAATCCGCACACCCCACATAGATACCGTAATGATGATAAAGGTCCATTTGGTGTCACCCGCACCGCGCAGCGCACCAGCCAGTACCTGTGCCAGCATCTGCGGAACCTGAATGAACGCGTCGTATTGCAGGCAGATGGTTCCCAACGCAATCACTGCCAAATCCGGGGTAAACATCCGTAAAATCGGTCCTGCGAAAACATAGAGCAGTACGCTCATAAATAGCATGACAATGCTCGCAATTTTTGCCGTTATTTTCACATATTTTTCTGCCAAATCCGGTCGCTTGGCTCCCAGTGACTGACCTACCAGCGTAGTGGCTGCGGTAGAAAACGCAAAACCGGGCATAAAACACATAGATTCCGCTGTCAGATACAGCGAGTTTGCGGCAACCGCCACGGTGCCCAATGTTGCGACGGTACTGGTGGTAATAATACCAGCAGAAGACATGGCAATTCTTTCAAAAGCCGCAGGCAGGCTGATGCGGAAAACCGTTTTTAAAATCGCCCAATCCGGCATATATTCTCCCTTGATGCTCAGCTGCATGGGTCCCTTTTTCAAAAAAAGTACCGCCAGCATAATCAGCGCGCCAATGGTAGCCGATCCGGAAGTAGCTGCCGCCGCGCCCGCTACGCCCCAGCCAGCGCCGATCATAGTGAATTCCATTCCGAACAGCGATATCGTCCTGGTCGGGTAAATGAGCAGAAAGTTGCCGATGACATTGACGATATTCACACCAATATTGACAAACATCGGCGTTTTGGTATCTCCATATCCCCGCATGATAGAAGTAATGATCATTGACATGGTACGGAAAATCAACGATGCTGCAATGATTCGGTTATAAACAGCAGCATCCGGCAGAATCTCCGCCTGGGCCCCCATCCAAAGGGGAATTTTTTCCGCCAGCAGCAACAAAAGACACATTAGAGGCAACCCCAGCGCCACAACCACCAAAAGTGCCTGACGCATCAAATCTTTCGCCCGCTGCAGATCCTCCGCTCCGATGGATCGGGAGATCATCGCTGTAAAGCCTACGCCAATGGCCATGATTGTGCCGTTTACCAACATATTCGGCGAGTTGCTGATACTGACCGCCGCGGTGGCGTTAGCTCCCATGGAGCCAACCATGGCTGTGTCGACATAGCTGACCAGCGATACCAAAATCTGTTCGATAAACACCGGCCAGGCAAGCATAACAATGGTGAAGCTTGGCCTGCGGCTTTCATCCACCACGCTTACTTTTTGTGTGCTCAAACCAATCCCTCTTTCAACAGAAACTCATAATGTCCTATGACATATTACAACTTTATTCAGTTTAACACAGAGAATCCGGTTTGAACATAGCATTATTTCATAAATATTTTTTTTCTAACTGTATATTATGAATAAAAAAATGGAGAAAAACGTTTTCGTTTTTGGGATTGTAAAATTTTCCTTTTTCTCTTTTTGCTGTTTTCTCTCCAAAACAGCAAACGCCTTGTCAAAATTCCCAAACCGGATTATAATGAGAAAAACAGGAAAGTTAGGTGTAATATCATGTCCTCAAAAGAAAAGGCTCTTTCCATTCTGTCTTATTTCGGACCGTTTTTTCTACTAGCTGTACTGCTCGCTCCTGAGTCCCATTTTGCAAAATATCACGCCAATCAAGGGCTGGTTCTTTTTCTCACGGAAGTGGTGGTCAGCACGGTCATCATGGTCGGTCGGTACATCCCGTTGATCGGATGGACCTTCCAGCTATTGAATATCGTGATCGTCGTTCTGTTCTTTCTGGGGTTGAGCCACGCTATCCGGGAAGTGGAGGAACCGCTTCCTTTCATTGGAGAAATCCAGATTTTGAAGTAGCCTTGCGGCAAAAAATTACTTCTTTTCGCTGTAAAAAAGAGCCTTTTTCTGTATAAAAAGGCTCTTTTTTCTTCTATTTTTCACTCAAAAAACATCGCTTTTTGAAACATTTTTCTCCCGTATCTTACCTTTTATCCCCCGCCTGTCTACCCTTCCTGTCCATTTTTTACCGCCCGACGGGTCATCCAAAACATATAAACACCCATGCCGCAAATCAAAACATATCCTATGACACTGTAATGGTCCGGCAGCTGGTGGAACAGGAAAAAGCCCAGAACCGCGGAAAAAATAACCTGTGTATAATCATAAACAGAAATATCCCTTGCCGGCGCATAGGTATATGCCGCCGTAATGGCAAACTGCCCGCCGGCTCCGGCTATCCCCGCCAAAAGCAGAAAAAGAAGCTGCTGCCAAGTCATTGGCTGATAGAAAAACAACAGATATGGCAGCGTTACTAGGCAGGAAAAAGCGGAGAAAAACAGTACGATCAGCGGGCCTTTTTCTCCATTTTCGCCTTTCATGCCCAATTTGCGAACCATGGTATAGGCGACGCCTGCCCCCAATCCCCCCACCAAACCGATCAGCGACGGAATCAAATCCATATTGGAAAACGTAGGCTTAATAATAAATAAGCTCCCAATAAAAGAACCGAGTACAGCTACTATCTGGTAGATCTTCAGATTCTCTTTTAACAGCAGAAAGGAAAACAAAATTGCAAAAAAGGGGGACATTTTATTTAACATCGTTGCATCTGAAAGCACCAAATGATCTACCGCGTAAAAATTGCAAATCACGCCGATGGTCCCTGCTGCGGCACGGATGAACAGCAGCCAGAAATTTTCTTTCTTCCATCGCACCGGCGTTCCGGATTTTTTCAGCACTGCATAGGCACACACCAGCGCGACAATATTGCGGAAAAATGCTTTCTGCATAGCGGGCAGCTCACCGGATGCCCGAACGCTTGCATTCATGATGGCAAAACAGAATGCCGCCGCCAGGATACACAAAATTCCCTTATATCGTTTACTCATTTTTTCTCTCTCCGCATTTACCAGAATCAAAAAATCGAACATATTCACTCTATGCTTTTTCACATCAAATGTCAACGCCTTTTTTGCATAGCACAGCGGTCTTGGTTTGCAAACCTTTCTGATTCGGATTCCGAAATCTTTTACTCTTTGATTTGTGCAGGATGAAACTACGGACAGCAAAGAAAAAACGGATGCAGGTTTCTGCATCCGTTTGGGTATTTATTTCATTATACCAGCTCGATAATCGCCATTTCAGCAGCGTCACCGCGGCGAGGTCCGATTTTGATGATGCGGGTGTAACCGCCGTTTCTCTCTTTATATTTGGGAGAAATTTCATCGAATACTTTTTTCGCCACGGTCTCTTTCGTAATGAAAGAATATACCTGACGTTTCGCATGTAGGCTGTCGTTCTTGCCGATCGTAATGATCTTCTCGGCCATGGAACGAACTTCTTTCGCTCTTGTCACAGTGGTCTCGATCTTGCCGTTTTCCAGCAGATAGGTAACCATGGCTCTGAGCATCGCTTTTCTATGGTCGGTCGTTCTGCCGAGCTTTCTTGCACCTGGCATGGAAATTCACTCCTTTACCTGGAATAGTAAGAATTATTCATCATCGTGGGTGAGGTTGAAGCCCAGTGACTGGAGCTTGGAGATAACCTCTTCCAAAGATTTTTTGCCGAGGTTGCGGACCTTCATCATTTCCTCCTCGGACTTGCTGATCAAATCTTCCACCGTGTTGATGCCTGCACGCTTGAGGCAGTTGAAAGAGCGTACAGACAGGTCAAGTTCTTCAATGGTCATCTCAAGGATCTTTTCTTTTCCGTTATCGTCCTTCTCCACCATAATTTCGGTGTGATAGGCCTCGTCGGAAAGATCAACAAACAAGTTGAGATGTTCGTTGAGGACCTTGGCGCCTAAAGAAACGGCTTCCTTTGCAGAAATTGTACCGTCCGTCCAAACTTCCAGCGTCAGCTTATCATAGTCGGTAATCTGCTCGACACGGGTATTTTCCACGGTGTAGTTTACTTTCAGCACAGGGGTGTAGATACTGTCCACCGGGATTACTCCCAGGACAGACGGGCCGGTTGCCGATTGTATCTGCTTGTTCCGCTCTGCCGGGACATATCCACGGCCGCGGTCCAGGGTCAATTCCATATACAGTTTGGCGCCTGCGCCCAAAGTGGCAATATGCATGCCGGGGTTTAAAATCTCAACCTCCGAGTCGGTGGTGATGGAATCGGCGGTCACTTCACACTCGCCCGCCGCATCGATTACAACGGTTTTGGGGCCGTCACAGAAAAGCTTTGCGGTCAGGTTTTTAATGTTGAGGACGATTTCCGTCACATCTTCCTTCACACCGGGGACAGTCGAAAATTCATGCTGGACGCCGTCAATTTTGATCGACGTAACAGCAACGCCAGGGAGCGAGGAGAGAAGCACGCGCCGCAGGCTGTTGCCCAACGTGGTGCCGAAGCCGCGCTCGAGAGGTTCAACGACGAATTTGCCGTATGTGCCGTCCGGCTTGATTTCAGCCGTCTCAATTCTTGGCTTTTCAATTTCAATCAAAGTAAACCCTCCTTATAGGACAAACATCGGGTTTGTCATGTTGATCGCGTTCCCTTGCCGATTATCTAAAACACGCAATTCCAAAACCAAACGTTCCTGGCTGCCAAAAGATTGCTTTTGGCAGCGCGCGGACCCGCTCTTATTTGGAGTACAACTCTACGATCAGATGCTCCTCAACCTCGAGGTCGATATCCTCACGGTTAGGCAGACGAACAATAGACGCTACCATCTGGTCGTTATTCTTGTCGATCCACATAGGAACCGGACGAGCGCCGTTGATCTCAACGATCGATTTCAGTTTTTCGCTGTTTTTGAAGCCATCAGCAACAGCAATCACATCGCCCGCTTTGCAAAGATAAGAGGGAATGTTTACTCTCTTGCCGTTTACGGTGAAGTGACGGTGCAGGACCAACTGTCTTGCTTCTTTTCTGGAATTTGCAAAGCCGGCTCTGTAAACGATATTGTCCAGGCGGCTTTCTAAGAAACGCAGCAGGTTTTCACCGGCCATACCGGGTCTTCTCTCTGCCATTTCATAGTAGTGGTAGAACTGGTTCTCAGATACGCCGTAGAAGCGTTTGGTCTTCTGTTTTGCGCGCAGCTGGATGCCATATTCGGAAACTTTTTTGCGGCCCTGGCCATGCTGGCCGGGAACAGCGCCTTTACGGGTTACGATTGCACATTTATCGGAATAGCATCTCTCACCCTTCAGGAACAGCTTTTGGCCTTCTCTTCTGCACAGGCGGCAGGAAGCACCAGTATATCTTGCCATATGGTTATACCTCCTTGATGGTTAGACGCGTCTTCTCTTAGGCGGGCGGCATCCGTTGTGGGGGATCGGAGTCACGTCCTTGATCATGCTGACCTCCAGGCCGGCAGCCTGCAGCGCACGGATCGCAGCTTCACGACCGGAACCGGGGCCTTTTACATATACTTCAACGGTTTTCAGTCCATGTTCCATCGCAGCTTTGGCAGCGGTTTCCGCAGCCGTCTGTGCGGCAAATGGAGTCGATTTTCTGGAGCCTCTGAAGCCCAGACCACCGGCGCTTGCCCAGCTGAGCGCATTACCCTGTACATCGGTAATGGTCACGATGGTATTGTTGAAAGTGGACTGGATATGAGCCGCACCGCGTTCGATATTCTTCTTCTCACGGCGTCTGCGGGTGGCTTTTTTTGTTACGGCTTTTGCCATCTCAGTTATCCCTCCCTGATTACTTCTTCTTGTTGGCGATTGTCTTCTTCGGTCCCTTGCGGGTACGCGCGTTGGTCTTGGTGCGCTGTCCTCTTACGGGCAGGCCTTTTCTGTGACGCAGACCGCGGTAGCATCCGATTTCGGTCAATCTTTTGATGTCGAGAGCGACAGAGCGGCGCAGGTCGCCTTCTACCTGCAAATGCTTGTCAATGTACTCACGCAGCTTGGACACATCGTCCTCGGACATATCTTTTACTCTGATATCAGGATTCACGCCGGTCGCTTTCAAAATGTCAGAAGCGGTTTTACGGCCGATGCCATAGATATAGGTCAGTCCGATCTCAATGCGTTTCTCTCTGGGCAAGTCAACACCAGCTATACGAGCCATACTTTTGTTGCACCTCCATTATATCGATTGCCACATCCGTCCAGCGGCCGCTTAAGCGGCTGGACAGTGTGGTTTTCGCGCCATTAGCCCTGGCGCTGCTTGTGCTTGGGATTGGAGCAAATCACCATAATGCGGCCTTTACGCTTGATGATTTTGCACTTTTCGCAAATGGGCTTAACGGAAGGTCTGACTTTCATTTTCAAATACCTCCTTGTACCTTTCCGAAACGGAACCTATTTCGAACGCCATGTAATGCGTCCTTTGGTCAGGTCATACGGGGACATTTCAACCGTGACCTTATCACCCGGCAGGATGCGGATGAAATTCATTCTTAATTTGCCGGAAATATGTGCTAAAATGACATGCTTATTCGGCAGTTCCACCTGAAATTGAGCGTTGGGCAAAGCTTCGAGGACTGTACCTTCAATTTCAATGACGTCTTCCTTAGACAAGTAAATACCTCCCTTTGGTACGCGCAGGGCTTATGCGTTTCCTTCTGTCTGCCCCGAGGGGTAATTAAAGGAATGCAGCAGCCGCTTCAATTGATTGTTCGTCGCAAAATTTTCCACCTGAACCTGCGTATTGGTTGTACGCAGATGCTTGGGGTTTTTCCGCTTCGGCCTTTCCAGCGGTCGCACTTTGCCGTCTGCAATCCAGACAAAGCCATCTTCTATCTTTACAACCAGATAGAACCGCTGGGCATCCCGCCCGGAAATTGATTTTACGACACAGCCTTTTACGATCTCCATGTCCGGCCCCCTTAAGGCGTCGTCAGAATCACCGGCCCTTGCTCGGTGATCGCAATGGTATGCTCAAAATGGGCCGACAGACTGCCGCTTCTGGTTACGACCGTCCAGTCGTTATCCAGAATGCGCACGCCCTCCCCAGCCTGGTTGACCATCGGTTCGATGGCGATGGTCATGCCGGGAACCAGCCGGACGCCATGTCCGGCCCGGCCAAAATTGGGGATCTCCGGATCTTCATGCAGGTTATGGCCCACGCCATGTCCCACATATTGGCGGACAACGGCAAAACCGTTTTGCTCCACCAATGCCTGAACCGCTGCGCCGATATCGCCGACCCGATGGCCGGCCTGCGCCGCCTCAATACCCAGATACAGGCTTTTTTGCGTTACGTCCAGAAGCTTCTTGGCCTCTTCGCCGATCTGCCCCACCGGAAAGGTAAACGCATTGTCTCCGTGAAATCCTCCGATACAGGCGCCCACATCAACGCTAACGATGTCCCCTTCCCGCAGGACCCGCTCCGAAGAGGGAATCCCATGGATCACTTCGTCGTTCACCGAAATACAGGCCGTCCCGGGGAAGCCGCCGTATCCCAAGAAGGATGGCTTAGCCCCCTGACTGACGATAAAATGATGGAGAATCCGATCCAGCTCCAGCGTGGTCATCCCCGCCCGGATATTTTCGCCGGCCACCACAAGTGCCTGTGCGGAGATCTGGCAGGCTTTTTTCATCCTCTCCAGCTCCGATTTGTTTTTTAGCTGAATCATACTTACGCCTCCAGCGCTTTGAGCACAAGCGCGCTGGTATCGGCCACTTCCTCCTGGCCTTCAATTACCGTAAGCTTTCCGGCCTTTTTATAATAATCGCACAGAGGCTCAGTGGACTCGTGATAAACTTTCAGGCGTTCCTTTACCGTTTCCGGCTGGTCATCCTTACGAATCACCAATTTGCCGCCGCATTTGTCGCACACTTCCCCTTTGGAGGAAGGCTTGAAATCAACGTGGTAGCTGGCGCCGCAGCTTTCACAGACCCGCCGGCCGGACAAACGCTTTTGAATCGCCTCGTCCGGAACTTCAATATCCAGAACTTTATGAATCACAACGCCCATGGCGTCGAGCGCCTCGGCTTGCGGAACCGTTCTTGGGAAGCCGTCCAGGATAAAACCGTTTTTGCAGTCCTCCTGTGCCAGCCGCTCTTTGATAATTGCGATTACAACCTCATCCGGAACCAGAGCGCCGCTATCCATATAGGATTTGGCTTTTTGCCCCAGCTCGGTGCCGTTTTTCAATGCCTCACGGATAATGTTGCCGGTGCTGATAGCCGGGATCTGCAATTTGTCGCAGATGACCTCAGCCTGGGTACCTTTGCCCGCGCCCGGTGCGCCTAACAGGATCAAATTCATATTCGTCCCTCCATTATTCCAGGAAGCCTTTGTAATGACGCATCATCATTTCGGACTCCAGCTGACGTACCGTATCCAGCGCAACGCCGACAACGATCAGGATGGAGGTACCGCCCAGCGAAATGTTCATGCCGGTGATGGCAGTGAGCAGAATCGGCAAGGTGGCAACCAGGCCCAAAAACAGAGCGCCGACCAGAGTGATCTTGGAAATCACCTTGGTGATAAACTCGGTGGTGGGTCTGCCGGGACGAATGCCCGGAATCGCGCCATTATTCTTTTGCAGATTATTGGCCATTTCCACAGGGTTATACTGAATCGCCACATAGAAGTAATTAAACATGATGATCAGCAAAATGTAGATCATGGCATACCAGCCGGTATTGTAATTGAAAATACTCAAAAACTTATACAGCAAGCCCTCGGTGTTCAGCGGCACAAACGCCTTGATGGTACCGGGGATCGCCAGAATAGAGCTGGCAAAGATGATCGGCAGAACGCCGGACATATTGACCTTGATCGGCATAAAAGTGGACTGGCCGCCATACAGTTTCCGGCCGACCACTCGCTTGGCGTACTGTACCGGGATTCGTCTCTCTGCGGAGGTCATGACAACGATGAATACGATCATGGCCAAAAACAGGATCAGAACCAGCGGAACATAGAAGTAGTACTTAGTGGACTGCGCGCCCATCTGGAAGTACTGCCACATTTTCAGCACCGCAGAGCCGCCGCGGGACAGGATACCGGCAAAGAGAATCATGGAAATGCCGTTGCCAATGCCCTTGGCATCAATCTGATCGCCTAAAAAGACAATCAGCGCGGAACCTGCCGTAAAGGTCATGATGATGACCACTGCTGAGAAAAATCCAGCAAAGCCCTTGGTGTAGACCAAGGCGCCCTGATTTTTTAACAGGAACCAGTAAGCCAGCGCCTGGACAAAGCCCAAGCCGATACCGGTGTACCGGGTAATCCGGTTCAGTCGTTTTCTGCCGTCCTCGCCCTCTTTGCTCATCCGTTCCAGTGCAGGGATTGCAACCGTCAAAAGCTGAATCACGATGGAGCCGGTGATGTAAGGGCTGATAGACATGGCGAAAATCGTGGCGTTCGAAAACGCGCCGCCGGTCAGAACGTCGATATAGCCCAGCAGGTTGCCGTCACCCGCGTTGGACATCCAAGCCTGCATAACGCTTGCGTCCAGAAACGGAACGGGGATGGCGCTGCCGATACGGAAGATCAGCAGGATCAGTGCGGTGAACAGAATCTTCTTTCTCAGGTCCGCAATTTTCCATGCGTTTCTAATGGTGTCGAACATTCTTATTTCACCTCGGCTTTCCCGCCTGCCTCCTCAATTTTCTGCTTGGCAGACGCGGAGAAAGCAGCAGCATTCACGGTCAACTTCTTGGTCAGCTCGCCGTTACCAAGAATTTTTACGCCGTCAAGTGTTTTTTTCAGAAGACCAGCGGCAAGAATTGCGTTGGTATCTACAACCGCGCCGTCCTCAAAGCAATTTAAGTCGGATACATTGATCGTAGCATACTTGGTGGCAAAAATATTGTTGAATCCTCTTTTCGGGACTCGTCTTGCCAACGGCATCTGGCCGCCCTCAAAGCCGGGTCTTACACCGCCGCCGGAACGGGCATTCTGGCCTTTATGGCCCTTGCCCGCCGTTTTACCGTTGCCGGAACCGTGACCTCTGCCTTTACGGAAGACGTCTTTGTTGGAACCAGGCGCCGGAGAAAGCTCGTGCAATTTCATGGTACTCGCACCTCCTTGTTTTACGCTTCGGTTACCTCAACGAGGTGAGAAATCTTGGCAATCTTGCCGCGGGTGGCCTCGTTATCAGGCTGCGTTGTCTCGTTACCGATTTTTTTGAGTCCCAGAGAGTACGCAGTGGCGATCTGGTCCTTTTTTCTGCCATTCAGGCTTTTAACCAATTTGATTTTCATAGCCATTGCTACCTCCTTAACCCAAGATCTGCTCAACGGATCTGCCGCGGATCGCAGCGACCTCGTCAACGCTTTTCAAAGACGCCAGACCAGCGATGGTGGCGCTTACAACATTGCAGGGATTGTTGGAACGCAGGCACTTGGTACGGATATCGCTGATGCCTGCAACTTCCATTACCGCACGAACAGGGCCGCCGGCGATAACACCAGTACCGCGGGGAGCCGGTTTCATCAGCACGCGGCCTGCGCCGAACGCACCGATTACTTCGTGAGGAATGGTCGTTCCTTTCAAGGAAACGTGGATCAGATTTTTCTTGGCGTCCTCAATTCCTTTGCGGATCGCGTCCGGAACCTCGGAGGACTTACCCAATCCAAAGCCGATAGTGCCGTTGCCGTCGCCGACGACAACCAGCGCGGCGAATTTGAAGATACGGCCGCCTTTAACCGTTTTCGATACGCGGTTAATGGCAACGACCTTCTCTTGCAGGTCCAAAGTAGAACCATCAATTCGAGCCATGTATTCTCCTCCTCCTTTAGAATTTCAGACCGCCTTCACGGGCGCCTTCTGCCAACTCTTTGACGCGTCCGTGATAGATATAACCGCTTCTGTCGAAGACGATTTCGGAGATTCCTTTCTCCTGTGCTTTCCGGGCGATGGCCATGCCGACCTTTTTCGCCGCTTCTTTGTTTCCGCCAAAGCCTTCGAACCCTTTTTCCATCGAAGATGCGCTGGCCAGCGTTACGCCGGCTACATCGTCGATCAGCTGGGCATAGATGTGCTTTGTGGAGCGGAAAACATTCAGGCGGGGACGAGCCGCAGTGCCGCTGATTTTCTTGCGGACTCTGGCGTGTCTTTTCAGCCTGGCAGTATTTTTATCCGGCTTTTTCACCATTTGTGACTCACTCCTTTAACTACTTCTTGCCTTTACCAGCCTTACCCTCTTTGCGAATGATTACCTCATTCACATACTTAATGCCCTTGCCTTTATAAGGCTCCGGCGGGCGTTTCTCGCGGATTTCGGCTGCAAACTGACCGACCTTCTGCTTGTCGGGTCCGTTAACGATAATTTTATTGGGGGCGGGAACATCAATGGTGATTCCATCAATTTCAGGAACGATCACCTGATGAGAGAAGCCCAGCACCATAACCAGATTTTTACCCTGCTTAGAAGCACGGTAACCTACGCCGTTTACCTCTAGCTCTTTGCTGAAGCCGTTGGCGCAACCTTCAACCATGTTGGAAATCAAAGTACGGGTCAAACCGTGCAAGCTTCTGTGCGCTTTGTCATCGGTGGGGCGTTTTACTTCGATCACGCCGCCTTCCAGTGTGATTGCCATATCCTTGTTAAAGGTTTGGGTCAAAGTTCCTTTCGGTCCTTTAACCGTCACGGTAGAGCCGTCGATTTTAACGTCAATACCGGCGGGAACCGCGATGGGTTTTCTACCAATTCGAGACATTTCAGTGCACCTCCTTGCTTACCAAATATAGGCCAGTACTTCGCCGCCAACATGCTCTTTGCGAGCCTGTTTGTCGGTCATCACGCCCTTAGAAGTGGACACGATTGCAATGCCCAAGCCTTTCATGACCTTCGGCATATTCTCAGTGTCAGCATAGATACGCAGGCCGGGTTTGGAAACACGGCTCAATCCACTGATGACCTGAGATTTATTGGGACCGTATTTTAAAGTGATATGAATGATACCCTGCTTGCCGTCTTCAACAATCTGGAACGATTTGATGAAGCCTTCGTCCAACAGAATCTGGGCAATCGCCTTTTTCATGTTGGAAGCGGGTACATCAACGGTATCATGTTTTGCGGAATTCGCATTTCTGATACGAGTCAGCATATCAGCGATTGCATCGGTGATGTGCATGTAATCAACCTCCTTTGCTCGTGCTTACCAGCTAGCCTTTTTAACGCCCGGGATCTGGCCTTTGTAAGCCAACTCTCTGAAACAGATACGGCAGATGCCGAATTTGCGAAGATAGGCGTGGGGTCTGCCACAGATCTTGCATCTGTTATATGCTCGAGTGGAGAATTTGGGTGCCTGCTGCTGTTTATTGATCATGGACTTTTTAGCCACCTACAAAACCTCCTTCTTACTTGGCAAACGGAGCGCCCATCAGAGCCAGCAGCTCACGAGCCTCTTCGTCTGTATTGGCGGTTGTGACAAAGCAGATGTCCATACCGCGCACTTTATCAATCTTATCATAGTCGATTTCGGGGAACAACAGCTGCTCGCGCAGACCCATGTTGTAGTTTCCTCTACCATCGAAGCCGTTGGGGTTGATTCCTCTGAAGTCACGAACGCGGGGCAGAGCGATGTTGAAGAGTCTGTCCAAAAACTCATACATGGTCTCGCCGCGCAGGGTTACTTTCGCACCGATGGTCATGCCTTCACGAAGTTTAAAGTTCGCAACGGATTTTTTTGCTTTACAGGGAACAGCTTTCTGACCGGTGATTTTGCCCAGGTCAGAGATAATAGCGTCGATTACCTTGGGATTATCGCGTGCTTCACCGCAGCCTACGTTGACAACGATCTTCTCAAGTTTCGGAATCTGCATGACGCTTTTATAGCTGAACTTTTTCATCAGAGCCGGAGCTACGTCTTTTACGTAGTAATCTCTCATCCTGGCCATGTTTTTTCCTCCTTCTTAGAAAGTTTCACCGCAGTGCTTGCACATACGCATTTTAGAGTCGCCATCCATTTTGTGGGCCAGGCGGGTGCCTTTGCCGCACTTGGGGCATACCAACATTACTTTGCAGGCGTACAGCGGGGCTTCTGCTTTCACAATACCGCCGGGCTCACCCATTCTGCGAGGCTTAACATGTTTGGTTACCATGTTGCAGCCTTCGATAATGACTTTGCGCTCGGTGGGGCTTACTTCCAGCACCTTGCCCTTTTTGTTCTTGTCCTTACCGGACAGGATGATGACTGTATCGCCTTTTTTGACGTGAACCTTATTCACTTTACAGCGCACCTCCAATTACAGAACCTCTGGGGCGAGGCTTAAAATTTTGAGATAGTCTTTCTCACGAAGCTCTCTCGCAACCGGCCCAAAAATACGCGTACCCCTTGGGTTTTTATCTTCTCTAATAATAACTGCCGCATTCTCGTCGAAACGGATATAGGTGCCGTCGTCGCGGCGAATGCCTTTGGCAGAACGAACGATTACTGCTTTCACGACGTCGCCTTTTTTCACTACGCCACCGGGAGCAGCTTTTTTAACTGAAGCCACTACCACATCGCCGATGTTGGCGTATCTTCTGCGGGAGCCGCCCAGCACACGGATGCACATCAATTCTTTCGCACCGGTGTTGTCTGCTACCTTCATCAAGGTCTGCATCTGAATCACAGAATGTTCCTCCTTTCGATTATTGACATTGGTGTAGGATTATTTCGCTTTCTCGATGATCTGGACAACGCGCCATTTCTTATCTTTGGAAATCGGTCGGGTTTCCATGATCATGACTCTATCACCAATTCCGCATTCGTTCTTCTCGTCGTGAGCTTTGAACTTTACGGATCTTTTGATAATCTTTTTATAAAGGGGGTGTTTTACATTGTCCTGGATCGATACGACAACCGTTTTATCCATTTTGTCGCTGACAACTTTGCCGACCCTCGTTTTTCTGAGGTTCCTTTCCACAGCTTAAATCCTCCCTTCGTTTACTGCACGTTTTTCATTTCCAACTGACGCAGCACCGTTTTGATGCGCGCGATGTCTTTTTTGACCTCTTTCATCCGCATGGGATTCTCCAGTTGGTTGATGGCGTGCTGGAAGCGCAGGTTGAAAAGCTCGGCTTTGAGTGCGGTCAGCTTTTCGTTCAACTCGGCATTGCTCAACTCACGAATCTCCGAAGCCTTCATTACTCTTCACCCTCCTCTGCTTCCTTTTCTTTTACAACAAATTTCGTTTTGATCGGCAGTTTGTGGCTTGCCAGACGGAACGCCTCGCGCGCCAGCTCCTCGGAAACGCCGCCGATCTCAAACATCACTCTGCCGGGTTTTACAACGGCAACCCAGTACTCGGGAGAACCTTTACCGGAACCCATTCGGGTTTCAGCCGGTTTCTGAGTGATTGGTTTATCCGGGAAGATTTTGATCCATACCTGACCGCCACGTTTGATGTAACGGGTCATGGCAATACGGGCCGCCTCAATCTGACGGGAGGAGATCCAAGCGGGCTCTGTCGCCTGGAGGCCATAATCGCCGTAAGTTACGGTGTTGCCTCTCATGGCTTTACCAGTCAGACGTCCTCTGTGGACTCTGCGGTATTTTACTCTTTTCGGCAGAAGCATTAGTTTTTGCCTCCTTCCTTACGAGGCTGCTTTTTGCTATCGGCCAGAACGTCGCCGGTGTAGATCCACACCTTTACGCCGATCTTTCCGTAGGTGGTATCCGCCTCTGCAAAGCCGTAATCAATGTCGGCGCGCAGGGTCTGCAGCGGAATGGTGCCCTCGTGATAATGTTCGCTACGCGCGATCTCCGCCCCGCCCAGACGGCCGGAAACGTTGACCTTAATGCCCTTGGCTCCCAGCTTCATCGCACGGCCGATAGCCTGCTTCATCGCACGGCGGAAGGACACGCGGCGCTCCAGCTGAGTGGCGATGCTCTCGGCAACCAGCTGCGCGTTTTTGTCCACTTGTTTTACTTCAACGATATTGATGAGAACCGCAACCGGAGTCTCTTTTCCTTCGTTGATCATTTTTTCACACTGCTGGCGCAGTTTTTCGATATCCGCACCGCCGCGGCCGATTACCATGCCAGGGCGCGCACAATGGATATGAATTCTGACTTTGGCAGCGTCGCGCTCGATCTCGATGCGGGGAACGCCGGCGCCATACAGGGTTTTCTTTAAGAATTTGCGAAGTTTGTAGTCCTCGACGAGGATATCGCCGAAAGCATCATCCTTAGCAAACCAGCGGGAATCCCAATCTTTGATAACGCCCACGCGAAGACCGTGGGGATTTACTTTCTGTCCCATAGTTTACCTCCTTCTTTCAGCTTATTCCTTTTCTTTCAGGACCATGGTGACGTGAGAAGTTCTTTTCAGCACACGGAATGCGCGGCCCTGCGCTCTGGGTCTGATCCGTTTGAGTGTGGGACCGGGGCAGACATAACACTCTGCAACATACAGGTTGTTTTTATCCATGTTGAAGTTGTTCTCGGCGTTGGCGACGGCCGAATTCAGGAGCTTCTCCAACGGCTCGCAAGCAGCCTTCGGGGTGTGCTTGAGTATTGCGCGAGCCAGCTGTGCGTCTTTGCCGCGGATCAGATCCAGGACAATCTGCACTTTTCTCGGTGCAATACGGGCGTATTTCAAATAAGCCCTTGCTTCCATGTTAATCCTCCTTTCGGCCTACTTTCCGTTATTCGATTTCTTGGAACCGGCGTGGCCTTTATACGTTCTGGTGGGGGCAAACTCGCCGAGTTTGTGTCCGACCATGTCTTCCGTTACATAAACCGGAACGTGTTTGCGTCCGTCATGCACGGCAAATGTGTGACCCACGAAATCCGGGAAGATGGTGGATGCGCGGCTCCAGGTTTTAAGAACCTTTTTCTCGCCTGTTTTGTTCATTTCCTCAACGCGTTTGAGAAGCACCGGCAAAACGTAAGGTCCTTTTTTCAGACTTCTGCTCATGACTTTTTGCCTCCTTTACTTCGCGTTGCGACGTTTCACGATGAACTTATCGGAACGATTGTGATGTTTTCTGGTCTTGTAGCCCAGTGCGGGTTTGCCCCACGGGGTTACAGGGCCCGGACGGCCTACGGGAGACTTGCCTTCACCACCGCCGTGCGGATGGTCGTTGGGGTTCATGACAGAACCGCGGACAGTAGGTCTCCAACCCATGTGGCGTTTGCGGCCGGCTTTACCGTAGGATACGTTCTCATGGTCGATGTTGCCGACCTGGCCGATGGTGGCCATGCAGTTCGCCGGAACGTTGCGCAGCTCGCCGGAGGGCAGACGGATCAGCGCATAAGCGCCTTCTTTTGCCATCAGCTGAGCCTGGATGCCGGCGGCGCGGGCCAGCTGAGCACCTTTTCCGGGATACAGCTCCACGTTGTGGATGAAAGTACCGACCGGGATGTTGGCCAACGGCAGCGCATTGCCTGCGATGATGTCCGCCGCGGGACCGGAAACGACGGTATCGCCGACTTTCAGGCCGTTGGGGGCGATGATATAACGTTTTTCGCCGTCTTCATACTGCACCAGCGCAATATGAGCGGAACGGTTGGGGTCGTACTCCAGGGTCAGGACCTGAGCGGGGACCCCAGCTTTTTCTCTCTTGAAGTCGATAACACGGTATTTTCTTCTATTGCCGCCACCGCGATGACGAACAGTGATTCTACCGTAGCTGTTGCGGCCGGAGTTGGTCTTCAGAGACTCGACAAGGCTCTTCTCCGGAGCAACCTTAGACAACTGAGAGTAATCGGTAACGGTCATCTGACGACGAGCCGCTGTTGTCGGTTTATAGCTTTTGATAGCCATTCGGTTTCACTCTCCTTGTTCAATGAGCTTTGCGGGATGATCTTTTGCTATCCCAGAAGCTTACATCATGCTCTCAAAGAATTCGATTCCCTTGGAGCCATCTTTCAGCGTTACGATAGCTTTTTTCCAATCCGGCTGATAGCCGCCATGCATGCCCTGGCGACGGAACTGGCCGGGGACGTTCATGGTGTTTACCTTTTTGACCTTTACGCCGAACAGTTCTTCCACCGCTTTGGCGATCTCGATCTTATTGGCATCGTTCGCAACCTTGAAGGTATACTTTTTGTTCGCAATACCGGACATGGAAGCCTCGGTAATAATCGGGCGAAGGATAATGTCCTGTGCCTTTTTCATTATGCGTACACCTCCTCGAGTTTTTCAACGGCGCTCTTGACGATGATGAATTTATCATGGTTCAAGATGTCGTACACATTGATGGTGTTGACCAGCGCGGTCTGAACGCCCGGGATATTGCTGGCGCTCTGGATCAGTTTTTCATCAACGAAAGGCATAACGATCATGGCTTTTTTGTCAGCGCCCAAAGCTTTGAGCATATTGACAATCGTCTTGGTCTTGTACTCTTCCACGCTGATGTTGTCCAGAACGATCATATCGCCGTCTTTCACTTTGGAAGACAGGGCGGACAGCATGGCCAGTTTCTTCACCTTTTTGTTCAGAGAATATCTGTAGTCACGGGGTTTCGGGCCCAAAGCAACGCCGCCGTGTCTCCACTGGGGAGCTCTGATGGAGCCCTGTCTCGCGTGGCCGGTGCCTTTCTGTCTCCAGGGTTTGCGGCCGCCGCCTCTGACTTCGGTTCTGGTCAGAGTGGACTGGGTGCCCTGGCGCTGGTTGGCCAGGTAATTGACCACCGCAGCATGCATTACCACGCTGTTGGGTTCGATTCCGAATACGGCATCGGAAAGGGCGATATCGCCGACCACTTTGCCGGACATATCATATACGTTTACATTTGGCATCGTGCTTCCTCCTTCCCTTATGCCTTTTTAACGCTGTCGGTCAGATAAACGATTCCGCCTTTGGGGCCGGGAATCGCGCCCTTCAGCGCAATCAGGTTGTTTTCTGCGTCTACCTTAACTACAGTCAGGTTCTGAACGGTAACCCGCTCAACGCCCATGTGGCCAGGCAGCTTTTTGCCCTTCATGACTCTGGAAGGGTCGGAACACGCGCCCATGGAGCCTGCATGTCTGGCAACAGGACCGGAACCGTGTGTCTCTTTCAGTCTGGAAAAATGGTAGCGCTTGATGGTACCGGCGTATCCTTTACCTTTGGAAGTACCGCAAGCGTCTACTCTGTCCCCTACCTCGAAGGTGTCCGCTTTGATGATCTCGCCAACGTTTACGCCAGAGCAGTCGTCAAGTCTGAACTCTCTGAGTACGCGTTTGCAGGCGACATCCGCTTTTGCAAAGTGACCCTGCAGGGGTTTGGAAACCTTTTTCTGCGCAATGTCGCCAAAGCCCACCTGAATGGACTCGTAACCGTCGTTTTCGACAGTCTTTTTCTGGACGACAACGCAGGGGCCGGCTTCCACGACGGTAACGGGAACAAATTTGCCCGCTTCGTCAAAAATCTGGGTCATGCCGATTTTTTTGCCTACGATGCATTTTTGCATTCTTTTCTCCTCCTTTGGTTATTGGTTGACGGAGCATCCCGCCAACTTGACCTGGCAGCGCATGAAACTGAGAAATTAAAGTTTAATTTCGATTTCTACGCCAGCCGGGAGCTCAAGACCCTGCAGCGCTTCAACAGTTTTGTTGGAAGGGCGCAGAATGTCAATGAGTCTTTTGTGGGTTCTCATCTCAAACTGCTCACGGCTGTCTTTGTACTTGTGCACCGCGCGCAGAATGGTTACAACTTCTTTTTCGGTGGGCAGCGGGATGGGACCGGAAACCCGGGCGCCAGTACGCTTTACGGTTTCAACAATCTTCTCCGCAGCGGTATCCACCAGCTGATGGTCATAACCTTTGAGTCTGATTCTGATTTTTTCTTTGACTGCCACTACCATCGCCTCCTTGAGATAACTTTTTTCGGGTGGGACGACGACATTAGTTGAACACTGTTCCGTGTGTTTCGCGCTTTAACATTTAAAAACCGGCCAAATCAGCACTTGTCAAAAAGTACAGTTTGTCCGGGACTTGACAGGGTAAATGTCAAAAAGCGACAGGGAGAATGTGCTTTTTCTACAAAAGCGCATCCAGCATGTCAACGGTATTCTTGTCGCCCGGTTTGAAATCGGACATACTCGGCAGAAATTACCCGCCTGCGGCGGCAACCTCCTGCTTCATCGCATATCTTAGTGCAGTCACGCTCAATTATAATAACATAGCCCCCGGATAAAAGCAAGCTTTTTTTCTTCAAAATCTTGCGATCTTGGCGGAAATTCTCCCACAATTCTGTTGTCCATTCATCCGGGTGTTTCCCGGCGGGATTTTTGGCGTGAGAGCTTGCTTCTTCGGGGGCTTTTACGGTAACAGAAGCGTTTTTTCCCTCTTTCCGGGAAAGCGTCCGCTCCCATATAAATTTTTGCGGTTTGAGCTCATAGGTGCCCGGATCGCTTTTTTGCCGCCGGTGTGTAAGACCGGCGGCAAAATGGCATTTATCTGCTTTCTTCTCCCTTTGTTGGAAAGAGCCGTTCTCTTTCCTCCTCGGTCATAGCCGAATAATTTTTCCCGTCGGGCAGCCGCTGCAGCGCGCCGCTGCGGATATCCAGCACATACCAATCGTATTGCTGCGGCATCGGCTCATCCACACCAGTCGCATTGACCCGTGCCAGCGCCTCCTGAAACGCCTGAGATTCATAGCCGATGAGCATGCGGTAATTGGACAGAAACCAGGAGAAAAAAGGCTTTTCTGAAGAAAAGATCTTTTGTGTTTCGCAGTCAGGGCTTTCCGGGTAGAACACCTGGTAAAGGTCATTGCCCACCTGATAATAAAAAACATATTCGCCGGGCAGAAAAGCCGAAATATTTCCCTGAATTTCGGCGGGGACTTCGTATATGGCGGCCTTTTTGTATTCCACGCCGCCCGCCTCCGTTAAAACCAGCTGCGCAGTCGGGAAATAAACCGTCCTGCCATATCCGGATCCGCTTGCACAGGTCAGAGACTGGCACCAGTTGACATACCGTTCCCGGCTAAAGTATTCCTCCCGGCTCATCGTCATGCCATGCCCGGCAAAATCGGGTGTATCCGTCCCAAGCGCTTCCGAGGATTCCACACTCTGCGCCTGCCCGTCCGTCTGGGCTCCGGGATCTGACGCAGCTTCCTCCGCTGCACGGCAGCCGCCAAGGAAAAGACAGGCAACGCAAAGGCCAAGGCAAACACAGCGCTTTCCAGTCAGCCTTAGCAATTGAAGCGCATTTCTTTTCATACAAGGGTACTCCTTTCTTTTTTAAAAGGAAAGGGTGCACACTTTCTTTAATCAAAGTATAATTTTTATAAATTACATTGTCAATATCTGTAATTTCTAAATGCCTGCAAAAACTTTGGCGGGTTTGCCAAGTAGTATTTGATCCTTATTCCCGTATTCATAAAAAGTGCCGGAAGAGCCCGTATGGAGCTTTTCCGGCACCTTTTTTACAGTACAGCTTTCGGCTGCGCTTTATTTTTTCATAATGGCTTTCATCCGCTGGGCATTGTCCAGAATCCGCTTGCGCAGCCGGATGTTTTTGGGAGTGACTTCCACCAGCTCATCGTCGCCGATAAACTCCAGCGCATCCTCCAGGCTCATGCGGCGAGGCGGCGTTAAGCGCAGCGCGTCGTCACTGCCGGAAGAACGGGTGTTGGTCAGATGCTTTTTCTTACACACATTGACTGCAATATCCCCAGCTTTCGGCGACTGGCCAACGATCATTCCCTCGTAGACCTGCACGCCTGCACCGATAAACAAAGCACCCCGCTCCTGAGCGTTATACAATCCATAAACCACTGCCTCACCAGTTTCAAAGGCGATCAAAGAACCGGTCACGCGGCGAGGAATATCCCCTTTATACGGCTGATAGCCGTCAAACACCGAGGTCATGATTCCCTCGCCGCGGGTAGCCGTCATAAAATCGCTGCGGTAGCCAAACAGACCGCGGGACGGAATGGAAAACTCCACCCGCATCCGGTTACCCTGGGGCGCCATATGGATCAGTTCACCCTTGCGGCGGCCCATCTCTTCCATTACCGAGCCGACCGATTCCTCCGGCACATCCACCACCAGATGCTCCATCGGTTCGTGCAGCTTGCCGCCGATCTCCTTAAACAGCACTCTGGGAGTGCTGACCTGGAACTCATACCCCTCCCGGCGCATGGTCTCGATCAGGATGGACAGATGCATTTCGCCGCGGCCAGAAACCTTAAACGCCTCGGTGGTATCGGTATCTTCTACCCGTAAAGAAACGTCTTTCAATAACTCTTTGTATAAACGATCTCTTAAATGACGAGAAGTAACAAATTTTCCTTCTTTTCCGGCAAACGGACTATCATTCACAGAGAAAGTCATCTCCACCGTCGGCTCTGAAATCCGGACAAACGGAAGCGGCTCCGGACAGTTCACATCCGTTAAGGTATGGCCGATGGTGATATTCTCCAATCCTGAAATACTGATGATATCCCCCACTTTGGCTTCTTCCACCGGCACCCGCTTGAGCCCGTCAAACTGGAACATGGTGGCGATTTTACCGCGGGTGGTTTTATCCTTTTGGTAATAATCGGTGATTGCCACCTCCTGACCCACTTTCATGGAACCGCGATCAATGCGGCCAATGCAAATACGGCCCACATACTCATTGTAGTCCAAAGAGGAAACTAGCATCTGCAGTGGGGCGGCCTCGTCCCCTTCCGGCGCGGGGATATACTCCAGAATGGTTTCAAACAGCGGCTGCAAATCTTTGCCGGGTTGATAGGGGGAAAGGCTGGCCGTGCCGTCACGGCCGGAGCAGTAGACCACAGGGCTGTCCAGCTGCTCTTCCGAAGCATCCAGATCCAAAAGCAGTTCCAGCACTTCGTCGGCAATCTCATCAGTCCGGGCGTCCGGCCGGTCGATTTTGTTCACTACCACAATCACCCGATGACCCAGGTCCAGCGCCTTTTGCAAAACAAAACGAGTCTGGGGCATAGGGCCTTCGAAAGAATCCACCAAAAGCAGAACGCCGTCTACCATTTTGAGCACACGCTCCACCTCTCCGCCAAAATCGGCATGTCCAGGGGTATCAATAATATTGATTTTTACATCTTTATAATAAGCTGCAGTATTTTTCGCCAAAATCGTAATGCCCCGTTCTCGCTCCAGGTCGTTGTTGTCCATCACACGGTCGGCAACCTCCTGATTTTCGCGAAACACCCCGCCCTGTTTTAGCATTTCATCCACCAATGTGGTTTTCCCGTGATCAACGTGGGCGATAATCGCAATATTTCTCAAATCATTTCTAATCAAACCGGATTCCTCTTTTCTCTTTCAAAAAGATTTCTGCGAGCCTTTCGCTCCTCCCGCCGGGTACGCATTTTCTGTAAATCCGGCGGCCGCATTTTGCAGTGACAGTTTATTATAGACCTTTTTTGCTATCTTTTCCATAAAAAAAGCAAAAAATCTTTGTTTTTTCCCTTTTGCCCAAAGACTTTTGGGCATTCTGGCTCTTTTTGTACGAGAATGGCCTTTCGAAGAGAAAAAATACGACAGAATACAGATCTCTGCCTGGAATGCCACTTTCCTCAAGGTCAGAATATTCAGAAAAATTCTTTCAAAGGTACTATCATCAGCTCCTATATTTCCTGTTTTACCGAAAAAGGGCGCTTCCCGACAAGAGGGCGCCCTTAAGATACATTTTACCGAATAAAATTCGTGGAAGTACGCGGATATTTTTCCGGCAGCGGCACAGCGGCGCGACTATATTCCAGCGTTTTGAGCATCCATGCCATATTTCGGCCAATGTTTTCCATAATCTGGACGCCCTCCATATCTTGCTGCGCTTCACCGGGGCGCATACCATGAATGGCATTCCAATAGAAAGACGGAACAATCAGCGCATTGGCCAGATTAAAATAATTGTTCATCTGGTGAAAAGCATCCACACCACCGGAACGGCGCAATGCCACAACACCTGCTACCGGTTTATAGGCACACAATTGCCCGCCGCCGCAATAAAAGAAACGATCCAGAAAGCTTTTCATTGTGCCTGCAATTCCAGAGTAGTACACAGGGGACCCGATGACCAACCCATCGCATTCCGCCATGAGACGAACACATTCATTTACCGGGTCTTCTGTGAATACGCACAACCCTCCCGACGTACGCCGGCACCCGCCGCAGGCCATGCACCCGCGAATCGCTTGATTCCCCACCTGAATCGAAACCGTCTCAATTTGCTGTGCCGCCAACTCTTTTTCAATCGCTGACAGCGCTGCTGCAGTATTTCCATTTTTGCGCGGGCTCCCGTTAATCAACAAAACTTTCACCGGTTTTCCTCCCATCCATTATTCATAAAAGCGCAGGCATGCGATAACCTTTCCCAATATCGAACAGGAATCCACAATGATCGGATCCATCGTATCATTCTCCGGCTGGAGGCGGTAATGGCCGTTCTCTTTAAAAAAACGTTTCACGGTTGCCTCGTCTTCAATCAGGGCTACTACGATTTCACCGTTATAGGCCGCGGTTTCCCGTCTGGCAACAATTACATCTCCGTCAAGTATGCCCGCATTGACCATACTTTCACCCTTCACACGCAGCGCGAACAGATCACTCCCGTCGCCATACTTGGTCTGAAATGGAATATATTCCTCAACATCTTCCACTGCCAGAATGGGTTGGCCGGCGGTTACCGTTCCCAAAAGCGGCACCTTTACACTCCCGCTGCCGGGCAGACGAATGGCACGGTTGAGATTTTCCTCCCGTACAATATAGCCCCCCTCCTCTAATTCCTTGAGGTATTTATGAACAGTAGAGGTGGATTTGATTTGCAGCGCGGCACAAATTTCCCGCACTGACGGCGGAACTCCGTCGCTGATTTCCCGGGTGATATAATCTAAAATTCTGCGGGCTTTCTCATTCAACTGGCTCATAGTGCTCTCCTTTCAGGCAAGATCGCCGGTTGCGGCGCTTTTTTTCATCATAACATATCTTTTTCAAAATTGCAAACATACGTTTTGTTACTGTTTCTTCACATGAATTGGTAAAAATGTTTATTTTTTGTTCACTCGAAAACAACACTTCTTCTGCCCGGATGGGTATAATAAGATTGTACCCAATAAACGCAGCCGCAGCGTTTGGGTATAAACTCTACCTTCCTCAAAAAACACACCTCAAAACGCAAAAAGGAGCAGGTTTTACCTGCTCCTTTTTGTATGTCGCCCCAAAAAAGCTTTCCAAATGAAAAAAGGAGCGGAGTATTCTATTACTCCGTCCCTTTTTTTACGATTTCTCTTCTTTTTTGTCGTCATGCAGATACTGGTCAACCAAGCGATCCGCCTCGGACAAAAGCTTTCTCAACGGGTCTTCCCAATCGCTTGAAGCCCCTACATATGCCCGGTTGGCGCTGATTAAAAACTGCAATCCTGCCTGCAGGCGGCTGTATCCGGGCGATTTTTCCCGCAGCAGCGACAGCGCATTTTGGTACCGGATATATAACATAGCATACAAGCCGTCTTCAAAAAGCTGCTCATAATCGCAATGCTCTTCCAGATAGTTGATGACTTCCAGCACCTGATCCGAAAGGTGTTTTAAAATCTCTTGTTTTTTCATACCGCTTCCCGCTTTCCATTGATTGATCGCTCGTTTTTGATTATAGCAAAAATAACGCCCGCTTGCATCTTTTTTAAAAAAAGAGCAGCCCGGGGGACAGAAAGAAAGTCTGTCCCCGGGCTGTCCGGTCTTTCTCCCGGCAGGTGGCCCAAAGCCTCCTACCGATTTCTCAAAGCTTCGTCGATGGCCCGCGCT
>CAKXHL010000013.1 GCA_934875375.1 uncultured bacterium
GTTTAGCTCATCTGGTAGAGCGCCACCTTGCCAAGGTGGAGGTAGCGAGTTCGAGCCTCGTAACCCGCTCCAGAAAAGATTTGGGAGTCGTTTTACAACTTCCAAATCTTTTTTTATATTTTGAAGGCCTTTTATCTATTTGGGGTAAGTTGTTGTAAGAAAAGCAAGAGGAAATTTTCTGTTAAGAATTCTTTTATTTGCTTGCGCAGAATGTATTTGACATGTATAATCCAAACTGGAATGGTTTGATAAATTGTAATAAGATAAAAGAGGGAAAACATATGAGAAAAACCAAAATTGTCTGTACGGTCGGTCCCGCTTGTGACAACAAAGAAACGTTGCTGCAAATGATTGACGCAGGGATGAATGTGGCGCGGTTTAACATGTCCCATGGCACTCACGATGAACTGAAAGCTCGAATGTCCCTGGTTAAAGAGGCAATCCATGAAAGCGGAAAATCCGTAGCTATTTTAATTGATACCAAAGGACCAGAGGTTCGAATTGGAACATTTGAAAGCGGATCTGTTGCACTTTCAGAAGGACAGGCGTTTTCCTTAATGAAAAATCCAGGATTCGGTGACGAAGAAAAAGTAAGCATTTCTTATCCTAAACTGGTTGAACTGCTGGCAAAAAAATCGGCTGCTGAATTAGCTAAAATGGAAATTTTGATTGATGATGGAAAACTTTCCCTTTCTGTTCAGCAGGCATTGGATGACCGCATTGTCTGCAGCGTTGTAAAAGGCGGAAAATTATCGAACCGCAAAAGCATCAATATTCCTAATTTTGATATCGCTATGCCTTATATGAGCAAAGCCGATAGGGACGACCTGGAGTTTGGCCTTTCCATGGGCGTTCAGTATGTAGCGGCTTCTTTTGTTCGTTCGGAAGACGACGTCATGATGCTGCGTGATTACATGGACAGTCTTGGCTACGAAGAGGTAGAAATTATTTCAAAAATAGAAAACCAAAGCGGTGTTCATCATATTGATGGGATTATCCAAAAAAGTGATGGTATTATGGTGGCAAGAGGTGATATGGGGGTAGAAATTCCTTTTATTAAGTTGCCGGCAATTCAAAAAATGTTGATAAACAAATGTATTTCCAACGGAAAGTACGTGATTACTGCAACACAAATGTTGGAATCCATGACCTACTCGCCGCGCCCCACTCGTGCCGAAATCAGCGATGTCGCCAACGCGGTTTATGACGGAACCAGTGCTGTTATGCTGTCTGGTGAATCTGCTGCCGGCCAGTATCCGGTAGAAAGCGTTAAGGCATTGGCTTCTATTTGCCGAGAAGCAGAATCCAATGAGGAATATCTGACAAAACAGGAAATTATCCGCATGCCGCAAATAAATGATTCCTCTTTTCGAAATACCATTTGTATGAGTGCAAAGAGTGCTGCCATGCATATTGGAGCAAAAGCGATTATTGTTGAGAGCAAAACGGGAAAAGCGGCTCGAACAATGGCTGGATACCGACCTAATTGTCCGGTTATCGCTGTTGTGACTTCAGAAAAGGTATGCGGTCGATTGGCGCTTAATTGGGGTGTAACTGCAATCAGCGGAGAAGAAAAGTGTTCCTCTGACGAAATTACTCGACAGGCGCTGAAAAAAGCGGAGGAAACTGGAATTGTAAAAAAGGGAGATCCAGTCATCGTTATTTCTTCCAATAAAGCAAATCCGACCAGCAGTACGGATACGCTTAACATTCGAATTGTATAAATATCCAAAGGAAAGGAAACGAATCCTCTTATGAAACAGACACCTTTTTATATATTCTGCATTAAATTGTTTTTGGGATCCGTCTTTGGTATTTTTGTTTGCTTTTGTATTGATCGCATTTTAAATATCCGGCAGGCCAATTTTTGGCAAAGCCTTTTTATGGCGGTCGCTTATCTATTTATGTATTGTATTTTTCCATATTATGTAGCGTCCCGTCAGGCCAATCAGGATCGAAAAATTCTACGCTATAAAGAACATTATCCGGAAGAAATTCCTTATAGTTTAGCGTCTTTGCAGCAACCGCGCAAAGGACTAAAAGCAGGAATGATTGTCATGATTCCGCATATGCTGACGACAATCATTCCATTCTTGACTTTCTTCGGTGTGACAGAGAACATCAATTCCGTTTATTGTTTTTTGAATATCCATCTGCGGGAATGGATTGATTTTGCCGTTCCGGCCGGTACCAACGGTACTTGGTTAGGATTACTCTTCTTAATCGCTTACCAATTTGTTGTTCCGCTGATCAGCCATTTCGGTTACTATACAACTTTTCAGGAAATTCCAGTGGTTCATAATATTCTTTACAAAAAAGATCCGCAGAAAAAGAAATAGACTCTCAGTTTAAAGAATAATTTTATATATCCACCTCATAAATTGCTATGAGGTGAGCAAGGATGCGAAGAAAAACAAATATTTTTTGGATTATTTTTTCCTGTTCTACTTTGTGTTTTCTCAGTTTAATCGGAGTCTTTCTCCGTATTCATCAATCCAAGCCAACACTTGCTTCGTATTCTTCTGCGCCGGTGGTTATTATTGACGCAGGACATGGTGGAATGGATGGGGGAGCCATTGGGGTCGACGGTCAAATTGAAAAAGAAATTAACCTTTCTATCGCGCTGAAATTGGACACCATGCTGCGCGCTTACGGATTCCAGACAATTATGACAAGAGACAGTGATGTTTCCATCCATAGTCCCGATGCCAAAACCGTGCGTCAGCAAAAAACCTCTGACCTGAAAAACCGCCTGAAATTGCTGGAAGACACTTCTTCCGGTATTTTAATTAGTATTCACCAAAATAAATATTCTCAAAGTAGCGCCCATGGAACACAAGTGTTCTATGGGAAAAATTGTCCGGAAAGCAAAGAACTTGCGGAAATGCTACAAAAAACGATTACCGGCTATCTTCAGCCGGAAAATGCACGGGAAATCAAGCAGGCAACAAAGGATATTTATATCCTATATCAGGCCACAAAACCGGCTGTTATGGTAGAATGCGGTTTTTTATCCAATGCGGCCGAAGCAGATAAGCTGACGGATGAAGAATACCAGGATCAAATTGCATTTTCGATCTGTATGGCGTTAATGAACTGCTTGGCAGATCAATCGTAAAGGATGGTAGATGGGATGGCAAAAGCAGCAAAGACAATTTATGTATGTTCGCAATGTGGGTACGAATCTCCCAAATGGTATGGCCGTTGCCCTGAGTGCGGTGAATGGAATACTTTTTCGGAAGAAATGCGCCAAGCTCCCGCAAAAGCTCCCTCTGCCTCTGTTCCTTTAGGCTCCGTTGCCCCGGCAGGATATAATCCCAATGATATCATGAAGTTGGAAGACGTAGATTCCAATGACGAGGTACGTTATCACACAGGGATTAGTGAGTTGGATCGCGTATTAGGCGGAGGAATTGTGCGGGGTTCCTTAGTTCTGTTGGGTGGAGATCCAGGAATCGGAAAGTCCACACTGCTGCTTCAGATTTGCGAGTATCTTGGCAAAGAACAAAAAATTCTTTATGTATCGGGAGAGGAAAGCCGCGCACAGGTAAAATTACGCGCAAATAGATTGGGCGTATCCACTGAAAATTTAACACTTGCATCTATGACCGATATTGAAAATGTTGTTCATGCCATCTTACAAACAGAACCGGATATTGTCATGGTAGATTCCATTCAGACAATGAACTTTGCCGCTGTCAGTTCATCATCGGGAAGCGTTTCTCAAGTTCGCGAATGCACGCAAATCCTAGCCCGAGTGGCAAAAAATGAAGAAATTTCTATTTTCCTAGTTGGGCACGTTAATAAGGACGGCGCTATCGCGGGTCCCAAGGTGCTGGAACATATCGTGGATGCTGTTTTATACTTTGAAGGCGAAAGACATTTGTCCTATCGGATTTTGCGGGCTGTCAAAAACCGTTATGGTTCAACAAATGAAATTGGTGTTTTTGAAATGACAACGGAAGGACTTCATCAGGTAGAAAATCCTTCTATGATGCTGCTGTCCGGCCGTCCCAGCAATGTTTCAGGTACTTGTGTTGCTTGCGTAATAGAAGGATCCAGGCCCATTCTGGCCGAGGTGCAGGCTCTGGTTTCCAAAACCAGTTTTGGCACTCCGCGCAGAATGTCTACTGGATTTGATTATAATCGCACTGCGCTTTTGATTGCAGTACTGGAGAAACGAGCCGGTTATTTTTTCGGCAATCTGGATACTTATATCAATGTTGTTGGCGGATTGCGCTTGGATGAGCCTGCCGCAGACCTGCCTATTTCATTGGCATTGATTTCCAGCCTGCTGGATAAACCAATTGATGATGATGTAATTGCGTTTGGAGAAATTGGTCTGGCAGGAGAGATCCGGGCAATCTCCAATGTAGAAGCGCGTGTAAAGGAAGCTCAGCGGCTTGGATTTCAAAAATGTCTGTTGCCCAAAGCTTCAATGAAAAATTTGCACCAAGAACAATACACAATTGAGTTAATCGGACTCCGGTCTATTTCTGAGGCTTTTCAATATGTGAGCCGGTAACATTTCTTTATTTTCTCCAAGGCTGCCTTTTTGATAGTAAAGGCAGCCTTTTTCTGTTGTTCCCGTAACATTGGTTATACCCGCTAAATTGCAATATCCTTCTACCTGATTGATACAGTCCTTATCACATGGAATTAAATTCAAAACCGATCACCTCAGCGTCTAGTATGCGTTACAGAAATTTAAATATTCTTTTACGCATGTTTTTCCTTTCTCCTGAGATACTAATTTTTGTATTTGTAAATTTCAATTGAGGAGGGGAAAGCCTATGAAAAAAAGACTGATTTTATTGACAACGCCAGTATTGTTCAGTTTATTCTCTGCATTTTTGCCGATGCTGATTTATCATTCTGCAGCACACGTGAAAATTGTAAAGCCAAATACCATTACTTATCAAAAAACAATTTCTTATACAGGTGAAGTTCAGGCCGCCAGCACACGCGAGATTTATTTGGAAACGCCAGTAATCCCTGAAGAAATTCTGGTAGAGCCAGGAGATCATGTGAAAAAGGGAAGCCTTTTGGCAAAGATTAATACACAACTGACGAAATCTGTTTTGGCACAGGGAATCTCGACATCTAAAGATACGGAAACAGCAGAAAGAGAAGCAGCACTTTATGAACAATATGGAAAGGTATATGGCTTAACAGAGCGAGAAATTGCCCAGGTATTTGGATCTTCTCCATCGGCATTATCCTCACAGCCAGAGAATACTTCTTTTATTCCATCTGAAATTGTCTCTCCTATGGATGGAATTATTACACAAGTTGATCTGGCTTCTGGTGTGCTCTGTTCCTCTAATCGAGCCGCAATTGTAATGAATTCAGTTGAAAATGGTAAAGTTACCATCCATATCAAACAAAATGATATTGATTCTATTCAAGAAGGAACTCCTGCATATATTCAAGGCGAAGGATTGGGAGGAAGAACTTATCAGGCCATTGTAAAAAAAATTTTTCCGTCTGCACAAAAAAAATATAATGGCCTAAGCAGTGAAACGGTCATCCAAACAGAATTAATGGTACTGGACTGCGATGAAAACTTAAAAAGTGGATATTCTGTAGAAGTAATTTTGATGCCGGAAGAGGAAAAAGAATATTTTACATTGCCCTACGAGGCCATTTGCCAGGATGAAAAAAATACCGAATATGTTTGGATCATTCAAAATGGCAGGGCAGTCCGAAAGGATATTGTAACCGGAGCAGAGTTGCCTGATGCAGTGGAAATCTGCAATGGAATTTTCGCTTCAGATCAGGTGATTTTATCGCCTGACAACATCCACTCCAATCAGCTGGTTGTTATACAGCAGGAGGAGCCCCATGCTTGATTTATTTCAATGTGCTTTTCAAAATCTAATGCGAAAAAAATCCCGTACTTGGCTGACGATTCTCTCCATTGCGGTAGGAGTTGCATCGGTTGTACTCATTTCTTCTGTTGGGGCCATGGGAACCCAAACAGTCAATCGAGAGATTAACGGGTTAGGAATAGGTGCATTAACCATTTCAACCAACAGTTTGACAACTGACCGCGTTACTTTGGGGGAAGAACACCTGTCCTTTTTACAATCTCAGTCGCAAGTGACAGAAGCTGTCCCGATTTTAACCAAAAAGGCAAAAGTAGAAATGAGAGGTCTTTTTGCTGACGGAATGGTATGGGGAATTGACGCCGGCGCAAAACAGATCTTTCATCTGGATTTAAAATACGGCAGACTTTTTCGCAAAGAAGATATCCTTTCAGCACAAAAAAACTGCCTAGTGGATGAAACTATGGCACTTGCTTTTTATCATAGGGAAAATATTGTCGGAAAAAAAATAAAAATTTCCTTAGATGGTTATTATGAAACCTTTGAAATTATTGGTGTTGTTTCTTCCGGTGGAAACCTTTTACAAAATTTTATTGGAGAATATGTACCTTCCTTTGTGTATATCCCGTATTCGTCTATGCAAAA
The DNA here is from genome assembly GCA_934875375.1 of uncultured bacterium. Lineage (GTDB taxonomy): Bacteria > Bacillota > Clostridia > Oscillospirales > Ruminococcaceae > UBA3818. The sequence continues at coordinate 6,474 of CAKXHL010000013.1, forward strand.
AACACTGGGACAAAAAGGATTTGATCAAATTGCTTTAAAGGTAACAGAGGAAACCGACATAGAAGTTTTTACCGAACAGATTGTACGACAGCTTGATGAAAAGGAAGGGGAAGATGGCATTTTTCGGGCCCAGAATATTGCCCAGCAAAAAGAAAAACTCAATCGTATCATGCAGCTTGTCTCTCAAATTTTGTCCATCATTGCCAGCATTTCCATGGTTGTGGCTGGATTGGGAATTATGACGGTAATGCTGGCAGCCGTTAGTGAAAGAACAAAAGAAATCGGCATCAAAAAGTCGATAGGGGCTACTAAAGTGGATATTGTACGAGAATTTTTGATAGAATCGCTGACCTTATCCTTGCTGGGAAGTTTAGCCGGAGCAGCGATGGGGCTGGGAATCGCCTGGTTGGGATGCCAAGTATTAAAAAACGATTTCCTGTTTGAGTCTGGTTCCGTTTTATTTACCATCTTATTTGCAGTGGCCAATGGACTTGTTTTTGGTGTCTATCCATCTTGCAAAGCGGCAAATCTAAAACCTGTTGATGCCTTGCGACATGACATTTAAAATAAAATATCTCTACTTTTTATCATCTTTCGCTATATGAGATGGTCGAACGTTCTTGAGTGGGGAACTTTCTGCAGCTTCCTTTAACTGTTGACTAGATGTGTGGGTATAAATTTCCGTTGTACCAAGGTTAACATGGCCCAGCATCTGCTGCAACACACGGATATCCACGCCACCTTGCTGATAGAGCAGGGTGGCTGCTGTATGCCGCAGCTTATGCGTCGAAAATCCTTGTCCCGCCAATCCTGCTTGTTCCAACGATCTTTGAATAATTTGCTGTACTCTTCGGGAGGTAATACGAGCCCCACGACTGGATAAAAACAGGGCATTTTTATCCTTTATATTTTTAACTTGCGAACGCTCTTGTAAATATTCTTCCAATGAACGAATACAAGCATCATTCAAATAAAGAAGCCGTTCTTTATTGCCTTTACCTAAAACAGTCATTGTCCTAGCAGTCAAATGTATACTGGGGAGATTTAGGCCGACCAGTTCAGAAAGTCGTATTCCACAGTTTAAAAAAAGTGTTACCATACAATAATCCCGCTTAGGTGCAGAAGAGTCTACGTGAGAAAGTAACTCCAGACTTTGTTCCAGGGAAAGATATTTCGGTAGGGACTTTTTTAAGGCAGGAATTTCCAATTCCCGGATTGGATTTTCTTCTAAAACATTGGCTTTTGTAGTCAAATATTTATAAAAAGAACGTAAAGAAGATACCTTTCGTGCTCTTGTTTTTGCGTTATTTTCGCGCTCTGACATGGCATAATTTAAATATTCATACACATCCGATAGGGTAATGGATTTAATAAACTCCAGATCAATATCAGAAATATCAATTTCTTTAGTCGAAAGTTTTGAGTCGCAAACCCCTTTATAAATTTTCATAAAACAAAAAAAGGTGTGAAGATCTGTATAATATGCCTCAACGGTTTTGGGTGAGCGACCACGGATGGTTTCCATATAAAAAAGGAAGTCTCTCAATAATTGAGGGGAATTTTTTAAAGCAGATGCGTTCATAAAAGTCCGACCTCCGAAATGAATTTTTTATATTATATATTATAAATCGTCAGAAGAATTTTGGCAAACAGGGAGCATAAAAACAAAACGCTTAATTTCGCTAAATCAAAATTTAGTGAAATTAAGCGGAGGGAAAAATACTTTTTCCGGTTAAAATCCACGTAAAAACCGTTTGTTTATCTTGTCTTAAGTCGTCTGGTGTGTTATCATTAATTTATTCCCCATCACGATTTTAAAGGAGTTGTTAATGATGTCGGCAGATATTTTGTTGTATTCTCAAAATGTTTTTACTGCAAAAACGTTGGAGCCTGCCCCGCTGTATGTTGCGGTAAAAGGCGGTCTCATCGCCAGTGTTGGCCCAATTGAAGAAAAGGATCAATGGATTGATGAACATACCAAGGTTTACGATTTAGGTGACCGTGTCATTTCTCCCGGCTTTACCGATACCCATTCTTTCTTTACTGGATACGAATTTGGGTTTTTAGGAGCAGATTTAACAAAGGTCAAAAATCTGGACGAGGCACTTGCTGAGGTTAAGGATTATGCAGACAAACATCCGCTGAAAAAAATCGTATTTGGCCATGGCATTGACTGGGCAAATGTCGGTGGTAAAAATCCTGGACCAGAAGCGTTAGATCGAGTGATTTCAGACCGCCCGGTTATTATTGTGCATGCCAGTCGGCGTGAGGCTTGGCTGAACACCATGGCTCTGGAATTTTACCGCATTGATCCAGAACATGTCTTTGCCGAGGGTAACTGGCGTGCAATGAACGCTTACCTCTCTGATGAAGATTTTGTGGTAGACGATTTTGTGGAATATATGAAGCTGCTTAACAGCCGCGGGATTACTACCACAATGGAAATGGGATTTGATGAGTTTTATGGTTTTACCAATATTCTGCGTAAGTTGGAAAACGAAGATCGTTTAACTCTTCGTGTTGCCTTTATGTCTCAGGCTGTGGCCGACCTTCCCAATGTTCCTTATGGTGTTTGGGCAAAGAATAACTTTAATAGCGACAAATTGTTTTTTGATGGTTATAATCTATACTATCCTGCCAGCGATCTATTGACGGAAGATGGAAATTATTCTGAAGATTTTGGAAAAGAAAAGATTGGCGTTTTCCATGATTTTGATTACGAATCTTTGGAAAAATGGGTTTTGGAAATTGACCGTGTTGGGCTGCGCAGCACATTAACTGCCGGAGGCGATGCTTCTGTTCGCCGTATCTTGGATATGTACGACAAATGCCAAAAAGACGAAAATGGACGCCTGATCAATCGTCAAGGATTTGTTTTCTTTACTTCCGTCATTCATCCGGACGATCTGAAAAGAATGGCAAAAATGGATACGCCAGCTGAAGTTTGTCTGCAAATGGGTGCTTTTGGCAGTCAACAAAGGCTTGGAGAAATGGCTCAAAAATATGGCGAATGGCGTATGGATCGTCATAATAACTATCGCGCTATGGTTGATGCTGGTGTTAAAATTGGTGCACAAACGGATCTGCCTCTTTTTATTCCGGATGTTGCACAGTCGATTTATCATTGTGTCAGCGGTCGATTGGGTAATGATGCAACCCCCGCTTATGAAGGTAAGCATACGATGACTGTAGGCGAAGTGATGCAGGCATGGACGATCAATAATCATATTGGTATGGCTCGAGAAGACCGTGTAGGAACCTTAGAAGCTGGAAAATGGGCAGATATTGCTGTCTTGGATGGAAACGTTTTTAAAGCTCCAATAGAATCTATCCGGGATATCAAAGTATGTTTAACAATTTGTGACGGTAAAATTGTTTTCTCTGCATTGGACAAATAAAACACAAATCCCCCTCGATTGATTGGGGCGGTATCCATAAAACAGAAAAAATCCAAGGTGCTTTTCAGCATCTTGGATTTTTCATTACCAACGCAATATTTTTCATTACCAACGCAATATATGGTGGAAGTGTACCCTTTTCATAGCAACTGCCCGATAATTAGAATCTATCGTTTTCCTGTAAAAATAAATCTTCAACATTCTCAAAATCATCATAATCACCGTCAACGCCTTCTCGGTGATAAACAATTCCGCTCCGTTCATTTCTTTCCAGACAGTCTAAAAGTTGCTTTTCTCCGTATTTTTTCACAAATAAGATAAAGCCATATGGCTTTATCTTATTCAGCAAACCTTTCCTGCAATCCTCATCACACTGATAGCAATAGCTTATTCCCTTTGTTATGGAACATTTTTTATTTTCACACCAGGCGTTGTCAGGACAATCGGCCGAATTACATCCGTTACATTTTGTATTTTCCGAACACAGGCAGCACGCAAGACCGCATCTTGCGATACCCAATTCTCTTTTCATCACACTCACCTGTTCTTTGGCAACCAACCCAGTAACTGCCGTGGATGTTACAGTTTTATGGATACCTACCTATATCGATGTTTTTTTAGTATCGTAGTTTCGCAAGGTTTGTATCTGAAGAAAAATTCATAAAATTATAAAGGATCAGTACATCATCAAACTCATTTTCTGCCAAAAATTCGCTCATTTTTACTGGAATCGATCGTAAATCTACGACATAAACTTCGTCATATTGATAGGTCAAAAATGGTGCGAAAGAATTTCCATACGAATCTTTTATAAGTAAAATTCGGCTGGTTTTTCCTTCTTCTTTTCGAAGATTATTATCACTTTTTATCACAGTAATACCATGGTTTCCCCATAAAAAAGCTGCGTATTTATCTCTTTGTTGGAATTTTTCTAAATCGTACAAACCGTTTGCTTCTTTTCCGTCGATCGAAACTTGTGTTACTGGTATATTGTAATAAGTAATGATATCCGGAACCGCATTATATGCCTTGGTTTTAGAAAAATAAGTTCCATAAAAATCCGCAACTTCTGTTTCGATCAAGGAATCCAACAAAACCGGCTGCCAACCTTTATATTCGCAAAAAGAGGAATAACCGTAATAGGCACCTAAAGTTGTCCAATGATGATCTGTCCGATAAAAAATATATTGCTCTTTATTGCTTCTTAATGGCTCTAAAAAATTCAATGTCTGCACAGAAGAATCCAAAGATTTATAAATTTTCTGGGTTAATGCCGTCTGGTCCACCTGCCCTGCTCCAACTGGCACCTTTTCCGGATAAACCATATAGGAATTGGGGATAATTCCCATTGTAATATTTAAATCAGGATACAATTGAACAAATTCATTGACAAACTTGGTATTGGTTTCAATGCGCTCCATATCTGCTGTGGTATAATGCTGAAACATATACCCGTCGTTTCCATACATAATCCCGTTGTTTTCTATTTTTCCCAACAAACTTTCCGACCGGGATTTTAAGCTAATCCACTGATCCCGCAGGACAAATTGATCATTGATATAACTTTCATATTTCGGGGAAAATTTATTGTTGTAAAAAGAAGATAATGTAAAAATAGGCCTTTGGTCCAGTTCTCTATTCTCCAATTCTGAAAAGGTTTTATTATATTGAGAGATATCAAAAATCATATAGCCGAATAGAAACAGGAAAAAAATCCATACCAATGGGAATCTCAAAATCTTTTTCATATTATCCTCTCTTAAAATCTGAAATACAAAAATGGATTATAGGTAGCATCCACCAAATAGGCAATAGAAACAATCAGAATCACGGCCAAAATCAAAAGATTGACAAAGGCGATTTTTTTAATCTTATTATATAGCTTTTCCACCAGCGGAATCGAGCAGAAAATTGCCAGTAAGAAAGTGACAAGATAGTTTCGCAAATAATACATCCAATCACTTCCTGATGAGAAGGAAAAGAGTCTTTCAAGAAAGATACCTAATTGAGAGAAATCTGTAATGGCAAACAAAGCCCAACTGAGTACCAAAAAGAAACATACGTAAATATGGGAAAATACATGACTTTTCTCTAAGTATTTGAGTAAAAATGTCTTTTCAAGCACTAAAAATACGAAAAAGAAAAGCCCCCACAATACAAAATTCCAACTCGCTCCATGCCAAAATCCGGTAGCGGCCCAGACAATAAAAATATTAAAATACATGCGGGGCTTAGATACGCGATTTCCTCCTAAAGGAATATAAACATATTCTCGGAACCAAGAGCCCAGCGTTATGTGCCAACGACGCCAAAATTCGGTCATACTTTTTGAAATATACGGATAATTAAAGTTTTGAGGGAATTCAAATCCTAACATTTTCCCCATACCAATTGCCATTAAAGAATATCCGCTGAAATCAAAATAAATCTGAAAAGAATAAGCCAGAATGCCCAGCCATGCCAAAGGAGTTGACACATTAGAAAAACCTATATCTTGAACCTGATTCCAAAGGCTTCCAATATTATTCGCAATCAATACCTTTTTTCCCAGCCCAAAAATAAATAATGTAATTCCTTCGTTAATTTGTGCCAGATTCATCTTTCGTTCCCGCAATTCCCGGCTGACATCGGTATATTTCACGATGGGACCGGCAATTAACTGTGGAAACAACGTGACAAATGCAGCAAAATTTACGATATTCCGCTCCGCTTTTGTTTTCCCCCGGTACACGTCGATGGTATAGGATAAAGTTTGGAAAGTATAAAAACTGATTCCTAACGGCAACGTTAATTGAATTCCCGCAAAATGGGTTCCTGCAAACGCATTGATATTATCGACAAAGAAATTTGTGTATTTGAAGAAAAACAGCATTCCTAAATTGAATAACAAAGAAATGCCCATACAGATTTTGCAAATTCCTTTTTTCTCCCGATTCCGCTCAATAACCAAAGAAACAATATAATCGACCAAGATGGAAGCAATCATAATAGGGAAATATTTTACCTCTCCCCAGGAATAGAAAAATAAGCTACAAATAACCAATACTGCATTTTTGAATTTTTGAGGTGCAATATAATAAACAAAAAGAGTGATAGGCAAAAAACGAAACAGAAAAATAATACTGCTGAATACCATGTCATGCTCCTTTAGCGTGCGGTAAGTTTACATAATATTAAAATAAGGCTTTTTCATCATGATTCAAAAAGAGAGAAAAAATATTTCTCCGCTTTTTGATATTGCGTTTCCCAATCTGATTGGAAATCACCCAGTAAAATAAACACCGCAAAATCCCCATTTGTTACAATTTGTCCGGTACACGCTTTTTCATATTGATCTGGTAAATACTCTTCAAAATTACGTTTGATATCTTCTTGGCGTTGTTGCATACCAGAAACCACATTCTCCACTTTTCCCTCTTTTGCCTTTACTGCTAACAAATTGTCAGAAGAAGTGATGGCACGGGAATAAAAACCTGCATATACCTCTACATCTTCGGGATCGATATAAAACAATTCCTGCAGAGTCTCATCATCCACGGTCGTATGAAATGGAATTTCGTAATCCGAAAAGCAACTCTGTATCCCATTTATCAAACTGGTAAGCGACTCTCCCTCGCGCAACTGGACCTTATTCTTCTGATTCTGACAAGAAGAAAATATCTGCAATAACAGCAACAAAGCAACTAGCCGTATAAACATTCGTTTTTGCACAAAGAATCACAGCCTTTCCAATCAAATACAATCAGAAAAAGTATGCTTCCCTTTTAAAAGATTATACGGAAAAGAGCTGGGCAGAAAAAGAAGATACGAACACAACTGCGCCCGTATCTTCTTTCATGCTACTCATACAGGCGTTTTGATATTTTCGCCTGTTTCAAAAACAACTTATTCTGCTTCATCGGATTCTGCTGCATTTTCATTTACTGCACGCATAGATAAGCTGACACGTTTTTTATCGAAATCAATTTCAGTAATTTTGGCGTCAACCTCGTCCCCCACATTCAACACGTCGGAAACTTTATTCACTCTTTCGGAAGAAATCTGAGAAATATGAATCAAGCCATCAATTCCGGGGATGATTTGCGCAAAGGCACCAAAAGTGGTAATCGACACAATTTTCACTTTTGTAACAGTACCTACCGGATACTCATTTTTCAAAATTTCCCAAGGATTGTCCTTTTCATTTTTATATCCCAAAGAAATTTTATGTTTTTCAGTATCAATATCTTTCACATAAACTTCTAGCACATCGCCTACATTTACAACCTCAGACGGATGTTTGATGCGATTCCAAGACAATTCAGAAATATGAATCATGCCGTCAACGCCGCCTAAATCCACAAAAGCTCCGTAAGACGTAAGAGATTTCACTGCGCCAGTATATTTCTTGCCAACTTCAACAGTTTTCCAGAACTCCTCTTCCTGAGCTTTTCTCTGCTCTTTCAAAACAGCTTTCATCGAACCAATGATACGTTTACGGCCGCGGCCAATATCTTTGCACTCAAGAATTTTTAAGGAAACGTGCTGTTTTACAAGCTCTTCCAAATTTTCCACTCTAGACAAGCTTGCTTGCGAAGCAGGGACAAATACTCTTACGCCATTAGTAGAAACAATAACGCCGCCCTTGACTGCTTCAATTACATTTCCCTCCAGAATTTCTCCGGATTCAGCTGCCTCCTGCACTTTCGCCATACCAGCAATGGCATCCAGACGCTTTTTAGACAGGACAACGGTACCTTCCACATCATTGACGCGGACGACCAGCAATTCAATCTCATCGCCGACTTTGACCAAATCTTCAATTTTTGCGTTGGGATCATCGGTTAATTCACTCAGAGGCACATAGCCGGTATGCTTCGTGCCGATATCTACCTGAACCTCGGTCGGGGTAACACCGACAACGACGCCTGTCTCCTTTTTACCGTTATATGTACTTTTGAAAGATTGATCCAACATCTCTCCAAAGCTTAATTCGTCGTTTGTAATAAATTCACTCATGGTTTCTTGTACCTCCTTAATTATGCAAGCCGGAGTCGAAGCGCCGGCAGTAACACCAATCACAAAGCTCGTAGAAAGATCGAATTGCGGCAATTCACTGGCCTTTTCGATGTGAAATGTTTGACAGTACTGGCCGCATATCTCAGCCAGTTTCATGGTATTGGAGCTATTTTTGCCCCCGATCACCACCATGCTATCCGATTCTTTCGCCAGCACGATCGCTTCCTGCTGCCGCATTTCCGTAGCATTACATATTGTATCAAAAATAATTAAGTTTGTATAGACTTTTTTCGCGAAAAATGCAGATTTTCTCCATTCTTGGATGTTAAAAGTAGTTTGCGCTACCAAAATAGCAGGCCGCTTTGTCCATTCCGGATTTTTTTTGGTCATTTCCTCCAACTCATCTGCGTGTTTAAACACCACAGCCTCGGAACAGCAAAAGCCTACAATACCTTTCACCTCAGGGTGCTTTTTATCTCCGGCAACCAGAATAAGACGTCCCTGCTCACTGTATTCTTTAACGATTTGATGAATTTTTGCTACAAAAGGACAAGTGGCGTCCACATAAGGAATTCCGCGTGCACATAAGTAATCATAAACCTCTTTTCCAATTCCATGGGAACGGATGACAGCCGTTGTATTGGCGGGGATTTCTTCCGGTGATTCCACTGCTCGAACCCCCATTTTTTCCAACTGAGCTACAATCTGTGGATTATGAATGATTGGACCTAATGTCACGACCCGGGGGAATTTTTCCGCAGTATCAAACGCCATTTTTACGGCCCGATCCACACCAAAACAGAATCCTGCTGTTTTTGCTACTTTAATTCGCACGATCTGGTCTCCTCCAAAAGTTTTTCTACTTCATCGCGCAATAAGGCGACCACTACCTTGATCTGCTTGGTCGAATTTTCTTCAATTAAAATCTGACTATTGGCGATGGGCTTTCCATATCGAATCACGACTCTGGACCGAAATTTTTTGCCCTCATACCAAATTGCCGCAGGAAGAAGATCACCACCGCTTTGAGATGCAATGACTGCAGCGCCGGATTTAAAACGAAGAAGCTGATCATCATGGGATCGTGTTCCTTCCGGAAATAACCCCAGCACCCGGCCGCTTTTCACGGTTTCTACAGCTGTATCAATTGCGCTGGTATCTCCTTTTCCTCTCGCCACAGGAAATGCTCCTAAATGCCGGATAATGAAACCAACAAACGGATTTTGAAATAATTCCATTTTTGCCATATAGCGAATAGGCTTTTTGATTTTTTGCGCAATTAATACCGGGTCCAAGGCAGAACGGTGATTGCAGCAAAGGATATAGCCGCGATCCTGCGGCTGATTTTCCTGTCCATGAAATTCAATATGAAACCAGATTCGGAAAATAAAACCCGTTATGATTTTTCCCAAGTAGTAAAACCAATTTGTCATTTTCTTTTCAGTCCAATCCTCTCTTCAATCACTGACAAAACCGCCTGCACCGACTGGTCAAAATCCAAATGGGATGTGTCGACCAGCACAGCATCCGGTGCCTGCCTCAACGGTGCAACAGGACGATTCATATCATTTTTGTCCCGGAGTTTTACCTCGGCAAGGACTTCTTCAAAATGAATAGCAGTCCCTTTTTTCTGTAACTCTGCAAAACGGCGGCGCGCTCGTTCTTCTTCAGCAGCCGTTAAATAAATCTTGACCTGTGCATTGGGAAGTACCACTGTTCCAATATCCCGACCATCCATTATAATATTATTTTCCTGGGCAATATCCTGTTGCTGAGAAAATAAAAAACGTCGCACTTCTGGAATGGCGGAAACGGTAGAAGCCGCTGCCGAAACCTGTGGAGTCCGTATTTTTTCTGTAATATTATTTCCGTTCAGATAGATCTGTTGATTGTCGTTTTCGTAACCAAACCCTACTGTAATAGAATCCAGTCGTTTGCAAACTGCACAAGAATCATTGGGATCAATCCCGTTTTGCAGTATATCATAAGCCACTGCGCGGTATAACGCACCTGTGTCTACATATAAAAATCCCAACTTTTGTGCAGCCACACGGGAAATGGTACTTTTCCCGGCACCTGCCGGACCATCTATTGCCACAGCGTACATTACAAAACTCCCTTTCCTGCGCTTTCTCCTGCAACAAACCCGGTTGAAAACGCAATTTGCAGATTAAATCCACCGGTTCTTGCATCCAGATCTAATACCTCGCCGGCAAAATATAAACCGCGGCATCGTTTGGATTCCATGGTTTGTGGTACAATTTCTTTTATATTAACCCCTCCAGCCGTGACAATTGCCTCCTCAATCGGCAAAAGCTTTTTGGGCGTTAATGGCAAATGTTTGATTAAATAACAAAGTGCATCGCGCTGTTCTTTTGTTATTTGGTGCACCTTTTCGTTTGGCAATATGGAGGACAATTGAACAATGGATGGGATGATCTTTCGAGGTAACAAATCAGATAAGGAATTGAAAAAATCCCGATTCTGATACTTCTCAAAATCTCGCAATACACGTTGTTCCAACTGGAAAGAATCCAATGCCGGCTTCAAATCTATTTCCATATGGTAACAGGATAGCTCTCTTTTTAAATAAGTACTGGCAGTAAGAACCAATGGACCCGATACCCCAAAATGTGTAAAAAGCATTTCGCCCATTTCTGCATATAACGGTTTTTTCTTGCCTTTTTCCCACAAGGTAAGTGCCACATTTTTCAAAGAAAGACCCATGCACTCCCGGCACCATTCTTCTTTTGTTTCAATCGGTATTAGGGAAGGTCGCAGTGGCACAACGTCATGGCCCGCCTGTAAGGCCAACTGATAGCCGTCTCCGGTAGATCCGGTCGTCGGATAGCTTTTCCCGCCAGTTGCTACAATTACTTTTGGCGCAAAAACATCTGTGCCGTCCTCACAATGGACACCTCTCATCGTCTCATCCGATATGATGAGCGAAACAACCCGTTTTTGTGCAAAACGAACACCGGAGCGTTGTGCAAACGATACCAAAGCATCTACAACATCTACCGCCTTATCTGAAACAGGAAACACGCGGTTTCCCCTTTCTACTTTTAACGCAATTCCCTGTTCCTCTAAAAACGCCATCATTCGTTGGGGAGGAAAACGATGAATTGCCCCGAACAGAAATTTGCTGTTGCTGCATACGTGCTGCAAAAAAACTTCTTCTGTGCAGTCATTCGTTACGTTACAACGCCCTTTTCCGGTAATCATAACCTTGCGAGCCATTCGAGGATTATGATCCAGCAATAGTACCTTTGCCCCCTGTTTTGCCGCAAATCCGGCAGCAAGCAAACCGGCGGCGCCCCCTCCGACAACAATCACATCAATCTGATTCATCGGCGAGGTTCCTCTATCTTTTCATAAACATTATATTCGTCCCATATTTGTTCCAAACGCTCGTAAGTACTGGATATTTCGTCCTTTTTCCGAATACCGACTGCGACAATCAGAGCATTAATAACACTCAGTGGCGCCACGAGAGAGTCGACAAAAGAGGCCATATCACTGCGTGCTAGCAACAGATGATCTGCGGTTTCAGCGATGGGAGAAATGTTGGAATCTGTAATGGCAATTACTTTTGCGCCATTCTGTTTTGCAAAACTTGCAGCGTTAACTGTACGCTTTGAATAGCGCGGAAAAGTGATCCCAATAAAGACGTCCCCTTCCTTAATTCGCATAATCTGCTCAAACATTTCACTGGTGCTGGTTGTATTCACTAGACGAACGCTTTCAAAAATTTGGTTAAAATAAAAACTCATAAAGCCGGAAAGTGCAGAGGCGCTGCGCACACCCAAAATATAGATATTTTTTGCATTGACAATAGTGTCCACCGCCTGCTCAAAATCTTCTACCGAAGCTTTCTCCATTGTACGCCGGATCTTTTCAATATCCAAATTTAAAACTTTATGCAGAATATTCCCCTCTCCCAGCTGATCGCTGGTCACTTCCATACGCTGTACCGAGGTCAAACGATTTCGAATTAGCTCCTGCAGAGCACGCTGCAACTGGGGATATCCCTCAAACCCCAGTTCGGATGCAAACCGAACTACCGTTGATTCACTGATCCCCACCATCATTCCAAGTTTCGCTGCGGTCATGAAAGCCGCTTTATCGTAATGCGCCAAAATATACTGTGCAATCAATTTTTGCCCTTTTGAGAATCCAGGCATTTGCTGCGTGATGGAATGGATTAAATCCCGGCTCATATTCTCACCCTTTCTTGTGCATTTATCTGGATATTATTGTATCGTTACCAACTATAAAATGCAAGAGATTTTGCAGGAATTTCATCAGATCCTTTTCTCACAATCTTTATTTTGTAAAAAAAGAATTTTATTTTGTAGAAAAAATGAAAAAAAGATAGCTGCTTTAGCAGCTATCTTTTCAAGTTTTACCAGTGACTTTTTTCTGCGTTTTCGGAATATACTTCCTGCTGGGAAAGATATTTATGATATTCTTCCAAAATAAGACCTTCCAAAGTCTTACGTCCCTCCATTGTGATAGGATGCACAATATCACGGAATACCCCATTATCATCTTTTCGGCTGGGCATGGCAACAAACAATCGTTCGCTTCCCTCGATAACTTTAATATCATGTACCGCCAAATCTTGGTCAATTGTTACCGATACCAATGCTTTTAATTTTCCATCTTCATAAGTTCTCCTGATTCGAATATCTGTTACATTCATATGATTTTCCCTCCTTGTTGATGCTTTTAGTATGGAACAGAGGAAAAAAACTTATGCAATCGTGCAAAATCTCTGCGAATTTTTCAAAAGGTGTTTATTTTATTGCAGCAAAGCAATATAATAAAAGTACCGACTGAATTGTTTGGGGGGCTATTTGTGTGCGGCAGTTATGAAGAAATTTTAAAAAGTAAAAAACATTTTCATTTCATAGGAATCGGTGGGTCAGGCATGTTCCCTCTTGTGCAGATTTTACATCAAAAAGGATGCTATATCACCGGTTCGGATAACAATAAAACTGATACAGTAGAATATGAACGAAATGTACTGGGTATCCCTGTGCATATTGGACATGATCCGGCTAATTTGAGCGGAGCGGACTGCGTTATTTACACAGCTGCCATTTCAAAAGAAAATCCAGAATTAAAAGCAGCTTTTCATTCTGGCGCGCTGGTACTGGAGCGAGCGAAAATGTTGGGGTTGATTTCGCAAGGATATCACAATGCGATTTGTATTTCCGGTACCCATGGAAAAACTACAACCTCTGCTATGATTACACAGATTCTGTTAGGTGCAGGTTTAGATCCTTCCGTGATCATTGGGGGCAAATTGCCCCTGCTGCAAGGAAGTGGGCGTGTTGGAGAAAGTGACTTAATGGTCTGTGAAGCTTGCGAATTCCATGATCATTTTTTGGAATTATCTTCCGACATTTCGGTTGTTTTGAATATCGACGCAGATCATTTGGAATACTTTGGTACGTTAGAAAATATTATTCGCTCTTTTCACAGATTTGCAACGCAAACCAGCCGTACCCTGATTGTAAATGGCGATGATGAAAATACCAAAAAAGCAATAGAAGGAGTAAATGGAAAAAAAATCATCACTTTTGGTTCCAGCCAGGAATGCGATTACTATCCAGTAAACATTTCCTATCATCCGGAGGCCAAGACAACCTTTACACTGATGTATCAGAAAAAGAAAATTGCTGATATTGTGTTGTCTATTCCGGGAAAACATAATATCTTAAACGCTGTTGCTGCCTGTGCCGCCTGTTTTGAAATTGGCGCAAAACCAGAAGATATCTCTTTTCACCTGCAAAAATTTCAAGGAGCAGGGCGACGATTTGAGATTTTGGGAACCAAAAACGGAATTACGATTGCGGATGATTATGCACACCATCCCACAGAGTTGGAAGCTACGCTGAAAGCGGCTAAAGAAATGCATTTCGGTCAAGTATGGGCCGTATTCCAACCTTTTACCTTTTCCCGTACAAAAATTCTTTTCGACGACTTTATCCGGGTATTGCCCATTGCAGACCACGTGATTTTAGCGCCTATTATGGGAGGGCGTGAAGTCAATCAATATGGAATTTCTTCAGAAGATTTAGGGGCCAAAATGCCGCGGACGGTCTGCCTTCCCTCTTTTGAAAGCATTTCGGAATATGCGATGTCTCATGCCCAACCAGGAGATTTAATCATTACACTTGGATGCGGTGATATCAATAAATGTGCTAAAATGATGGTTAATGCGTAAAAGGCTTATCAATTGGAATAATCTTTTTTATCAATCCGGCGAAAGCGGAAATTGTTTTCGCCGGATTTTCTTTTTGGCAACTTCGCAATGCAAAACGCTACTCTCTACTTGCGTTATACAGCGGATCTTAAAAAAAGAGATTCGTCCTATTTGCCTGATTTAACTGGATTCTCCCGCATATTTGTCAAAAATGACAATAAATATTTCACGCATCTTACAAATTTATGTAAATTACTTGACAATGAGTGGGCTTCAAATGGTAAAGTATAATTGTATGAAAAAGTGCTTTTATCTGTTTTGTAAATGAGTTGATAGATACTCCCTCCTTTGATACCAGATTTTTGTACGATTTTTCATCCAATTTTGTATAAGGAGCAAATAATATCAATGTCGACAAAAACACTTCACATAACGGACGAGTCTCAAAGTGTTACTAAAACAATTGTACTATTGGCTTGGCCTGTTTTTTTAGAGCAGATATTTACAACCTTGGTTAGTTACGCAGACACTGCTATGGTGGGCTCCCTGGGAGCTTGGGCTACCGCCTCGGTAACCATCAGCAATCCTCCTATTATGCTTTTAAATGGAATTGTAATGGCATTGGGCGTTGGTATTACCTCTCTGGTCGCCCGGGGAGTTGGTGCAAAAGATCCCCAAACCGTAAAAAAGTTAATGCATCACGCAATTTGGGCAATTATTGTAATCGGTATCCCAATTTGTCTGATTACCACAGCACTGCATCGTATGATTCCTTTATGGATGGGAGCAGGTCCGGATATCCTCGACGCCGCAGCACAATACAACCTGATTATCTCTTTCGGACGGTTCTTTATGGTTGTTTCTATGATGCTCAACTCTGCTTTCCGTGGTTACGGCGATACGAAAACTCCGCTGTTGGTCAATACTGTCATGAATATCGTCAATGTAATTTTTAATTTTTTACTTATTTACCCAACTCGTGAAATTTCCTTATTTGGATCTTCATTCACCGTATATGGTGCAGGTTTAGAGGTAAATGGAGCTGCTATTGCCAGTTCTTTGGGCATGGCCGTAGCGGGACTTATGACTTTATGGGTTGCGTTTTTCCGTAAAAATGAGTATCAAATTCATATGAAAAACGGCTGGAAAATCGACAAAGCACTGACAAAACAAATTTTCGGAATCAGTTTTCCCTCTATGTTGGAGCGAATTTTTATGTCATCTTCCGGCGTATTTGTTACCAGCAGCATTGCCGCATTGGGAACTGCCAATGTAGCCGCAAACAGCTTATGCTTAACCGCAGAATCTCTTTCTTATATGCCTGCT
This sequence comes from uncultured bacterium, assembly GCA_934875375.1. Classification (GTDB taxonomy): domain Bacteria; phylum Bacillota; class Clostridia; order Oscillospirales; family Ruminococcaceae; genus UBA3818. The sequence goes on from CAKXHL010000013.1 coordinate 22,410, forward strand.
TTTGCCTTTCAAACAGCGGTAACTACCTTGGTAGGCCAATCACTGGGAGCAAAAAAGCCGACGCTTGCAGAAAAATTTGTACGACAAACATTATTTATGGGAGTTGTTGCAATGGCATTTACCGGTGCTGGCCTTTTTGTTTTTTCCAATCAATTGATTGGTGTTTTTACGCCTGACGCCGATGTCATTGCCTTGGCCGCCCATTGTCTGCGGCTGGTAGCATTTATGCAGATTCCTCAAGTTGCTGCTTGGATTTTTTCCGGTGTACTGAGAGGTGCTGGAGATACCAAATTTAACTTTTATATTACTGCTGCCACCAACTGGGGGATTCGAACCCTATGGTCTGTTTTGGCTATTCGCGTCTTTCATTTTGGTCTGTTTTCAACCCAAGTCGTTATGTTGGTAGAAATTATTGTACGGTTATTTTTGCTCTATTTGCGTTACCGCACCGGTAAATGGAAATATGTACTGGATCGGTAAGATACAAATTTTTTCAAATACGCTCTTGTTAAAAAATAGGACCAATATGCTTTTGGCATACCGGTCCTATTTTTTTCATGAATTTTGCTCCTATGTAAATCTAACAGGAGCAGAGTCTTCTCCATGCAGCCCAAAACTGATGGAAAGAGCCTGATCAATTTGTGACATAGAAGCAGTATCCAGTTTTCCCATTTTTTCTTTCAATCTTTTTTTATCAATGGTACGTACCTGTTCCAGCAGCACCACTGAATCTTTCGATAATCCACAATCTTGTGAATGAAGTGCGATATGAGTAGGCAGTTTGGATTTGTCTTTTTGACTGGTGATTGCAGCAGCAATCACTGTGGGGCTATACTTATTACCGACATCGTTCTGAACGATTAAAACCGGTCGGATTCCCCCCTGCTCCGATCCTACTACCGGACTCAAATCCGCATAGTAAATGTCGCCTCGTTTTACGGTCAAGAAAATCACACTCCGCATGTTTTTCGTTTTTCCTAAAGCCCTAAGGTAATTTTAGTATGCGCCAGATAACAGGGGATTAATCAAAAACACATACAAAAATCGGCTTCTGTGTATTATATTTTCAAACGGAGTATTTTGACAAAAGAAGCATTTTTTCGTGAAGCAAACAAGGACAGCAGAATCTGCTGTCCTTGTTTTGCTTATGAGGACGTAATCTCAGAAAACGTAGCCTCAAAATCTTTGTTTGGAATAGAAAGCGCAGATAAGTACCCTGTATTTGCATCCATCGTTAATATAAAGGCATCTCCCTTTTCTTTTAAATTTCCTTTTGCTTCCAACATTGCTCCATTTAAGGATACTTCTATGCCCTCTCCTTGACAAAACTGTATTACCGCTTCGACCAAAAGCTTTCCGACAGCAGCTTGAGGAATGGCGTCCGGCTGATAACTTCCAATCAAATCACGGTATTCAATCGTAATCTGGTCAGGGTCGAACAAAAGAACCATTCCTTGCAGCACTTCTGGCGCTTGAAACTCTAAACGGAAGTTTTGATCCGTCTCCTTAGACAAAATAGCTTCTGTATTCAAATCCCCATACTGTATTGAAACCGCTGTTTGAAAAGGCTGCTTCACCTGCATTGGTACCTGAGGAGCTCTGATTATTTTCTCCCCACAACCTGTTAAGAACAAAAGCATTATGGTGATATAGATACACAAACGCAGGCGAGGTTTCATAAACGCACCTTCTTCTCGAATTTTATAGACTATGTTCAACAAAAATCCTGGATAAATCTACTAAGATATCGCTGGGCAGCATACTATATTGTGATAGACGAGCTGCACACAGATCTGCCGCCAGCCCATGCAGGTACACTGCACAAACTGCACTTTTCAAAGGCGCTATACCCTGTGCACAAAAACCCGCAATCATGCCGGCCAACAAATCTCCACTTCCACCTTTTGCCAATCCTGCATTGCCTGTCTGATTGACAAAAAAGGTTCCACCTGGCTCAAAAATTGTGGTTACACTATCTTTTAAAACGACAATAACATGATATTTTTGGCTGAAATCTTTTAGCTTTTCAATTCGATTTTTTCTCAGTTCTGTAATAGTGACTCCCAATAATCTGGCCATTTCGCCCATGTGTGGCGTCAGAATCACCGGACATTTTGCTTGATGTAATATTTCTATGCGGCTACACAGGTTATTTATGCCGTCCGCATCTATTATAACAGGGCACGGCGTATTTTGAAGGATTTGTTCCAATAGAGAAAAAAGAGTATCTTTTTTCCCAATGCCGCACCCGATCAAACAAGCGTTCTCTTTTTTCAATACTTCTAAAATACGCGGAATATTGTTGCTATGCATCGTACCATCTGTATCTAAAGAGAACGGAAGAGTCATCGCTTCTGGCAGACGCACTGTGAGAGGTACCAATACCGAAGCCGGCGCAGCCACTGTTAACAGTCCGGTACCAACTCGTGCAGCGCCCAAAGCAGAAAGAACTGCCGCCCCAGAAAAACCTGTGCTTCCACAGATATGAAGCAAACGACCATAATCTCCTTTGTGAGAATTTTCTTCTCTTTTGGGGAGCGCAGAAAAAACATCTTCTTCCTCTATCAAAATTCCATCTTCCAGCACTTTTTCACCTAAATCCTCCGGAATGCCAATGGAAGTGACGAAAAGCTCTCCCAAATATTGTTTTGCAGGATAATACAACATACCTGCTTTAACCTGATGAAAAGCAATGGTAAAATCCCCATGCACAGCCCCTTCGGCAACCGTACCATCCAAAGCAGAAACACCACTGGGAATATCTAGGCAAAAAATGGCTGATACCGCCTGGTTTATCTGTTCAAACAAAGGGCGTAAGTCTGCAGGGATTTCTCCGCAAAAACCGGTACCAAAAATGCCGTCGACAATTAGATCTGCTACGGCGATTTTCTGCGCAACTGTCGTTTCGTCCGAGCCAAAAGGCAACACTTCTACCCCCAAACGTAAAAGTTGATCCAACATTTCTTTACTTTCCGGGGTTGTCGGCAGAGAACTCGCAAGAATAACGGAAACAATCCCTTCTCGTTCGAAAAGTTTACGGGCCACTACAAACGCGTCGCCGCCGTTATTTCCTTTTCCAGCAATGACTACACAATTTCGTCCGCGTATATCTGCCTTTTTTCGTATGAATGCAGCTGCTGCGCTCCCAGCGTTTTCCATAAGGCGCAAATAATCTATCCCGGCATCATTACTGGCCTTTTCGATTTCTTTCATCCGTTGAACGGTCACTATTCCTGTCATGTGGCACCAACCTTTCTTTTTTTGGATAAAGAAGCCCTCGTTTATGAAAACGAGGGCTTTACTGATTCTTTTCTATATTTATGCTACTGCATACGTCCAAAAAGCTCCTGATACATGTGACGCGGAATTTGTTCTTTTATTCCCGCCAGCAAACGTTCCGACCCGTTAAAGACCACCAAACTATTTCCCTCGTTGGAACCTTTGGCGACAAAATACCATAAATTTTCTGATTTACGACTGTTACATGCAAAATATATTTTTTCATATTGCTTTTGCGTATGCTCTTCCGGATAATATTGTCCAAAATCGTCAAAATTTTTGCAAGAGGTGGAAATTAAACGTTTTCTAGTGCGTTTTGCAATGATTTTATCCACATCGAATGTATCATTTGTCAATGAGTATTCAAATTCAATCGAACGGCGGGAGATAAAGAAATAACCAAAATAAATAGAGAGTCCGGCCAAGACCCAGCAAAACGGGAAAAACATACCCAAAAAAAGAAAACCAACAGCAAGGGCCAAACACAACACCAGAATAGCTATAATCTTCAGCCAATCCAGCGGCTCTTTTTTCTTTTTTACAATTTCTTCAATAAAAACATCCCGAACCATCGTACTTCTCCTTATGTACTATAAATTCTATCATGGAACTAAATTTATAGTAATTATATCATATAAATAAAAAAAAACAATGATTTATCTGATGCTTTTAGTCAATTTTTATGATCATAAAAACTTTTCCTTGCTTTTTTCTTTTATATATGCTATGTTTAGTTGAAATCGAATAACGCTGAGACTGGGAAAGTAGAAATTAAAAAACACATCAGAGAGGGACTGTCACCGGCTGTAAGCAGTCTTGTGGAATTGATTTTGAAGTTCGCCCATGAGCGGCGGCACTGAACAAATAGTAGGTGCCGACGGTAGCTACCGTTATCAAGCGTCGAGTGTTTGCCAAAAGGCAAAAATTTGGGTGGTACCGCGGAATGATTTTAGCTTTCGTCCCTTTTGTTGTGGGAGGAAAGCTTTTTTCTTTGTGTATTCCCCTTTATCGATGTCTGAATGGTACAAATCTTTCGATTGTTGGATTTGTCTAAAACTAAACTGAGGTGAATAAAATGAAAGCTGCATTGGAAGCCATCCGGCAAAAGATTGTCGTTGAGCTGCAGGAAGCTCACGATATGCAAACGCTGGAAAATATCCGCGTAAAATTCCTCGGCAAAAAGGGGGAACTGACTGCTATTTTAAAGCAAATGGGGAAACTTTCTGCTGCGGAACGGCCAGTGATCGGTCAACTGGCGAACGAGATCCGTGCTTTTATGGAAGATCATATTGCCACTCGGACAGCACAGCTGAAAAACGAATTGACACAGCAAAAACTTAAAGCGGAAAAGCTGGATGTAACGCTGCCCGGAAAGAAAAATCCCTTGGGAAAAAAGCATCCGCTGAATATTGTATTGGATGAAATCAAAGAGATCTTTCTGGGAATGGGATTCAGTGTTGCCACTGGCCCGGAGGTTGAGTTGGACTACTACAACTTTGAAGCATTAAATATGCCCAAAGATCACCCGGCCAGAGATACACAGGATACTTTTTATGTTTCTGATAATGTAGTACTTCGTACGCAAACTTCTCCCATGCAGGTTCGCGTGATGGAAAAACAAAAGCCCCCCATCCGCATTATTGCACCTGGCCGTGTGTACCGTTCTGACGCCGTCGACGCTACCCACTCCCCTTTGTTTCACCAAATCGAGGGTTTGGTTGTAGACAAAGGCATTACGATGGCAGACTTGAAAGGTACGCTGGAGATCTTTGTAAAGCGCTTGTACGGAGAAGACTCCGTCGTTCGTTTCCGCCCTCACCATTTCCCTTTTACAGAGCCTTCTGCCGAACTGGACTGCATGTGCTTTAACTGCCATGGTGAAGGTTGCCGGCTGTGTAAAGGAGAGGGTTGGATTGAAATTTTAGGATGTGGTATGGTGCATCCAAAAGTCTTGTCCAACTGCGGCATTGACCCGGAAATTTACAGCGGTTTTGCGTTTGGAATGGGGCTGGAACGTCTCGTTATGCGCCGCTTTAATATCGATGATATGCGATTGTTATATGAAAACGATCTTCGGTTTTTGAATCAATTCTAAGGAGGGAAAACCATGAACTTATCAATGAAATGGCTTTCTGATTTCGTAAAGCTGAAAGTAGAACCCCGAGAGTTCTCCGAAAAGATGTCTTTGTCCGGCTCAAAGGTAGAAGGCTGGGAGATCGAAGGTGCGGAAATAAAAAATGTTGTTGTTGGAAAAATCCTCTCGATTGAGCCGCACCCAGACGCGGACAAGCTGGTTATTTGCCAGGTGGATGTCGGGGAAAACGAACCGATTCAAATTGTAACTGGGGCTACCAATGTGTTTCCGGGTGCTGTCGTACCAGTGGCCAAAGACAAATCAGTGTTGCCCGGTGGGAAAGAAATCCGAAAGGGCAAATTACGCGGAGTTGTTTCCAACGGAATGCTCTGTTCTTTAGGCGAGTTAGGTTTGACCGTTCATGATTTCCCCTATGCAATTGAAGACGGTATTTTTATCATTGAGGAAGATTGTCAAGTTGGTCAGGATATTTGTTCTGCAATCGGGTTAAATGATACCAGTGTAGAATTCGAAATCACTCCTAATCGGCCGGATTGTCTTTCGGTAATCGGTTTGGCTCGTGAGGTGGCGGTTACTTTCGGTAAAGAACTCACTTTACATGAACCGAAAATACAGCACGAGACCGGCGATATTCACAAAATGCTATCGGTCACCGTACAAAATCCGCATCTGTGCCAGCGTTATGTTGCCAGGATGGTTAAAAATATCAAAATCGGTCCTTCTCCCCTTTGGATGCGAGAACGTCTGCGCGCAAGCGGTGTACGCCCTATCAACAACATCGTTGACATTACCAACTATGTCATGCTGGAATATGGACATCCGATGCATGCTTTTGATTACAAATACGTAAAAGGCGGAAAAATTATCGTACGAAATGCTCAAGATGACGAAACGATCATGACGCTGGACGCTGTAGAACGCAAGTTATCTCCGGAAATGCTGGTGATTTGCGACGAAGAAAAACCGTCTGCCGTAGCTGGTGTTATGGGTGGAGAATACAGCGGGATTATGGACGATACGGATACCATTGTGTTTGAATCTGCATGTTTTTTGGGCTCCTCCATTCGTACTACCGCCAGAAAACTGGGCATGCGTACCGAAAGTTCTGCCCGTTTCGAAAAAGGGTTGGACAGCGAAACCTGTATTCCTGCTGTGATGCGTGCTTGTGAACTAGTAGAACTGCTTGGCGCAGGCGAGGTGATCCAAGGAGTGATTGATGTAGATAATGCGGGTTATAAGCCTACTCAAATCACATTAAATCCTCAGTGGATCAATGAATTTATCGGCATCAATGCCAGCCGGGACGAAATGGTCTCCATTTTGGAACAGTTAGGGTGCCGCATGAATGGTGATACGATCATTGTTCCCTCTTTCCGCAAAGATCTGGAGCATAAGGCGGATATTGCAGAAGAAATTGCCAGATTCCATGGTTATGATAAAATTCCTTCCACTGCTATCAGAGGAACTGCACAAGGTGCCTTGACCGAATATCAAAAATTTGAACGTACTGTTTCTGAAACACTTTTGGCGCAGGGCTGCTATGAAATTTCTACCTATTCTTTTATCAGCCCTAAATATTATGATAAAATCTGCCTCCCGGCCGATAGCGCGCTGCGTAAATCAGTGGTTATTTTAAATCCTTTGGGAGAAGACACCAGCGTTATGCGCACTATCGTTGTGCCGTCTATGATGGAGGTTTTATCTCGAAATTACAATAATCGAAATGCTTCTGCCAGCTTGTATGAATTAGCTAATGAGTATATTCCAGTAGAAGGACAGGAACTCCCGGATGAAAAACCGGTCATTACCATTGGTCAGTACGGCGAATCTCATGACTTTTTCTCGTTAAAAGGAATTATTGAAAATCTGTTATCCGTCCTGGGCATTACGGATCTGACCGTCCAGGCAGAAAGTGAAATTCCTTATTATCATCCAGGCCGCTGTGCAAAAATTTTTACTGGTGAAACAGAGCTGGGCACTTTGGGAGAAATTCATCCGCAGGTAGCAGAAAATTATGGCGTAGACACGCGGGTTTACGTTGCACGGCTTAGTTGCGACGCCCTATTCCAAGCACGATGCAACAAAAAAGAATATCATCCGCTGCCTAAATTCCCTGCGATTATCCGTGATTTGGCTTTGCTGTGTGACGATGAATTGCCGGTACAATCCATTGAAAAGGCAATTCGTTCTGGTGCAGGAAACCTTTTAGAACAGGCTGAGTTATTCGATATCTATAAAGGCAAACAGATTCCCGACGGGAAAAAGAGTGTTGCTTACAATATTACAATGCGTTCTGCCGATCGAACTTTAACGGACGAAGACATTGAAAAGGCAATGAATAGAATGCTGAAGAATCTGTCTGATTTGGGAGTTTCTATTCGTGGATAGTAACCAAATATATGGAAAAATGTTTGCTGATTCTCACTCTTGTTATTTTACTGCGTTTGGTGTATGCTAATAACATAGTTGACAGAAATTAGAAATATGAAAGAATGGAGGGTGTTTTATGCACGAACCTACAATTTCCTTCTCAATCCATGAGGATAAAGAGAAAGAAATGAAAGAAATTCTGACGGCAGTGTATGATGCGCTCCGCCAAAAAGGGTATAACCCTATTAATCAAATTGTAGGATATATTTTGTCAGAAGATCCTACCTACATTACAACCCACAATAATGCTCGCAGCCTTATTCGCAGAATTGACCGTGATGAATTACTGCAAATTTTAGTAAAATCTTATTTGAATGATTGAGAATGTGCCGTCGGATTGAAGCATCCGGCGGCCATTTTTCAGCAATTCTTTAATCTCCCTTATCACCTCTTCAACTTTCTGTTTACTTACCATAAAATTTGTGGTATACTTTTAATAGAATCTATATTTATAGTATGGAGCTTTCAGCTCCATTTCTTGTTGTAAGGAGGTTTTGACCTATGAGCGATAAAAAAGAGAAATTTTTGATGTATAAGGGTAAGCCCTTGGTCCGCTCCGGCAATACACTATATTATGGTGATATGAGTGATCCTTATGTTATTCTGATGCAGATTGCATCTACCCAACCTGGCTATGATATGGATATGGCACAAAAAATCTCCATTCAGCTTTTAGCCACTGACACAAATCTACGGCCGAAAGAAAGAATTGTTCGTAAAAGCGAAAAGATTGGGCTTTACAATGCATTGGACATTGGAAGTATTTGGTTGGATCGTGCTCTTTCTGGTACTATGTAAAGGATGCTGTATTTCTAATCCAATAAAAAAGAGACAGACAATGTCCGTCTCTTTTTTATTGGATTCTTTACTTAATCGAAACATCTATTACTCGAAATTACTTCTTTTTTTCATATGCCTCTTTTGATATCCGGAAAATATTTTCTGCGCTGAGTCCATACAAATCCAACATTTTTTCAGCAGGCCCTGAACTGCCAAACTCGTCATTTACGCCAATACGTACAACCGGAACCGGACATTCCTCGCACACAGCAGCACAAACTGCCTCTCCAAGGCCCCCAATCACACTGTGCTCCTCTGCTGTAATAATCAGTCTTGTTTCTTTTGCCGCCTGAAAAACTAAATTTTTGTCTAAAGGCTTAATTGTATGGATATTTAATACTCGTGCAGAAATCCCCTGCATTTCCAAAGCTTTTGCAGCCTCCAAAGCTTTGGAAACCATCAGACCTGTGGCAATGATCGTTAAATCTTTTCCGTCACGCAATACAACACCTTTACCAATCTCAAAATGATAGTCTTGCGGATCATTTACATCCTCAACTGCTAAACGCCCCAAACGCATATAAACTGGTCCTTCGTACTTTGCAGCAGCTTTCACTGCCTCTCGCGTTTCTAAATCATCTGCCGGGCTGATGACCACCATTCCAGGAATGGTCCGCATCAATCCAATGTCCTCGCAGCACTGATGTGTAGCCCCATCTTCTCCCACAGAAATGCCTGCATGGGTTGCACAAATTTTAACGTTGAGATGAGGATACCCCACAGAATTTCGAATCTGTTCAAATGCACGTCCCGCAGCAAACATAGCAAAAGATGATGCAAATGGAATTTTCCCTGCCGCTGCAAGACCAGCGGCAATTCCTATCATATTCCCTTCCGCAATACCGCAGTCAAAAAAACGATCTGGCGCTTTTTTCTGAAATAATTCCGTTTTGGTAGATTTGGAAAGATCTGCATCTAAAACAACAACATCCTTATTTTCATCTGCCAAAAGAGCTAAAGCTTCTCCATAACTTTCTCGGGTAGCTTTTTTATTGGCCATTTGGAACATCCTTTCTTTTCCAGAAGTTTTCAAAAAATCCCTCATATGCTATTCGAGACCGGAAAGAACCCTTTCAATATCCGCTACCGCCGTTTTATACTGATCCTCATTCGGAGCGGCACCGTGCCACGCTACATTATCCGACATAAAGGAAACACCTTTTCCCTTGATTGTTTTGGCAATAATTGCCGTAGGCTTACCTTTCGTTTGTTTTGCCTCATCGAAAGCAGCGGCCAACGCTTCAAAATCATGACCGTCCACTTCGATCGTATGGAATCCAAAAGCCGCAAATTTTTCTGCAATCGGATAAGGAGAACAAATTTCACCAACTCGGCCATCTATTTGCAATCCGTTATTATCCACAATCAGGCAAAGATTATCCAATTTACGATGTCCCGCAAACATAGCTGCCTCCCAAATTTGCCCTTCCTGAATCTCGCCATCTCCACAAACTGCATAAACACGATAATCTTTCTGCTCCAACTTTGCTGCAAGCGCCATTCCACAGGCAGCAGAAAATCCCTGCCCCAATGAACCGGTAGACATATCAATGCCGGGAATATGTTTCATATCCGGATGACCTTGCAACATAGCACCTGGATGCCGGAATTTTTTCAACTCATCCCAAGGGAAAAAACCTTTTAAGGCCAATGCCGCATACAATGCCGGACAAGTATGCCCCTTGGAAAGAACAAAACGATCCCTCTCCGGCCACTGAGGGTTTTGGGGATCCACGCGCAATTCTTTAAAATACAAATAGGTCAAAATATCCGCCACCGACAGCGATCCGCCCGGATGACCGGATTTACCGGAGTAAACCGCCTCCAATGCGCCCAAGCGTACTTTGCAGGCAATTTTTTGTAGCTGATGTTTGAAAGACGCTTCCATCGTAAATGCCTCCTCCGAAATTATAAACATTCAATATATTCGATTAAGTCCGCCACTGCCCCATGTGCACAGGGACCAACCACCATGTCGCACATATCGACGATATCTTTTGCGCCATCGCCTACGGCCACCGAAGTGCCCGCAGCTTTGAGCATATCTATGTCATTATAAAAGTCCCCAATTGCATAAGTATCGCGGATATCTACCCCCATTACCCGGGCCAGCTTGCGCAGGCCTTCTCCTTTATCCACACCCTCAGCCATCATTTCACAGAATACTGCACTGGAATTGGTGTAATATGTTCCCGGCAGAGGATGTTCATTCATCCATTGATGCAATTCATCCATTTTTTCAGGCGCCCGCACGAATAAAATTTTGAACCAGTCCTGTCCAATTTCATCAATGTTACACACTTGCTGGCAACGCAAATGCGCTTTCTGTATTTCCATGCTCTCTGGTGAAGAGATTGCCCGAAAAGCGTCTTCCATTGACACAGCAACCGCCATATCAGGAAAAACTTTACATGCTTCCTTGATATGTGAATTCGCCGTCCGCGGTACAAAAGTCCTTTCCATCACAGTTTTTGTTGTACAGTCATAAATGTATGCGCCATTGTTTTGTGCAGAAGGAACATTGATTCCAAGTGTTTTGTATAGTTCTGCACAATGATAATGCGAACGACCAGTTGCAAAAGTAAATTTTCCGCCCTTTTGCTGAAAACGGTGGATCGCTTCTAAATTTCGCTTGGGAATTTCCCCATCATGGGGAAGTAAGGTATCGTCAATGTCAGTTACGATCAAGTAATGAGACAAGGATTTCTCCAAAACTGTTCCTCCTAGAAAATCTATTTTTGCGGTAATGTTGCTAAAAAACGAGTAAAATATTCCGGCAGCAGGCTGTCAAACTCCATATATTCCTTTGTTGACGGATGGATAAATCCGATTTTTTTTGCATGTAGACATTGGCCCTGTAATGTTCCAATAATCTTTTTCGGGCCATATACTGGATCTCCTGCAATAGGATGACCAACATAAGCCATATGAACGCGTATCTGATGCGTGCGGCCAGTTTCCAACTGACAGCGGATATGGGAAAAATCCCGATATTCTTCTAGCACCTCATAATGCGTGATTGCTTTTTTGGAGTGTTCATAAGTCACCGACATTTTTTTGCGGTCGCTTTTGCTTCGTCCAATAGGGGCATCCACAGTTCCCGATTCTTGTCGGAGTCGCCCATATACGACGGCTTCATATTCCCGTGTAAAGCTATGTTCTTGAATTTGTGCCGCTAGTGATTGATGTGCAAAATCGTTCTTGGCCACCATCAAAAGTCCACTCGTGTCCTTGTCAATACGATGAACGATACCTGGACGAATCACGCCATTGATTCCCGAAAGCCTTCCCTGACAATGATACAGCAGTCCATTTACCAGGGTACCACTGTAATTGCCAGGCGCAGGATGAACTACCATCCCTTTGGGTTTATTTACAATCAATAAATCGTCGTCTTCATAGACAATATTCAAAGGAATTGCCTCTGGTTTTGCCGTATCATCTACGGGTTCCGGAACACACAAGAAAACCGAATCGCCTGTTTTTACTTTAACGCTTTTGGAAACTGGCTTACCGTTGATAAGGACTTCACCCTTGTCAATACTTTTCTGCAGAAAAGAGCGGGTATATTCGGGTACCGTTTTCTGTAAAAAAAGGTCAACACGAAAACCATCCTGTTCTGGCAAAACAGAAAAATACAGCTCTTTTCCTGCATTCATTTCTCTTTCCCTTTCGGCGGCTGTATTTCCACTTTTCCCTGTTTTTTTTCATTCCAAAACACATATCCCGCAATGACAAAAATTCCTACAACTACGCAGCAATCAGCAAAATTGAATACAGGATAATGAATCCAGCAAAAATCCAAGTAGTCTACTACAAAACCTCTAAAAATTCGGTCGATAAGATTGCCAATTCCCCCAGCGGCAACCACTCCTACCATCCAAGGAAGAAATCGACCGGGAATTTTTTTTAGCAATAACAGAATCAGTAAACCTGTTAAAACAACCGAAGTTACTAAAATCAAAAAAAATTGTTTTCCCTGTAAGATCCCTCCGGCTGCTCCAAAATTTTCTACATAAGTCAAATGAAATTTCCCGCTTACCAACGGTATCGTTCCAATCGGCTGCAGATAAATGACAGCCCAATATTTAAAAAGCTGATCTAGCCCTATTAATACCACCATCATACCCAAAATTCCGATAATCAAATACGTTCCTCCCAAATAACAGCAAAATAAAGCGCCTCTCAGTTGTAAAGGCTATGATCAGCACACATTTTTCAGCAAATCATAATACCCCGCCATCTGTGAAAAATGGCTATTTTCCAACTCAAAAAAGGCGCAATTTTTATAAAACAGAGTGTCAGAACAAGGAAAGCCTTTATTCTTTTTTCGATACGATGAAAAGGAAAGCTGTCTTTTTTGTAATATTTTCATTTTGCTTTCCCTCATTTCAGTCTGGATTGGTTTTGCTGGACTTATCGATCTCTCTTTAAATCGTATCCCGCACCAAACTTCAATGGTCCAAAACGGGACTCCCGTTCTTCTGCAACAGGCTCTTCTTCAGGGACAGCAGACTCTTCCTGAATAGAAATGGCTTCGTCTTCTAAATCCGGCATTTTTTCCTCTTTTGGATATACTTCCTGCTCTGCGGAAGCTTTTTCTTTCTGGCCGGAAGGCGCCGATTCTTCTGGCTTGGTATTTTCCGGCAGAGAACTGATGAGTTCCAAATGATTTTTATACAATGCTAGCAACTGATTTTTAAAAGTTGCAACTTCTTTTTGCAGATGAGAAAGATTCATTTTCTCTCGTTCTGCCCGCGTCTGAATACTGTCAATTACTTTTGCGGACTGGGCATTTGCATCTGCAATAATTTCATCTGCCTGCCGTTGTGCATCTTTTACGATAGAAGAGCCCAGTTTACGTGCATCAAGGATTGCAGCACGCATATTATCTTCATCCGCACGGTATTCTTCTATTTTTTCCGCCAATACTTCCAGCTTTCGTTCCATTTGAATCTTTTCATTCTGGAGCTTATCAAAAGCAGCCGAAAGTTCTTGCAGATAATCATCTACCTCATCGCTTCGATATCCAAAAGCTGACTTTTCAAATTTTTTTTCGAGTATCTCCTGTGCATTCAGCATGTTCCCCACTCCTTACTGATAATGTCCCGCTGCAATGTGCAACCGGCCTTTTTTGGTAACGCCGTCAAAAGCATCGATAATATATTTTCCATATCCTCGGATGGATATTTGACTTTTTTCTTCTACCCGACCGGCCACATCCGTCCGGATTTGCCCATCTACTTTGACCAATTCATGATGAATCAACTCTTGTGCTTTATCTCTGGAAAGACGAGTCAAAAAGGATATAACCGCATCCAATCGTTGGCTATGAACCGTTCCGAATAAAGATACCAAAACTGGTCGGACTGCTTCTAATTCCTGTGCTCCCCGGGATATGGAGACTCCTACACGCCCCACTTTTTTCATTTCATTTAAAATGGGAGGAACAGCCTGGTTTAAAACAAAAAACACCGCAAATCCATTACCGACCAAAATATCTCCTATCATTTCCCGGGAAATGCGAAGACCCATTAAAGAACCTAAAAAATCCCTATGGGAAAGCTTGTCCTGCTCTCGAAATCGGGCAGTAAGTGGTTCTAGTGGAAACAAAGACGGCAATTGCTCATCTATCTCTACATAATCTGGAAAAAATCCTGCTACTTTTCTCTCTGCTTCTTGAAATCCCCCATAAAGCTGCCAAGAAAAAAATCTGGCAGAAGCCGCCACTGATTTTAAAATCTCCTGCTGACGAATATCTAAAAATCCAATGAATTTCATTTGATTTTTAAAACGAGATAGATTTATGGCATCTTGAAAGCGCGACTGTAAGATTTTTTCCTCTCCTGATAACTGTGGTAAGTGTATCATTTAAAAAAATACACCGCTATTCTCTAATTCATCTAACAAGTCCCCCATAATATCTACATTATAAGGAGTGATAATATAAGTACTGTTAGCTACTCGTTGAATCTGGCCATTATTTGCATAAGCGACACCACTAAGAAAGTCAATCAGGCGGCGGGAGACATCCTTGCTGGTCTGCTCCAGATTCAAAACGACCGTCCGCTTTGCGTTTAAATGATCCGCAATCGAACGAGCGTCATCAAACCGTTCTGGTTTTACCAGTACCACTGCCAGCTGAGTTGTCGCATGGATATTTACAACCTTGTTTCTTCTGGAACTTTGTTCCGGCTGCACTGTTACACCGGTATTGGAGGTTCCTTCATGAGCCAGGAACTCTTCTTCCTCCTCATATTCTTCTTCCTCCGGATAATCAAACAATCTTCTGATGCTATCCATTAAACTCATGTTGTTTCCTCCTGTTTATTTTCGTTTCCCAAATAAAACCGTGCCAAGTCGGACGATATTGGCCCCGCAGGCAATCGCAGTTTCAAAATCTCCGGACATTCCCATTGACAAAAATCGCACATTACTATTATCTATTTTTTGGGCCTGCATGTCAAGAAACAGATGATGCATCTTGGAAAAATAATATCTATTCTCTTCCTCATTTCCGCCAGCCGGAGGAATTGCCATCAAACCAGATAAACACAAATGCGGAAGCGCGGTTATCTCTTTTACCAGCTCCGGCAGATTCTCCAGTAAAACACCGGATTTTCCTTCTTCTGCTCCAATATTTACCTCCAGCAGAATGTCCATTTTTTTATTCGCGATTCCACATCGTTTCTCAATCTCTTTTGCGAGTGACACCCGATCAACCGATTCAATCATGTCCACTTTATCAACAATATACTTGACTTTATTGGTCTGTAATCGGCCAATAAAATGGATGGAACAATCTTTACGACGATAGAAAGGGTATTTTTCCAAATATTCCTGAACTCTGTTTTCCCCTAAAAGGGTCAATCCGCAACCGATGGCTTGATTGACACGCTGAGCCGGAACCGTTTTCGTTACTGCCATAATCGCAATATCCTTTTCCAAACGGCCGCTTTTTTCCGCTGCCAATCCAACTCGTTCTCGAATCTCTCGAATATTTTCCTGCAAATCCAAATCAGGAATTGATAGATTTTCCCTCATACAAATCGGTCCCTTCTGTTACGATATCATCATAAAGCTGCACCAATTCTTCATCATTACTATCAATGCGGCTGATAAAAAAGCCTACATCATCATAAATGATATCCACTTTTTTAAATTCCAACGCCTGATTGACTACAACATAGACACCCTGCAATCCATCTTGAAACCGGAGGGCTTTATAGGGAATTTTCAATCCTTTATAAGTTCCCAATTCAATCCGGACAGAATCGTTGCGTAAACGGGAAATATTCTGAGACATATAATCACAAGAAAAAATAACAGCTGTCTTTTCTGAAGTATCATCCTGTATCAGCTGCGTGACCGTCCCCGGTACGGCCTCAGAAGTAGAAGAACCAAAATAAAGGGAAGCGGTAGTTCCAACCGAAAATCTTTTTGCATCCTCAGCATGAACCAAGGCAGCATAATACCAAGTATATCCCAGTATCACTTTACCTGAATAGGATCGATTTTGTTCATATCTGGTTCCTGCCAGATCTTCCAGCTGTGATACTGTCGTATCTGACAGCAAAGCGGTGGTAACAATGCCAGAAGCGGTATCACAATAGCTACCAAAATAGCCATAAGCCGGTGAGATCAACTGATTCACATCAGTTGACAGCTGATTCTGCAAAGTTGCCTTCTCATTTTCCAGCTGACTGATTTTATTGGAAAAATCCGTTACATCCCGAATGGCAATGGCTTTTTTGTTCAGTACATCCTGCAGACTATTGCAGACTTGTTCTGCATTTTGCAGATCGCCGGACCTGTTAAGCGAAATTAAATTGCCAATCTGCTCTTCTATCTCGGCTGAAATAGAGGACACATTTACCACGCTGTCGGCTGTCTTTTGGATGCTGGTAAGTCGTGCAATCTCATCTTCCAATTCTTCTACTCGATGCTGATTCTGCACATTTTCCCGACTGTTATAGACTTCTGCCACCGGCGTGCCAGTAATCACCCGAACACCATCATCATAAAAATAGCTGACCACACCGGAAGTGACTCCTTCTACCGGAATTTCATCGCGGATAACAATTCCCTGCGCATATACCGTTTCATCAATCGTATATTGCTGCACAGGCTCTGTTTTAATCGGAGAATACATGTAACGGTAAACCTGATATCCGACATATACCACTAAAAAAAAAGATAATACAACTGCAAGGATTTTTCCGCTCAGATTGTTCATGGACTTTATCGATCTCCTTCTTCATCTCGGTCGGAAGAATCTAAAATACTGATAGACTTTACAGGAATAATCGTAGAGATTGCATGCTTATAAACCAAATTCTGTTTTCCGTCAGAATCCAAAATGACTACATAGGAATCAAATCCTTTTACAATTCCTTTAAATTGAAATCCGTTGGTCAGAAAAATCGTCACGGCAATTTTTTCTCTTCTCGCCTGGTTCAAAAAAACGTCCTGCAAATTCATACTTTTGTTCATATTTCTCGATCCTTTCAAATTCTAAAATCAGATGAAATAAAATCATTTAAAATCAGCAGGTATTTCCAGCTGATTTCTAACCAGCGTCAGCGCTTGTCCAATAAGACTATTATAATCTTCATAATCGTCAATGTAAAGCCAATTTACCCTTTCATCCCGTCGAAACCAGGTCAACTGCCGTTTGGCATATCGTCTCGATTCCTGCTGCACACGGGAAATAGCATCTGCAAGGGTACCATTTCCTTGCAGGTAATCAAAAAATTCTTTATATCCGATTGCCTGTGCCGCCGTTTGAGAATAACCTTTTTGAATCAATTCCTGAATTTCTTTTAACAGGCCGTTTTCCATCATTTTCTCCACTCTTTGATCAATTCGATGATACAAAGCTTTTCGGTCGCGGTAATTAAGCCCGATGATACAACTGCGATATGGAGACCCCTGCTGCCGTGATGCTTTTTGATGCTCGGACATGGGAATACCTGTAAGGCGGTATGCTTCAATACCGCGAATAATACGCCCTAAATTATTTGGATGAAGCCCCCGTGCCAACTGTGGATCAAAACTTGCGAGCATGTCCAAAAGGTATTGATTCCCTTTTTGCGCCGCTGTTTGCTGCAATTCCTGCCTTAGCCTTGGATCACTTTTTGTATCAAAAAAAGTGACGTTGTCAAGTAAGGAACTTACATATAGGCCCGTACCACCGGCTAAAATCGGGAGTTTTTCTCTATTGCAAATATCCAAAATTCTTTCTCTAGCCAATTTTACATATTCCGCCACACTGAAATCCTGGTCGGGATTCAAAAATTGCAGGAGATGGTGTGGGACGTCGCCCATTTCCTTTTTCGTCGGAACAGCAGTCCCTATCGACATGTAGCGATAAATTTGTTTGGAATCCGCTGATACAACTTCTCCGTTGCAAAAACGAGCCAGTTCCATTGCCAAAGCACTTTTCCCCGATGCCGTAGGTCCCACAACTGCTACAAGCGGAATAAGAGGCGCTGTCTTTGACATATCAAATCCTCCCAAACTGTTTTTCAATTTCTTTCTTGGTAAGGAATACCGCCACCGGACGGCCGTGTGGACAATGAAACACTGTTCCATCTTCCTGCATCAGTTTCAAAATTTCCGTAAGCTCTTCCGGCGTGCTACGGTCTCCTCCCTTTATCGCGGCACGGCAAGAGATATTATGGTACAGCCAGTCCAAACGTTCAGGAGAAACATCCTGTTTTCCTTGAGCCAAATAGCCGCATATCTCTGCAACTGTTTCTTCTATCTGTGCATTTTCCAACCACATTGGGGCACTGCGCACCAAAAGGGACCGTCCTCCAAAATCTTCTATCTCAAAACCACATTCCAACAACACATCCAAGTGTTCTAAAGCCGCAGAATATTCTTCTTGGGAAAGAAGCACAGAAATCGGCAAAAGTAAATTCTGCATGAATTGTTCCGGTTTTCCCCGCTTAAGCCGATTATATAAAATGCGTTCATGCGCGGCATGCTTATCTACTACAACCAACCGGTTTTCTCCTTCAAAAAGAATATAGGTATGAAAAATTTCTCCTATGTAGCACAAATTTTCGTAAGGCTCTTCAGAGGAAGCAAGTACCTGCTGCTCCGGCATGTCTTCTTGTTCTTTTTGGCTTATTGTGACTCCTGACGCCAAGTCCTCTTGAGGGGATGCAGGCAAATTTTCTTTTTTCTGTCCATATTGCGGCAGAAAAGCGTCCTCTACTTCTATATCCAGCACCTGGCTCTTTTTCCAATAATCTGGCGAATAGACTTTACTCTTTTCTAAAGATTCAGTCTCCCTTTTCAGTGGTGTTGGTTGGGGTGATGATGCAAAAGAAAGCCATTTCGAGGAGCCATCCTCTAAAAATCCCGAAGAGAAAGCTGAAAAATTTTTCTCTTTTTCGTTTGCTTTTTCAGCCGTTGGAAAAACAGATGAAGTTATCTCTCTTTTTCCAGAGGACTCCGAAGGATTTTCTGTCCAAATACGTTGAAACTCTTTGGCGCTCATCCGCTCCTGGGCAGTTTGCTCGTTTTTGGAGGTAACCTTCGTTTTTCCCAGAACCCCTTCTACTGTTACATCTCCAGTATGAAGGGCATTTTTAACCCCAAAGTATACCAAATCAAAAATCGGCTTTTCGTTTTCAAAGCGCACCTCAATTTTTGCAGGGTGGACATTAACATCTACCGACTGCGGCGGAATCGACAGCTCCAGTACACAAGCCGGAAATTTTCCAACCATAAGCGCATGTTTGAATCCTTCTTCCAGCGCCGCCGCACAGGTTCTTGACTTTACATATCGGCGATTGACATAGAAATTCTGCATGGAGCGGTTTGCTCTGGCTCTATGAGGCTTGGAAACAAAACCTTTTACCGAAAGACCGTTCATCGTATAATTCACCGGTAAAAGCCCCGATGCAAAATCTCGTCCAAAAACAGCGTAAATCGCTGAGAGCTGCTGTCCATCGCCGGGTGTATGCAGCTTTTCCTCTCCATCTCGGATCAGTCGAAAAGAAATATGCGGATAAACCAGTGCGATTTTCTCTACAATCCCAGTTACCGCATTGGCTTCTGAAACATCCTTTTTTAAAAATTTCAATCGAGCAGGTGTATTATAAAATAGATCCCGGATAAAAATTGTCGTACCAACCGGGCAACCAGCAGATTCATATAAAACATGTTCTGAAGCGTCTATCATATAGCGAACCCCTTCTACTGCACCTTCCCTCCGGGAAAGCAGTTCTACCCGGGATACAGCCGAAATGGACGCCAGAGCCTCGCCTCGAAAACCCATTGTAGCAATTCCATCCAGATCTTCTGCTTTTTGTACTTTACTGGTTGCATGACGCAAAAAAGCATTTTTAACATCTTCTGGATAAAAGCCGCATCCATTATCCGTTACACGCATAAAGGACATGCCGCCTTTTTGTATTTCAACGGTAATAGCGGTTGCGCCTGCATCAATGGAATTCTCTACCAGCTCTTTAATAGCGGAAGAAGGACGTTCCACCACTTCGCCTGCAGCAATCAACTCTGAAACGCTTTTATCCAGCACATGGATGATCCCCAAAATACGGCCTCCTTTTTGTTATTTTCCTATTTTAACATTCCTTTTAATTCAAATAAAATATTCAATGCTTCAATGGGCGTCAGCGTATTTAAGTCCACCCTTGCCAGTCTTTCTCGCAAAGTATCGTCTTTGGAAGAACCAAAAGTCAGTTGAACCGATTCTTCCACCGGCACTTTTTTCCGTTTTTCGCTTTTGGGCAAAGAAATCAATTCACCGTTTTCCAGCTGGGAAAGAATTTCGTGCGCCCGCTCAATGACCGATTCCGGAATACCCGCCAGCTTTGAAACTTCAATTCCATAGCTGTCATCCGCACCGCCGGGAACAATCCTTCTTAAAAAGGTGATTTCATCTCCGTGCTTCTTTACGGCGATATTATAGTTCTTCACAGAACTCAATACTGATTCCAAATCGGTCAATTCATGATAATGGGTGGCGAATAAAGTCTTAGCGCCAAGGCGGCGCTTATCGGCAATATATTCCAATACCGCCCGGGCAATGCTCATGCCATCAAAGGTGGAAGTTCCCCGCCCGATTTCGTCTAAAATGAGCAGGCTTTTGCTGGTAGCATTGGTTAGAATATGTGCCACCTCATTCATTTCCACCATAAAAGTGGACTGACCAGAAGTAAGATCGTCTGAAGCGCCCACCCGCGTGAAAATACCGTCCACCACACCAATCGACGCTGATGACGCAGGAACAAAAGATCCCAGCTGTGCCATCAACACGATCAGCGCGGTCTGCCGCATGTAAGTGGATTTTCCTGCCATATTGGGGCCGGTAATAATTGCAATCTGCCGGTCACTACGGTTTAAGTATGTATCATTGGCAACGAACGGCACGTCATTTAAAATTTCTTCTACCACGGGATGCCGCCCATCCTGAATTTTGATCTCATCAGAAAGATCTACCACAGGCCGTACATAACGGTTGCTAACCGCTACTCCCGCCAAAGAGCAAAATACATCCAATCGGGCAATTGCGTTGGATGTCCGCTGCGTTCTCACCAGCTGATCTGCCACATATTTTCTCGTTTCATCAAATAATGCCGCTTCTAACCGGAGAATCTTTTCCCCGGCAGTCATGATTTTATCTTCCAGTTCTTTGAGTTCCTGTGTGATATAACGTTCACAATTGGCGAGCGTTTGCTTCCGGATATACGTATCTGGCACTTCATTGATAAAGGATTTGGATACCTCCAAATAATAACCAAATACGCGATTATATCCGATTTTCAAGGTGCGTATTCCTGTTTCTTCCTTTTCCCTCGCTTCAATTTTTGTAATATATTCCTTTGTATGCCCCACCAAATTTCGCAGCTCATCCAGTTCAGCATGATATCCCTCTTTGATGATACCACCGTCTTTTACCATCACCGGCGGATCGTCACAAATCGCTTTTTGCAAAAGCGATGCAACATCTTCAAGGGAATCAAGATTTTCATAAATTTCCCGCAAATACTGGCTTTTCACCGGCTCCATCAACTGGCGAAGAGAGGGGATTTTTTCCGCGGTACTTTGCAGAGCCTTTAAATCTCTCGGGGTAGCATTTCCATAAACAACCTTTGTCATCAGGCGATCCAAATCAAAAATCCCGCCCAACGAAAAAATAATTTCCTGGCGCAAAATTCCTTCCCGATACAATTCTTCCACCGCATTGAGTCTTTTATTGATAATAGCCGGATTATTTAAAGGCTGCTCGATAAAGCTTTTTATCATCCTTTTCCCCATCGCGGTCCGCGTCTGATCCAACACCCACAATAAAGAACCCCGCTTTTCTCCCGTGCGCATGGTTTGGGTCAATTCCAGATTACGGCGGGCAATCAGGTCCAGATTCATGTATTGGTTTTCGTGATAAAACTGAATCGATAAAAGCCTTTCCAAACCGTTTTTCTGTGTTTGGGACAAATATTGAAGCATAGAGGAAACGGCCATTTGGCAATAAGGCTTATCGTCCAGAGAAATTTTTGCCAAATCTACCACCGAAAAATGGCGCAGAATGATGCTTTCACTATCTTGGTAGCCCAAGTCTTTCTCATCCAATAAATTTGTTGAGCAATTCAGTTTGTCCTTTATAAATGCAAACACGCTTTTCTGTTCATGAAAATCTTTATTAAAAATCAACTCAGATGGGGAAAAACGCGCCAAATCATTGATTAGTTTTTCTCCGTAGTCTTTTTCATTTAGCTGAGTTGCCTGAATTTCTCCCGTCGAAATATCTGCAAAACATAGTCCGTATCCATCCGGGCGGCAAAAAATACTGCCAATATAATTGTTAGATCCTTCATCCAGCATACTGGTCTCGATGATGGTACCTGGAGTAATGACCCGGATCACCTCTCGTTTTACCAAGCCTTTTGCTAAAGCCGGATCCTCCATTTGTTCACAGATTGCAACCTTATAGCCTTTTTTGATGAGCCGCTGGATATACGCTTCACAGCTGTGATACGGTATACCGCACATGGGTGCTCGTTCTTCCTGCCCGCAATCCCGTCCGGTAAGGGTCAATTCCAACTCTTTGGATGCCAGCTTGGCATCTTCAAAAAACATTTCATAAAAATCGCCCAGACGGAAAAATAGGATTTGATCCTGATGCTTTTTCTTGATTGCAAAATATTGTTCCATCATCGGAGATAGTTTTGCCATCCGTGTACCTCCATTTTTATATGAGAAGCCGCACCGGGAAATTCGGCGCGGCTCATAACATCATTCTAATTGCAGCCACCGCAGGTTGAGCAGCTTCCGGTGCAGGAAACATCGGACATTTCCACCGAATCCGGATCTTCTCCATTCACACTCATTACCAAAATACGGTTAATATAGTTCATCATAGAATCTACTTCTTTTTTTGCCCCATTGTAAACGACCATTTTGGGATAAGACATGATTTTTTGATACAATTCTTTGATTTCACGGTCCAGTTGGTTTAGTTTTTCTTGATCTTTGTCTGCTTTTTGTACTTCCTGATTCAGAGAAACTCTTTTCAGATTGAATTCACCGATCATATCCTGCAAAGCTTGGTCTTCATCATTGGACTGTGTTGCCAAACGAAGTGCCAGATAGCGGTCATCTTCCTGAATTGCTTTTCCTAATTCTCTCGCCATTTTAATAATATCCATTTTCTTTTCCTCCTAAAAAATTCCGTTCTTTACGGATTTTGCAGATTTTTCACCTAATAAGGTCGTTTAAAATTTTTGCCCGAAACAGTTTTCACAAAAATAGTCTCCCTTTTACTTCTGTCTTTCTCCAATCACGCCCCAGTTATGCGCTTCGGTAATTTGAACATTGACCATCTGCCCAATAACAGAGGCATCACCTGGAAATTCCACTGTGATGTTTCCGCCGCTTTTGCCGCTTACACGCCCCGTTCCTTCTTTTGCAAGCCCATCTACCAGAACCTGCTGGACCGTACCGATCATCTTCTCGCAGCGTTTCTGGCCAATTTCGCTCTGAACAGCCAAAAGTTCTCGAAACCATTTGGACTTTTCGTCTGCTGGAACCGGATCATCCATCTGAGCCGCTTTTGTACCAACCCGCTTGGAATAAATAAAAGTAAATAGAAAGTCGTACTCCACTTTGCGGATCAAATTCAAAGTTGCACAGAAATCTTCGTAAGTTTCACCCGGAAATCCAACGATAATATCGCTGGATAAGGTCAAATCCGGTATTTTTTTCTTTGCGTATTCAATCAATCCCAGATACTTTTCTATATCATAACAACGGTTCATCTGGCTCAGAATCCGATTAGAACCACTTTGCACAGGCAAATGAATATGATGGCACAATTTATTACTTTGTGCGATCGTGTCGATCATTTCACGTGTGCAGTCTTTTGGATGGGAAGTCATAAAACGAACACGAAAATCCCCTTCCACTGCATCCACCTGCTGAAGCAGCTGTGTAAAATTGATGGATTCTTCCAGCCCTTTCCCGTAGGAATTGACATTTTGCCCTAACAGCATAATCTCTTTGTATCCCTGCGCCACGAGCTGCCGGACCTCATCCAAAATTCTCTCGGGGCGGCGGCTTCTCTCCCGTCCTCGGACATATGGGACAACACAATAAGTACAGAAATTATCGCAGCCATACATAATGGGCAGCCAAGCTTTTACAGTTCCATCTCGGCGAATCGGCATATCCTCAACGATAAATCCATCATGCGGTTCAATTTCCTCCACATGCTTTTGCCCTCTTAGCCGCTTTTCCAGCATGAACGGCAGAAGATGAGAAGCGTGCGTACCAAAAATCAAATCCACATAAGGATAGCTTTCCCGGATTTTTTTCGCCACATGCTCCTGCTGCATCATACAGCCGCACAGCCCAATAATCAGATTAGGATTTGTCTTTTTATAACGTTTTAAGTTTCCTACATTGCCATAAATACGAAATTCCGCGTTCTCTCGGACTGCACAGGTATTAAAGATGATGCAATCAGCTTCTGATTCCTGATTGGTAAAACCATATCCCATTTCTGCCAGCATTCCACGAATCTTTTCACCATCAGAAATATTTTGCTGGCAACCATAGCTGTGGGTAAAAGCAAGCGGTTGTCTGTTCGGATACCGGTCCAACAGCAGCTTTCGCACTTCTTCCATCGCTTTTTCCTGTTGAATCAAATCCGATTTTGTCAGCTCTATTCTTTCACTCATGACTTCCTCCAAAGATCCAATCGTATCATTACTTTCACAAAGTTCACTGGATATATGTTCTATAAAAATATCATTTCGATTTTACAGCTGAAGTTTCTTCATTATTTTTTTCAGCGTTAAAAGCCCTGATTTTTATTTGCAGCATAAAAAATATTATACCTTATCGCTGGGAAATCGTCAACGAAAAAGGAGACTTTCCAAAAGCCGATTGTCTCTTATAAAAGAGGATGTTCTTCAGATGCATAGCTCTTTGTATCCGTGGGCATATTTTTTCGCTCCAACCGCCCTTCCATCCAAATTTTAAAGATGGAATAAATAACGGCAAAAGTAGGTACCCCTACAAACATTCCAAAAACGCCGAAATACCCGCCGAACAGTAAAATGGAAAAAATAACCCAAAAGGCTGGCATGCCAATGGAGTCCCCCAAGATGCGGGGACCGAGAATATTCCCATCGAATTGCTGCAGACAGATGACAAAAAACACAAACCACAACGCTTTTATCGGATCAATCAAGAAAACAATCAACGCGGAAGGCACCGCCCCGATGATTGGTCCAAAATACGGAATGACGTTGGTTACACCTACAATTACACTAACCAACATTGCCATAGGCATTCGGAACAAAGACATTCCAACAAAACATAAAATGCCGATGATAAGAGAGTCCAGCAACTTTCCGGAAATAAAGCCGCTGAAAATTCGATTACTTGTATGGGTCACATCAACCAAACGCTTTACAAAATCTTCCGGGAACAATGCATAAAGCGCTTTTTTAATCTGAGCCAAAAAGCGCTCTTTGCCAAAGAGAAAATAAATCGAAATAATCACGCCAAGAATCAAATTGGTAAGGCCGGTAGTCAAATTTTTGGTTGCATTTAATACCATCGGCAGCGAAGCGGATAACCAGCTATAAAAAGCCTCCAGAATCGCCTGGGCCGATTCATTGATTTTTTTCAGCGTTTTTTGGAAGAGTTCTTCTTTTGGAAGCATCTCAAACAGACTATTTAACCATCCTGTTACTCTCCCCAAATAGTCGGAAAGGTTCGATACAATTCCTGCAATACTGGCAGTAACCTGCGGAATAACCACCGAAAGAAAAATGCCAATGACCAAAAATGCCACTATATAAGTTGAAAAAACAGAAAGCCCTTTATTCCATTTCGGCGAAAGCTTTTCCCGGCTGATACGCCCCCATATTTTTTTTTCAAAAAATCGCTCCACCGGATTTAACACAAAAGCAATGGAGAAGCCGTAAATAACAGGCAGCAATATGCCGATTAACTGCCGGAACGCCGCCTTGTAAGAAGTAAAATTATGCAACACATTATAGCATACCAGCGATGCAATAACGACCAGGACTGCATAAACCGCTATTGTAGTGTATTTTCGATTCCAGTCAATTTTCAAAATGATACCGCCCCTTTTCTTTCGATTGTATTAACCAGTCATGGATAAAAACAATATTCTATCTCTCCAAAGCATCCACTTAAGACTATACTATTCGCTTAATTGTACCCATTCCTCCATAATAAGGGAAAGATTCTGTCTCTTTTCCTCCAATTCTTTGCATTTTTCACCCATCAAAATATAGTTCTCATATATTTCAGGCAGAGTTATCTCCTGCTCCAGCTGTTGAATCTGGCTTTCTTTTTCCGCAATCCTTGTTTCCAGATCTTTTAAACGCTGCCGCCGTTTGACCTCTTCATTTTTTTGCTGACGGGTTCGATACCCCCCTGATGAAACAGCTTTTGCTGAAACAGATGCTTGTACCTGCTGTTGAACTGCCGCTTTTGCCCGCCGACGGTCTTTCTCCGCAAAATAATCATCATATCCACCTTTATAGGTTTCTACGCCGATACCGGTAAATTCTATAATGAAATCCGGTATTTTATTGAGCATATAACGGTCGTGGGATACCATCAGCAGCGTACCCTCATATTCCTGCAGCGCTTCTTCCAGCACTTCTTTTGACGGAAGATCCAGATGGTTGGTCGGTTCATCCAACAAAAGAACATTGCCATGTTGCAGCATTAATATGGCAAAAGCGAGTTTTGCCTTTTCGCCACCGGAAAGCACCGACACTCTTTTATATACCGCTTCGCCTGTTAGAAGAACACTTCCTAAAATACTGCGAATATCGTGTTCTGTCATCTGAGGATACCTGGACCACATCTCTTCCAGAGCCGTATGATTTGGGTTCAGCCCTTTTAATTCCTGTTCGTAATAAGCGATTTTTACATTTTTCCCCCAATAAAAGGCTCCTGAATCGATGGGAATCTGCTTTAAAATCGCTTTGAGAAAGCTGGACTTTCCCACACCATTGGCACCAATGATTGCGATTTTACTTCCACGCTCCACATGAAGGTTAATGCCGCTAGCCAACCGCTTTCGATTCGGCTCTTCCCCCACGGAAAGGGACAGATTTTCTACCAGCAGCACATCCTTGACCGGCTCCCTGTCATACGAAAAAGAAAGGCGGGCTGTTTTTAGATCTCCCTGCGGCTTTTCTACCCGTTCCATCCTTTCCAACGCAGCAATACGGCTTTGCGCCCGCTTGGTTGTTGAAGCTCGAACCAAATTGCGTGCTACAAAGTCCTCCATTGCTGCAATTTCTTGCTGCTGCAGGTCGTATTCTTTCTGCTGCCGGTCCCGCCTTTCTCTTTTTAAAACAATATATTTAGAATAATTTCCTTTATAGGTTCCTAATTTATGCCGTTCCACTTCCCAAATCCCGGAAACCAGTTTATCCAGGAAATACCGATCATGCGATACCAGCAAAAGCGCGCCACGATAGCCGGAAAGATAATCCTCCAGCCAGGTCAGCGTTTTAAAATCCAAATGATTGGTCGGCTCATCCAAAATCAGCAGTGTCGGCTGTTCCAGTAAAAGCTTGGCCAAAGCCAAACGGGTCTTTTCCCCTCCGGAAAGGGTATGGATAATCGTTTCCACCGGTTTATCGGAAAAACCCATTCCGTTGAGAATGGTACGAATTTTTACGTCTACCAAATATCCTTCTGCTTTGCTAAACCGCTCATCCAGCACCGCATATTCTTCTGCTAATGCGCGATAAGTATTGCCCTCATGATCTATATTTAAGCCAGCCATCTCTTGCTCTAGCCGCCGCAACCGCTGTTCCATCTCCAAAATCGGCTGAAAGACACTGCGCATTTCTTCCCAAATTGTATTCTCGCTGGACAAACCGCTGTTTTGGCGTAAAAACCCAATCGTTGCACCGTTAGCAATAGAAATGACACCCGTATCCGGATGTAAATCTCCCACAATCAGGTTTAACAAAGTAGATTTACCAGCCCCATTTACACCGATTAAACCTATACGGTCGTTGTCTTCGATTTTTGCGGTAATATCTTGCAGCACCACATTGGCGCCAAAACTTTTATTCACTTGCTCGATTGAAAGTACCATAACATTATATCCTTTTATCCAGACGTTGTTTTCATTTTATCATATCCGCTTTTTTTCAGCAACAGATATTGACAAACATATTTCTCATGATTATTCTTACTTTAAAGGAGCAAAATGGTATTAGCCGGTACCTATCAGTATCGGCTTTTTTCGATAGAACTCAGCAGATTGCAATAGAATTTTGCCTCATGAAAAATTAGTGGGCAGTTAAGTGCCGATATGCATCTACTGCTCCTCACCGGCACCAAAAGCTGTCTTGCGCGTGTCCATAAATGCCATTACATGCAGATGACTGTGTAGAAAATAAGAGCCTTATTTGGGCCTCATAAAATTCGGTTTTCTTCTATCCTTGCTAAACAGGGAGAAGTGTGCATAAAAACAGATGGAGGAATCGCAATGAACTGTATTCAAGTCAATACTGGTACTCCTTATCAAGTACTGATCCGGCGCGGTATTCTGCAGGACGCAGGAGAAGAAGTGAAAAAGGTAAAACCCTATGCGCGGTTAGCTGTTGTGACCGATTCTAATGTCTCCCCTTTATACTTAAGAAATCTTTTAGATTCTTTGGAGCGGGCCGGATACAAAAATATTCTATCTTTTACAATGGCAGCGGGCGAAGATACAAAATCTTTGGGAAATGCCGGACTTTTGTATCAGCTTTTGTCCCAAGCAAAAATTTCCCGTGACTGTTGCCTGATTGCTTTAGGCGGCGGTGTTATCGGGGATTTAACCGGGTTTGTCGCTTCAACCTACCTGCGTGGTATTCCTTACATCCAAATTCCTACCACCCTTCTGGCACAGGTAGATTCTTCTGTCGGCGGGAAAACAGCTGTAAATCTGTCAACCGGCAAAAACCTTGTGGGAACTTTTTGGCAGCCATCCCTTGTCTTGTGTGACCCAGATACTTTGTCTACCCTGCCGCAGGACGTGTTCGCTGATGGAATCGCCGAAGCAATCAAGTGCGGTATGATCAGGGATTCTGTACTTTTTGATTTGTTAGCTCATCAAGATCCTCAGGATTATCTGGAGGAAATCATCAGTCGTTGTATTTCTATTAAACGGGACGTGGTAGAAAAAGATGAACACGATACCGGAGAACGGATGCTTTTAAATTTTGGCCACACCATGGGGCACGCTGTAGAAAACCGGATGCAATACCAACAGCGGCATGGCCAATGTGTAGCAGTAGGAATGGTGATGATCATCCGCGCTCAGGTTGCCGCTGGCATGCTGTCTTCATCCGTATTGGAAAGCCTTTTGCAGATATGCAAAAAATACCATTTGCCTATTTCCTGCCCTGCCCGTTGGAAAGATTTGTTCGAAATATGCCGCCAGGATAAAAAGAGTACAACCAAGGGAATCCATGCCATTTTGCTTCATGACATTGGAGACAGTTATATTCAGGATTTCTCTTTCGAAAAATTTGAAACTTTTATCCAAGGCGGTGACAGAAAATGAATGTTCGGATTCTTCCTGCCAACTTAAAGGGTGAGGTCTTTGCGCCCCCGTCTAAAAGTGTTGCCCACCGTGCTTTAATTTGTGCGGCGCTGGCTAACGAAAGCAGCACTGTTTTTCCTGTTGATAGGTCAAAAGACATGGAGGCAACTATTGGCGCCTTAAAAACGTTAGGTGCTTCCATCGTTCGTAATGATAACGGAGTAACGATCACAGGTATCGGAAAAGCACCCAAACAAGCAAAAGTGGATTGTATAGAATCAGGATCTACCCTTCGTTTTTTAATTCCAATTGCTGCAGCAAAAGGGATTTCCTGTCAGTTTATCGGCTCCGGTCGCTTGCCGGAACGTCCCTTGGCCCCTTATGTTGATGCATTCGAGCGAAAAGGCGCACACCTTGTCGGAAAGTTTGTCCCTTCACATTTATCCGGACAACTGCAACCCGGTGCATTTATCCTGCCCGGTAATATCAGTTCTCAATTTATCACCGGGCTTTTATTCGCGCTTCCTCTTCTCTCCAAAGACAGTACCATTACTCTTTCCACTCCGCTTGAATCCGCTCCTTATGTCGATTTGACCATCCATGTTTTAAGAGAATTTGGGGTTCATATTTGCTGGGAAAAAGATAAATTCACAATTCCCGGCAACCAAAAATATCTTGCACGAAAGTTTCAAGTGGAAGGCGATTTTTCCAATGCCGCGTTCTTCTTGACAGCCGCTGCCTTGGGAAATAGCGTAAAGGTTTTTGGCTTGTCTCAAAATTCCCTGCAAGGAGATCGCAAAATTTTGAATATTCTTTCTGCTTTGGGAGCAATGCCGGTCCAGGAGAAAGAATTTATAACGGTAAGACAATCTGTCAGCCGTCCAACTGAAATAGATGGGCGGGACGTTCCTGATTTGCTGCCGATATTATGTGTAGCAGCGGCAGCCGTTCCCGGAAGAACTGTCATTCGCGGTACCAAAAGACTGAAAATCAAAGAAAGTGACCGTGCCGCCGCCATGGTCGACTGTCTCTCGAGATTGGGAGGGCAAATCCGAGAAGAAACGGATACGCTTATTGTCGACGGAGGACATCCTTTGCATGGTGCTACTGTCTCTTCATATGGCGATCACCGTATCGTCATGTCCATGGCAATCGCCGCTTGTCTTGTCGATTCTCCAATTGTCATTGAAGGCGCACAGGCGGTGGAAAAATCCTATCCTCATTTTTTCGAAGATTTCAAAGCATTGGGGGGCATTGTGCATGTCATCTAGTTGGGGAAATACAATCAAAATTTCAATTTTTGGGGAATCCCATGGTGCCGCTATCGGTGTTGTATTAGATGGTCTTCCTGCTGGGATACCAATTGATATGGAGGATTTGCTCTCCTTTATGGATCGGCGCCGTCCAGGTAAAGCGCTTTTTGCCACGTCTCGCAAAGAATCGGACACGCCTCACATTCTTTCCGGCTATTATCATGGACAAACCACTGGTACCCCACTGGCTATTGTCATACAAAACGCGGATACCCATAGCACTGATTACAAAGAAATGGAGCATATTGCCAGACCCGCCCATGCTGACTTTACCGGACACTTGCGATATCGCGGAGCACAAGACCCGCGGGGCGGCGGCCATTTTTCCGGACGGCTTACTGCTCCATTGGTTGCAGCCGGCGGGATCGCCCGGCAAATTCTTCGGCCAAACGGGATTGATATCGGCGCGCATATCGCCTCGGTAGGAGAGCAGCACGATCTTCTTTTTGACCCGGTTAGGCTACATGCTGAGACTCTTTTCTCTCCCGGAAAAAAAGTTTTTCCAGTGTTGGACGACATAGCCGGTGAAAAGATGCAAAAATTGATTGAAAGCTGCCGAATGGCACAGGATTCTGTCGGTGGCGTGGTAGAATGCGGTGTTATCGGTTTTCCTGCGGGAATTGGATCCCCCATATTCGATGGACTGGAAAATCGAATAGCCTCCTTAATTTTTGGTATTCCTGCTGTAAAAGGATTGGAATTTGGCGCCGGATTTGATGCTGCAAAGCATTTTGGTTCTCAAATGAATGATCCTTTCTGCATTGAAAACGGCAAAATCCGCACTACTACCAATCACCATGGTGGTATTCTTGGCGGTATTTCTTCCGGAATGCCTATGATTCTTCGTGTTGCCTTTAAACCTACCCCTTCTATCTCTCAGCCGCAAAGTACAGTTGATTTCAAAACAATGGAGCCAACACAGCTAACCATTTCAGGACGACACGATCCTTGTGTGGTGCCGCGAGCCGTTCCCTGTGTCGAAGCCGCAGTTGCCTTGGCGCTGTTGGATGCCTGGATGGAACGGAATGTCTAAATAAAAACTTTGTCAGAATTCCCCTCTCTTTCTGGCAAAGTTTTTTTCTTGTTTTCACTGGTATAATCTCGTAAAATAGGATTAAATCTTTCGTCTGGAGGTGGCAGTGTCATGCAGTTTGTAAAAACGATTAAAAAAGATCTTGACAGTATCTGTATTTACTCCAAACAAATTATTGTTTTTAGTTTTTGGTGTTCAATTATTTTATTCGCCATCGCTTTGATTTCTTATCGAATGGCGTTCTCCCTGGACTATCATCAACAAATGCTGATTCATCGAACCGCTATGGAGGCAGCTCCCTCTTGTTTTTCTGCCGGCTTTATTGCGGCTTTGCTTGGAGACCTAGCCCATCGTTCTTATCAAAAAAAATAATTGGGTAGCAACTGTTTTTTTCCGGCATAAGATGAAAAGAGATCAACTTTTCTACCCTGCCGCGCAGGAATGACTCTCGAAAACGGCGCGGAGATCGGAGTGCTTGGCCATGGGAAAAAACGGATTTCCCTCCTTTCAGCCTTGTATACTGCAGTTAAAAAAAGGCGGTACATATGAATTGACCTATACAGTTTCCATCTCTCCTTACCATGCATTGGAAGCAGACTTTTTTCTGCGTTGCAACACATCAATGCTGAAAAAAACAATCCGGCATGTCCGAAAAAAAAGCGGATATCGTTTGACAATTTGGGTACAAACACAATGTGATCTGGAAGATAATTCACAACTGATGGTAGATGCATTTCCTCCAAACTGTTTGCAGGAAAAATCTTCTATCAGCTGTTCCATTTTTGCCAGCAGACTTCTATAATTCTTAAATCTTATAAATCAATAGAAACAACTTGACTTTTTGCCCGTTTTGTAAGATAATAGATAAGCGTTCTATTGCGGGCATAGTTTAGTGGTAAAACATCAGCTTCCCAAGCTGAGGTTGCGAGTTCGATTCTCGTTGCCCGCTCCAAAAAAGGAAGGGACAACTGCAAGTAGTTGTCCCTTCCTTTTTTGTTTTCAGTTCTTGTTTTATAAATTTTATGCCCTACTTGCCGTACCCGGGGGATGGGGCGTTTCTATTGCAACGTTTTCCGTACAATTTCATACAATACAGGCTTCATATGGTCAATAGAAGCCGGTTTTTCTTCAATAATGGAGGAATAGCAAATGGAACCACACATCTCAACGAGTACATAAATAATTTTAAACATTTCATCCTGCGTATATTTTTGTGCCAAAGGACTGACCTCCAACGCTTCTACTAATTTCTGCCACAGTGGGTCTGTAAG
Source organism: uncultured bacterium (assembly GCA_934875375.1). Lineage (GTDB taxonomy): Bacteria > Bacillota > Clostridia > Oscillospirales > Ruminococcaceae > UBA3818. The sequence continues at coordinate 55,747 of CAKXHL010000013.1, forward strand.
ACTAGCCAACTGCTTCTCTACCATAGGCCAAGAAAAATTGCGCTCGATTAATCGCAGTACTAAGCGATTTTTTTTAAAATACTCGATCACATAATCCAACATACTCAATACATTTTTCGTAAAATCGACAGACTTCTGTTCCTGCATCGACTGATATGCTTCATTTAAAACTTTATAACTAATTTTATAAACCAGTTGCTGAAGAAGATCTCCTTTATCCTTAAAATATAAATAAAAGGTTCCCTTCGCCACATTTGCATGCCGAACAATTTCGTCTACCGAAGTTTTGGCAACACCTTTTTCTGTAAAAAGTGCATAGGCAGATGATAAAAGGCTTTGTTTTTTGGCTTCTTTTTGCTCCACACGGTTCAACATGCTACCAACTCCTATTCAAAAGTAGTATACGGTAGAAAAAATACGAAATCAAGTATAAAAATCAATTTGTAAAAAATGACGAATCGTCACTTTATAAGTAGTGACGATTCGTCATTTTTTAAGTTGACTATTAGTCATTATTCGGATATACTATATTTCGTTGACTAATCGTCATTATTTATAAAAGGAGATGATAAAAATGGAGAGGTTTGCCCGGTGGATTGTAAAACACCGTAAAACGGTTCTAGTGATAGCGGTGCTGCTGCTGATTCCATCCATTTTTGGAGCAATCGGAACCTACATCAATTATGATATTCTCACCTATCTCCCGCCTGAGTTAGATTCTATGATCGGAGAAGAGTATCTGGAAGATGATTTTAAAACAGCAAGTACTGCTATGATAACCATCGAAAACATGCCCACTGCACAGATTCTTTCACTAAAAGAAAAGATTTCAGCTGTAGATGGGGTAGACACTGTAATGTGGATCAGCGACATGCTGGATGTATCAGTGCCAAAAGAAATGCTCCCAGAAGATATCTACAGTTTTTTCTTCAATGACAACGGTGCTACGATGATGGTGGTGAAATTCAAGGATACCAGCGCAAGCGCTTCCACGATGAATGCCTTAAAACAAATAAAAAAGCTGCTGAAAGAAAATTGTTTCATTGGTGGTATGTCCGCCATTTTGCAGGACACCAAAGTTTTAGTTGACCAAGAAATGCCTTGGTATATTGTCTGTGCAGCAGGGTGCTCTCTGCTGGTTCTCTTTCTAAGTTTAAAAGAAACAGCGGTCCCCTTCCTCTTTATGCTAGGCATCGTTTTTCCAATCGTCTATAATTTCGGCACAAATATTTTTTTAGGCCAAATTTCTTATATCACCGAGGCATTGGCAACCGTATTGCAGTTGGGAGTGACGATGGATTTTTCCATTTTTTTGTTGCATCGTTTTGAGGAAGAAAAGAGAAACACTCCAGATGAAGAAGAAGCGATGGTGCGTGCGATTTGTAATACCTTTTCCTCTATCACAGGTAGTTCACTGACCACAATTGCAGGTTTTTTGGCCATGTGCACGATGTCTTTGACGTTAGGCCAAGATATTGGCTTGGTTATGGCAAAAGGCGTTTTATTAGGTGTCATTTGTACTGTTACAATTCTGCCAGCTTTCATTATGACTTTCCGCGGGATCATTGAAAAATACTCTCACCGGACATTCATTCCGAAATTAAGCCGAACTTCCCGATTTGTGGTGAAACATTATATTCCTATTTTAGCTGTCTTTTTCGCTCTTTTCATTCCATTTTCCATTGCCCAATCCAAGACAGAGGTATACTACACACTATTTGACAGTCTGCCGCAGGATATGGAAAGTATAGTGGGGACCAATCGACTAAAAGAAAATTTTGATATGACAACCACTCATTTTATCATGGTGGATGACTCCCTTTCCAACAGCCAAATCAATCAATTAAGCCGTGAAATTGAACAGGTAGAAGGGATCAATCAGGTATTAAGCTATGAAAAATTTTTAGGGGGCGGAATCCCGGAAGACATGATTCCGCAAGAAATGCAGGAGATCTTTCATGCCGGCGGACATCGTATGATTTTGGCCAATTCCAGCTATTCCAGCGGAACAGCGCTTCAAAATAACCAGCTTAGCACCATCAATCAATTAGTAAAAGCAGTTGATCCCAATGGCGTTATCAGCGGCGAGGGCGCCATGACCAAAGATTTGATTCAAGTGGCAGACACGGATTTCAGAAATGTCAATATAACCTCTATTGCTGCAGTCTTTTTCATCATTGCAATTGTTTTTCGTTCTGCCTCCATTCCGGTTCTTCTGGTTGGTATAATCGAAAGCGCTATCATGATCAATATGGGGATTCCTTATTTTTCCGGTGCCGTTCTTCCGTTTGTCGCCAGCATCGTGGTAGGAACCATTCAACTGGGAGCAACGGTAGATTATGCGATTTTGATGACAACCCGATTCCGTGAAGAGCAGAACCGAGGACATTCTGTTAAAGAATCAGCCCAAATTGCCGTAGAACAATGCAGCCAAAGCATCCTGACCAGCGGACTTACCTTTTTTGTCGCTACTGCCAGTGTAGCGTTGACCTCCAAAATGGAACTGATTCGAAGCCTATGCCTTCTGATTAGTCGCGGTGCATTGATCAGCATGTTTGTCATTCTTCTGATCCTTCCCGCTTTGCTGATTCTTTTTGCAAAGGTCATTCCCAAAACAACCTATCATTGGTTCACTTCAAAGGAGCGTGTGAAAGCATGAAAAAAGTAAAACAAATTCTTTCTCTCTTTCTCTGTATTTCCGTTCTGATTTCCGGTTTTATTCCCGTTTATGCAGAAGCATCCCAGAAAGCAACGAAAGATGAAAATGTATTTCTGATTCTAAATGCGGATGGTTCTATTCAGGATCAAATCGTCAGCAATTGGATCCATTGCGACAGCGGTGTTTCCCATATCAAAGATCAAAGCAGTTTGAGTAATATTGAAAACTTAAAAGGAGAACAGCTGCCAGAAAAAGACAATGGTTTTCTAATATGGAATACAGAGGAAACCGATGTTTATTATCAGGGGAAAACACAACAGACACCCCCTATTACTGTTTCCATTCAATACGAATTGGATGGGAAAAACCTTTCCGCCTCTGAGTTGATTGGGAAAAGTGGACATGTCAAAATCTCTGTAAAACTGACCAATCATGAAAAAACAACCCAAGAAATCAATGGCAAACAACGGGATATTTACACACCTTTTATCACTGTTGTATCAGCAAACTTTCCGACTGAAAATTTCAAAAATATTATAGCAGCTCAAGGCACGGTACAAACCGATTCTGCCAATCAGCTGGCCTGTTTCATTACTATTCCGGGTATGGCTCAAACGTTTGATGGCCTGCTTACCGGACAATTGGATCAGATCAATGAATATCTAAAAGATGAAGTGATTGTAGAGGCTGATACTGATTGTTTTCAAATGCCTTCTTTCATGATTGCTTCCGCTACCAGTATGGAACAGCTGAAGAAAAAAAAAGATATTCCTGACTTGTCGAAATCTTTTGACAAATTGAATGATGCCACTGACGAATTAAAAAATGGTACCCAACAGCTTTCTGACGCCACTACTACACTCGACAGCAAAATGCAGGAATTTTTAGACAGCTATTGCAGTTTTGATGATGGTATCGAAGAAGCTTTAGATGGCGCAAAACAATTGGAAGATGGTACAGATGTCCTTTCTTCCGGTGCAAAAGATCTTTATGAAGGTACTGTTCGGCTGCAAACTGAATCCAACAAATTAGCAGAAAGTCTTAACAGCCGTTTTGTCCCTGGTCTGCAGGCAGCATCTGACAAACAGGCCGCCTTGGAATCATCTATGACTGCAATTGGTAAACAGATAGAAGCTCTTTCATTGCCAGATATAGAACAGTTGAAAAATTCTCTATCTGAGGGTATTGGGACTACAGTAGACCAAGTTTCCTATCATTCTGCGCAGGCTGCTGTAGAACAAACCGTATCTTTATGCCAAGATGCAATCTCTGATCTCTCTTCCAATGCACAGCTGCTTGCGTTGCTAAAAGGTTATGGACTGGATGATGATGAAGCCAAGCAAATACTTGAAACTGTTCTATCTTCCGCTGATCAGGTTGTCGGTGCCGTGGCGCAAAGTAGCGATACAGTTGCTTCTGCTATTCAAAACAGTAGTGAAACACAGTCAGCCAAACAGCAGGCGATTACTTCCGTCATTTCACCTCTTTCCAGTCTTGATCTTTCTGTCCTTGGCAGCCTATTGGGAGAATTCAATATACTTTCCGGCAATGCCCAATCCATGATGGAGGATATGTCTGTCTTGACCCGTTCTTTATACAACTCAGATAATCCTTCTGATCTTACCACAGTGGTCGGCGCTGTAAATGCAATTTCCCAAGGTTCCAATAGCGTTTCCGAAGGAGCAAGACAGCTGCAATCCGGTGCCTCTAGACTGAGTTCTGGCGCTTCTGATCTAAGCAGCGGCCTTTCAAAACTGGTTTCCGCCAGCCGTGATATTCAGAATGCGATTACACAATTCAAATCCGGAACCAGTAATCTTTCAGATGGAGCACAAACTTTAAACAGCGGTTTCGCAACTTTTCTTACAGAAGGAATCGAAAAAATGACAGGCAGCATTGATACAGAAAACCTGTCAGCAATTTCCCAAATTTCTGACAAGTTAGAAGAGCAGGTAAATTCTTACAACAGCTACAGCGGTAGTGCCGAAGGCGTTCGTTCCAGCGTAAAATTCGTCATGAAAGTGACCGCTCCTCATTCCAATGAACCGAAAGAACCAACTTCTCAATCCAACCAGCAAAAAGCTGACCCAGAACAACTCTCTCTTTGGCAGCGTTTTGTCAACCTATTTCGCAAAGATAAATAAAGCAACGATTTTCCATTGAACTATTTATTTTTCCTCCTGGATGACAGTTTGTTAATAAAAAAGGCACCCAATAGGGTGCCTTTTTTCAAAGAATTTTTCTTTTGCATTTCCGAAAACATGGCATAATTTGGGAAAAAATCGTCGATTTAAGTATCAATCTTTTTTGATTCGAAACTGTTTCTATCTACCAGTTACCAAAGGCAAACGCACAGATAAAACACCATTCACTCGTTTATCTGTTTCTCCAATTCTTTCTGGATTTTATCATGTAAAAAAATCGGAAACTGTTTTTTCTCCTCTCGATTCATTTCTGCTACAAAAACCGGTGGTAAAATGGTCAAATATACCTTTGCCGGATGAATCCAGAACCCATGAGCCTCCATCACTCGGTAAGAACCGTTAATGACTAACGGCACAACCGGTACTTCCGATTTGGTAGCTAACCGTAACCCTCCGGACTGGAACTGCCGCATTTGGTCGCCTCGGCTTCTGGTTCCTTCCGGGAAAAGAATGATCGGCTTACCTTCCTGGATTGTATGAGCCGCCTGGCCAATCGCGCTCATGGCTTGACGAGGATTGCTTCGATCCAAAAAGACACAACGCAGGTATTTCATCCAACTGCGGATGAATGGAATCTTTTGCGTTTCAATTTTGGCAACAAAGCCATGCGGCCGATCCAAATGAGCCAGCAAAATAGGAATATCAAAATTCCCCTGGTGATTGCTTACAAACACTACCGGGCCCGTTGGAATATTTTCTATTCCAGATACTTCTACCTGTACGCCAGCCACTCGCAAAAGGCTATGTGCCCATGCTGAGACAGATCGTTCCATTAGTTGGTCTCGTTCTTCCCCTCTACCTTCCCGATCCAATTTTTTGATTCGATACAGAACAGGAAAATAGCGAAATAAAATGATCCAAAAATAAAAAAACCAAATAATTGTCCTCACTATACAGCTCCCTCATTCAAATTACAATTCCAAACCGTCACTTTTTTCCTGTTCTACCTGTTGTTCAAACCAGGTCTTATTTTCATAAGTTTCTTGCTGAACGGAATTCTGTGCAGTAGTGATCGGATTTTGAGATTCTTGGGAAAAACCTGTTGGAGAATGGTTTTGACTGGGGCAAGAGGGTACCGAATCGCACATTCTGGCGCCGTTTTCAGTGCTGTTGGGAGTAGCATGATAGGAATGATATCCTCGTTCTTCCTCTCCCATATAGCCATTTGGACCACCTAGTTCATCTGTGCCAGCCATGCCGCCAGAAATGACTTTATATTTTAAAACTTCATACAATTCCGTATAAGTTGCCTGAATATAGGGCGCTACAAACAATGTACCCACACCGCATGCCATGGTCCCCAGTATAATCCATCCGAAAAAAGACCAGTCTAAAACAAAAATTGAGATTTTTTCCCCGTCCGTCATAGAACGTGAAACCGCAAAAGCCCGGTCAGAGTCAATTTGTGGATTTTCCGCCAAAATATAAGGAATCATGCTATATTCATAGGATTTTACTACTCCCGGAATAATCAGTAAAAGGCTCCATAAAAAAGTATATAAATCTCTCAAAAACATGATTTTAACCACATTGAGGTAAATGCCGCTTTTAAAAAGAGAAAAAATCTGATCATAATTCCCACGATTTTGCCGGTTAGCAAGGAAAAAGCGACATTTTCCTACCGAAATCGGATTGGCTACAAAAATTCCGAACAGCACGCCCATAAACGCCAGTATCGAAAAAACCGCCAAGAAAATGCCGCCAATCCGCCAAGAAAAATGGTCACTGGAAATCTGATAGGTCATTGTATAACCAGTTGAACTGCCTCCCATATTCGATACACCGGCAACCAGGGACACAATCAAGCAGGCCAAAAACGCTTTCCAATAACTAAAACTCAAAACATACTTTGCATTTCCTTTTATTTGTTCTCTCGTCCACATAAACACCCCTCCTTATGGGATTATCGTATCATATCATATATGAAATATCAAATAAAACTTGCAACAGGTTTTTAAGAAAGATTTGGAGAAACACAAATACGTTTTCCTTTTTTCCTGATAATATCTTTTTAATGGAATCTTAAAAAAACTCTTTACAACCTGTTCTGTCGGTGCTAGAATATATCCAGTTAAAATGTATGCGAGGTTTCTTTATGAGTAAAACCTATTCTAAAAACTTTACCTTCTTCTTTAGCTGGGCTTTCTTCTTTAGCACCGGCTTAGTTGAATATGGTAAAATATGATAGGTCACATCAGATAAGTAAAAAATCGGGGACTTATGATATTTTCATAAGTCCCTTTTTTGTTGCAACTTTGCAGAACGTTTTATGAATTAGAAAGGATGTTTCAAAATGGTAGTTGTTCTCAGACCTAACACTCCTAAGGAAAAAACAGAAATGCTGATCGAGGAGATCAAGTCCCAGTATGCCGGTGTTGCCTGCCATTGTACGGAAGGGACTCAGGTCACAATTATTGGCCTGGTCGGCGACACTTCTCATGTGGACATGGACTCAATTCTGGCTCATCAAGATATTGTAGAGCGGGTAACTCGTGTGCAGGAACCATATAAAATGGTCAACCGCAAATTTCATCCGCAAAACACAGTAATTACGTTGGACAATGGTCTGCAAATCGGCGGCAATCAGGTGGTGGTTATGGCCGGCCCGTGTTCGGTGGAATCAGAAGAACAGATCATAGATGTCGCCAGAAAGGTCAAATCCTCCGGCGCTCATATTCTCCGCGGCGGGGCATTTAAACCTCGTACTTCTCCATATGCTTTCCAAGGCTTGCGGGCAGAAGGGGTAGAACTGTTGCTGAAAGCAAAAGAGGCCACTGGCCTTCCAATCGTTTCCGAAGTGATGAGTGCGGCGCAAATCCCGTTTTTTCAAGATGTTGATATCATTCAGGTGGGCGCACGGAATATGCAGAATTTCGAACTGCTCAAAGAACTGGGGCATTTGGACAAACCAATCTTGTTAAAACGCGGCCTTTCCAGTACCATTGAAGAATGGCTGATGAGTGCCGAATATATTATGGCCGGCGGTAATGAACGCGTTATTTTGTGCGAACGAGGCATCCGCACCTATGAAACCTTTACCCGAAATACTCTGGATATCTCTGCTGTGCCGATCTTAAAACATTTGACTCACCTGCCGGTAGTTGTTGATCCAAGCCATGGAACCGGGATTACTTGGCTTGTGGAACCGATGGCAAAATCCGCGATTGTTGCCGGAGCAGACGGCTTGATGATTGAGGTTCACAACAATCCGGAAAAAGCCCTGTCCGATGGCGCTCAATCCCTACGCCCCGAAACCTTCGACGGCGTTATGACCAGTCTGCGCCGCTATGTTCAGGTAGAAGGCAGAACTCTCTAAGTCAAAAAGGGGAAAAATGAATGAACGGTCAATTAGAACAGATTCGTCTGCGAATTAATGAAACAGATAAAGAATTAAGTTGTCTGTTTTCTCAACGAATGGATTTGGTTGCCCAAGTGGCAAAAATCAAAGAAAAAGCTGGTCTGCCAGTATACGATCCAACGCGGGAGAAACAGGTTTTGGATCGGATTGCTCAAAGTGTGACCACGGAAAAAGCGACCTATCTGCGGCAAGTCTACCAATGTCTGATGGATGTAAGTAAAGATTACGAACGGACTTTGATGAATCATGTTACGGAGTTGTCTCAGAAAACAGAAGCTGATTTTCCAGCTCACCCCAAAGTCGCCTGCCAAGGGGTTCCCGGTGCCTTTTCCGGAGAAGCGGCCCGCTGTATGTTTCCGGGAGGAGAACAGATTTTTGTTTATAGCTGGGAGGATGCTTTTGAAAAGGTCGCTCAAGGCGATTGTGATTTTGCGGTGCTTCCCGTAGAAAATTCCCTGGCGGGGTCAGTAGGACAGGTTTATGATCTATTGCTACGATACCGTCTCACAATCAGCAGGGCATGCCGTCTGCCGGTAGAACAAAATTTATTAGCCTTACCCAATGCAACACTGGATGATATCAATGAAATTTATTCTCATCCTCAGGGATTATCCCAATGCAAAAAATTCTGCGCTAAACTGCCTCTTGCCAGAACAATTCCTATGGAAAATACAGCAGCGGCAGCAAAAATGGTTGCTGCGCTGGGAGATATCCACAAAGCGGCTATTGCTTCCTCTTACTGTGCAAAAATTTATGGACTGCAAGTGCTTTCCCCCAATATTCAAACGGCACAGCATAATACCACCCGCTTTGTAGCTGTTTCCCGGAAAAGCTTTTATACTGAACACGCCAATAAAATCAGTCTGGTCTTTTCTCTTCCGCATCAGCCTGGGGCATTAAATCAGTTACTCTCTCAGTTTGCATCGTTGAATTTAAATCTAACGAAAATTGAGTCCAGGCCTGTAAGCGAAAAAAACTTTGAATATTATTTCTATTTGGATTTTTCAGGAAATACTTCTTCTTTACAAATTCAACTTTTGATGGATGATTTATCGAAAAAGCTTCCAAGTTTCACTTTTTTGGGAAACTATCAGGAACTTTGAATTCAAGCAATCATTTGCATAGCAACTTTTCTTCACCTCCTTCATAAAATGGAGCGGGAGTGTGATACCAATGCAAGATGATTTAAAAATTGATTCCTATTTTAGCCGGATGCTGTCCCGTCCGCCGCAAGCGATTGCACAATTGGCCGGAGATGTCTCCCATCCCAATCTTTCAGGCACTGTAAAGTTTTATCAATTGGGAAGAGGCGTCCTTTTATCTGCTTATTTTACCGGACTTCCTACCGAAAACTCTTCTTGTCCACACCGAGTTTTCGGTTTGCACATTCATGAAAAAGAGGACTGTTCCGGCAATGAGCTCGATCCTTTTGCCAACGTGGGGAGCCATTACAATCCTGCCGGATGCCAGCATCCAGATCACGCTGGGGATCTTCCTCCATTGATCGCCAGTGGAGACCAAGCCTGGTTTGCTTTTTATACCGATCACTTTTCACTTTGGGAGGTTTTGGGCCGCGCCGTTGTTGTCCATACGAACCGAGACGATTTCACCACACAACCGGCGGGAGATTCCGGCTCCAAAATTGGATGCGGAACTATTCAGAGAGTTGATCCTTCACCAATCAGCAGGCCGCAGCATACTTTATAGGGCGGAAACAAATCCGCAGATTGGGAGGATTGAAATGATGAATTGTAATCGGTACAGAAACTATAACACTGGAAGAAGCGGCTGCAGAAATGAAGGCTGCGGTGGATCTTTCACAGAGTACATTCCGGTAACGGTAAATTATGAAGTCGTTTTTGGCAACGGTTTTGTAGGAGGGGACGGCATTAACAGCGGAAACGGTGTTTCTCCTGCGAATACCGGTGACTGCTTTTATACCCCGGCCACTGAATCCAGTCGCTATACCCCTACTTCTGGTGACTGTCTCTGATCCTTTCCCGCCTTTCCGGCGGGTACATAAAATCAAAACATCTTTCTTTTCTCAAAAACAGAGAGGCGGCGAGTGACTCGCCGCCTCTCTGTTTTTGTTGCCTTTAGGCTTAACAAAACCCCTGGTAGGAACCAGGGGTAAATAAAAAGCCATGGCAAATAAAGCCTCCGTGCAACAATCGAGATGGTTTGGCAACTGCATCACGAAAGAGCAAGGAGGTTTTAGGCAAGTGAAAAATGAG